>NZ_CP060698.1:0-705784 GCF_014353055.1 Amniculibacterium sp. G2-70
TTATAGATGTTTATATACACCACATCTACGGAAATATGATTGCTGAAAACCCTTGGTTTTTCATCTCTCTTACACTGATGATTTTAGGAACATTGCTTTTTGTTGCAGGTTTCTTGGGCGAACTCATCATCCGCACCAACAGAGGTCATAAAAATTATCTTGTAGAAGAAGTTATTTAAACAAGAATCCCAATGAAAACCATACATTATTTATTTCTTTTCATCTCCTCATCACTCTTGTTTTCTTGCGGAAAAATCTCTCCAAAAGGGAATATAGAAACCAAAACTGTAGAAGTTTCTGATTTTTCAGCTGTTGATCTTCAGGGCAAATTCAGAGTGTTTTATGTTAAAGATCCCAAAACCAGAATAGAGCTGGAAACCTATCCCAACCTGATGGATAATTTGGACATTTCTGTTTCTGATCATGTTTTGAAAATCCATGAAAAAAGAGGTGTAAAAGGAGTGGATTTCTATAACTTAACCCTCTATTCCCAAAAAGACATTCAGCATATTTCTATTTCAGATTCAGTTGAATTTAACAGTTCTTCAGAGATTAAGGCAGAAGATTTTAAGTTGAAAATTAACAAGTCGGCTAAATTTATTGGAGCTATAAGAACGAAGAAGGCTCTGGTTGAAATGAACAATCATGCTTTAGCCAACATCAAGGGATTTAGTGACGAAGCGACATTCAAACTTACAGATTCAGCAAGTATTATTGCTCCGTTTTGGAAAGTAGAAATCTTGGATCTGCAAGCGAATAAAAATTCGTATGCAGAAATCGGTGTTGACCAAGAAATTAAAGGAAATTTGCTTAATAATGCACAGTTGCTATACTACAACTCGCCGGCATTAACTATAAAAAAGGATAAAACAACCAAAGTCAAAAATAAAATTCAACCTTAATTTTTAGAATTAAATAGGTATTTGGTATTCAATTTTAATACCTTATTTTTGGACTTTTAACCTCAATAAAAAACATGAAGACCATAGAAAAAGCACAACTTTGGCTCAGTGATACTTTTGATGCTGAAACCAGAGACGAAGTAAGAAAATTAATCGACAGCAACAACTCCGATTTAGAAGATGCCTTTTACCGAGAATTGGAATTCGGAACCGGTGGAATGCGCGGTATTATGGGTGTTGGCACCAACAGGCTCAACAAATACACCCTTGGACAAGCCACACAAGGTCTTGCCAATTATTTGTTGCAACAATTCTCTGGCGAATCCATAAAAGTTGCCATTGCATACGATGTGAGAAAAAATTCAAAAGAATTTGGAAAACTTTGTGCAGATGTTCTTACCGCAAACGGAATAGGGGTTTTGCTTTTCAAAAACCACAGGCCAACTCCGGAATTATCGTTCACGGTGCGTGACAAAAAATGCAACGCAGGAATTGTACTTACCGCATCACACAATCCACCGGAATACAACGGTTACAAAGTGTATTGGAATGATGGAGCGCAGGTTGTACCTCCACACGACGAAAACATCATCCGAGAGGTCTATGCAACACCTTTTGATCAAATAAAATTTGACGGAAACGACGAGCTTATCGAATGGATAGACGAAACCCAAGACGAGGTCTATATCGATGCTTGTATGGAAAATTCTCTGTATCAAAATGTGGGGAGGGACAATGTAAACATCGTTTTTACCTCCATTCACGGGACAACATATACGACCATTCCACGAGCATTGGAGAAAGCAGGATTCAAAAAAGTAGATTTTGTAACCGAACAAATGATCCCAAGCGGAAACTTCCCAACCGTGGAATCTCCCAATCCTGAAGAACCTGCAGCGCTTTCCATGGCGATGGATCTTGCCAACATTACCAATGCCGATATTGTCATAGGAACCGACCCGGATGGCGATAGATTAGGGATTGCAGTGAGAAATTTGGAAGGCGAAATTCAATTGCTAAACGGTAACCAAACCAATACCATCCTTACCTATTATATGTTGGAGCAATGGAAAAAAGCAGGAAAATTATCCGGAAATGAGTTCATCGGATCCACCATCGTAACTTCAGATATTTTCTATGATATTGCCGAAAAATTCGGTATCGAATGCAAGGTTGGTCTTACCGGTTTCAAATGGATTGGGAAAATGATCCGCGAGGCTGAAGGAACTCAGAAATTTATCTGTGGTGGCGAGGAAAGCTTTGGCTTTATGACCGGAGATTTTGTAAGAGATAAAGATTCTTGTGGTTCCATACTTTTAGCTTGCGAGATTGCAGCGGTATGTAAGGCCAACGGAAGCTCGATATTTCAGTACATGATCGATATTTACAAAGACTTAGGAATGTACTATGAAGGACTTGTAAATGTGGTAAGAAAAGGTCGTTCTGGAGCGGAAGAGATTGAACAAATGATGAAAGATTTCCGAGAAAACCCACCAAAAGAAGTGTCTGGTTCTCCAATTTCCATTATCAAAGATTATAAATTGCAAACGAAGACTTTGGTAAAAAATAATGAAACTCTGGTAATGGACGACATTCCAAAATCCAATGTATTGATTTATTATACCGAAGACGGAACAAAAATCTGCATCCGACCTTCGGGAACCGAACCGAAAATTAAATTTTACATTTCAGTAAAAGATACGGTAGATTCCGAAAGGGATTTCACACACAAAGTATTTGTCCTGAATCAAAAAATAGAAAAAGTAAAAGAAGATCTTCATCTTTAATACCAATTTAATAAGGCTTTACCATCGTGAAGCCTTATTTTTTTAATTTATATTTGAAGGTTATTAAATTAATCATGAATTCATTACTCCCAAAATTTTTCGAAAGCTGTTTAAGAGGTCTTGGACAAATCATGTTACAAAATAATCCCATAACCGGGCTTTTATTTTTGATAGGAATATTTGTAGGTTCGGTCCCAATGGGATTTGCGGCACTGTTGTCCGTGGTTGTGGGTACTTTAACCGCAAAAATTTTGAAATTTAATTCTCAAGAAACAGAAGCCGGACTCTATGGATTTTCAGCTGCTTTGGTGGGTGTTGCGTTGCTGATATTTCTTAAAAATGAGTGGGTTGCTTGGCTTTTGATGGTTGTAGGAAATTTTTTCTCTGCATGGATTCAGAATTTTTTTAACCAAAGAAAAATAAGCGTTTATACTTTACCTTTTGTTCTGGTCACTTGGGGAATTTTGTTTTTTTGCAATCATTTTCTCCCCGAATTGATAAGCGTTACAACGACCACAAGTGTAGAAAAATTAGATTTTTATTCGTTTATTTTGAGGGATTTTGGGCAGGTGATTTTTCAGAATCATTTGGGGGCAGGAGCTTTATTTTTATTGGGAATTGTCGTGAATTCTCCGAAATCGGCTGTGTACAGTTTGGTTTTCTCAACCGTAGCAGCAGTTTTATCGTGGAAATTTTTTTCCAATACCATCGATTTTCAACAAGGATTGTTGGGGTACAATGTGGTTTTGTGTACCATCGCTTTGATGAACGATAAAAAATGGAATTTTGCTTGGATTGCCTTTTCTACGGTAATTTCAATGCTGATTTCTTATATTTTCATTCAGTTCCAGTGGATTCCGTTAACTTTTCCATTTGTATTATCAACAGTATTTTCGTTGAAGATAAAAGAATTTTTTTCATTAAAAACAGAAAATTACAGTTGAATTTTAACAGTAAAAAATAAAAATTTTTCTACTGATTTTTTTATCTTTAACCCTTTAAAAAAGGAAATCATTTTATGAATATTCAACGATTGAATTATTTGAATTGGATCATGCTTGTCATGTTGTGTTTGGTTTTTGGAGGCAAACTTTCAACTTGGTTTATCGACTATTCCGATGAAACGAAAAACTCCATAGCCTCAGCAATGTTTGTTGTAATAGGCATTTGTTATCTTTCAAATACAACAAAATACAGTAAAAATTGGATGAAAATTCTTGGTTTCTTATCCGGTATCTTTGTTATTGTTTTTAAGTTTTTAGATCAAAATACAATGGTTTTTATTTTAGCTTTTACAAGCCTTATTACACCATTTGTATTGAACAAGATCGATAAAAATACATGGTCTTTTTTTCAGAATAATTAATAAATCTATATAAAAGTGAAAGTTTCAAAATTAGCTGCCCATCTCGTTGGCTCCGAAATCGTAAAAATCGGTAACGAAGTCAATGACATGAAGGCAAAAGGCGCTCAAATTGCCAATCTAACCATTGGCGACCTCGACTCTAATCTCTATCCGATTCCAACTTTGTTGAAAGAGGAAATCCAAAAGGCGTATCAAAATAATTTGACCAATTATCCACCAGCCAATGGACTTTTGACCCTTAGAAAAGCGGTGTCCAAAGACTTAAAATCCCGCTGGAATTTGGATTATTCTCCAGACGATATCTTGATAACCGCAGGATCCAGACCCTTAATCTATGCAACTTACAAAGTAATAGTGGATGAAGGCGATAAAGTGATTTTCCCCATTCCATCGTGGAACAACAACCATTATTGTTATCTGACGGGTGCCAATGGTGTAGAAATAGCCACCATTCCGGAAAATAATTTCTTGCCAACAGCAAACGATATTCGTCCGCATATCGAAGGTGCAGTGCTTATTTCGCTTTGTTCGCCTCTCAATCCGACAGGAACCATGTTTACCAAAGATCAACTTTCAGAAATTTGCGAAATGATTTTAGAGGAAAACAAAAAAAGAGGTGAGGATGAAAAACCTCTGTATTTGATGTACGATCAGATTTACAGCAACTTAACTTTTGATGCCGTTCATCACGATCCCGTTTCTCTTTATCCAGAAATGAGAAAATATACAGTCTATATCGAAGGAATTTCCAAATGTCTTGCAGCAACTGGGGTAAGAGTGGGATGGTCTTTTGGACCATCAGAAATTATTGATAGAATGAAAGCGCTTAACACTCACATCGGAGCTTGGGCACCAAAACCTGAACAAGAAGCAACTGCAAAATTTTATGCAGAACCCAAAAATATTGATCTGTTTGTTGATGAATTCAAAAGTGGATTGAAAACTTCTTTAGAAGCGCTTCATAACGGATTGCAAGGCTTGAAAACCAAAGGGTTAAAAGTGGACAGTATAGAACCAATGGGAGCGTTGTACCTGACCATTCAGTTGGATTATATCGATAAAACAAAACCGGATGGTAGTAAGATTGAAACATCATCAGATCTGGTGTTCTACTTGATTAATGAAGGTGGAATTGCATTAGTTCCTTTCTCATCTTTTGGTGACACCAAAACTCAACCTTGGTTCAGAGCTTCGGTGGGAGGTTTGTCAACAGAGGAAATTTTGGCTTGTATCCCAAAACTGGAAACGGCTTTAAATAATTTAAAATAATTTAAAATAATTTTTGTTGATGAAAATCATTGCGGTAATTCCTGCTCGATACAATGCCAGTCGATTTCCGGGTAAGTTGATGCAAGAACTTGGCGGTAAAACAGTTATTGCAACAACCTATAAAAATGTGTTGGAAACAGGGCTTTTTTCTGATGTTTTTGTAGCAACAGATTCCGAAATTATCTTTGACGAAATTAAAAATATCGGGGGAAATGTTGTGATGACAGGCGAACACGAAACCGGGAGCGATCGAATAGCTGAAGCAGTGCAAAGTATTGATTGTGATATTGTTGTAAATGTACAAGGAGACGAACCTTTCCTGAAAACAGAACCTCTAAAACAATTGATGGAGGTTTTTGAAACGGATGATAAGAAAGAAATTTCTTTGGCTTCTTTAAAAATTAAACTTCATGAAAAAGAAGAAGTTGAAAATCCCAATAATGTTAAGGTTATTACTGACTTACAGGGATTTGCACTTTATTTTAGCCGTTCTGTAATTCCGTATCATAGAGAAACTTCGTTGCAAGCAGAGTATTATAAGCATATTGGTGTTTATGCCTTTAGAAAAGAAGCATTACTCAAATTTTCTAAGTTAGAAATGACTCCTTTGGAAAAATTAGAAAAGATAGAATGCATACGATACCTGGAAAACGGAATGAAAATCAAAATGATAAAAACCGATTTTGTTGGTGTTGGTATTGATGTCCCGGAGGATTTGGAAAAAGCCAAAAAAATTATTGAAAATCTATAAAAAAAAGCTTTGCAAATTGATTTTTGCAAGGCTTTTTAATATTAAATTCACAAAGGATTTTCTATTCTTTTATGAATTTGCTTGATAAAATAATCTTCTGATTTCGATCTTTCAATTGTAAAAAGTAGTTTCCAGGATTTAATTCATCTATTTTAATGGTGTTATTATTTAATTTATTTTGAATGATTAGTCTTCCACTTGCATCGAAAATTTCAAAATTATCTATGTTTTTTCCATTTTTTATTTGGATAAAATCTTTAACAGGATTGGGATATATACTCAATTCTGGATTTGCTATTTCTTCAGTTTTCAAGCTGTTAACGGTAATGTTCATGGTTTTTACAGAAGTTTTTCCACATCTGGACACCTTCAGTTCTACAGGAAATATCCCGGGGCTGTTAAAGTTATGAAGCGGATTTTTATCAGTTGAACTTTGTCCATCTCCAAAATTCCATAAAAACTGAACTCCACTGTAGGGATAATCAGCATAAAATTGAATGTTTTGTGGATTATTGGCATCTACAGATGAAGAAAAATTTGAATTAAGATCGTATTTTCCCACATTCCAAGTCAATAATTGATCGAAAACAACCGTTTTTGCAGCCTCACGAATTTGTGATGCCGTTGTAGGATCCAAGTTAGCCGTATAGGGAATAAGACTTGGATTTTCTCTAAAAATAACGGTATAAAACGCACAAGCAGCCGCATACGAACCGGCAAGTGAAGGGTGGCTTTCGTCTGAAGAATACAATTCGATGTTTGGATAATTGTTTCTGATGTACCTCCAAACTGCTCCAACAGGAGACACAATGCCGTTGTTTTGAAGAGCCATCATTTCATAACGCGTTTTTATAGCATTGTCCATTCCTTGATAAGTGCAAACTACAGGGTTGGCTGCGCAGTTGCCTGCATCTCCATTTTTTCTTCCCCAAGTCATATAAAAAATAGTTTCTGCGCAAGGATTGTTTTTATTAATCAATGAATCCAGTTTTTTTGCATAAGGAAACATGTTATTATTCACATAGTTATCCGGAAAAGAAGGAATTTGACTTTGCTCCTGAAGAACGACAAAATCCCAATTTCCCTGTTCGATTTTTGATTTCGAAATACCATTTCCCCAATGTCCTTGTAGGGTATGTCCGCCAGGAGTATTGGAATCAAAATTGACCGTATTTCCAACAGAAATGGCCATATTTTTAACCAAATTGGGCAAATTGTTTACTTCTGTATAACTATTTCCCAAAAAAAGAACATTTTTGGTTGTTTGTGCAGAAATGTAAATTGATAACAGATTGATAAATAGTAAGATATAGATTTTCTTCATAGATAAATTTTGATGCCTAATGTAGAAAAAAAATGATGATTATCATAGAAATTAATAAAAAATAATTTGTTAAATTTGAATCCGATTAAACGAAATTATTTCATGAAGAAACTATTGATATTTTCATTATTATTTATATTCTCATCTTTATTTTTCAGCCAAACAGCAAAAGAAATTATCGGAAAAAATATCGAACTATCTGGAGGCTTAACGCATTGGAAGTTGTTGAACTCCGTGCAATTACAAGGTAAGGTTGTTTTGGGGGTGAACGATGAATATCCCATAAAAATTTACCAAGAAAGACCCAACCTAACAAAAACCATTATCGTCATCAACAAAAAAGAAATTCCAACTGCCGGTTATGATGGAAAACAAGGTTATGGTATGAATTATGCAACCAATAAATTGGAAGTTTATAAAGATTATTTACCAGAAAGTTTTGATAATGATTTTATTGATTGGGAAAATAAGGGCTTTGTAGCAGAATTATTGGGCAAAGAAAAAGTAGAAAATGTAGATTGCTTTAAGGTCGAACTAACGAAGAATGTGAATAAGACAATCTATTATTTTGATGCTCAAAATTATAGATTATTAAAAGAAATTAAAAAGGACGAAACTCTACAATATTCTGATTATAAGAAAGTTGGAAATCTATTTTTCCCCTTTAGAATTGAAAGTTTTAGTCCAAAAAAAGATGGAGATTTTGTAATGATTTTTAATAAAATAGAAATCAATAAGGTGCTTCCTGAAAATACTTTTAAGTTCAAATAAAACACAAGATATGAATTTTATTATCCGACTTATTATTACAGCTGCAGTTGCTTTTGGCTTAACAAAGTTTTTGTCAGGAGTTCATTTTGATAACTTTGCAACAGCAATCATTTTTGCAATTGTTTTGTCCTTGCTTAATGGATTTGTAAAACCCATATTCAAAATTATCGGCTTTCCATTAACCATCATTACTTTAGGATTTTTCTCCTTGGTCATCAATGCCGTTATTATTTTAATGGCCGATTATTTTGTTTCTGAAATGAATGTTGATGGTTTTTGGTGGGCATTTATTTTCTCAATTGCATTGTCATTTTTTACTTCTATTTTAAACTCAATTTTTACCAGTTCAGAAGAAAAAGATTAACATCAATTTAATTTAAGGCTCATAACTTTCAAATTTTCCATTTTCATAAAAGATTACAATCTTTTTAATTCTAACATCCTGATTTTCAGTTTTTTGAATATCTTGATATTTTTCTTTGTTTTCTAATCGCTGAGAATCGGCTGTTTCAAATTTATTTGATAAAAGTACATCTGTATTCAAATCTCGAGGTACTTCTTTTAGGATACGATCTTCACTTTCCGTTTTACCGTAGATGTCATCATCAATCAGTGTGAATAAATCGGGTAGGGAAGTTGTACTTAATTTTGCATTTTCTTCAGCTTCATTTTTTTCTGAAGCCAACATTTCACCTTCATTTTTAATTAACCAATCCCATTGCAATTCCGGAAAGCGATCTTTTACTTTAATTAAAAAATCAAGTGAAGGTTTATTTCTTCCCGAAGTAATGTGAGAGATGGATGATCTTTGCACATCAATTTCGTCAGCAAATTCTGAAAGACTAAACTGTGAGTACTCGATAATTTTTGAAATTCTTTCGTTCAGAGTCATGGTTTAACATTGTAATTACATTTACAAATGTAACAAAAGATTTTTAAGTAGTAGTCAACAAATGTAAATCATTGTTTCCTTTAAAAAATCACAAATGTAAATCAGGTGTAATGATTTAGTTTACAGTTTGTTATGTGTCCAAATGTTAATAACTTACGAATTCTGACCATAAAATTCATATTTTCCGCTGTTTTTCCACACGAAAGAGGTTTATATTGATTATTATTGTGAATAAAGGATTATGTCTATCGTGGATAACCTCGTATGGTATACATTTATAGTGTGTTATACTTATTAACATTAAGTTTGTGGATTACAATTTATTCGTGTAATTTCTTGTTTATCATAATTTTCATAAAGTGTAGTATACATTTGTAAAGTGTTTTTTTTACGGTTTGTAAGTCATATCTGAAGCATTATGATTCAATAAAGTTAGATCTAAACGCTTCGTATTTTATTTCAGATACTATCGTTTGATGGATATAATTCAAAAAAAAACTCAGCCAATTCGGCGAGATCACTGAAAAAGTGAATTTTCAGGAAATATGAAAAAGAAGGAGTTGAAATCTTAGGATTTTAGCTCCTTTTTTTGTACCTTGATAAGGTCTTTTAAAGATAAAGAATGTTAGTCCAACAGCAAAAGATTCAGTTTAGTTCTTATTCCGATTTGTATGATTTAATCGTTCCGAAAGAAAATCTTCTTCGAAAAATTAATGATTTGATAGATTTTTCCTTCATCTACGATGAACTGTTGAATAAGTATTGTTTGAACAATGGTCGCAATGCGGAAAGTCCGGTGAAGATGTTCAAATACCTTTTGTTGAAAAGCATTTACTCGGTTTCTGATGTAGATGTGGTAGAGCGTTCCCGCTATGATATGTCTTTCAAATATTTTTTAGATATGGCTCCCGAAGATGATGTGATAAACCCCAGTTCACTTACAAAATTCAGGAAATTACGCTTGAAAGATACCGATTTGTTGAACCTTCTAATTGGTAAAACGGTAACGATAGCGATCGATAAAGGCATTATTAAATCCAGATCCATTATTGTGGACGCTACACATACTTTATCTAGATCGAATCCATTTTCAAGCATAGAAGTACTGAGAGAGCGTTCGAGATTAGTTCGTAAAACGGTTTATCAATTTGATGAAAACTTCAAATCAAAAATGCCGGTCAAGAATACTGAAAACGATCTGAACAAAGAATTGGCTTATTGTAGAGAACTTGAAAAATGCATAGAAGATGAGCCATCAATAAGTGAGATTCCGGCAGTGAAAGAGAAATTAAATCTTTTGAGGGAAACAGCCGAAGACACCGATGAACAGCTAACTTTCTCAAAAGACACGGATGCCAAAATCGGACATAAATCCGCAGACAGTTCCTTTTTCGGTTACAAAACACATTTGGCGATGAGTGAAGAGCGGATTATCACCGCAGCAGTGGTAACTTCGGGAGAAAAAGGAGACGGGCCTGAATTGCCAAAATTACTGCAAATGAGCCAAGACAACGGAATGGAAGTGGAAACCATCATTGGCGATTCGGCTTATAGTGGAAAAGAAAATCTGAAAATTGCCAGCGAACAGGATATAAAAATTGTTGCAAAGTTAAATCCATCCATTACACAAGGATGTAGGAAAGAAAAAGACCAGTTTGATTACAATAAGGATGCTGACAGATTTGTTTGTCCTGCCGGGCATTTAGCCATCAGAAAAGCCCATCAGAACAGAAAGAATGTCGGCAAAAATCAAGCTGATGTATATTATTTTGATGTTGAAAAATGTAAAGTTTGCCCATTAAGAGAAGGTTGTTACAAAGACGGAGCAAAATCTAAAACCTACTCGGTTTCTATAAAATCAGAATTACACCAAGAACAGATGGCTTTTCAGGAAAGTGATTATTACAAAGAAAAGTCGAAACACCGGTATAAAATTGAAGCCAAAAACAGTGAACTTAAAAATGTTCATGGTTACAAAAGAGCCACTTCTTATGGAATAGAAAACATGCAAATGCAGGGAGCATTGGCTATTTTCGCAGTCAATTTGAAGAGGATCCTGAAATTAATCTAAGAAAAAGAGAACAAAATCATCATCTTTAAAACTCAGCTCCAATTAAATCAAAACAAGCTTTACAAAACCCATTAAATTTAGAACTCCAAAAAATGTAAAGAGCTTATTACCGATTTTAAAGTCGTGTAATAAGCTCTTAATTCTTGTCTGAAATTAAATCTTATTCAAAATGAAGATGGTTTTTCAGTGACCTCCAATTCGGCTGAGCTTCTATCGTATTAAAGAATAATTCGCATTAAAGAATACTTGTTAATGTCTCGGAAAATTCTTTTTCTCGTCCTGCTGTGGATGCAATTTTCTTTCTTTTTTTCTCTCTGGAAATAACAAAGAAGTTATAACGCTAAGCCCCAGTATAAAGACGATAATCAGTAAAGAATGACTCGTTTTGAAGCCCATTTCTTCTAAATAATGATGGGCTAGCATTTTGATACCGATAAACACCAATAATGCAGCCAATCCTATTTTTAAGAATCTTAATTTATCCACTACACTGGCCAATAAGAAGAACATGGATCTAAGTCCCATAATCGCAAAAATATTGGAAAAGAAAACGATGTACGGATCGTGAGTAACCGAAAATATTGCGGGGATAGAATCTACAGCAAAGATAAGATCGGTAAATTCGACAATGATAAGTACTAAAAATAAAGGAGTCATTTTCTTAATTCCGTTTACCACAACAAAAAATTTATCCTCTACAAAATGGCTGTGAATCTTAAAATATTTATTGGCCAACCGAACAACAGGGTGGTGTTGTATATCGATTTCTTCGTGTTTATTTCTTTCCAAATACATCTTAACCCCTGTATAGATCAGGAATGCACCAAATACATATAAGATCCATCCAAATTTGGTGATCAATGCTGCTCCAACAAAAATGAAGACAAAACGCATCAATATGGCTCCTAAAATTCCCCAAAATAAGACCGGATGGTAATTGTACTTATCCACTCTAAATGAGGTGAATATGAGCATGATTACAAAAATATTATCTACTGAAAGCGCATATTCTACAATATAACCGGTTAAAAATTCCATTCCCAGGTTGTAGTTATACCTCACAATGTTTTCATTAAAATCGGTACCGATAATGCGGATAGGGTGGTGGTGCTTGTTGATCACGGTTTGCAATGTTTCAAGACTGTTTATGCCATGAATGAGGTGACCGTATTGTGTGATTATAAAGTAAAATGTCATGGCTAAAGCAACCATTAAGAAACTCATCAGTCCAGCCTGCTTCAGAGAAACATCTTGATTTTTTTTGTGGAATAAGCCCAAATCCATTGCGAGAATAACGCCGATAAACACGATGAATCCGAGAAGAAAAAGTACTTCGTTTGTCATTGAAAAAATTTTTGTCAAATATAATAAAATTGACTTTTAAAAACACAGAATTTAACAGATGTAAATAGGATTTTACAACCAGAAATAACTTCAAAAATAATGTTTAAAAAAAGTTTCAATAAATGGGAGAAAATACAAAAAATTTACTTAAAGCAATGTTAAAGTCTTTTATGAAGTAAAATATTTAACTATTTGATTTTTAATAAGATAGTAAAATAAAATAAAAATAATTCAATCCACAAAATTACCAACAGACATTATGACAATCTGTCTTGTTTAATGAGTTAACAAATGTGAATAGTATGATTTGTTAGTCAGATTGAATGTTTTGGATTATATTTGAGAAATGTAAATTTTAACGATGTCAAATTTTCAACTCAATTACTGTTCAAATCCTAATTTCCCTAACCGCTATATTCCTTACTGTAAGCTTGAAAAATTTCTACAGGAGAATCTCAGCGATTGTATTTCCCTAATTGGTACTTCGACTCAGGGAAGGAATATTTATATGGCGCGATTTGGGAGTGGTGGTACCAAAGTGTTGGCGTGGTCGCAGATGCATGGGAATGAGTCCAATGCTACGCATGCAATGCTGGATCTGTTAGAATCTTTTAAATATTCTGAAGGATTGGCTGAAGATCTGTGGTCGAAAATTCAATTGGATTTTATTTTTATGCTTAATCCTGATGGTTCACAGGTTTGGACCAGGAGAAATGCTCTAAATATTGACTTGAATAGGGATTATAACATGCTGTCCAGTAAAGAATTTCCGTATCTGAAGAATGTAGCAGAGAATGGGAATTATGATTATGCACTTAATTTGCATGAGCAACGAACGCTGTTCTCGTCGGATGGGGTTCATCCTGCTACTCTATCTTTTTTGGCTCCGGCTGAGGATGTTGATCGGACATTGACGGATACCAGGAAAAAAGCAATGGCTGTAATTTCTAGAATTGTTGAAAAGATGAAGCTTGAAATTCCAAGCCAAATTGCGAGATACAACGATGAGTTTTATCCAACTTCAACAGGTGATAATTTTACAAAAATGGGTTTGCCTACGGTCTTGTATGAGGGTGGGCATTTTCCTGAGGACTATCTTAGGAAAGGGACAAGGAAATGTTTTACAATTGCGTTGTATGAAGGGTTGGTGGCGATTGCTGATCTGGCTGGCAGTATGGACGGTTGGGAGAAATATTTGGAAATTCCAGAAAATAAAGAAGATCATTACGACATTATATATAGGAATGTGAAATTGGATATCAATTATCCTTGCGTTTTGGATATTGCTGTTCAGTATAAAGAGCAAATTTTGGAGGGACAGGACGAAATTACATTTGTACCTGTGGTGGTAGAGGTTGGTGATTGTGGGAAAAAGAAAGGTTGGAAAGAGGTGGATTGTCGCGATAAAAAATTCATCTCCAAGGACTTGTTTCCAAAGTTGGATGAAGTTCAGAATTTTCAAATTTTGTAATTGTGGATAACTTATTTTCATAAAAGTTTACAAATTTTTAATGTTAAATAATTACGAATGAGTTAGTTAATGTTTTTCATTTCTATAAAAGTTTACAAATAATGTAAAAATCATTTTTCTATTTGAGAAATTTATTTACCTTTAATCCATAAAATTTTGGATATGGAAATTTCTACAATGGAAAGAAAAACAACAACATACACATCTAAAGAAGCTAATGATGCAACTTTAGAATATTTCAAAGGCGACGATTTGGCTGCAAAAGTTTGGGTTACCAAATATGCTTTGAAGGATTCGGATGGTAATCTTTATGAGAAAACTCCGGACGATATGCATCGCCGTATTGCGTCAGAAATCGCAAGAATAGAGAAAAAATATCCCAACCCACTGACTGAAAATGACTTGTTTGATTTGATCAAAGATTTCAAATACATCATTCCTCAAGGCAGTCCGATGACGGGAATTGGAAATCATTTTCAGATTGCCTCTTTGTCCAATTGTTTTGTGATAGGAAACGGTTCGGATAGCGATTCTTACGGAAGCATCATGAAAATTGACGAAGAGCAAGTGCAGCTCATGAAAAGAAGAGGTGGTGTGGGACACGACCTGTCTTTTATCCGACCAAAAGGTTCGGCAGTGAAAAATTCTGCACTCACTTCTACCGGTTTGGTACCGTTTATGGAAAGGTATTCCAACTCGACTCGTGAGGTTGCCCAAGACGGAAGACGGGGTGCTTTGATGCTTTCCGTTTCCATCAATCATCCTGATGCCGAAGATTTTATCGATGCCAAATTGGAGCAAGGAAAAGTAACAGGGGCCAATGTTTCGGTAAGGATTGATGACGATTTTATGCAAGCGGTTAAAAACAACTCAGAATATCTTCAGAAATACCCTATCCACAGCGCTAAACCCAAATTTACAAAAACCGTTCAGGCTCATAATATTTGGAATAAAATTGTACATAACGCTTGGAAATCTGCCGAACCTGGCATTCTGTTTTGGGATACCATTGTCAAAGAATCCCTACCGGATTGTTATGCCGACTTGGGCTTCGAGACGGTTTCTACCAATCCTTGTGGCGAGATTCCGCTTTGTCCGTACGATTCGTGCCGATTAATTGCTCTTAATTTGTACTCGTATGTTGAAAATCCATTTACCAAAGAAGCAAAATTCAATTTTGAATTGTTCAAAAAACATGCTGCAATCGCACAAAGAATGATGGACGACATCATCGATCTTGAAATGGAAAAAATTGATGCCATTTTGCAAAAAATAAATTCGGATCCTGAAGATCAAGAAATAAAACATACGGAAAAACATCTTTGGGAAAAAATTCAGAAAAAAACCTTGCAAGGCCGTCGTACCGGTGTGGGCATCACTGCAGAAGGCGATATGTTGGCGGCTTTAGGTTTGCAATACGGAAGCCAAGCGGCTACGGATTTTTCAGTTTTAGTACATAAAAATATGGCTTTGGCGTGCTACCGATCGTCTGTGGTTTTGGCCAAAGAAAGAGGCGCATTCGAAATTTTTGATGCTAAAAGAGAGGAGAATAACCCGTTCATGCTTAGGCTAAAGGCTGCCGATGCCGATTTGTATGAGCAAATGAAAATCTACGGACGCAGAAATATTGCCTTACTTACCATTGCACCAACAGGGAGTACGAGCCTGATGTCGCAAACAACTTCCGGTATTGAGCCGGTTTTTCTTCCGGTTTATAAAAGAAGAAGAAAAGTTAATCCGAACGACAAAGATGTTCGTGTTGATTTTGTTGACGAAGTGGGAGATTCTTGGGAAGAATACATCGTTTTTCACCACCATTTCAAAACTTGGATGAAGGCGAATGAACTGGATACCGAGAAAAATTACACCAATGAAGAAATTCAAGAACTTATCGCTCAGTCTCCATATTATAAAGCCACTTCCAACGATATCGATTGGCTCAGTAAAGTGCAAATGCAAGGCGAAATCCAAAAATGGGTCGATCATTCCATTTCTGTAACCATCAACATACCGAACGAAGCAACGGAAGAATTGGTCAATCAACTTTATGTAAAAGCTTGGGAGTCTGGTTGTAAAGGAGTTACGGTCTATCGTGACGGCTCTCGAGCTGGAGTTTTGGTGGCAGCAGATGATAAAAAAGAAGAGAAAACTGAAGAAATTCTTTCTCATTTTCCAACAAAAAGACCTCAGATTTTGGAGGCCGATGTGGTTCGATTTCAAAATAATAAAGACAAATGGGTAGCTTTTGTAGGTTTGATTGATGGAAAACCGTACGAAATCTTTACCGGTTTGGCCGATGATGACGAAGGTATATTATTACCAAGATGGGTGAATGAAGGTCTGATCATAAAAAATAAAGATGAAAACGGACTATCCAGATACGATTTCCAATTCAAAAACATCAAAGGCTATAAAACCACCATCGAAGGACTTTCTCATAAGTTTAGTCCAGAATTTTGGAACTATGCCAAATTGATTTCCGGAACTTTAAGACACGGGATGTCCATAGAAAAAGTAGTAGATCTGGTGAACCAAATGGAACTGGACTCCGAGTCCATCAACACTTGGAAGGCCGGTGTAGCTCGTGCTTTGAAACGATATATCCCCGACGGAACCGAAGCCAATGGTCAAAAATGTTCCAATTGTGGCACCGACCAAGTCATCTACCAAGAAGGATGCTTGATTTGTAAAAACTGTGGCAGTTCAAAATGTGGTTAATGAACATGTAGATTTCAACTAAACTCCTTAAATATTTTATTAACGAAGGGCTGTTTTATATTTTTTATAAAGCAGCTTTTTTAGATTTACAACGGTCAAGTAGTTTTCTAACAATTTAAAATTTTATCTTTGCATCGTTTTTTAAAATACAAACATGATCAAAAGCAATAAAAAATTAGCTATCGATTTTGATGGAACCATCGTAGATGATGCGTATCCTGGAATTGGTAAACCCAAAATATTCGCATTCGAAACCTTAAAAAAACTACAAGCAGAAGGGTATAGACTTATTCTGTGGACCTATAGACACGGAAGATCTTTAGAAGAAGCCGTTGAGTTCTGCTCAAAAAACGGAATCGATTTTTATGCGGTTAACTCCAGTTTTGAAGGAGAAATTTTCGACTCAGAAACTCAATCCAGAAAGATCGATGCCGATTTGTTCATTGATGATAGAAACTTGGGCGGCTTTCCAGGTTGGGGCGAAATCTATAACATCATCAACGATAAAATTGAATTTAGAGTAGATGGAAAAGAAGTTCTGGCCTATTCAAAATTAAAAAAAGAAAAGAAAAAGGGACTTTTCTGGTAGTTTTTTCTCAATTTTTATATACAGTATGATACAACTAAAAACAATAGAAGAACTCCGACTGATGCGTCAATCTGCACAATTGGTTTCTAAAACTTTAGGAGAGATTGCTAAAATTATTCAGCCCGGTGTCACCACTTTACAGTTGGATAAATTGGCACACGATTACATCAAAGATCACGGTGGCGAACCTGCATTTTTAGGAATGTACGGCTTTCCAAACTCTTTGTGCATCTCTCCAAATGCCGAAGTGGTACACGGCATCCCAAACAACCAACCACTGCAAGAAGGCGATATCCTTTCTGTGGATTGTGGGGTTTATATGAATGGTTTCTACGGAGATCATGCCTACTCTTTCGAGGTGGGAGAAGTGGCTGCCGAAACAAAAAAATTATTGCAAATAACCAAAGAATCCTTATACAAAGGGATAGAGCAATGTGTGCGAGGTAAAAGAGTTGGAGACATCTCCAATGCGATACAAACTTATTGCGAAGCCCACGGTTATGGGGTTGTAAGAGAATTGGTGGGACACGGTTTGGGTAAAAAAATGCACGAAGATCCACAAGTTCCGAATTATGGAAGAAAAGGAAGTGGTAAAGTCTTAAAAGACGGCATTGCTTTGGCCATTGAACCCATGATCAATCTTGGTACTCATGAGGTGAAATTTCATGACGATGGATGGACAGTAACTTCTAAAGACAACTCGCCTTCGGCTCATTTTGAACACGATGTTGCCATCATCAACGGGAAGCCGGTTTTGCTTTCTACATTCCAGTATATTTACGATGCATTGGGTATAGTAAGTGACGAGGAAAAACCATTTACCCAAGATTTTTAAAATTTTTTAAAAAATAGTCAAGATACGGTTCAGAAATTTTTATTTTTGAACCGTATCTTTTTTAAATTCAAAAAGTGAAAAAAAAAATCACTCAGATTGCCCTGAATGTCATACCAAGACCTTTACTAATAAAATTTAGTCTTTGGATTCGTCCTGTTCTTTATCAATATTATAAAGGAGATCAATTTACCGATCCTATTGATGGAAAATCCTATCGTAAATTTTTACCCTACGGATACGGAAAGCAAAGAGAAAATGCACTGTCTCCCGGGACTTTAAGTTTGGAAAGGCACCGTCAAATGTGGTTGTACCTTCAGAATGAAACCGATTTTTTCATCAAAAATTTAAAGGTTTTGCACATCGCACCCGAACAGGAATTTCTAAAAAGATTCAGGAAAATGTCCAATTTGGATTATACTTCTGCCGATCTGTACTCTCCAATTGTCGATGTAAAAGCCGATATTTTAGATCTGCCTTTTGCCAGTGAAAGTTTTGATGTGGTCATTTGTAACCATGTCTTGGAGCATATTGCGGACGATAGAAAAGCCATGTCCGAACTTTTCCGAGTGATGAAACCGGGTGGTTGGGGTATTTTTCAGGTTCCCATGAAAAATTCATTAGAGAAAACTTACGAAGACTTTTCCATTATTGACCCCAAAGAAAGACAAAAACATTTTGGACAATACGATCATGTCAGATGGTACGGAATGGACTATTTCGATAGATTGTCCGAAGTGGGTTTTGAAGCACAAGCCTTGTTCTATTCACAACGATTTGCAGATGAAGATATTAAACGATTTGGACTTAACAAAAATGAAATACTTCCCGTTGTAAATAAAAAATAAGACATTTTCATCTTAATAAATATTTCCTTAACTCAATAGTAAATTGTACGATTGGTAGATTGTTATTTGTATAGTTTTAATATATTTGTAAAAAATAATACAGAAACAATAATCTAAAAAATAAAAATGTCAACACTCACATTTGCAGAGAAAATCGCACAGGCAGAAAATTTTTTGCCCATTAACGGTACCGATTATATTGAGTTTTATGTAGGAAATGCTAAGCAATCCGCACATTATTATAAAACGGCTTTTGGTTTTCAATCCGTAGCCTACGCAGGACCAGAAACCGGAGTTAGAGACAGAGCGTCTTATGTTTTGCAACAAGGAAAGATCAGGTTGGTATTAACTTCCGGTCTTAACTCAGACTCTCCCATTTGCGAACACCAAAGAAAACACGGCGACGGTGTAAAAATCCTTGCTCTTTGGGTAGATGATGCCTACAAAGCGTTTGAAGAAACCACTAAAAGAGGTGGAAAACCATACATGGAGCCTAAAACCCTTACCGACGAATTTGGAGAAGTTAGAATGTCAGGGGTTTACACTTACGGAGAAACCGTACACATGTTTATCGAAAGAAAAAATTATACGGGTGCTTTCATGCCGGGTTATGAGAAATGGGAAAGCGACTACAACCCATCCGATGTTGGTCTTTTGTATGTAGATCATTGCGTAGGAAATGTAGATTGGGACAGAATGTTGCCGGTTGTGAAATGGTACGAAGATGTAATGGGATTTGTAAACATCCTTAGCTTTGATGACAAGCAGATCAACACAGAATACTCTGCTTTGATGTCCAAAGTAATGTCTAACGGTAACGGTTATGCCAAATTCCCAATTAACGAACCTGCTGAAGGTAAGAAAAAATCTCAGGTAGAAGAATATTTGGATTTTTATGAAGGCGAAGGTGTACAACACATTGCGGTGGCCACCAAAGACATCATCAAAACGGTTACAGAACTTAAAGCAAGAGGGGTCGAATTCCTTTCTGCACCACCAGAAGCGTATTACAATATGGTACCGGAAAGAGTAGGTCATATTGACGAAGATATTAAGAAATTGCAAGATTTAGGAATCCTAATTGATTGCGATGAAGAAGGTTATCTGCTACAAATCTTTACTAAACCCGTAGAAGACAGACCAACATTATTCTATGAAATTATCGAAAGACACGGAGCGCAAAGCTTTGGAGCAGGTAATTTCAAAGCTCTTTTCGAAGCCTTGGAAAAAGAACAAGAAAGAAGAGGGAACTTGTAAAATTGAATGAATTTTTTAACACTTTTGGACTGGTAAGTTTTGCTTATCAGTCCATCTTTTAAAACACATAAAAAATGAAAAAAATAATTTACACTCTTGTTTTTGGAGCCTCTGTCATGGGTTTCAAAGCTCAGTACGGAACGCTGAACGCTATTTTGGATAAATTAGAAACTCAAAAAGGCATTAACCAAAAAGTGGACAATGTTAATTTTGATGATAAAAAATTTATTCAGATCAAAGAATTTGATGATCATACCGAGAGAATGTTCATCATCATCAAAGGAAAAAATGCCAATTTTGTAGAAGTTTTTGATGATAAATCCCGTGGCGATAGCTCATCCAATGTCTTTTCAGGGGATGTTGTGAAAACCGGAAAAAATGTAGTTTCGCTTCGTTTTGATAAGTTGGAAGGGAAAAAAATAGCCGTTCCCATCACCAAAGTGATGCTCTTGACCAAACAAGACGATATCCTGTACCTTTTAGACTCCAACAACAAGGATCGTTGGATAGACGAAACCGCTGTAAATAAAAAGAAATAAAAAAATCCCGGATCAACTTAGACGATCCGGGATTTTTAAATTTTAGTAACTCATTTTTACAATTTCCAAAACCTCATCGGGGCCGATGTTTTTCCTTTCGCCCAAGATCCAATTTCTTTCGGTAAACGATTGTTGAATTTTTTCAGCAGTTCCTTCATATTCTTCAACATAGCCCGATAATCGGGTAGGAATGCCCATTCCTTGGAAAAATTCTTCCATTTTTTTAATTCCAAATTCTGCTTTTTCTTTTGCATTTTCCCCAGAGATATTCCAAACTCTATCTGCGTACTGACAAAGTTTTCCTATTTTATTTTCCATATTGAAACGATAATGCGACGGAGCAATTATTGCTAAAGTTCTGGCATGATCTATACCAAAGAGTGCTGTCAACTCGTGTCCCATCGAATGTACCGCCCAATCTGTAGGTACCCCTTTGCTGATCAAACCGTTGAGAGCCATGGTGCAACACCACATAAAATTGGCTGCAGCATCGTAATCAAATTCATCTGCCAAAACTTTAGGAGCAACTTCTTGCAGGGTAATCATAATGCTCTCCATAATTCTTTCTTGTAATGTGGCAGCGGTTGGATAGGTCATGTATTGTTCCAAGACATGAGAGTAGGCATCGGCAATTCCGTTGGCAATTTGTTTTTTCGGAATGCTGCGAATGACTTCCGGATCCATAATAGAAAATTGAGGAAATAATCCTGGGCCACCACTGGAAAGTTTTTCTTTGGTTTCTCTTCTGGAAATGACATAACCCGAATTCATTTCAGAACCTGTTGCGGGGAGTGTAAGCACCGTTGCGAAAGGCAAAGCATCGCCTTCAAAAAATCTAATTTTTTGGGTTAAAATATCCCAAGGTTCATCTCCATCGTATTTTGAAGCAGCCGCTAAAAATTTAGTTCCATCAATTACAGAACCACCGCCAACTGCCAAAAGATAATCGATGTTTTTCTCCTGGATCACCTTCAGGGCATCCAATAAAACAGAATATTCTGGATTGGCAGGTATGCCTCCAAATTCGGACAAATCAAAGTCTGAAAGTGCCGATTTTACTTGGTCGTAGATGCCGTTGGATTTTATACTTCCACCGCCATAAAGCATTAATATTTTAGCATTTTGAGGGATCTCTTTGGATAGTTTATGGATTTCTCCTTTTCCAAAAATAATTTTGGTAGGATTTTTAAATTCAAAATTGAGCATATCTATTTTTTAGAGGATAAATTTATGTTTTTATATTTCAATAAAAAACAATTTGTATTATTGATAAAAAAAATCACTTCCAACGAAGTGATTTTTTAGGTGTTAATCAACTGATTTGAAGAAGGAAGGAGCGTTGCCGTAAATAGCGGTTTTGCCGTCCCATTTTTCAATAAATTGTTGTTGGATAAGTAAATTGTTAAGCGATTGTTTTCTTAGTTCGTTGGCTTTAGCCTCTGCTTCAGCTTGTACGATAAGTTTTTTAGCATTGGCCTCAGCAACTTTTAATTCGTTTTCCACTCGTTGTGCTTCTTGTATCGCTGCATTTTTTGCATTAATGGCTTTGGTAATGGCATCTGGATATTGTATTCCGGAGGTCAATTGCTCCATGGCAAAACCTTCTTTCTCCAAAAATTTATTCATTTTATCTTGAACCCCGTTTTCAAAAGCTTCTCTACGACTGATGATGGAATCGGTTGTGTACTTGTTGAATTCAATTCTATATACATCTTTAATGTGGTTAACCAAAGTGTTTTGTAATACTTCGTCAATGTTTTTTCTGTACTTTTTAAATATTTTAGGCGATTGTCCATCTATAACTTTCAGAGACATGGTGGGATCTACAGTAAATACCGATCCGTCTTTGGCATTCACGGTAAAGGGTTGATAATTAATGGTCTGAACATAAGTTGGCACCTCGAAAACCTGTTCTGTAAGTGGGTTATACCAAACGCGACCTGTAACCAACGCTACATCTTGCACCCCTTTGTCGGATCCGTACATTTTTACCAAAAGACCTTCGTGTCCTGCATCAATTCTTTCGGTACAGGTGAGTACAATAATTAGCATTATAAAACTTAACGCTCCGCCAATAGCTAGGCTGATTTTGTTTTTATTCATTTGTAAAATATATTTTTTTGATGATGAAATATGTTGAAACAAAAAGTAAACTCAGTGAAACAACACCCAGAATAACAGAATTGTTATCGGCTTCGGATAACCACCCGAAAATAATCTGAAGTGCATATAGAAATAAGGCCAATAAAATGGGTACCAATGCAATTTTGAATATAGAATTTGCGCTCATTATCTTTGTGTTCGATTTGTACAACGGTGCTAAAATAACCATTAATAGATGGTTTTCAAAATAATTTAATTTTTTTTGATGAACTTCTTAATGGTAAAGTCTTGGTTTATGAAAATTTTTAAATAATAGATGCCATTGTCTAAAGAATGTATATTTATAGACTTTTCATTTTCATTTTTCAATATTAATCTTCCAAGCTGATCGTAGATTTCTACCTTATCGGGAGTTAAATTACTGTTGATGTTTACCGTTTCATGGGCCGGATTTGGATAGACGGTAACTGGAGTTTTTACTGAAAATTCTTCGGTACTCAAGGTGTTCAGTAACAATCCGAAATTCAAGATACCATATCCAATTTGGTTGGTATAATTTGGAAATAACGAAGCGGTTTCTCTCAATTTTGTTCTCATAAGATCACGGTTCATATTGGGGAATGCTTGTATTAGACAAGCTACTCCACCAGCTGCAACCGGTGTTGCAAGAGAGGTTCCGCTGGATGTGGTTGCACCTGTTCCGTTTACAGAAGCCGTAGCTGTACCTCTGGCACTGGCATCCGGTTTTACAATTCCTAAAGAATTGGGACCAAATGATGAAAAATTAGAGGAAACTCCCAAGTTATCCACAGCACCAATGGTGAAAACCTTTGCATTGTCCGCCGGTGTCATGATGTAATGCCAGCTTTGCTGACCGGCATTTCCTGCAGCTGCCAATACAAAAATTCCTTTTTCTGTAGCAATTTGTGCACCTCTGGCAATAAAAGAAGTAGTACCGTTCATGTCACTGTATTGCAAATTGTATCTCGGGTCGTCAAAAACATTGTAGCCCAAAGAAGTGGTGATGATGTCCACACCTTTTCTATCGGCTTCTTCCGCGGCTTCTATCCAGTAGAGTTGTTCTTCTGGGATTTCTTGGTTATAACTTTCGGTTGTGTACAGATAAAAATCGGCATCTGGAGCAGACCCTACAAAAGTTCCGTCGATATAACCGCCTATGGCTCCTAAAACCACAGTGCCGTGTGCATAGAGGTTGGTATTGTAAATGTCAGTATTTTTCGAAATAAAATTGTAGCCGCCTTTTATTTTGTTGTTGGTCCACAATCTGGAAAACGGTGTCCCGCTATCAACTTGCGGAAAACCGGTGTCTATAACAGCAATTGTGGTTCCGTTGCCTGTGTATCCGGACAAATGCAGGTTTCTAAGATTAATTTGGTCAATCTGTGCTAAGCCATTCCCATAATTAAAATTGATTAATGAGGCTTTGTTGGTATTTTCCCATTTGTTGAATGTGGAATTTTTAGTTGAAGGATTCGTATTTTTTGCAAAACTTTCCACCGATTGTACAAAAGTTTGGCTTTGTAATACAACCTTTTCTGCTGCTGTAGCGTTTACGGCAACTCCATTTAACCATTTAGAATAATCGGTAACGGTAAATCCTAAATTCTGAATATTCTGAATATAAGAAGGCTCAATAGGAGCATCTTGATCGTTTAGCGAAATGCCTAGAGCCAATCGACGGTTTAGGGACTTTTGTGTAAGTTCGGACAAAGGATTGGCGTAGAATGCGGCTTTATTGGGTTTATCTTTAAAAAAAACAAAGACCAACTCTGTCTGTGCCGACATTTCAAAACTTATGGTTGCAAATAGAAGAAGTATGGTTTTTTTCATTTTTTAGTGGATATAGGTTTTATTTCCGTTTTTGTTGATGTAGTATCGTCCACCATTTGGGCCGGTGTAGATGGTACGGTTCTTATATTTTTTGTTTGTACTATTTTTTGAAACGGATGTTTTTTGTGACGATTTTTTTCCAAATAGCCAAGACCAAAAGGACGACTCTGATTTTTTTGGACTGTCTTTTTTTTCAATTCTTTCGATAATGCTCGGTTCGTTGTTTGTTTTCGGCCCCAAGTCTTTATCTTTCTTATCTGCCAATTCTGCTTTTATGGGCTTGGTTGCGTAGGTTCTTTCGGGTTTTATATTTTGGTTGGTAGTACCCGTATTCAACTCTTCTTTTTTTGTATAAGTTCTTTTGTGAACGACCTTGGTATCGGTGTTTTGAGTGTAGAAATGCGTATATCCGAAAAATAGAAATACAAGACTTAGGGTTGTGGTTATTTTCATTTTCAAATGTTGTGTTTTGTATATATTTAATTCAAAAATAACAATACTTTTTCAATTGAATTCAATTTATGATAAAGTTGTATTTAAAATTTGTTTTGAATGAACCCAAGATCCCTTGAATAAATTTTTCATACTGAAAATAGGCGAATTAAATACGATATGGAAAAAATATTAAAGTTTATTTAGTAATATAAGTTAAAGTTTTTAAATTTTTTTTACTTTCGTGAATTGTAAAAATATATTTATATGTCGAATATTTGGATTAAAAAACCCATGGAAGCTTATGAAGCAGACATCAAAAAAAGTCAGCTGAAAAGGGTATTGGGTAAATGGAGTTTAACAGCCATTGGGATTGGTGCCATTATCGGTGGCGGTATTTTTGTACTTACCGGAACCGGAGCTTATTATAACGCAGGACCTGCATTGGCGCTATCTTTTGTAATAGCCGGAATAGCTTGTGTTTTTGCAGCTTTGTGTTATGCCGAGTTTGCCTCAATTCTCCCCGTAGAAGGTTCTGCTTACGCCTATGCTTACGGAACTGTAGGAGAAATTTTTGCGTGGGTTATCGGTTGGGGGCTTATTCTGGAATACGCCATGGGATCGATGACGGTAGCTGTTTCTTGGTCCGGATATTTTGGTAAGTTACTTAAAATGTTTGGCCTGCATCTTCCGGATTGGCTGACGACAGATCCACAAACTTACGCTGCGGCAGGTAACTCAGGATTTGCCATGAATTTACCCGCATTATTAATCGTTTTGTTTGTCATCGGTATTTTGCTGAATGGAACTAAAGGAGCTGCAAAAGCCAATAATTTTATAGTAATGCTTAAGGTTTCTGCAATTATTTTTGTAATTATTGCGGGAGCATTTTTTATCAATATGGACAATTGGGTACCGTTCATCCCTGAGCCAACAACCATTACAGAAAATGGTGTTTCGCATTCAGCATACGGGATTGGAGGAGTCATTGCCGGTGCTTCGGCCATATTTTTTGCTTATGTTGGTTTCGATGCCGTTTCTACACAAGCCGGAGAAGCCATCAATCCGAAAAAAGATGTACCTTTTGCCATCATCGCTTCATTATTAATCTGTACAGTACTTTATATCTTGGTGTCTTTAGTATTAACCGGGATGATGCATTATTCAGATTTCAATCCATTAGGAAAATATCCGGATGCCATAAAAGCTCCTGTAGCCTATGCCTTTGATATTGCAGGTCAACAATGGGCAGGTTATATCATTACCATTGCTGCAACTGTTGGTCTGATCTCAGTTTTGATGGTACTGATCATGGGACAATCCAGAATATTCTTAGGTATGTCTAAAGATGGTCTTATTCCTTCGACTTTCTCAAAAGTGAATCCATTGTCAGGAGTTCCTAGAAAAAATCTAATTATTGTAGGGATTGTTATTGCAGTGGTGGCTTCTTTAACGCCCATTAACGATTTGGCACACATGACCAGTTTCGGAACTTTGTTTGCCTTTACCATGGTTTGTGTTGCCGTTTGGATCCTAAGAGTGAAAGAACCGAATTTGCAAAGAAACTTTAAAGTACCTGCTTTACCAGTTATTGCTGTATGTGGGATACTGATCAATATTTACCTTATTTTTAACCTGAGTTTAGAAGCTAAAACATACTCAGCAATTTGGATGGTTTTGGGATTGATTATCTATTTTATGTACAGTAAGAAAAACTCTAAATTACAAAAATCAGGTGGTTTTGGAGAGACTTTTAAAGCAGAACAAGAACCCTTAGAAGAATACGATATCGATCTTGACAATAAAGATTAAAAATAAACCCAAATCCGCTACAGCAATGAAGCGGATTTTTTATTTTTGTGTTATGAAGAATTTTATACTTGCTTTTTTAGTAGCGAATGGGATTGCTATCCAAGCTCAAAAATTGAGTTTCTCACCTTTGCTGAATGAAAAGATCAGCATTAGAGCGATAACCTTAGATCAGGATAAAATTTGGTATTCCGGTACCGATTCCAAAATTGGATTTGTTTCTCTAAAAGATTCAACACAAAATAAACAAGTGTTGGTTTCGGACAAAAAGTTGCAATTTCGAACCATCGCTGCAGATAAAAAATCTGTTTTTGCCATCAACATAGAAAGTCCAGCGTATTTTTTTAAAATTAACAAAAACGATTTGTCTTACACTATCGTTCATACAGATTCAGATAATAAAGCGTTCTATGATGCATTGTATTACGATGATAGTGATTTTTATGTTTTTAGTGATCCGGAACCAAATAAAAAACTTAAATGGGGGTATTTTAATAATGATAAGGAAATAAAAATTAATTATTTCACAAAAACGATCATTTTAAATGAAGGTGAAGCAGCATTTGCAGCCAGCAATTCCAATATTGCATCATCCAAAGATTATGTATGGCTGGTTACGGGAGGCATGTCTTCTAAAATATACAGATACAGTAAATTTACTAGAATTGTAAAAGCAATAGAAACTCCATTTGTACACGGAAAAGCCTCGCAAGGGATGTATTCTATTGATTTTTATAATAATAATTTTGGTATTGCTGTAGGTGGAGATTATACCGATCAAAAGGCCAATATCAACAACATTGCAACCACAAATGATGGTGGGGAAACATGGCAAATTCAAGCATCTGGAAATAATGCCGGGTATATGACCTGTGTAAAAATTCGTCCAAAATCAAAAGGTAAAGAGATGATTGCTATTGGAGATCAACACATTTCATATTCTAAAGATTTTGGTAAAACCTGGATGAAGATTTCCGATGAAAAAAATCTTTATACTTGCCTTTGGGTAGATCGAGATCGTTTGGTGTTTGCAGGTAAAGATAGGATTTTGAAAGCCCATTTTACCGAACAATAGCAAGAGGCTTCGCAGATGCTTAATTTTAGTATAAATTCAAAAGACTCAAAAAAAAGTTCTATTTTTGAAACATGATAAAAGCAAAAAATATTCATAAATACTACGGCGACCTCGAAGTTTTGAAAGGGGTTGATGTTCATATTAAAAAAGGTGAGGTGGTCTCTATTGTTGGAGAATCGGGAGCCGGAAAATCGACTTTGTTACAGATTTTGGGCACCTTGGATTTGCCTTCGCGACCGCAGCATTACCAAACCGAAATTTTGATTGACGGTCAGTCTTTTGTGAACATGAAAGATAAAGAATTGTCAAAATTCAGAAACCAAAACATCGGTTTTGTATTTCAGTTTCATCAATTATTACCGGAATTTACCGCTTTGGAAAATGTACTTTTGCCCACAAAAATATCCGGTAAAAACGAAGATTATCATTCCAAAGCCTATTCGCTTTTTGAGGATCTTAAAATAATTGATCGCCTGCACCACAAACCCAATGAACTGTCCGGAGGCGAAGCCCAAAGAGTGGCGGTTGCCAGAGCTTTGATCAACTCTCCAAAAATTATCTTTGCCGATGAGCCTACAGGAAATTTGGACTCCAAAAACGCCGATGATCTGCATCAATTGTTTTTTGATTTGAGGGACAAATACCAACAAACCTTTGTCATTGTGACACACAATACCAATTTGGCAGAAGTGACCGATAGAAAATTGGTGATGAAAGACGGTTTAATTATCTGATAATTAAATAAATAGAAGAAAAATGTCCATAAAATTTCTAGCTGAAGACGACAGACCTCGGGAAAAATTTTTACTGAAAGGTAAAGCGTCTCTTTCCGATTCCGAATTGTTGGCCATAATTATGGGAAGTGGCAATAGGGAAGACTCGGCGGTCGAGTTGGCTAGGAAAATTTTGGATTCTGTGGATAACAATTGGCACCACTTGTCCTTGCTTACTACAGCAGATCTTATGAAATTTAAAGGAATAGGAGAGGCCAAAGCCATAGCCATAGCAACCGCATTGGAAATTGGCAGACGAAAAGCAGCTCAGGAACTTCCAGAAAAGACTCAGATTAGCTCTGCAAATGATGTTTTCAAACTTTTACATCCCTATTTAGGCGATTTGAGAACCGAGGAATTTTGGGTGGTTTTTGTTAATCAACACAACAAGGTTTTGTTAAAAGAAAAAATATCACAAGGTGGGATTTCCGGAACGGTGGTCGATGTTAGAATAATTTTAAAAAAAGCTTTGGAACAGATGGCTACAGGGATTTTCATCGCTCACAATCATCCTTCTGGAAATTTGAAACCCAGCCAAGAAGATCTAAAAATTACCAAACAGATCTCGGATGCCGGAAAGTTGATGAATATTGTTTTGATCGATCATCTTATCATTACTCAAACTTCTTTTTATAGCTTTGCCAACGAAAATTTATTATGATAAAAGAGGTTGAATATAAAAATATAGATTTTACAAAATATACCCACTGCATCAACCAATCGGCACAAAAAAAATATTCAGTTTCTAAAGAATTTTTAGACATTACAACGGGTAAAAAATGGAATATTTTGGTGAAAGGCGATTATGATGCTGTCATGCCCTTGCCTTTTGTCAAGAAATTTGGCTTGAAATTGATTGTTAATCCCAGGTTGTGTCAGCAATTGGGCGTTTTTTCTAAAAAAGACGATTTAAAAGTGAACGATGAGTTTTTAGAGTATTTAGACAAAAACTATTGGGTCTGGAATTACAACTTCAATGAGTACAATAAATTCTCTAAAACTTTAAAATCAAAGAGAAATTACATTATTCCCAAAAATGATTACGATTTGGTTTACCAAAAATATTCGCCCAAAAGAAAAAGAAAAATTAGACAAGACGAAGAGATAAAACAACATTCCGAAATCAAAAATATTGAAAACAAAACCGAGGCACTCTTGTTTATCCAAGAAACAGCAATAGGTGCTTCGGATAGCAATGATACGAAGTTGTATGTAAAATTATTCTCTGATTTTCACGATGCCGGATGTTTGACTTTTTATGGCTTTTACCACCATCAGAAATTAATAAATCTTATCGCAATCTATGAAAACCATGATGTAGCCGTGCTTTTGGGAACATTTAACCAAAAAGAAAAACTGAAAATTAGTGGATCTTCTGTATTGATTGATTCTGTGATTCGTGAAAAAATAGGAAATAAAGATTTCGATTTTGAAGGCAGTGAGGTGGCCAGTGTCGAGGAGTTTTTTAGAGGCTTTAGACCTGAAAATCATCCGTACACCAATTTTGAAAATCTTTCCAATCATTGGGCAATGAAATTCTATACAAGATTGAAAAAGATTATTTAATTATTCGATTTGGATGTCCATGATGAGAAAGTCATTAAAAAAAAACAAATAATGAATGGAAAATACAATTAATCATTATATTTGTGCAACAAATATCAAATTTAATAATGAAAAAACTTCTATTCTTATTTTTGGGGCTTTCAACTCTTTCAATCGCAACATCGTGCAGAAATGAAGAGGATACAGAAAACCCGCCTTTATATACCAATGCCGATCGATACATAAAAGATAGTGATGGGGCTAGATATGTCATCAATTCTGCTCAATTAATTGGTAAAAAAGCTAAAAACTCTTCAGAAACCAATGAATATACCATCATTCTAACAGGGACCGAAGACGGAGTTACCAGAACGGTAAAACTGTATCAAACTTTTCCTTTTAATGATAAATTGGACGGCGGTTTTAGTACAACAAGCTCTATAAGAAACCTAAGCGATTCTCAATCCAAATTTACCAGAGGTACCACAGAAATTACCGATTTCGAATTCGGTAGCAGCAGTATTGTTGATCTGGATGCCCATAATTTTAGAGTGATTTTTAATTTGAAATCTCAAGGTGGCGAAACAATTACCGGAACCTACACCGGGCAATTTCAGTACGATGTCAATTAAAGTTAATCTTTTGAAAATAAATGAATTGTTTCTCTTTTTGGGAAACATTTTTTTTTAGGAAAATGCGTTTCATTAAGGATTTATTAACTTTTGAAAAGATACTGCCCGAAAAAACAAAGTTTTTTCTTATTTTTGCTCACTAATTTCGATCAACTATGAAAGAATTTTCCAAGGAAGTTTACCTAAAATGGTACGCAGATATGACAATGTGGAGACGATTTGAAGACAAATGTCGTTCTCTATACTTGAAACAAAAAATCAGAGGATTTTTACATCTTTATAACGGTCAAGAAGCCATTCCAGCAGGTTTTACCCATGCAATGGATCTTTCCAAAGACAGTATGATTACCGCATATCGTTGTCACATCCATCCAATGGCTATGGGAGTAGATCCTAGAAGAATTATGGCCGAATTGTGCGGAAAAGCAACAGGAACTTCTGGCGGAATGGGTGGATCTATGCATATTTTTAGTAAAGAACACCGTTTTTATGGAGGTCACGGTATCGTTGGTGGACAAATTCCTTTGGGTGCGGGTATTGCCTTTGCCGATAAATTTTTTGACAGAAAAGCAGTCAATATCTGTTTCTTTGGCGATGGTGCAGCAAGACAAGGTTCTCTTCACGAAACCTTCAACATGGCAATGAATTGGAAATTACCCGTAATTTTTGTGGTAGAAAATAACCAATACGCCATGGGAACTTCTGTGAAAAGAACAGCCAACCACGAAGATATTTATAAACTAGGTTTGGGCTACGAGATGCCGTGCATGCCGGTAGATGCTATGGATCCCGAAAAAGTAGCAGAAGTAGCTTATGAAGCTATTGAGAGAGCTAGAAGAGGTGATGGGCCAACTTTTATTGAAGCAAGAACTTATCGCTTCAGAGGTCACTCCATGTCTGATGCAGAGCCGTACAGATCCAAAGAAGAAGTAGAAGCACACAAACAAGAAGATCCAATTGAATTGGTAAAACATAGAATATTGGAAAACAAATGGGCTACCGAACAAGAATTGGAAACCATGGACAACGAATCCAGAGCTTTTGTTGATGAATGTGTAGAGTTTATGGAAAACTCACCGTATCCAACCGAAGAAAAAATATACGAGTATGTATATGCACAAGACAATTATCCATTCTTGGATCAATTAGAAAACTAAAAAGAAGATGTTTTGAAAATTCTAAATGTTTACTGGATTTTCATTTCAATAAATTATTAATTATTATAGCATCATATAAAAAATTATGGCAGAAGTAGTAACCATGCCTAGACTTTCGGATACAATGACCGAAGGAAAAGTAGCAAAATGGCATAAAAAACTTGGAGATTCTGTAAAAGAAGGCGATATACTGGCCGAAATAGAAACCGACAAAGCGGTACAAGATTTCGAAACCGAGTGGAACGGAACTCTTTTATACATCGGTGTAAACGAAGGCGACTCGGCTCCTGTTGATAGTATATTAGCCATCATCGGTCAAAGTGGAGAAGATATTTCTGCATTAATTGGCGGACAGGCTCCCGTTGAAACTGCAAGCCCAGAAGTAAAAGTCGAAACAACTGCTCTTGTAGAAGTTGCAACTACGGCTGAAATGCCTGCTGGTGTTGAAGTGATCAATATGCCTAGACTTTCGGATACCATGACGGAAGGTAAAGTTGCAAAATGGAATAAAGCTGTTGGTGATGCCGTAAAAGAAGGTGATATTATTGCAGAAATCGAAACCGATAAAGCGGTACAAGATTTCGAATCCGAATTTAACGGAGTTTTACTTTACCAAGGGGTGCAAGAAGGCGAAGCTTCTCCTGTTGATAGTATTTTGGCTATTATTGGCCCTGCTGGAACCGATGTTTCAGCCATCGTGGCAAGTGGCGGAAATGTACAACCCGTAGCTGAAACCAAAGCGGTTGCTGAAACGAAAGTTGTTGCAAGTGCACCACAGGTTGTCGCTACAACTGGTCAAAGATTGGCCGTTTCTCCTTTGGCAAAGAAAATGGCTCAAGATAAGGGAATAGATTTGTCCACAGTAAAAGGTTCTGGTGAAAACGGAAGGATCATTAAAAAAGATATTGAATCCTACAGTCCTCAAGCAAAACCAGCTCAGGCAGTTGCAGTTGCTTCTCCAGTTGTAATGAATATTACCGGTGGCGAAACTACAGAAACGCCAAATTCACAAATGAGAAATGTGATTGCAAAAAGACTGGCAGAAAGCAAGTTCACAGCACCACATTATTATTTGATGGTCGAAATTTCTATGGATAAAGCCATTGAAGCAAGAAAAGAAATCAATACTCTGCCGGATACTAAAATTTCGTTTAACGATATGGTCATCAAGGCGGTAGCGATGGCTCTAAGAAAACATCCACAAGTAAATTCTTCTTGGGCAGGCGATAAAATCGTACACCACGGCGATGTTAATGTAGGAGTTGCGGTTGCCGTGCCGGATGGATTGGTGGTTCCGGTGTTGAAGAATACCGATTTCATGAACTATAACCAGATTTCTGCTTCGGTGAAAGATATGGCTTCTAGAGCCAAATCAAAACAATTGAAAGCTAACGAAATGGAAGGATCTACTTTCTCCGTGTCCAATTTAGGAATGTTCGGGATAGAAACCTTTACTTCCATCATTAACCAACCCAATTCAGCAATTTTATCTGTAGGGGCTATTATTGAAAAGCCTGTGGTTAAGAACGGTCAGATTGTCGTTGGTAATACCATGAAATTGTCACTTGCATGCGACCATCGCGTGATTGATGGAGCAACAGGTGCAGCATTTTTACAAACACTAAGAACTTATCTAGAGCAACCCTTAACATTGTTACTCTAATTCTTTCTGAGTTAATATAAAAAAGGCTGTTTAGATTGCTAAACAGCCTTTTATTTTTAATAAATTAATAGAGAATATCAATTTATCATAATGTTAATAAATTTCAGTATTTAGCCATTTATCCTCAATTAGTTGCATTAAATAGTCTGGACAAGAAGTTATTTTGTTTTTAATGGAATCTAAGAAGTATAAAGTTACTTGGGCTTCAGTAATCTTTTGTTTAGATTCATTATAAATTTCATAATCGAAAACGATTCTAACTCCTGGCTTTTTTCTAACAAAAGTGTGTATTTCTAGCATTTCATCGTATAGTGCAGGTTTTAGATATTTTATTTTGTATTCAGAAACAGGAAGCCAAATGCCTCGAAGTTCGATCTCGTTATAGGACATGCCAAGCTCACGGAAAAGTTCGACTCTTGCAACTTCCAGATATTCAGCATAGTTGCCGTAATATACATATTTCATCGGGTCTGTCTCTCCGTAACGCACTCGTAATCTGTGTGTTGTGTGTATCATTTTAAGTTTATTCTTATACATACAAATATATTTTTAAATAATCAATAGTCCAAAGATTTTTTTATCAATATTAAATTATGCATTTTTGCTTTCCCGATAAAGTTTACTCATCTTGTAAAACATTCCTTGTTATGAACGAAAATTTAATGTTGGTTTGGGAGAATTGTCTTCAATTTATGCGAGACAATTTGAACGCCGCCGAAGAACAGTCTGACCTTAAGAAACTGGAAAATTCTTTCAACCTTCTCTTTGAAAAGGTTCAGCCTATCTCGTTGGTGGATAACAACCTAACATTGATGGTTCCAAGTGATTTTTATAAGGAATATATTGAAGACAATTACCTGTCTTTACTTTCGGCTTCGCTCAAAAAAAATATCGGAAAAGGAGTAAAGCTTTGGTATTCGGTTATGGAAAACAAACCGGTCGGGAAAGAAAATCCTATTACGGTTAAGGTGAAGGGAAATTCCATACCGACACCTAAAGTACAAGCAACCATGCCTACACAGTCTTTGGCTTCTAATATTGTGAATCCATTTGTTGTTCCGGGAATTAAAAAAGTAAACATCGATTCTAACCTTAAATCTGATTTTTCATTTGATAATTATGTAGAAGGTGAGAGCAACAAGTTTGCATCTACAGTGGCCAAATCCATTGCGAAAAGACCAGGCGCAACTGCATTCAACCCTTTGTTTTTACACGGTGGTTATGGGGTAGGAAAAACACACTTGGGACACGCTGTAGGATTGGAGGTTAAAGCTCAGTTTCCTGACAAAATTGTTTTGTACATTTCTTCAGAAAAATTTATTCAGCAATTTGTTTCTTCAGCTAAAGCTCATAAACAAACAGAGTTTGCCAATTTTTATCAAATGGTGGATGTATTGATCATTGACGACATCCAATTCCTTTCCGGTAAGCCGGCTACTCAGGACAGTTTCTTCCATATTTTTGATTATCTACATCAAAATGGAAAACAAATTATCCTAACTTCCGACCGTGCTCCTGTGGATATTATGGACATCCAAGAAAGGATTGTGTCCCGTTTTAAATGGGGATTGACTGCCGAAATTAAGTCTCCGGATTTTGATACTAGAAGAAAAATTATTGTTGATAAATTGAGCCGAGATGGCATACAACTTTCAGTGGAAATGTTGGATTTCCTAGCTAATGAAGTGAACAGCAGTGTAAGAGATTTGATAGGTGTTATCAATTCTGTAATAGCCTATTCAACGGTATATAAATCCGATCTTTCCTTAGAATTATTAAAAGATACGATCAGTAAAATTGCATCGACCAAGAAAAAAGTAATTGATGTAGTCTATATCCAAGAAGTGGTTTGCGATTATTTCGGAATAAAAAGAGATCAATTGTTATCCAAAACCAGAAAAAGAGAAATCGCACTTCCAAGACAGTTGGCCATGTATTTTGCTAAAGAATTTACCAATTCTACTTTTGCAAAAATTGGTGAAGAAATGGGAGGTAAAGACCATTCGACCGTTATGTATGCATGCGACCAAATAAAAGACATGTCGAAATTGGATAAGGAAGTTAAAAAATATGTAAAAGAACTTTCTGAGAAATTGAAAAGCTAATAATTCGTTTAGAAATAAAAAAATCCGGAAATTTTTCCGGATTTTTTTTGCGACCTATTTTTTGGGTTTTAATTCACCCAGAAGGTAACTTCTTCTTTGGATTTTTGGTACGGATACCATTTCCCTTTGAACTCAATTTTCTTGTTAGTAACTTGTTTGGTATCCTTGTCCCAATCAAAACTGAATATAAATTTACCTTTATAGATTCCGGAGTTATTCCCGGTATTTTCTTCGGCAAATTCATAATTTCCAAATAATTTTCCTCTTTTTTTGAAGTCTTTATATTTTTTTACCGTCATCGATCCTTCCAATTTAGCATCGGTATTCTCTTTGGTAGATTGTCCGGAAACAAAATATTCTTGATCGTTTTTTTTATTTTGCTCAGAGGTTAGAAGCATGATTTTTAGTGGAGATTTTTCACCAAAACCACCGTTGTATGGGAGGTTGTTGTTGGTCCAAACCTTTGAAATATTCGGCATTTGTGCAATAACAAATCCCGAACAAAAAACGAGTAGTGCAAATAATTTTTTCATAGTATTTTTTTTAAAATTTATACTCCAAATTGTGAAAGGTGATGGTTCAGGTGTTTTGCCATCATGTTGTTCCATTCTTTAGCACTAAGCTTTCCGAAAGAAAGACTTACTTTTCCTTCGAAAGCCGATGGTCCCAACTGTTGCACTTTTTGCAAATATCCGATGAGCTTTTTTTGTTCTTCTTCAAATTGTCTTTCGTCGTGGATTAAGAAAGCCGGTCCTGTAGGAATACTTTGTTTATAGGGTTGTTCGTTTACAACTTTGTCTTTTACAAATTGTTTGAGCAAAAAGGAAGCGATCATTCCGGGTTTTTTATGCTTCTCGGGTTCGAAAATCATAGAATAGGTGATGTTGCAATGAGCCAACATCTGATCGACAGACATTTTCCCCCATTTTCCTTTGGTATTGGCATTCAGTTGTTGTATTCTATCGATATAATTCTGAACCGTTTTGGCATCAAATATATTTTCCATGTTAATGTGTTAGATGTTGGGTTATGGACTCGTCTGTTGGCAGGGTAGAGCTGATGTACGAATCGATGATGAAGCCGTTTTTGTCCAATAAAATTTTGGTGAAATTCCAAAGGATTGAAGTGTTTTTCACACCATTGAGTTCTTTTTTGGTTAAAAACTCGAATACGGGTGCGATATCATCTCCTTTTACCGAAACTTTGGAAGCCATTGGGAAGCTTACTCCATAATTTTTTTTGCAAAACGAAGCGATTTCTTGGTTGGTTCCAGGCTCTTGACCTCCAAAATTATTGGCAGGAAAACCTACGACAACCAATTGGTTTTTATAAGTTTCGTACAATTTCTCCAGGCCTTCATATTGTGGGGTAAAACCACATTCTGAAGCCGTATTGACAATCAGTATTTTCTTTCCTTTGAAGGTGGAAAAATCGATGATTCCTCCGTTTAATCCTTCAACTTTAAATGTGTGAATTGATTTTTTCATCGCAATTGTATTTTTATTCAAATTCGATTTTCTATTGCTGCAATTTTGAAAAATGGCAGTTAAAGACAGCATCAATATAAAAAGTCTTTTCAGCATTTTTTTTAATTTTAAACATTAATTTTTCTGTGCAAATATCGGGTGAGCTTAATCCCCGTATCGGTCCAAACGATCTTGGCGTTGGCATTTCTTTCCAGATGATAATCGGCAGTAGATAGCTCGGTAAGGATGTCCTCAATATTAGCACCGTGTATGTAGTTTGAAAATTTTTCCCACTTGAAACCGTTAAGTTCTATTTTTTTGTAAACCATGTCCGGATGTGCATAGCTTTGCATGAGTGCCAATCTGAAGATTTCTGCACAATAGTCCAAAAAACTTTTTTGTTTCTCCCGATTCCATGAGGCGATATCACGACTCCATTGTATGATGTACCTTAGATACTCTGGCTTCGTTTTCACCATAAATGCATTCCTGACCCATGCAATAAAAAGCTCTTCAAATTCCAAATGAGCTTCTTGGTTTTGAATTAATTTTCTTGCCTCGTTCCAATTTCCTTGAGTTTGGTGGCTGATGGATTTTGCCACTTGGGAGTCCAAACCATGATGCGAAATGAGTTGTTGTTCAATTTCGTTTTCGTCAATTCTAGAAACATCAACAATTTGTGTTCTCGAAAGTATGGTGGGCAGCATGTTGTCTGCATTTTCAGCAGTAAGAAGAATGATGGTTTTAGCTGGTGGTTCTTCTAAAAATTTCAAAAACTTATTGGATGCAGCAACATTCATTTTATCAGCACGCCAAACGATGAGTATTTTTGTTCCGTTTTCATAACTTTTTAGGGAGAATTTCTGACTGATATCTTCCATTTCGCCTGCCGAAATCATGAGTTGTTTGTTGTCGGACTCTAAAGTTTTGGTCCATTGGTTGTAATCGGCATAGGGATTTTCCAATATCATTTCTCGGAACTCATCAAAAAATCGCTTGCTGCTGGAGTCGCTTTTTTCAGAATAAACAGGGAAAGAAAAATGCAAATCCAAATGGTTAAGGTGTTCGATTTTGGAGGCTGCATGTGGATTTTCTTTTGAGAAAATTTCTTTGGCATAGGCCAGTACCAAAGGGAGAACGCCGTATCCTTCCTTGCCCACAAACAATTGTGCATGGCTTATCCTGTTTTCTAAAATACTGTCTTTTAGTATTTTTTTTAATTTTTCTTGGCCTACGATATTGTCCCAATTCATGTTTCAAATATAGTCTTTTTTCGAGATTGATTTTTGCAAAATTGAACTCTAATTTTAACTTAATTATGCTATGATTTATAAAATTTTAAGGCTTAACAAATTTTAACCTCAGTAAATTTTTACAATTCGTTAATAATTTAGATATTTGCCAATCATTTTTCTAAAACTCAAGAATGAAAAAAGTACTAGGTATATCTTTTATCACAGCAGGTTTTTTTCTGCATGCACAAAGTATCGGTAACTCTCCATATGCCGCATTTGGATTGGGAGATACACAATATAATAATAATGTAGAAATATCTGCCATGGGAGGTGTTTCTACCGCATACATTTCGGATATTAATAACAGTTTTAATTTCGATAACCCTGCGAACAATAAAAACTTGGAGCTGACTTCTTTTAAATTAGAAGCAAATAATGAGAATAATTTCTTCAAATCCAATTACAACAATTTGGATGTTAAAAAACATTCTACTTATCTGTCCAATATTTCTATTGCTTTTCCTCTTTCTTCAAAAGTAAAATTTGGATTGGGCTATCAACCGTACAGTTCCAAAAGATACAATTTGGTGATGAGTAAAACCTTGAGTGACGGAACTTTGGAGGCTCAAAGTTTTCGTGGAGAAGGGTCTTTGAATACCGTTCAGGCTGCGTTGTCGTACACCATTGTTCCTGAATTTTCATTAGGGGTAAAAGCCAATTATTATTTCGGAAACTTGTACGATATTAATGAGCTTACCTACAGCAATGCAGAGCTGATCAACGGTTATGAAACCCATAACAACATCAGAAATTTTAACTTTACCTTAGGCGCTAACTATCAAAAAACATTCTGGAACGATCATAAACTTACCGTTGGTGCTACATCAACACTAGGGAATACCGATACCATGAAAACGGAATACCTGAACAGCACCTATTATTACAATTCTAAAAGTGAAAAAGTTTACGAATCCGTTATCGAGAAAAAAAGCCAAGAATCTGATAATTTAATACCAATGGAAGCTTCTTTTGGTCTAGGATACGGACACGGTTATAAGTGGTTTGTAGGTACGCAAGTGGATTATAAGAAAGGAGAAAATGTATTGTTCTTAGGAAAACCTTTTGCATATCAAGATTCGTATAAATTTTCTGCAGGTGGTTGGGTATTGCCCAATTCCAACAACTTTAGAAACTACCTTTCAAGAGTCATTTACCGTTTTGGAGCGTATTATGAAAAAGGGAATTTGCACATCAACAACAAAGACATCAATGCTTTTGCAGTAACTGCCGGTGCATCCTTGCCATTCAAAAACAATTCCATCAATAAAATGTCGTCCATCGATTTAGGAATTGAAGTCGGAAAAAGAGGAACGGTACAAAATAACCTAATCAGTCAGACCTTTGTGAACTTGAAAATAGGAATCAATTTTGCAGATAAATGGTTTGGTAAGAGATTGTATAACTAATGATAGACCAGCAAAATATCAATATTAAAAGTATAGCATCCGCATTTGTGGGAGCTATATTTTTTTTGGTTTCGTATTCTTGTGAAGAAGATTTGGCAAAAACCAACAGCAAAAACAATAAAAATTTTCCTTCACAGATCATTTACGATGCACACATCATCCAAAGAGATTCTGGATTTATTAAACTAAAAGCAACGGCTCCGATTATTGAAAAATATGAATTGATCGATACGCCGTATATCGTTGCAAAAAAAGGAGTAAAAATCGAATTTTACGATCCTAAAAAGCCAAAAGTTCCGGGTAAAATTACAGCCAAATACGCCAAATTTTCCGAGTTGAAAAAATTCTACGAAGCCAAAGGCAATGTAAGAATTGTAACCAATGAAGGACAAATGTTTGCCATGCAATCTGTGTTTTGGGATCAGGCCAATCGATTAATTTATACCAAAGACACGGTATTTGTAACCGACAAGGACGGATCAACCCTTATCGGAAATCACGGCATGAAAGCCAAAGACGATTTTTCAGAATATACTTTTTTCAACAATACAGGCGATTTTTCTGGTGGAAAAATTCCGGCTTCTTCAAAATAAATTTGAATGAAAAGCGAGACACTTTATGCCATAGGATTGATGTCCGGTACCAGTTTGGACGGGCTGGATATTTGTTTCGTTTCGTTTTGTCAGGATCATTGTTCTCAATGGAATTATGAAATTCTAGAAGTAGAAACCATCGTTTATCCCGAAACATGGGAAGAAAAACTAAAAAATGCCATCCACCTAAATTCTGAAGATCTTTTGGCCTTGAATGCAGAGTATGGTTTTTATTTGGGGGATAAAGTTCGGGAGTTTATCATTAAAAACAACATCAAAAAACTTGATGTAATCTCATCTCACGGGCATACCGTTTACCACCAGCCTCACCGAAAATTTACCCTTCAGATTGGTGACGGAAGAGCCATAAAAATCATCAATAATTTCCCAATAGCTTACGATTTTAGAAGTCAAGATGTGCTTATGGGTGGCAACGGAGCACCGCTGGTCCCGATTGGAGATCAGTTGCTTTTTTCAGATTATGATGCCTGCATCAATCTCGGGGGCTTCTCCAATATTTCTTTTCAAAAAGACAATAATCGTTTGGCTTTTGATATTTGCCCGGTCAATATTGTTTTGAATCTTTATGCTCAAAAATTAGGAAAACCGTTTGATGAAAATGGCGATTTTGCTAAAAAAGGGAATGTAAATGATTGTATTTTGAATGAATTAAACAATTTACTATACTACAAGTCTGATTTTCCTAAATCTTTGGGAGTGGAATGGGTGAACCAAGAAATTCTTCCAATTTTGAAATCCATTTCTGATATCGATGTTCTGGCTACGGTAACCGAGCATTCTGCAGTACAAATTGCCCAAGTCATTAACGGATTCGGATTTCAACAGATTTTGGTAACCGGTGGTGGAGCCTACAACTGCTTTCTGATTGAAAAAATTCAGAATAAAATTGAAGGACAGATCGTCATTCCAAAGGATGAAATTATCAATTTTAAAGAAGCTTTAATTTTTGCTTTTATGGGAGTGCTAAGACTGAAAAACCAGAACAATGTCCTTGCCTCGGCAACAGGATGTTTTCAGGATCATTGTTCCGGAATATTAATTTAATTTTTCTCTGAAAGATAAGTCTGAAGTCCTTTCAAAAGGTTGATTTGATTTTTGGTTCTGTCCAAATTGTGTTTCTCGTATTTTGTTGAGTAATAAGTGCTTCCATTAAGATAATCGGTGAGAAATCGAACGGCTTGTATGTAAATTACCACCTGGGCTGCATAGTCCAAATTTTCTTTTTCAATATCGGTCAATGTGCCGTTTAGAGCATCCGAAAATCCTTTTTTTACGGCTTCAAAAAGCTCAGGATTAAAATTGTTTTCCTCACTAGCCTTGTCTTCGTCCAAAATGTTGGTGTAAGAACGGATCATATCTCCAAAATCGTATAGTAAAGAAGCATTCATTACGGTGTCCAAGTCAATGATAAACAAAGGATTATCTTCTTGGTCAAATAAAATATTAGAAATTTTAGGATCGGCATGAATGACTCTTTCAGGAAGTAGATGTTCATGGTGTAATCCAATCCATTTCAATGGAAGTTCGGATTGTGCAACCACGAATTCTATTTCGATTTTGGCATTTTCTAATAAATTTATTTTTGAATTTTTCAAAGATTTATCAAAATCTGACATTCTTTTTCCGAAATCAGTAAATCCTGGTAATACCTCTTCCAAAACCAATTTTTCGCGATTTAGGAATTTATAAAATTCACCAAAAGCTTGAGCTGCTTTTCTCGCTAAATTTGGACAAGAGGCTTTTAGATAAGTTTTACTGTTTTCAACAAAATCCATCATGCGCCAAACTTCTCCACTGTTGTCAGTAGTCAACAGTTCGTTTGTGTTGTTGGGTACCAAATGTATGACTTCTTTTGGATATTTATTTTTCTCCAAAGTTGTATTGACCGAAATCTGATTTTTAACAAGACCTTCTGGATTTTTGAATATAGAAATGTTTATTTTTTGAAGTATAAATTTTTTCTGATTCCTATTGTCCTCAACCAAAAAAGTATGATTGATCAATCCGTTTTCGATAGGAGAGATGCTGATTTCTTTTGGGTTAGAAAAATATTTTTCTAAAATGTTTAGTTGTTCCAAAGCAATTCTGGGTATTGATTTTGGTTGATTTTCTCTCTAAGAAATTCTTGCAAAAGGGGTTTGTCATTGGGATAGGTAACCCCCATCCATTCAGCTGGCGAAGCTTTTACCAAAACTTTCAGATTGTTGTGGTCCATCATATTTTGTACAGCTGTTGGTATGTAAAATTCCTCTTGTCCTTGGTAGTTTTTAATAAAATTATTAAATTGATATTCTAAATTTTCAAAAATTGACGGATGAAAAATCCAAAAGTTCATGGATACCAAACTGTGTTCTTTCAGCGGATAATCCGATCCATTTTCCTGGAAAATAATTTGATTGTTTTTTCTAAGAATATGCGTTTTTTCTTCAATTTTTTTCAAAAAGCCATCGTTGTCTATACTACAAACACCTCTGGAAACACCTCCATTTTCACTCAGCGTATTCTGTACCGGATAGGCCAATAGACAGTAAGTATCTTCGTTAATCTGATCTTGATTGATCAAAAGTGCTGCTTTTTGGAAGGTAAATTTTCCGTAAAAATCATCGGCATTCAGTACGATAAAAGGTTCGCTAACCACCTCTTTTGCACAAAGAACGGCATGAGCCGTACCCCAAGGTTTTACACGATTTTCAAGTGAAAAATCCAGGGGTAGTGCTGTCTCTAAAGTCTGATAAATCCAATGGATTTCAATGTTTTTATCTTGAAATATCGAGTTTATTTTGCCCAGAAAAGAAGTTGGTATTTTATCGTTGATGATGAAAACAATTTTGTTAAAACCGGCTTCAATCGCGTCATAAATGGAGTATTCCATAAGTGTTGCATCGTTTTCCAGGATGCCATCAATCTGTTTCAACCCTTGATATCGACTTCCGAATCCTCCTGCCAGCAGGACAATGGTTTTTTTAGTACTCATCGCTGAATCCAAAATTTGGTTTTTTAGTTTTCCATTTTCCTCTTGTAAAATCTGGGATTTCTACCACTTTACCATTCTTTTTAATGGATTTTTCACTTAAAGGCGTAATGGAGTACCAAGTTGCCAAATCGTAAACATCCATAGGGAATTCTATATTTCTCTTGATGCATTCTACAAATGTATTGATCAGGAACCAGTCCATACCTCCGTGTCCGGCACCTTCGGCTTGGTTTTCAAATTTTTTCCAAAGCGGATGATCGTATTCTTTCATCCATTTTTCGGTATTGTCCCAACGGTGTGAGTGGTTCATTAATTTTTCGAAATAGATGTGTCCTTGGTTGAATTCGCCCCAACCAAAATCTTCCCAAAGTCCTTTAGTACCTTGTACTTTGAAGCCCAAATTGTACGGTCTTTGTAAGCTGGTATCGTGGGTCAGCAAGATGGTTTCGCCGTTGGCACATGCAATTTGTGTGGTTACGATATCGCCTTGTAAAAATTCGACTTTTGCATTCGGATGATTTTCTCCTCCTTTAGGGTGGTTTACGATATAATCATGAAGTCCTCTGGCTTTTGAAGAAAAAGATGAAAGTCTGAGCAGTCGGTTTCCTCTGTTGATGTCCATCATCATGGCTACTGGGCCCAAACCGTGGGTAGGATAGAGTTCGCCGTTTCTTTTCACATAATGATCGGTTCTCCATTGGGCTTCGCTAAATCCTTTTTCACCAAACTCGACTCCGGAATTGTACGCGGTTTTTCCATCGTTGAAAAGTACTCCTCTCAAGTCGTGTTTGTATCCTCCTTCACCGTGCAGAAGTTCTCCAAACATCCCTTTTCTTACCATGTTTAAGATGGCCATAACATCTCTACGGTAGCATACATTTTCCATGGCAAAAAGTGGTGTTCCTGTTTCTTCATAAACATTCACATAGTCCCAGCATTCCTTCATGTCCAAAGCGCCACCCACTTCCATACCTACGATTTTTTTGGCTTTCATGGCTTCCAAACCTTGTATTTTGTGCCATTCCCAAGGTGTAGAGATAAGAACGGCATCTACGGATTTTAATTGCAAAATATTGCGATAATCGTAATCTCCATTACCAAATTCTTGTGCTTTGGCTTTGTTGTTTTTTGCTAAAATTTTCTGTGCAGAGGCCATCATTATTGGGTTGGGATCGGCAAGTGCGACCACTTCCACATCATTTCTTTTGGCCAAAATATCCAGATTGCTTTGTCCACGCATTCCGACACCGATGAGTGCTATTCTTACTTTTTTGTCAAAATTAAAACTGAATGGACTCCCAAGTACGGTATTGGGAAGGAAAAAAGTCCCCAAACCTGCCAAGGCAGATGCTTTTATAAATTTTCTTCTGGATGTATTCATTTCTCTAGGTTATTTTTAATTTGAAAATTATTTTTTTTAATAACTGCAAAATTAAACTTTTGTTTTATTTTAAACATTTTCTCTATGATTGATTTTGATAATTAAAGTGTGAAATTAATTTTAATTCATCAATATATTTGTGGATTTGCTTGTTATAATTGAAATAGGATGTGTTTCTATTATTTTTATCATTTTCATGATTAAATGTTATTATGTCCAATTTTACATAAAGACTTGACAACCCCTATCTTGAGGTTGTATATTTGCATTTGAAATGTTCATGAAAGCCATGTAATTTCATCAAAAATATTCAATTTTATATAAAAATGAACATTGGTATTTTTAGAATTTTAATTAATAATAATTTTTAGCATATGAAAACTTCAGATTTTAATTTCACATTACCCGATGAGCTTTTGGCGATGCACCCAGCAGAGCACAGAGACGAGTCTAGATTAATGGTTTTGGACCGTAAAACCGAAACTATTGAGCACAGACTTTTCAAAGATGTTATCGAATATTTTGATGAAGGAGATTTGTTTGTTTTCAACAATACCAAAGTTTTCCCTGCACGATTGTACGGAAATAAAGAAAAAACCGGTGCTAAAATCGAGGTTTTTCTGTTGAGAGAATTGGATAAGGAAACCCGCGTTTGGGATGTATTGGTAGATCCGGCAAGAAAAATAAGAATTGGAAATAAACTTTTCTTTACCGAAGACGAATCTTTGGTGGCCGAAGTAATCGATAACACCACATCCAGAGGTAGAACTTTAAGATTTTTATACGACGGATCTTATGAAGAATTCAGAGCAAAATTAAAAGAATTGGGAGAAACTCCACTTCCTAAATACATCGATAGACCGGTAGAACCTGAAGATGCAGAACGATTTCAAACCATTTATGCAAAAGTAGAAGGTGCGGTAGCTGCACCAACTGCAGGTTTGCATTTTTCTAAACACCTGATGAAAAGATTGGAAATTAAAGGAATAGATTTCGCAGAAGTTACCCTTCATGTAGGTCTAGGAACATTCAATCCGATAGAAGTTGAAGACCTTAGCAAACATAAAATGGAATCGGAAGAAGCTTTTATCGATGAATTAAATGCAGAAATCATCAACAAAGCGACTGAAGAACAAAGAAGAATCTGTGCAGTGGGTACAACTACCATGAGAACCTTGGAAACATCGGTATCCTCCAACAGAAAAATTTCGGCTTATCACGGTTGGACCAACAAATTCATCTATCCACCACATGATTTTGGTGTGGCAAACACGATGATTACCAATTTCCATACGCCAAAATCTACTTTGCTGATGATGATAGCCGCCTTTGCAGGTAAAGACTTTTTGATGCACGCTTATGAAGAGGCAATTAAAGAACAATACAAATTCTTCTCTTACGGAGATGCCATGTTGATTTTATAACGGATCAACTAAAATAAATTTGAAACCTCCGAAATGGAGGTTTTTTAATATTAACCTATCTTTGCAAAAAATATTTTCCCCTTGAAAGACATCCGTACACTTTCCTTAGAACAATTAAAAGAGTATTTCCAAACCATTGGCGAAAAACCTTTTCGTGCCAAACAAGTTTACGATTGGTTGTGGAGCAAAAATTTGCATTCTTTTGACGAAATGACCAACCTTTCGAAAAATCTAAGAGAAAATTTGCTTCGTGATTTTGTCATCAATCCCGTTTCTGTAGATTTGATGCAGAAATCAACCGATGGTACCATAAAAAACGGAGTGAAATTGCATGACGGATTGATGGTGGAATCTGTACTGATCCCCACTGAAACAAGAACCACAGCTTGTGTCTCTTCACAAGTGGGGTGCTCCCTCAATTGTGAGTTTTGTGCAACTGCCAAACTGAAAAGAATGAGAAATTTGGAAGTGGCCGAAATCGTGGATCAGGTAGCTCTTATCGACCGTCAAAGTAAAATGTACTTTGACAGACCTCTTTCCAACATCGTTTTTATGGGAATGGGAGAACCGATGATGAACTACAAAAATGTAGTAGAAGCCATCCGAAAAATTACTGAACCCGACGGTTTGGGCATGTCGCCAAGAAGAATTACGGTATCGACTTCCGGAATTCCGAAGATGATGAAAATGCTAGCCGATGAAGATATTAAAGTAAAATTGGCACTCTCTCTGCATACCGCCATCGAGCATAAAAGAAACGAAATTATGCCATTTTCAGCCAAGTTTCCGTTAACAGAAATTATGGAAGCTTTGCAATATTGGTACAAGAAAACAGGCTCGACCATTACTTTTGAATATTGCGTTTGGGGCGGCATCAACGATGGTGACGAAGATATAAAAGCCTTAATAAAATATTGCAGACAAGTTCCGTCAAAAGTCAATTTGATACAATACAACCCGATTGGTGAAGGAAAATTTGATCACCGAAGCATAAAAGCTGAAGAAATGTATGTGCGCGAATTGGAAAAAGCTGGAATTACGGTAATGGTAAGAAGAAGTCGTGGTGGAGATATTGATGCTGCTTGTGGACAATTGGCCAATAAAAACGGTGAAGAAAACAACTAAAAAATTAAAATGATTAAATTCTTTAGCATTTTTTTCTTCCTATTTTGGGGATTTTCTAATGCTCAAGAGATAGAACGATTGCATCTTAAGCCCTACAAAGTTTCTGTACTTTCGGATACAATCCGTGAAAATTCAGGATTGAGTTTTTTTGGCGATCAACTTTTCACCATCAACGACGGTGGCAACAGATCCGAAGTTTTTGAAATCAATCCCAAAGATGGAAAAATACGAAATACCCAGATTATCCCCGTTCGTAATGTGGACTGGGAAGCCTTGGATTTTTCGGATAAAGCCCTGTACATCGGAGATTTCGGAAATAATTTAGGAACGAGAAAAGATTTGAAAATCTTCAAAATACCGTATCAAAATTCTAAATTCCAAACCGATTCCATCAAGACCATTCCTTTTTATTTTGAAGAAAATAAAGAAATCAACCCTAAAAATCTAAATACGGATTTCGATATGGAAGCCATGGTTTTTATCGATGGTAAAATACATGTTTTCACAAAAGAATGGGTTTCGAAATCGACCAGTCATTACATTATCAATCCCAACGAAAGCATACTACAACCTGCGCAATTTGTAGAAAAGATTGCAACGGGATTTGTGGTTACAGATGCTTCATATTTTGATAAAAAATTATATTTGTTGGGTTATACCAAAAAAACGGAAGCCTACCTAATGGTGTTTGATGAAACAAAACCCGGAATATTTTTCGAAACCAAACCCAGGAAATTTTATCTGGGAAGCACTTTGTTTCTGTCCCAATTGGAAGGAATAGCAGTGAACAAAACAGGAGTTTTCATAGCCGGTGAAGCGTTTCACTCTCCACTTGGAATTAAAAAACCAACTTTTTATTTTATTCCTTCCAAAGATTTACCTTAAAATGTTTAGAAATCTAATTTTTGGAGTAGAATTATTAATAGATTAATCTTATATTTGTCCGAATAATAGGCTAAATATTAGTTCATAATATACTCTAAGTGTCCAAAATCGTAGAAGAAATTAAACGCCCAATTGCAAATGAAATGAAACTTTTTGAAGAAAAGTTTTATCAATCCATGCAAAGCAATGTACCCTTACTGGATAAAGTTACCCGTTTTATCGTCACCACAAAAGGAAAACAAATGCGACCGATGTTTGTATTTCTTACCGCACAATTGGTGGGTACGGTCAACGAGAAAACCTATCGAGGTGCTTCTATGATTGAGTTGATCCATACCGCAACTTTGGTACATGACGATGTGGTGGATGAAAGCTTTAAACGACGAAGTTTTTTCTCCATCAATGCTCTTTGGAAAAATAAAATTGCCGTATTGGTGGGCGATTATCTTTTGTCCAAATCCGTACTTCTTTCTACAGACAACCAAGATTATGACCTGCTTTCTGTGATTGCAAGAACCATTCGTGAGATGAGTGAAGGCGAGCTTTTACAATTAGAAAAAGCCAGAAAACTGGATATTACAGAAGAAGTTTATTACGAAATCATTCGTCAGAAAACAGCAACACTTATTGCGGCATGTTGCGAGATTGGAGTTCTGTCCAACGGTGCCGATAAAGATTTGGCGAAAAAGATGCAAGATTTTGGGACCTACACGGGAATGGCTTTTCAGATCAAAGACGATTTGTTCGATTATCTATCTAAAAATATAATCGGAAAACCCGTTGGGATAGACATCAAAGAACAAAAAATGACACTTCCTTTGATTTATACCCTGAAAAATGCAAGCCCACAAGATTACAAATACTATTTTGAAACCATAAAAAGGTACAACAACAATCCCAAGCGAGTAAAAGAGTTGATAGAATTTGTAAAAAACTCCGGAGGTTTGGATTATGCCATCTCCGTGATGAAGGATTTTCAACAAAAAGCAAAGCAACTTTTGTCCGATTTCCCGGATTCTGAAGCCAAAAAATCCCTCGTGCTTATGTTGGATTATGTGGTCGAAAGAAAATTTTAAATACTTATAAATTTAACATTTCTTTAACATTTTTGGTATGCTTTTTAGTATATCCATTAGGGTTGTTTATTTGTAATTTTTCTTTCCCATGAACTATTTTTTTTCATTTTTATTGCTTGTTTTTCTATTTTCTTGCAAGAAAAAGCAAGAACAAAAACAACATACCTTTTATTATTGGAAAACCACGCTCAGCCTAGATCATCAGGAGAAAGAAGCGCTTAGCAATGCGGTTACTCCATTTTTGTACACTCGTTTTTTTGATGTAGATAAGCGGGACGGAAAATTTCAACCTGTTGCAGTTGCGATTAAAGAATCATCGTTTCAGAGTACTAAAAAGATTGTTCCGGTCATTTTTATTACCAACCGTACCTTCATTAACATAAAAAAAGATGAACTTCAATTTTTGGCAAAACAAATACATCAGTTAATTGAGAAGAAAACCAAAGATTTTCAGTTTGAAAAAAGTCCGGAAATCCAGATCGATTGCGATTGGACGGCAGGTACCAAGGACGATTATTTTTATTTTCTGAAGGAATTGGAAAAAGTTTCAAAAAAAGAAATAACCTCGACGCTAAGGTTGCATCAGGTAAGGTATAAGGAAAAAATGGGTGTACCTCCAGTTTCTAAGGTCTATCTCATGTGTTATTCTACTTCATCACCTTTAGAAAATTCTGATAAAAATTCGATTTTGGATGTAGAAATTTTGAAAAAATACCTTAGTAATGTACAAAATTATCCCATCCGAAATATGGATGTTGCGCTTCCCATTTACTCTTGGGGCATTGTGACCAATCATTTGGGAAAACATAAATTAATAAATGGATTGAATGGTAATGATTTGAAAGTTGCCGGTTTAAAAAAAATAAAAGAAAATGAAGTTTTGGTGGAAAAAGACGGGTTTTATTTTGGTTTTTACCTCAACAAAGGGTTCAGAATAAAAATTGAAGAAATTTCGGATGATCAATTGTTAGAAGTTATTGATTTTTTAGATTCTAAAATTGAAAATTTTAACCTAATTTATTACCAACTTAATTCTAAATTTGTACAAAAACACTTCAAAATATTATGAAAAAAATCTTTTTAAGCATTTCTTTAGTGGTTTTAAGCCTTCAAAACTCCAAAGCATGTTCTTGGTACGATCCGGATTATGAATATTTCAATTTATTTACCCAAAGTATAATAAAAGATCAGTCGCTCAACCCGTTTCTATTATCGTATTCCAATGCGTATTATCTTCAGAAAAACAATACTTTTCAACAAGACAATATTTTGGAATGGCAAAAGTACTTTGGGGAAAAATTGTCCTATCAAGAGGTACACGATTTGGTCTATAAAGTACCTGTTAATGAGCTTCATGACTTGAAAAACGGATTGCTAAAGAGCAGTCTTCAAAATAAATACGGTGTAGGATTTTATAACAAATACAAAGAAGGAATCGACTATCTTATCGAGGCCAAAAATCTGGAACCGTATATGAAAATTTCTTATGTAGAAAGTCCAGATTCTTTTTATTTTAGGGAAGTAACGGATGATAAAGATGCTACAAAGCTCAATTATCAAAAAACCATTTCTACACTGAAATCTTTGTATGACCAAACAAAAGACCCGAATATTAAGCTGAGATACGGTTATCAATTGGTGAGGTTCAATCATTACACCAGAAATTATGAAGAAGCAATAACGACTTTTAAAAATTGGGTAGAACCGTTGAATTTAAAAACGGCACCTTATTATTATGCTCTGAACCAATTGGCCGGAGCACAGAATGGTTTGGGAAAAACGGAAGACGCCAATTGGAATTTTTTCCAAGTTTTTGTTCATTCTAACTCGTTAAAGCCTTCTGCTTTTACATCAATGAAAATAACGCACAATTTGGATTTAGTCAATCTGGATTCTCGCTGTAAAACTCAAAAAGAAAAGGAATATTTGACTTTCATTTTAGGGTACCAAGATTTTAACAAACCTCTTCCCATGATGGAAGAACTTTACAAAATCAACCCACAATCCGAATTGTTACAGGTATTGGCAGCTAGAGGTATCAATGAATTGGAAAGGTCTTACCTCCCCATTTATTACGAGCAAAATGCTAAAAACGATCAAGGAAAAGTCCCAACAGAAAATAAAATTGAGGATAGAAAAATAAGCTTTTTCCAAAAAATTTGGAACTTTATAAAGGCTATTTTCACAGGAAATTCAACAAAAAAAAGCGAAGAACACTGGGTGAACGATGCCCATAGAATTCCTTTTTTTGAAAAAAATAATTTTCAGAACCAAGAAGAAGAAAAAGATAACAATAACCTTCCTGAGTTGATGAAATTTGTAGAAAAAACCAGTGCTAAAAATCCACAGTCCGAGTTTTGGAAAATCTCTTTGGCCTATTTGGAATTTCTAAACCGAAATTATGACAAATCCAATGAAATTCTGGAAGGTATAAAAACCAAAAACGAAATGTATGCAACAGAAATTAGCAAAATGAAAATGCTTAATGATGTTGTTTCTCAGCCTACAATTGACAAAAATTTTGAAAAAAAATTTTATAAAAAATATCAATCTTTTTTTGAAAATAAAGACAACTTCTTGCACGAAAACGGATCCGGTCCAGAAGCTGAATTGTATGGTGCCGTCTATCCAACAACCTTGGATTTTTTAAGGGACATTTTTGCCAATCGCTACTTCCTGCAAGGCGATTTGGCCAAATCGTTTTTGATGAACAATACCCTTCAAGATTTCCGATACAATCCGGATTTGCTATTGGCACAAAAGCTGGAAACCTTCTACAAAAAAACCGATAAAAATGATTTTGAGAAAAATATTATCCTAAAAAATATGGAAAATGTTGGTGATGTCGATGCCTATTTTTCTGTTGTTTATGGAGATTATGCCATGAAGGAAGGTCAATTTGCTAAAGCCAAATCCTACTATGAAAATGCGCATTCATTCGCCGCATATCCAACCTACAGAGAAAAGTATAATTTTGATACTGGAGAATATGAAAAAATCGATTCGAAGGGTAGTTACAATGGCTTCAGCAATGTTTCAGGATTAATATTTGGGCACAATGTCTGGGAAAGTTTTTCCAGTCCGGCCAATCAAACCCTGAAAGCAGAAACTTTTGTTGCTGATTTTCCAACGATAAAACCCTTCATGAATAAATTGGAAATTGCCAATACTTTAATCCAACTTCAAAAATTGGGAGAAGGCGAGGGTCGTACAGCAGCAAATGCCAACCAACTCATAGGAAATATTTTGTACAACACATCGGCATTGGGTTATTTTAGGGATGTTTTTGTGATGGACATCAACAACGGCGATGGTGGAAAGTATCGTTTTGCAGAAAAACCGTTCAACTATACCATTTATTTTAAAAATTATTCGAGCAATGTCTTTTCAGAAAGGGACGATTTTAATCTGGCACTTGGATACTACCAAAAAGCATTGGACAAATGCAAGGATAAAGAACAAAAAGCCAGAATTTTGTTCCAAATGGCAAGTGCCGAGCAAGGAAAATTTTATCAATACGATACGAGCAATCAAGTCGAAATTTCGTATGACGATCCCAATTATGATCAGAAGCAAAAAGAATATTTCAATAGAATGTCAACCATAAAAAATCAAAAATACAGATCGTATTTTACCATTTTGAAGAATGAATATCAAGATACAGAAACCTCAAAAAAACTATCAGGAAGTTGTTTGTATTACCAACATTTTTTAAGCCAATAACCCCATTTTTATCTAATTTTCATGAATTTAGAATCGTATATTCAAGGACATAGTCAAATTTCAATATCAAGCATCAGCGCAACTTTACAATTGTTGTCAGAAGATTGCACCATTCCTTTTATCGCCCGTTATCGAAAGGATAAAACCGGTAATTTGGATGAAGTTGCCATTGAAGAGATTTCAAAATTATCCAAGCAATATCTAGAAATTGATAAGAGAAAACAAAGCATTCTGAAATCCATTGACGAGCAAGGCTTTTTGACCGCAGATTTGCAACAAAAAATCGATGCTTCTTTTGATATTCAGGCTTTGGAAGACCTGTATTTGCCGTATAAAAAAAGAAAGAAAACCAAAGCCGATGCTGCCAGAGAAAAAGGATTAGAACCTTTGGCAAAAATGATCATGAGCCAAGGAAATCAATCCATTGCTTCTCTGGTAAGAAAATTTGTAACCGCTGATTTGGATGAAGATGCTGCGCTGCAAGGTGCACGGGATATTATGGCAGAATGGATTAACGAGAATATTGGAATCCGTAGAAATGCAAGAAAAATTTTTCAAAGAAAAGCAACCATTACAACCAAGGTGGTGAAAGCTAAAAAAGACGAAGAAACGGCACAAAAATACAAGCAATATTTTGAATGGGAAGAAGCACTGAACCGAATACCATCGCACCGGTTGTTGGCAATTTTAAGAGCTGAAAATGAGGGTTTTATAAAATCATCCGTTCAGGTGGATAAAGATGAAGTATTGGACATGATGGAAAAATTCATCATAAAATCCAATACCGAATCTGCCAAACAAATAGAAATGGCCATTTCCGATTCTTACAAAAGACTTTTAGAGCCTGCCATTTCCAATGAAATTTTGCAAGAAGCCAAAGACAAAGCAGACGACAAAGCCATCGCTATTTTTGCGGAAAATTTGCAACAACTTCTTATGGCTTCGCCTTTGGGCGAAAAAAGAATTTTGGCAATAGATCCTGGATTCAGAACCGGTTGCAAGGTGGTTTGTTTGGATGAAAAAGGAGACATTCTGCACAACGAAACCATCTATCCTCATGCTCCACAAAACGAAACGACAATGGCAATGAAAAAAATAAAATCATTGGTACAGTCGTTTAAAATTCAAGCCATTTCCATCGGAAACGGTACCGCAAGTCGGGAAACCGAACATTTTATAAAAAAAATAGGATTCGATAGAGATCTGCAAGTTTTTGTGGTTTCAGAAGCCGGCGCTTCGGTTTATTCGGCAAGTAAAATTGCTAGGGACGAATTTCCAAATTATGATGTCACCGTGAGAGGTGCTGTTTCCATTGGTAGACGACTTTCGGATCCTTTGGCAGAGCTGGTAAAGATCGACCCGCAATCCATCGGTGTTGGACAGTATCAACACGATGTTAATCCAGCAAAATTAAAATTGGAACTGGAAAATACAGTGATTAGAACGGTGAATTCCGTAGGCGTCAACCTGAATACGGCCAGCAAATCCTTGCTTGCTTTTGTGTCCGGAATTGGGGAGAAAATGGCAGAAAACATCGTTAATTATCGCTCGGAAAACGGTGCTTTCAAAAGCAGAAACGACCTTAAAAAAGTACCGAGATTGGGCGAAAAAGCATTTCAGCAAGCCGCTGCTTTTATTCGGGTTAAACAATCCCAAAATCCTTTGGACGACTCGGCTGTTCATCCCGAAGCCTATAAATTGGTGGATAAAATGGCGAAATCCCTATCCCTAAAAACCGAAGAACTCATCGCCAACAAAGAGAAAATAGCTTTGCTAAAACCTGAAGATTTTATAAACGACGAAATTGGAATTCTCGGGATAAAAGACATCTTGAAAGAGCTGGAAAAACCAGGATTGGATCCCAGAAAATCGGCTAAAATTTTCGAATTTGATGCCAGAATAAAAAAAATGGACGATTTACAAATCGGCATGGTTCTGCCGGGGATCGTTAACAACATTACAGCTTTCGGTTGCTTTGTCGATTTGGGAATAAAAGAAAGCGGACTGGTTCACATTTCTCAGCTCAAAGACGGCTTTGTTTCCGATGTTTCAGAAGTGGTTAAACTCCACCAAACGGTAGAGGTAAAAGTAGTGGAAGTGGATGTGCAAAGAAAACGAATACAACTAACGATGATATTGTAGATTTCGTCTTCAATTTCTGAAAGTGTCGTATTATTTAAATTGTATGTAATGTAGTATTAATCAATATGTTAATTTGATTTTACTATCAATTATAAAATTTGTAAATTGGCACAACTTTTTTAAAAAGAATCAATAATAATAGAATAAAATTATGAAAGAAGTATTTATCGTGGCAGCTGCCAGAACACCAATGGGAAGTTTCGGAGGAAGCCTATCTACTGTACCTGCAACCAAGTTGGGAGCAACTGCTGTAAAAGGCGCTCTTGAAAAAGCAAACATCAACCCCAATGTGGTAGAAGAAATCTATATGGGAAATGTTTTGCAAGCCGGTGAAGGTCAGGCTCCTGCAAGACAAGTTGCTATTGGTGCTGGTCTATCTATTGAGACTCCTGCAACAACAGTGAATAAAGTTTGTGCTTCGGGTATGAAAGCGGTTATGATGGCATCTCAAGCCATAAAAGCTGGAGATAGAGAGGTTATCGTTGCCGGTGGTATGGAAAACATGAGCCAAGTACCTCATTATTTTGCGGCTAGAAATGCTACCAAATTGGGCGATGTTAAAATGCAAGACGGAATGGTATTGGACGGACTTACAGATGTTTATAATAAAGTACACATGGGAGTTTGTGCTGAAAAATGTGCTGCAGAATATCAACTTTCTAGAGAAGATCAAGACAACTTTGCTGTAGAATCGTATAAAAGATCTGCAAAAGCATGGAGCGAAGGGAAATTTGCCGATGAAATCGTATCTGTAGAAATTCCACAAAGAAAAGGTGAGCCTGTAATTTTTGCTGAAGATGAAGAGTACAAATCGGTTAATTTCGAAAGAATTGGTACTTTGCCAACCGTATTCCAAAGAGAGAACGGAACAGTTACCGCTGCTAATGCATCTACTTTGAATGACGGAGCTTCGGCTTTGGTATTGATGTCCAAAGAAAAAATGGAAGAATTGGGACTGAAACCATTGGCTAAAATTGTATCGTATGCCGATGCTTCTCAAGAGCCGGAATGGTTTACTACGGCACCTGCAAAAGCACTTCCAATAGCGCTTAAAAAAGCAGGCTTGGAGGTTTCTGATATCGATTTCTTCGAGTTCAACGAGGCGTTTTCTGTGGTTGGTCTTGCCAACAATAAAATCTTAGGATTGGATGCTGCAAAAGTCAATGTAAACGGTGGTGCGGTATCTCTAGGACATCCTCTAGGATCTTCAGGATCAAGAATTATTGTTACCCTAATCAATGTACTAAAGCAAAATAATGGTAAATACGGTGCTGCTGCAATCTGTAACGGTGGTGGCGGTGCAAGTGCTATCGTTATAGAAAATGTGAACTAATCCTTCTCATTTTAATTCATATCTTTAACCATCAAGAATTGATGATTTTATTATCATTTTTCTTGATGGTTTTTTTATTTTTGTTACTTAATACAAACTAAATCTATGTCGGACAAAGATCAATCAAAGGGAAATACCATCAAAAACAATCCGAAAATCATGAAAGCTTGGGCTTTTTACGATTGGGCCAATTCCGTTTATTCATTGGTAATTACCTCTACCATTTTTCCAATTTATTTTTCCATCATCACTACTTCTCACGAGAAGAAGGAATTTGTTGCAGCCACCGGAAAATGGATAGATGTCCCGGTCAGAAATCTGATTACTATTTTTGGAAAAGCCTATCAACCCGATGCCGTTTACGGATATTCACTCACCATTTCTTTTCTCATTGTGGTCTTGTTATCTCCATTTTTATCCTCTTTGGCAGACACCATTGGTAATAAAAAATCTTTTCTCCAATTTTTTGCATATTTAGGGGCAACATCGTGCATGGGACTCGCCATGTTTACCAATATGGAAAATGTTTTTCTAGGGATATTGTTCAGCATTACAGCATCTGTAGGATTTTGGGGTTCTTTGGTTTTTTACAATTCATTTCTTCCGGATATTGCCACTCGAGACCAGCAAGATGCACTTTCGGCAAAAGGCTATGTCTACGGCTATATTGGTTCTGTTATTTTGGTTGTGATCTGTTTGGTTCTGATAAAATTTTTAGCTAAAACGGATGAACAAGCACTTATCTACACCCGATTGAGCTTCCTAATCACCGGAGCTTGGTGGTTTGGATTTTCTCAATACACCTTTAAGCATTTACCCCAATTTGGGAATATTAAAGACAAACTCCCAAAAGATTTGGTTTTGTTAAATTATAAAAACATCTTCAAAAAACACGAAAATCAAGGCGGATGGTTCGAGGTGGCCAAAGACAATGTTTCATTTTATGTGGATATTGCCAAGCAGAGTTTTAAAGAACTTTTCAAGGTGGGAAATGTTTTGTTTAAAGATAGAAATCTAAAATTTTTTCTCTCCAGTTTCTTTTTTTACTCAGTTGGGATGCAAACCATTTTCCTGATGGCCACTTTGTTTGGAAAAAGTGAAATAAATATGGCTCAGGATAAATTAATTTTAACTTTATTAATCATACAAATAGAAGCCATAATTGGAGCGATTATTTTCTCTAAACTTTCTAAGAAAATTGGAAATAAAAATGTGATTTCAATCGCCATTGCTCTTTGGATTGTTGCATGCCTTTCAGCTTATTATCTGAACAAAGAAAACCCAAATGTCGAATACCAATTCTACGGAATAGCTGGAATTATAGGTTTGGTGATGGGCGGTTTGCAAGCCATATCCAGATCGACCTACTCCAAATTGCTACCGGAAGATTCCATGGACAATACCACTTATTTTAGTTTCTATGATGTGTTGGAAAAATTAGCAATTATCCTTGGGACATTCATCTTTGCTACCATGATTGAGAAGTACCATAACATGAGGTTTTCAGCACTTTCCATGTCCGTTTTTTTCGCCATTGGATTAGTCCTCATTCGATTTATCAATCTAAAGGTTTTTAAAGGAGATAAAGAAGTGTAAAGAATTTTCGAAACAATTTTTTAATTGAAAATTATGAGTACAATAGATGCAAAATATTTTAAAGAATATAGAGAAAAGTTAGGATTTACAAACCAGGGTGGAGTAAAAGCTTTTTTTGGAGCCAAAGATATTTCACCTACAGTTGATTATAATTATATCCAGTTACTAAACAGTAGATTATCTGAAATTATTAAAAAAATTAACGATTTAGTAATTGAAGAACTTAAACTAGATGAAATTGATGATTTTACATTGAACAATATAGATTTAGTTTTTCAAAAACTAAAAAATAACAACATAATAACACGATTAAACAATCAAGGAAGAAGACCGGAAGAAGTTTATTTTTCTTGGATGCGAGGATTTGTTATTTCAACTTATTTTTTTAAAGCAATTTCTAAAATTTTTGATATTGATATATCAAAAATTAAAACCATTGGAGATGATGATTTAGAAAGTATAGAAACTTTTAAAAGAACACCAAAAGCTGATTTAGAGATTTGTTTAAAAACAAAAGAAGTAATTAGAATTGAAGTTCAGTCAGGTTTCCAAGGTATAAATGACATAAAACAGCATAAAGTACAAGAGGCAAAAAGAAGTAAATTTGAAAATAATATTTCTACTTTTGTAATCCATTTTGATTTATTCAATGGACAAGTTGCTTTTGTAAAAATTGATGAGATAGAAGACAACAATGTTAATTGGATTACGAGACAGCAAATGGAAGGACAAACTGTTTTCAATATAGATCAAAATTATTTTATTTGGAAACTTACGGAAAAACCACCTATGCTAACAGAACTTTCGTTTTATTAAAATTTTTATAATGAAAAACAAAATTAAAATTATAGATTTATTTGCAGGAGTTGGAGGATTAAGTTATGGATTTGCACATGATAATGATTTTGAAATTGTTGCAGCCAATGAAATTTTGCCCAACATGGCAAGAGCGTATGAGCTAAATCACCCCTTTGTAAAAGTTTATAATAAGGATATTAAAGAATTTGGTCTTAAAGATTTAAAGAGTGATTTTGGAATTGACGAAGGAGAAATAGATATCGTTGTTGGGGGACCACCTTGTCAGGCATATTCAACGGTTGGAAAAAGAATTATTGATGATCCGAGGGGGCAATTATTTCAGGAATATTATCGAGTATTAACTGAAATAAAACCAAAATTTTTCCTTTTTGAAAATGTTAAGGGACTTTTATCCATGCAAAAAGGAGAATTACTCTCAACCATAATCTCCCTTTTCGAATCTTTAGGGTATAAGGTAAAATATAGGGTTTTAAACGCTGCCGATTATGGAGCTCCTCAAATAAGAGAACGGATTATCATCATTGGAACTTTATTAAATTCTGACTTTTATTTCCCTGAACCAACACATTTTAATAACTTGGATGGAGAACCTACTTTATTTCAAGAATTGCTACCGTATTTAACTCTAGAAGATGCAATTGGTGATTTGCCTTTTATAAAAAGTGGTGAAGAATCTTGTGAATATAAAACCATTCCGATGAATGATTTTCAAAAATTAATGAGGAGAAACGCACCAGAAAAATTAATGGATCATAATGCGCCTGTCAACAATCCAAAAATGATAGAATTGATGGAAAAACTTCCTGATGGTGGTTCTCCAAAAGATTTACCCGAAGATTTAAGACCCAAAAGTGGTTTTGCCAATACATATTGCCGACTTTGGTGGAAAAGACCAAGCACAACCATTACAAGAAATTTAAGCACACCATCTTCATCAAGATGCATTCATCCAATCGCACCAAGACCTTTAACGACAAGAGAAGGTGCAAGGTTGCAATGCTTCCCGGATGATTATATTTTTTATGGATCCAGAACAGATAAAAATTTGCAAATCGGAAATGCGGTGCCTACTTTTTTATCAAAAGCACTCAAAGAAACAATTAAAAATCATTTTGTGAATTCTGTTTACAATAAGATTTTATTGTGTAAAGAAATTGAAGGAAAAATTTAGAAAAACTCATAATCAAATATAAAATGTCAAAAAAAGCAATATTAGCCATACTCGATGGTTGGGGTATTGGGAGCAATCCTGAAGTTTCTGCTTTAGCACAAGCCAAAACCCCCAATATGGATGGTTTTCTCAAAAACTTTCCGCATACCACATTAGAAGCCAGCGGTTTGGCCGTTGGACTTCCCGAAGGACAAATGGGAAACTCCGAAGTGGGACACATGAATCTGGGAGCCGGTAGAGTGGTGTACCAAAATTTGGTAAAACTAAATATGGCGGTAGAAAATAAAACCATTGGTAAAGAAAGAGCCATTGTAGAAGCCTTCGACTATGCCAAAAGCAATCACAAAAAAGTTCATTTCATAGGATTGGTTTCCAATGGTGGAGTACATTCTCACATCAACCACCTGAAAGGGCTTTTGTCTGCAGCAAAAGAATTTGGACTGGACGATCAGGTTTTTGTTCACGCATTTACAGACGGTAGAGACTGCGATCCGCATTCTGGAAAAGGATTTATCGAAGAACTTTTAAACCACATGAAACAAAGCACCGGAAAACTGGCTTCTGTTATCGGCAGATATTACGCCATGGATCGAGATAAGCGATGGGAAAGGGTGAAATTGGCTTACGATGCAATGGTAAATGGTGTCGGGACTTCGACCAGAGATGTTTTAGAATCCATTCAAAAATCCTATGACGATGGGATAAGTGATGAATTTCTGAAACCCATCATTTGCCTAAAAGACAACAGCCTTCCGGTTGCAAAAATTGAAAAAGAAGATGTTGTCATTTGTTTCAATTTCCGTACGGATAGAGGTCGTGAGATTACGGAAGTCCTTTCACAAAAGGATTTTGAAGATTATAGCATGAAGCATTTGCCGTTGTATTATGTTACGCTTACAAAATACGACGACACTTACAAAGATGTGCAAGTGGTTTTTGATGAAGAAATCCTAACCGAAACCTTGGGCGAAGTACTGGAGAAAAATGGTAAAACACAGATTCGAACTGCAGAAACAGAAAAATATCCTCATGTTACTTTTTTCTTTTCTGGTGGTCGAGAAGAGGTGTTTTCAGGGGAAAAAAGAATCCTTTGTCCCAGCCCTAAAGATGTTGCAACCTACGATCTAAAACCCGAAATGTCCGCATACGATATTACAGAAAAAATCTTGGTTGAATTGAAGAATGAAACTTCGGATTTTATTTGTTTAAATTTTGCCAACACCGACATGGTGGGACATACAGGTGTCTTTTCAGCAGCGGTAAAAGCCGCAGAAGTGGTGGATGAATGTATTGGGAAAGTTGCCAATACCGCTTATGAACACGGTTACACCGTTTTTATACTGGCCGATCATGGAAATTCCGATGTGATGATCAACCCCGATGGAAGCCCCAACACACAGCATTCGACCAATTTGGTACCGCTGATTGTGATGGATAAAAATAAATCGTGGACACTAACTCCCGGAAAATTAGGAGATGTGGCTCCTAGCATCCTAAAAGCAATGGATGTAGAAATACCTCCCGTGATGACAGGAAAAGTATTGATAAGCTAACATACCTTTGTCATAATAAGTAAAAAACCACTCGATTTGAGTGGTTTTTTGTTACTTTTATTCGTTAATTCCTAACAATTCTACTTCAAAAATTAATGTGGAATTTGGACCAATTTCTTTAGAAATTTGTTGGTCTCCGTAAGCCAAATGCGGTGGAATGGTAAATTTCCATTTGCTCCCCACAGACATCAGTTGCAATCCTTCGGTCCAACCGCTTATGACACGATTGAGGGGAAATGATGCCGGTTGCCCTCTTTTTACTGAAGAATCAAATACCTCACCTTTGATGGTTGTACCGTGATAGTGGCATTTTACCGTATCCGTTGCTTTGGGTTTGTCCCCTTCAGCATCCACTAAAATTTCATATTGTAAACCACTTTCAAGAGTTGTTACATTGGGATTCTCTGCGTTTTCAGCTCTAAATTTTTCACCATCGGCTAAATTTTTAGCTGCAGCTTCTTGTTTTCTTTTGAATAATAAATCGGCTATGCCCATAATTGATTTTTAAATTGCAAATATAGAATAAGTATTGAAGAATAAAAAAATCCAATGAGCCTAAGGTAGGACCCATTGGAAAATATAAAGATAGATTTGGTCAAGAAAAAATTAGAAAGTAGTATTGATCTGTAGTCCCAAACCTGTACTAGGTGGTACATATCGGCAAACACCACCGGCACAAACCAAACCTCCTCTTTGTCTTCCGTAGTTCAAACTTATACGGGTACTTCCTTGTCTATAAGTTGCTCCCACATTGTAAAAATGGATTTTGAAAAGATCGGTAGGATTGATCAGATGTTCGTTAGGATCAAAACCGTAATTGTACATGTCCGATACGAAAAGCGACCAGTTGTTGTTGTGTACATATTCCAATGATCCTCCGAGCCAATTTTTTCTGTCGGCATTGGCCCACATGTGCTCTAAGGAAGCCGTAATGGATCTTGAGTTAGCAAAAGAAAAAGTAGCTTCAGAGAATAGAGTGGTGGCATTAACAATCGACTTTTGGAAAATTCCTCTTACATATTGGTCGTTGTAATGTTGGTTGATTACGGAGATGTTACCTCTAATTGTTGGGCTTAATTTTTTTGAAATTTCAACTGAAAATTCTCTAAAATAATTTTGATCAGCACCTAAAAATTTTGATGTAAAACTTGGTGAATAGTCTCCATTGGCATTAAAATAGGAATAATTGGCTGCCAGATTGTAAAGAGTTGCAAAGTTGGCAGCAATTTTTGTTCCGTATTTTCCACCCAGTTCAGTTCCTTTTTTGAATTCGTAGAACATATCAATCTGTCCACCTATTTCACCAAACTTTTGAATTTTTTCATCAAACTGCATGGCGATCATATTTTGCGTTTGGTACACATAAATATTGGCAAGACTGGAATGATGTTGTTTGGTTAATGAAGGGACATAATTCATGATTTTGTCGTTGTAATTCAAGCTGGAGTTTTCAGGCGAATAAACTTCAGGCTTTCTTTCGGAAAGAAAAAGCATGTTTTCAATTCTTCTAATGGTCGCATCCACCCCAAAACCTCTTTCGGCATAACCCAAATTTAGTAAATAGGCAGAGCCATTTTTCACCCAGTCGTAATTGATTTTCCCGGCATTGATAACCGCATCAGGTGATTTATAATCGTGTTCAAAATTGGCATAAAAACTATTTTTCTCGACACCAATTCTGTTAGAAATTACAAAAGTATTTTTGTTGAAACCGGAAACGCCTTGTGGGATGTTTTCACTTCTGTTCACGACAGATCCGCCGTAGTTAAGGTTCCACTCGGAATGTGGAAATAACAATTTAGACAATCCTAACTCCGCATTGAAGCCATAAATATCGCTATTGGCAACATCAAAACCGGTTCTTTGTTTTCCGTATAAAGCGGTGAACGCTAGGTTTTCGGTTGGTGTATATTTAATACGACCACCACGAAGTGCATTGTTAATTCCTAAAGATCGGTCTTCCCAAGATCTTAAAGCCAGTCCGCTACCAAATTGTTCATAAAAATAACCAGCAGTAATGTCCCACTGATCATCCTTATAATTCGCATAATAGGTGGCTACATTGGTTTTGGTGTATTTAGGATTGTAATTGAGCAGGGCTTCATTGACATAAGCTTCAGCTTGTATTCCTGCAGAAAACTTACCGTAAGTGGCATTTAGAGAAAGATAATTGTTGGATCTTAAAGGGATAGGATCGTGTTTTATCTGTCTTTTGACATCGTTGGTATACCACTGACCGTTGCTTTCGAAATTTCCGGAAATGTTAAATTTGTTTTGAATAGAATCATTCTCTTGAGCTTGAAATGCTGCTGTAACCAATACAGAAGCGAGTATAACTAATTTTTTCACCTAGAGTTTTTCGATTTTGTTGAACAATTCCTCTTCACCACCAGGAGTGTGCCCACTTTGTGTTAGTAACACCTCACCATTCTTTACCACCATTAGATAAGGAACATTAACAATGCCCAATTTTCTTTTAAATTCTTGGTTACCATCGTACAATACCGGGAAAGTCCAGCCTTTACCACTTACCATAGGTTTTACTCTTTTTATGGTTCTGGCATCATCAATGGTTACTGCAACAAATTCCATATTTTTTTTAGATTTCCAAGTATCGTATAGATCGTTTACCGTATCCAATTCTTGTAAACAAGGCGCACACCAAGTAGCCCAAAAAGAAAAGACATAGATTTTGTCTTTTTCTTGAAAGTTTTCAGTACTAGAAACGGTAACTCCTTCAAAGTTTTTTAACGAAACATTCGGTACTTTTTTTTGACCGAAAATAGACATCCCTACAAAAAGTGATGCAGCTAATAATATTTTTCTCATTTATACTAGAATTTTACTTATTTTTTATTTTTTTTAAATTTTCCTTTGCAAATCTAAAAAAATATTTTTTATTTTGCATCTAATCTTTAATAAAAGTGTACTATGTTTAAAAAAATTATTCCAACGCTAGCTTTAACAGCAGCAGTACTAATGTCATGTGGTGGCAGTAGTGAAGATCCAACTCCAGCACCAACGCCAACCCCAACTCCACCGGCAGGAGGGACTACTACGGGTAAGTTTACAAAAAATGTTTTGATTGAAGACTATACCGGAACTTGGTGTGGTTATTGTCCAAGAGTTTCTTATGCAATTGAGCAAGTTCAAGGAGTTACTACTAAGTCGGTAGCTGTTGCTATCCACAGAGGTGGAAGTGATCCGTACAACTTTTCTGCTGCTTCTGTTTTGGAATCTCAAATTGGTTTGACCGGTTATCCAACAGCAATGTTGAATAGAACTACAAACTGGAATTCTCCAGAGCCTAGCTATGTAAACCAAGTGAAAAACCTTACAGGAACTGATGCAAACCTAGGAATAGCGATGAAACCAACGGTTAATAACGGTAATATCAGCTTGGATGTCAAGGTAAAATTTGCTGCTGATATGTCCAACCTGAAATTGGTGGTTTATTTATTGGAAAACGATTTGGTATACAACCAAACTAATTACACTTCATATTATGGTGGTGCCTCTACCATTACTGGTTTCGACCATGACAATGTGCTAAGAGCGTCGTTTACCAATATTTTGGGGGATGCAATGTCTGGTGCAACAACCAGCGGAACCACTTGGACCAAAACTTTCACACAAGCAATGCCTGCAAATGTATCTAATGCTGCCAATGTTTCTTTCGTAGCTTTCGTGATGGATTCTACAGGAAAAGTGCTGAATGTTAGAAAAGCCAACATAAATGCAGATCAATCTTTTGAGGTAACTCCTTAATCAAGATTTCTTTATTAAAATCACTAAAGTTACTCCGAAAGGGGTAACTTTTTTTATATATTTGAAAAAAAACTATTGTGAATATTCATAATTTAGAAAAGAACATCAGTTCCGCAAAATTAAAATCGGCTGATAAAGTAATACTTAGAGAGGTAGAAGAAGAAAAAAACAATCGATTTATAGCCTTTGCAGATGAAGGAGATGTATCTTTCGATATTGTAATAGAGATTGATAATAATGGGGATTTGGTGGATAACAATTGCGATTGTGGAAATAACGGATTTTGCTTGCATGAAATTGCGTTGCTAAAAAATGTGTCCGCATTAAAATCTACAACTCCCAAAAAACGAAAGACGAAAACCAAAGTATTAAGCAGTACCGAAATACTGTTGAATACCTTGCCGGAGAATGAAATTAGGGCTTGGTTGCTAAATTATTTAGAAAAAAATAAAGAAGCACAACTTGCTTTTACTTTGGAATTTGATACTCAGAAGAAAGAATTTACTGTTGCTGATGTCGAAAAAATCTTGGTAAGCACCATACAATCCGTAATTGGGAAAAGAAAATCTGCCTCGGCAGCTGAAAATAAGAAAATAACGGATCTATTAAATAAATCTTTTGAGCCCGTTATCGAATTTTTAAAGCAAAATGTACATACAATATTACCCTACGAATTTTTTAATGCAACAGCATACAAACTCATTTTTTATAGCAACCAACTCTATGATTCGAGCACAAGGTACAAGAAATTTTTAAAAGAATTTATAGATAAAATTGTCATACAATTCAACCAAATCCAAAATATTGAAATATGGAAAAAAATTGCTGTAGAGTATTGGGATACATTCATTAATGCTAAAAACCTCTATTTTTTCAATCGTGATTTTGTTGTTTCCACCTATGTATATGCAAATGACGAACAAAAAAACATTATCGCAGAACATTGTATTGGATACATAAAAAAATGGATTAAAAATAATACTGCTTTTTCGGTTGATTTTAATTCGATTTTATTAAAAATAGTAGCAGATACCAATCGTTTTGAGGAAGTTAAAGATTTTTTCAAACCCTTGAAATTTGAAAATGAATATAACATTATTCTTTTGAACGAATTGTCCAAAATTGATCCTTATGAATCGCTCCTGTATTGCCATGCAATTATCCAAAATAATTATTATGAAGAATACAATGAGCCTTATTATCAAATAATTGATGGTATTTTAGCAAAAATTCCGGAGGATAAATATCAAATGGCTCTCTATAAATTGCTAAAATTAGAACGAGGTTTTAGAAATTTTGAAGATTATGATTTTATTAAAAATAATTTGAAGGATAAAAATGTATTAAATAATCTTGAGAAAACCCTATTAAAACATCTAAATTATAAAATATTTAAAAAACAAAACGAAGCCGATTTGTTATTCAAAATACTGTTGGATAAGAACGATTATGCAACCATGTTGGCTTCGGTAGATGTCTTTATCCCGGCCGTATCCATACTGCCTCATCTGTTAGTTTTGTACAATTTTAATCATGATAAATTAATCATAAAACTGAAAAAAAGATTGCTAGATGTTTTTGAAGATTATAACGAGTATGAAATACAATTGTTGGATTGGATGATAAAAAATTATGACAAATCGTATTTTGCGGACTTAAAAAGGAAAACAAATTTTAGAAATAAAAAAAATGAAATTACTTTTTTGGAAAAATTTGTATAATAAAAAGGTTGCTTTGGTAGAGCAACCTTTTACTTTTTTATCCTTTCAAAAATTCGTCTATTCGACTTGCCGGTCTTCCTATAATGGCTTTGTCGCCTTTTATAATGATGGGTCTTTGTAGAAGTGAAGGGTGTTTTGCAAGCATTTCTATAAGTTCATCTGCATTCAAATTTTTATCTGCAAATTCGGTTTGGTACAAAACTTCATTATCTCTGATAATGTCGTGCACGGGGAGATCTAGTTTTTTCAGGAGATCTTTTAATTCATCAACATTCAGAGGATCTTCAATAAAATTTCTTATGTTGCAGGTTGTCTCGGTGTCTTCCAAATGCTGAACCGCTGCTCTGGATTTGGAACACGATACATTATGAAGGATCTTTATCATTCTTTTCTCTTTTTTTTAGTTCGGATAAAATCTCTTGTTGTAATTTTTTGTTTTCATTAGAATTTTTAAGCATCTTCACCATCCAATAAATGATGCCCAAAATTGGTAATAGATAGATGAAAAGAAAAGCAATGTGGAATGCTGAGAAGCCTCCTGGAAGTGCTAATAAAAAGTTCATAAAATATGTTTTTAGGTGTTTTATTTTAAAATAAGCCGTTCAATTCTGCTTCAATTCTTTCCAAAATATAACCGAAATCTTCGGGTTTTTCTACAAAATCCAGATCATCTACCTCAATAACCAAAAGCTTACCTTCTGTATAATTGCTGATCCATTTTTCGTATTTTTGGTTCAACTTGGATAGGTACTCTATAGAAATGGAGGCTTCGTATTCCCTGCCTCTTTTGTAGATTTTTTTTACCAAATTGGGTACATCAGACTTTAGGTAAATCAACAAATCCGGAGCCGAAACAAAGGATTTCATAAGGTTGAAAACCGATGAATAATTGTTGAAATCCCTCTCTGAAAGCAAATCCATGTCGAAGAGGTTTTCTGCAAAAATATGGGCATCTTCGTAGATGGTCCTGTCCTGAATAATATTTTTACCACTTTCACGGATCTCTTTTACCTGTCGAAAACGGCTTCCCAGGAAGTATATTTGAAGTGCAAAACTCCACTGACTCATGTCGGCATAAAAATCTTCCAAATACGGGTTGTGATCGACATCTTCAAACTGAGCGTCCCAACCGTAATGTTTGGATAGCATGGTGGTAAGTGTGGTTTTTCCGGCTCCAATATTCCCGGTTACAGCAATGTGCATAGTGATTGGGTTAAGATTTAATTAAGAGGGTAAAGATAAATTTTGTTTTTTTGAATTACAAAAATTCCTTGATTATTTTTTGCCAAAAGATCTGATTTTTCATTCCAAAAAATAGATTTTGGTTTGGATAAATTTTCACTTTCAAAAATTTCATTTTTACAAATAATGATAATTTTATTGTTTTCTCGTCGTAATTTTCTACCTTGTTTTATCGGGGTTTGTAAAAGTTTTTTACCCTTAAAATCATAAATTTCAAAAGACTGTTCTCTCAAAACATACAGCTTTTGATCATAAACCAAAATATTTTTGATTTCTATAAAAGACAAATTGATGGGGTAGGAGTTAATGGTTTTGTCCTCACGAAAAAGGTATTGCACCAGTCGGTTATTGCTTTCGTCTAAGAGCCAAGCTTGTTGCAAATCTTCGACATAAGCGGAAACAATAAAACCGAATGTTTGTCCTAAATCTATTTTTTGTATTTCTGTAAAATGGGCATCAACAAATTTTATGGATTGTGCATTTTGTGAAAAAAGCGGGATGCTCAACGGGTTGTCAACATCCTGTATTTGGTAAGGTTGTGTCATCATGATGCGTCCCATTTCTTTCCCAATCGAGTCGTATTTTGTCCAAGAAAAATTCTTTTTATTGTAGAGGTAGATGTTGCTGTAATCGTCAACTAGCGCATCGTCTATTTGTTGGTCGGTTGCCAGATCTGGAAGCCAAGGTTTCTGGGCAGTTGCAATCGTATGAAAGCATAAAAAAATAAAGATTAAGATTCTCATGGTCGTTGTTTTTGCAAAATAAAAAAAGCGTTCAAATAAGAATGAACGCTTTGTAAAAGTACAAAATATTATTAATGCCCGTTTAAAATTTTATTTCAGTTCGATTTCATAAATCGTTGACCAATTTTTACCCGTTACCAACATGTTATTTCCTTTGAAGGCAATGCCGTTCAGGACATCGTCATTTCCTTTTTGATTTTTTTTGGCAATTTCCGTTAGGTCTATTTTGCCTACCACTTCACCGGTTTTAGGATTAATTTTTAAGATGATGGGTTTTTGCCAAACATTGCTGTATAAATATCCGTTGTGGTACTCCAATTCGTTTAGCTGATCATAGACTTGGTTGCTACCGGCCACAGAAATGGTTTTAATAACCTTGCTGGGATCTTTGGGATTTAAGAAATAAATGTTTTTGGTTCCGTCTGAAAGCAAAAGATCTTTTCCGTCAAAAGTTAAGCCCCAGCCTTCGCCAATCATGTTTGGATAGGCAAATTCGCTTTCCAATTTAAGATCGGATTTGTTGTAGATAAAACCTTTTTTATTTTGCCAAGTCAGCTGATACACTTTGTCACCCACCAAGGCTGCGCCTTCGGAAAAAATTTCCTGACTTTGCGGTGTGTGTGCAATGGGTGTAGTACTGCCCAATTCGTATTTCAAGATCTGAGAAGTTCCGTTTTGTCCATCGCTTTCGTAGATGGTGTTTCCGTCCAACTGAAAACCTTGTACAAAATTGGCCGGATTGTGAGGATATTCTTTGACAAGGGTATAATTGATGTTTGCTTCAGGATTTTTAGCAAAAACATTTATGGTGGCATCTTGCGATAGGGTTTCTCCATTTTTTGTTTTGATGACAAAGCTTACGGCATTGTCTCCCAAAGTGAAGAATTGAGGGTCTATCGTAAGATTTTCAACTTCCTTATCGCCAAAGCTTATGGCAATGGATTCTGCATTTTCGGTAACCTCTTTTGGCAACGAAATTTTATCCCCAAAATGATAGCCTTTGGTCTGCATATCCATATTGTATTCACTAAGTGTACTTAGTATTTTTTCATCTTTATTACAAGAACTTAGCAGTAACATTCCTACAAACGGTAGGATCAGTCTTTTCTTCATTTTTTTCCGATTAGTTTTCAAAAATAATTAATTTCATTGAATTAAGAATGCATACAAACAAATATTATTCCGCTATTTTCGGTATTCAGAGCCTGATTAATTTCTATCGAACTATTTATTATTAATCATACTTGTAGTTTTTATCCACCTTTTTGTGTTTCTTTCAGCGTATTTTCTATTATTACTTTTGTTTTAGCTCGATTTTTATTCAATTTGAAAAAAAAATCCATCTATAAAGGCCAAAAAAATTTAAACCGATTCTGAAAAACAAACCACAAAAAAGCCTCCTGAAAAGAAGGCTTTCACTTTAATTTTACATGAAGTTTTATTGTTCAACAAAACTTTTGAGTTGATGGGATACAACTTGAGTCCATTTTTTTTCAAATTTTTCGTAGCTGAAATCGTTACCCAAATGCTCTAGATTTTCCAAACCTTTGTGGGTAAGCGTAACCAAGGTATGATCGCCATCTTTTTCCAATTCCCATTTCAGAATGGTTCTCTCTTTGCTGATGTCGGGATAGGACCAACTGTACTTTAGTTTTTGCTCCGGGATTACTTCAAGAATCTCTCCGTGATGATGTTGTTTTTCTGAGCCAAAATCCGAATGAAAGCTAAAAGATGTATGAACTTGTGCAGAAAAATCCGGTATGTTGTGATACCATTCTTTCAATTGATCTTTAACTGTAATTGCATCCCATACCTTATCAACAGGAGCATTAACTTTTTGTTTGATGATAACATTACTGTGCATGATCGTATATTTTTATGAGTTATTTCTACTCTTAAAGGTAACCATTATTTCTGAAAATATTTGATTTTCAGAACTTTTTGTTCTTTCTCTGACGAATATCATTAAGTGGATTTTATCAATTTATTTTTATTCAATCTAAATAAAGTATAATTCGTATCTTTGTATCCGATTATTGAAAACTTAGTTTTTAAAAATCAGATATTATAATCTTTAAATCTTATTAAGTATTATGTCAGAACAAATACACTTAGAAAAAAATGAAAATGGCGAGTTGGATGTACGCGTTTTGGTTCCCATCCAAAGACACGAATTGTTGGTCAGATTGTTCAATGAATTGCCGGTAGCAGATAGTTTTACCTTTATCAACGATCACGATCCAATTCCGTTGTATTATGAATTCAAATCGATATACGGAGATGTAGTCGATTGGATCTATCTTAACAAAGGAGGTAGAGATTGGAAAGTAAAAGTGACCCGTACCGAAGAGTCCAAGGCAAGAGATATGTCCAATATTGCAACCTTGATGGATCTTAGAAATGTGGATCCTAAAGAATGGAAACACATCGTTTTTCACCGTTACGGAATGATGGAAGCCAATACCGTTATGGAAATTATTGCGAAAATTGATCCTGAAGAAATAAAATCCATTTTCGAAAATAAATTTGCAGGTCAATTTACTTGGACCTATAAAAAACAAGTTCCGGATGAAGTTGTTGTGCATTTGGAAAAAATTGAGAAAAGCGGTTTGGGCGATGATGGTTTTGCTGTGGTAAACGAATTCGACATCCGTCCGTATCCACCAACAGAAAGGCATGAAATGTTTTATCAGGCTTTTGCAGATATAAAACCCGGTGAGGCTTTTGTTTTTATCAACGACCACGATCCAAAACCTTTGTACTACCAAATGGAGGCGGAAAGTAAAGAACCTTTCCGTTGGGAGTATCTAGAACAAGGCCCGGACGAATGGAAAGTTAGAGTGGTAAAAGTGGTAAAATAATATTGGAATAGTCCCACAAAATAAAAAACCGCTCTCTTTTGAGGAGATCACTGAAAAAGTGAATTTTCAGGAAATATGAAAAAGAAGGAGTTGAAATCTTAGGATTTTAGCTCCTTTTTTTGTACCTTGATAAGGTCTTTTAAAGATAAAGAATGTTAGTCCAACAGCAAAAGATTCAGTTTAGTTCTTATTCCGATTTGTATGATTTAATCGTTCCGAAAGAAAATCTTCTTCGAAAAATTAATGATTTGATAGATTTTTCCTTCATCTACGATGAACTGTTGAATAAGTATTGTTTGAACAATGGTCGCAATGCGGAAAGTCCGGTGAAGATGTTCAAATACCTTTTGTTGAAAAGCATTTACTCGGTTTCTGATGTAGATGTGGTAGAGCGTTCCCGCTATGATATGTCTTTCAAATATTTTTTAGATATGGCTCCCGAAGATGATGTGATAAACCCCAGTTCACTTACAAAATTCAGGAAATTACGCTTGAAAGATACCGATTTGTTGAACCTTCTAATTGGTAAAACGGTAACGATAGCGATCGATAAAGGCATTATTAAATCCAGATCCATTATTGTGGACGCTACACATACTTTATCTAGATCGAATCCATTTTCAAGCATAGAAGTACTGAGAGAGCGTTCGAGATTAGTTCGTAAAACGGTTTATCAATTTGATGAAAACTTCAAATCAAAAATGCCGGTCAAGAATACTGAAAACGATCTGAACAAAGAATTGGCTTATTGTAGAGAACTTGAAAAATGCATAGAAGATGAGCCATCAATAAGTGAGATTCCGGCAGTGAAAGAGAAATTAAATCTTTTGAGGGAAACAGCCGAAGACACCGATGAACAGCTAACTTTCTCAAAAGACACGGATGCCAAAATCGGACATAAATCCGCAGACAGTTCCTTTTTCGGTTACAAAACACATTTGGCGATGAGTGAAGAGCGGATTATCACCGCAGCAGTGGTAACTTCGGGAGAAAAAGGAGACGGGCCTGAATTGCCAAAATTACTGCAAATGAGCCAAGACAACGGAATGGAAGTGGAAACCATCATTGGCGATTCGGCTTATAGTGGAAAAGAAAATCTGAAAATTGCCAGCGAACAGGATATAAAAATTGTTGCAAAGTTAAATCCATCCATTACACAAGGATGTAGGAAAGAAAAAGACCAGTTTGATTACAATAAGGATGCTGACAGATTTGTTTGTCCTGCCGGGCATTTAGCCATCAGAAAAGCCCATCAGAACAGAAAGAATGTCGGCAAAAATCAAGCTGATGTATATTATTTTGATGTTGAAAAATGTAAAGTTTGCCCATTAAGAGAAGGTTGTTACAAAGACGGAGCAAAATCTAAAACCTACTCGGTTTCTATAAAATCAGAATTACACCAAGAACAGATGGCTTTTCAGGAAAGTGATTATTACAAAGAAAAGTCGAAACACCGGTATAAAATTGAAGCCAAAAACAGTGAACTTAAAAATGTTCATGGTTACAAAAGAGCCACTTCTTATGGAATAGAAAACATGCAAATGCAGGGAGCATTGGCTATTTTCGCAGTCAATTTGAAGAGGATCCTGAAATTAATCTAAGAAAAAGAGAACAAAATCATCATCTTTAAAACTCAGCTCCAATTAAATCAAAACAAGCTTTACAAAACCCATTAAATTTAGAACTCCAAAAAATGTAAAGAGCTTATTACCGATTTTAAAGTCGTGTAATAAGCTCTTAATTCTTGTCTGAAATTAAATCTTATTCAAAATGAAGATGGTTTTTCAGTGACCTCGATAAGGTCGGCTTCTTTTTTTATACAAACAGCTTTCTTTAGCACATGATGTTAATTGTAATATTTTGTGTAATAAAGTTTGTTAAGGCGTTTTTAATGCAGTTGAAATCGGATTGAATAACTTATATTTCTTTTCTCTGATGGATGATGCAGACAAGATTTCATTTAGCAATCTTATTTGTTCCAAGACAAAATATTCTTTACTTTTGAAGCTTTCTTTTAATTTCAATTTCTATTTTCCATGAAACTTTGTATTGCCGAGAAACCAAGTGTAGCCAGAGATATTGCCAAAGTTCTCGGAGCCAATATGCCCAAACAAGGCTATATGGAAGGCAATGGTTATTGCGTAACTTGGACTTTCGGACATCTGTGCACCTTGAAAGAACCTCACGATTACGGCCCTCAATACAAATCCTGGAGTCTGATTTTTCTACCCATTATTCCTCAAAATTTTGGCATCAAACTCATCGACAATAAAGGAGTAGAAAACCAGTTCAAAGTCATTGAAAAATTGGTTTCAGAATGTGATGAAGTCATCAACTGTGGCGATGCCGGGCAAGAAGGTGAACTTATACAACGATGGGTTCTGCAAAAAGCGAAATGCAAAAAACCGGTAAAAAGATTGTGGATTTCATCGCTAACCGAAGAGGCCATCAAAGACGGTTTCGATAACCTAAAAAATGCCGAAGAATACAACAAACTTTATTTGGCTGGTAATGCCAGAGCTGTTGGCGATTGGCTTTTGGGCATCAATGCCACACGATTGTTTACCAAAAAATTTGGCGGTAACAAGGCCGTTTTATCCATTGGTCGGGTACAAACTCCAACTTTGGCCATGTTGGTACAAAAACAAAAAGAGATTGATGCCTTCCAGTCTGAAGAATATTGGGAATTAAAAACGGCTTACCGTGAAGTGCTTTTTTCTGCGGCTATCGATCGTTTGAAGTCTTTAGAAAAAGCGGAGAAAGGTTTAGAATATCTTAAAAAACACGAATTTGAGATTGTATCTTTTGAAATAAAGGAAGGAAAAGAGAAAAATCCTCGGTTATTCGATTTGACAGGTCTTCAGGTTGAAGCCAACAAAAAATACGGATTTTCTGCTGAAAATACGCTAAAACTCATCCAATCGTTATACGAAAAAAAACACACCACCTATCCCAGGGTAGATACCACCTATCTATCGGAAAGTTTGTACCCTAAAATTGCAGGAATATTAAGATTCATGACTCATTATCAGGAATATACGACCGAGTTGCTCAGCCAACCAATTCCTAAGTCCAAAACGGTTTTCGACGATACCAAAGTTACCGATCACCATGCAATTATACCCACAGAAATCGCTCCCAGCTCTTCTTTGAGCAGAGAGGAAAAACAAATTTATGATTTGGTAGCCAGAAGATTTATCGCTGTTTTCTATCCAGAATGTAAAATTTCAAATACTTTGGTGGAAGGAAAAGTGGGAGAAATCCCCTTCAAAGCCACAGGAAAACAAATCCTAGAACCGGGTTGGCGTTTGATTTATTCCAAAGATAAAAAAGACGAATCCGAAAACCAAAATAAAGACGAAGAACAAACGATACCGGAATTTGCAATTGGCGAAAAAGGGACGCATTTCCCCATCGTACATCAGGGGAAAACCTCGCCACCAAAACCGTACACCGAGGCGACTCTTTTGCGGGCTATGGAAACCGCCGGAAAACAAGTGGAAGACGAAGAACTTCGTGAAATGCTGAAAAACAATGGCATCGGAAGACCATCCACTCGAGCCAACATTATCGAAACCCTTTTCAAAAGAAAATACATCGAGAAAAAAAGGAAAAATCTTTTTGCAACTTCTACCGGTGTGGATCTGATAGATACCATAGAAGACGATTTGCTAAAAAGCCCGGAACTCACCGGAGAATGGGAGTTTAAGCTAAGAAAAATTGAAAAAGGCGAATATTCCGCAGATGTTTTTAAGGAAGAATTGATTGCCATGGTGACAGAACTGACCAAAAAAGTCATCGATAGCAAGGCAAAATTGATACAACTAGAAACAGAACCCCAGAAAAAAGAAAAGAAAAAATCTGAAAAACCTGCCGTTTCCAAAGAAATTTCATGGTCAGAAATACAATGTCCAAAATGCAAGAACCATGCATTGATAAAAGGGAAATCAGCAATTGGATGCAGCGATTATAAAAGTTGTGGTTTCAAAATTCCTTTCGAGATTTTTGGCAAAAAACTAAACGAAAAACAGATACACGATCTCATAATCAAAAAGAAAACCTCTAAGCTAAAAGGCTTCAATCAGCATCCCGAACACATCGTAGAAGGAGTTTTACAAATGGATGAACATTTCGGGATTTTTTTGAAAAATTAGGTCTTGATATCTAGGTACAGACCTCCACAAATTATCTGTTTTTTAAATTGAATATTTATCTGGATATTATACTACAACCATACTATAATTTAAACAATTTATAGAATATTAAAAGTCGAAGCATAAAAAATAAGATTCACACTTTGATATCTTTGGTCAAATTCTTACTTTTGTAGTTCCGAAAAATAAATTTATAAAACTAATTATGAGAGTTCTAATCGTAGGTAACGGAGGGAGAGAAAGTGCCCTTGCTTGGAAACTAAAGAGTGATAGCAGAATTTCTAAAATGTATTTTGCAAAAGGAAACGCAACAACGGATCTTTTGGGGCAAAATGTTTACGAAAACGACATCGTTGAACTAAGAAATCTTGCCATCAGAGAGAAGATAGATCTTACGATTGTTGGTCCAGAAGCTCCATTAGTTGAAGGTCTGGTTGACGATTTTAGACAACACGGACTTAAGGTTTTTGGTCCTAAGAAAAGAGCTGCAGAACTAGAAGGTAGCAAAGCTTTCTCAAAAAGATTCATGCAAACTCATGGTATCAAAACAGCTAAAGCAGTAACTTTTGATGCCTACAAAGAAGCTACAGAATATGTAAAAAACCAAGCTTTCCCATTGGTCATCAAGGCCTCTGGTTTAGCAGGCGGTAAAGGTGTTGTAATCTGTGAAAACTTGGACGATGCTCTTAGTACCATCCATGCTTTCATGATTGACAGAATCTATGGCGATGCAGGTATCCAACTGGTTATCGAAGAATTTTTGCAAGGTTTTGAAACTTCAATAATTGCTTTTTCTAACGGAAATAAATTTTTCCCTTGTGTAACTGCAAAAGACTATAAAAAGGTAGGAAACGGTGATAAAGGAGCCAATACAGGCGGTATGGGAAGCGTTGCTCCTTGTCCAAAATTCACACAAGAACATTATGCCGATTTCGAAAAAAACATCCTTGAACCAACACTAAAAGGACTTAATGCTGAAAATCTTAACTTCAAAGGATTTATTTTCTTTGGATTGATGATTACCAACAACGGTGTATATCTATTGGAGTACAACATGAGAATGGGAGACCCAGAAACTCAAGTGATTATGCCTCTTTTAGAAAGTAACCTTTTGGATCATATTCAAGATTGCCTAGAAGGAAAAGACATCGAATTGAAATTTGCTGATAAAAAAGCGGTTTGTTTGGTGATGTGTTCCGGAGGTTATCCTGGAAAAATTGAAACCGATTTCGAAATTAAAGGAATCGAAAAGGTAAAAGACTCACACTTATTTTTCGCCGGTGCCCAAAAACAAGGCGACAGAATTGTAACCACAGGTGGTAGAGTCGTAAATGTTGTCGCTACTGCACCAACTTACGAAGAAGCCAGAAAAAAAGTATATGCTGATGCACTTTCTGTACATTTCGATTATGAATATTACAGAGAAGATATCGGTAAATTCTAAACATTAGAGGGATTTTTCCCTCTTTTTTTTTAGAAATTTTTATAAAAATTTGAAAAATAAAAGTAATAATGAATAACGGAATTTTAATTTTAGACTTTGGATCCCAATACAACCAACTTATCGCCAGAAGAGTTCGAGAAATGGGAGTTTATTCAGAAGTTTTACCTTATAATACACCCATAAAAGACCTTATGGCCAAACAACCTGCAGGGATTATCCTTTCTGGTGGACCAAGTTCTGTAAATGCAGAAGACGCTCATTTGGTAGAAAAAGCACTATTTGATCAAGAAATTCCTGTATTGGGAATTTGCTACGGCATGCAATTGACCACTCATCTTTTGGGAGGAACAGTAAAAAAAGGCGAAAAAGGAGAATATGGAAAAGCAAACTTACACATCGATAAAAGTTCTAAACTTTTCAACGGTGTTTCTACCGATTCCATCGTGTGGATGAGCCATTTTGACGAGGTTGAACAAGTACCTGAAGGCTTTGAAATCAATGCGAAAACCGATGTGATCTCTGCCATTTCCAACGAAAGCAAAAACATCTACTGTGTACAATTCCACCCTGAAGTTTCTCATTCCGAAGAAGGAGCTAAAATGTTGGAAAACTTCGTTTTTGAAATTTGTAATGCCGAAAAAAATTGGAAACTTACCAATTATATCGATAAAACCGTTGCCGAAATTCGTGAAAAAGTAGGAACAGAAAAAGTAATTTTAGGACTTTCTGGTGGGGTAGACTCCTCCGTTGCAGCAGTACTCATCCACAAAGCCATCGGCGATCAACTCACTTGTATCTTTGTAGATACCGGACTGTTAAGAAAGGACGAAGGAAAAAAAGTAATGGAAAACTACGGTGAGCATTTCCACATGAACATCAAAATGGTCGATGCTTCCGAAAGATTCTTATCCAAATTGGCAGGTGTTTCTGATCCTGAACAAAAAAGAAAAATCATCGGAAACGAGTTTATTGCCGTTTTTGATGAAGAATCTACCAACCTTTCTGGGGCGAAATTCTTGGCTCAAGGCACCATCTATCCGGATGTTATAGAAAGTCAATCGGTTAAAGGACCTTCTGCAGTAATCAAGTCTCACCACAATGTTGGTGGTTTGCCAGAAGACATGAAAATGGAATTATTGGAACCTCTTAGAGAACTTTTCAAAGACGAAGTAAGAAAAGTAGGTGAAGAGTTGGGTATCGCTCACCATTTGGTGTACAGACATCCATTCCCAGGTCCAGGTTTAGGCATTAGAATCTTAGGCGAAGTGGATGCTGAAAAAGTAAGAATTTTACAAGAAGCCGATGATATTTTCATTCAAGAATTGTATAAAAACGATTTGTATGAGAAAGTTTCTCAGGCCTTTGTCGTTCTTCTTCCAGTAAAATCTGTAGGAGTTATGGGCGACGAAAGAACTTATGAATACACAGCTGTAGTTCGTTCTGCCAATACCATCGACTTTATGACCGCCACTTGGAGCAAACTTCCGTATGAGTTTCTAGAGTTGGTTTCCAACAGAATTATCAACGAAGTGAGAGGCATTAATAGAGTTGCTTACGACATCTCTAGCAAACCACCTGCAACCATCGAGTGGGAATAATTTTTTAGAAAAATACCTATAAATCCTTTCATTTTATGGAAGGATTTTTTTTATTTTTAATTCTTTTTATAAATCGTACTTTTGCACCATGGAAAAACTCACTTTTGCAGATTTTGAATTACCGGAAAAGATCTTAGATGTATTAGCAGACTTAGAAATTTTCGAACCAACACCCATTCAGGAAAAAAGCTTTAAACCGATACTCTCAGGAAGAGACATCATGGGAATTGCGCAAACCGGTACGGGTAAAACTTTAGCCTATCTTTTGCCAGTACTCAAAAATTGGAAATACAATAAAAATGGAAACCCAACGGTTTTGGTTTTGGTACCGACCAGAGAATTGGTGGTGCAGGTTAGTGAAATTTTGCAAAACCTTTGTCAAAACATTACCACCCGTGTTATCGGAGTGTATGGAGGAAAAAACATCAATACTCAAAAATTACTCTTCAACGAGGGTTGCGACATTTTGGTAGGTACTCCTGGTAGGGTTATGGACTTGGCGATAGACAATTCAATTTCTTTAAAAGAAGTTAAAAATTTAATCATTGATGAGTTTGATGAAATGCTAAACCTAGGATTCAGACCACAATTGACCCATATTTTCGAAATGATGAAAGCCAAGAGACAAAATATTTTGTTCTCGGCAACCATGACCGAAGCAGTGGATGAAATGTTGGACGAATATTTTGCCAGTCCGATAGAAATATCCTTAGCCAAATCGGGTACACCTCTAGAAAAAATTGAACAAAGCGGATATAAGGTAGTTAATTTCAACACTAAAGTGAATTTATTAGAACATCTTTTAAAGCAAAATGATGATCTTTCCAAAGTTTTGATTTTTACGAATAATAAAAGACACGCCGATTTGTTATTTACCAAAATCGAAGAGTTATTCCCAGAAGATTTCGAAGTGATCCACTCCAATAAATCACAAAACTACCGTCTAAAAGCCCTGAAAAAATTTGAAAATGAAGAAGTTCGAGGCTTAATAACTACCGATGTTATGGCAAGAGGTTTGGACATTTCGGACATTACCCATGTCATCAACTTCGAGGTTCCGGAAGTTCCAGAACAATACATCCACAGGATTGGTAGAACGGGTAGGGCAGACAAGGACGGAAAAGCCATCACCTTTATCACCGAAAAAGAAGACACAGCGCTCTTAGAAATAGAAATGTTGATGGATAAAGAACTTTTCATAAACGATTTCCCATCCGAAGTCAAGATTAATCCTAAGAAAATCGCAGCTGAAGAAGAAGTGGTTTTGATGAAAAACCCTGTAAAAGTGAAACTGAATGAAGGGGGAGGAGCTTTCCATGAAAAGGCAGCTAAAAATAGAAAAATTAATCTCGGTGGACCAAGCAAAAGAAAACCACCTAAAAAACACGGTGCCAATAGAGCGCAGCAAAAAGCAAAATCGATTGCAAAAAGAAAGAAATAATCGTATTTTATATTTTGTGAAACCCATTTCAATACGAAAATAGAATGACAGAAAATAACAACCATAGAGCTGGTTTTGTGAACATCGTTGGGAAACCCAATGCCGGAAAATCTACGCTTCTCAACAGATTGATGGGCGAGAAGTTGGCCATTGTTACCCAAAAAGCACAAACGACAAGACATCGTATTTTTGGAATTTATAATGAAGACGATGTTCAAATTGTCTTTTCCGATACTCCCGGAGTTTTGGATCCTAAGTACGGATTGCAAGAAAAAATGATGGATTTTGTAAAGGATTCTTTGCAAGATGCCGATGTATTTTTATTCATCATCGATATTACAGATCCGTCCGAACCCAATGAATTTTTGGTGGAAAAACTGAATAAAATTCCGGTTCCTGTACTTATTTTAATCAACAAAATCGATGTTTCCAATCAAGAGAAATTAGAAGGAATCATGGAGTTTTGGCACAATAAAATCCCCAAAGCAGAAATTCTTCCGATTTCTGCCCAAGAAGGCTTCAATACCGATGTTATTTTACCAAAATTAAAATCTTTGTTGCCGGAAAACCCACCATACTACGACAAAGACCAGTACACCGACAAACCAGAACGATTTTTCGTAAACGAAACGGTTCGCGAAAAAATTCTTTTGAATTATGAAAAAGAAATTCCGTACTCTGTAGAGGTTGTCACTGAACAGTTTAAAGAAAAAGAAGGCATCATTTTTATCGATTCCATCATATATGTCGAAAGAGATACCCAAAAAGGAATCATCATTGGACATAAAGGCGAAGCGATAAAAAAAGTAGGTACACAAGCACGATTGGATCTTGAAAAATTCTTTAACAAAAAAATCCATCTCAACCTTTTTGTAAAAGTCAAAAAAGATTGGAGAAAAAACGATAGAGATCTTAAGAATTTTGGATATCGATAAAAATCGACAAAATTTATTTTAAAAATTACACTCAAATTGACAAAATAATGTTAAATTTGAGTGTAATTCTTTTTTTCATCATGTTTTTATCCACAACATATAATAAAAATTTTCTCAACTTTGGACTGCTATTATTGAGAATTGTTATAGGATTGTCCATGCTCAGTCACGGATATCCTAAGTTACAAATGCTTATGTCTGGGAAAATTGAATTTATGAGTTTGTGGGGACTCAGTCCTGGTTTTACATTAGCAATGGTCGTATTTGCTGAATTTTTATGTCCATTTTTCATCATCATCGGTCTATTCACAAGATTGGCGTGTATCCCGATCATGTTTACCATGTTATTTGCCATTTTTATGGTGCATATTCAGGATGATTTTAGTAAAATGGAACTTCCAATTTTATATTTCTTATCGTATCTCATGCTTCTCATTTTATCGGCAGGAAAATTTTCTGTAGATGCCATGATTGAGAAAAGAAGGTATGAATGGTAATAGATCTTGATTTGAAAATAGAAAGTCGTACATCAAGAATTAAAACACAAGATTATGAATATTTTCAAAAAAGTCCTTATCGGGTTACTGATCGTTACAGCATTGATTTTTATAGCCGCTCTAGTTGCACCTAAAAAATTTCATGCAAAAGGAGAAACTACCATTAACAAACCCATTTCCGAGGTTTATAAGTATGTTAAAAGCATAAAAACTCAAGAAGAGTATTCCATTTGGTTTGAAGAAGATCCCAACATCATCAAAAATTATTACGGTAAAGACGGAGAAATTGGTTCTGGCTTGAAATGGCAAAGTGAAATTGTAGGGAATGGCGAACAAAAAATAAAAAATCTTTCAGAAAATAAAAAAGTGGAAATCGACTTGTACTTAATGGACAACAGCAAAGCCAATCATTTGGTTTATGAAATGGATGAGTTAAGCCCCAATAAAACCAAATTGACTATTGAAGTAGATGGTGAAACTCCCATACCGTTTAATTTGATGTCGTTGATGTACGATATGAATGCCAGCTTTCAACAAAATGCTGATAATCTTAAGAAAGTTTTAGAAGATAAATAAACAATCCAAAGAATAACCGTTTATTACTAAAACGCATCTAATTTAACATAATATAAATTATAGGATTTTTTTAACACGACTGTAGAAAGTAGATTTTGATGATATACCAAAAAAGTCTTAATTTTAGCAGTACAGATAATACATTAAAAATGATCAATAAAACAGTAAAAAATGTACAGGAAGCCTGTGAAGGTATCCAAGATGGAATGACCATTATGCTTGGTGGTTTCGGTCTTTGTGGTATTCCTGAAAACAGTATCGCCGAATTGGTGAGAAAAAATGTGAAAAACCTAACCTGCATATCCAACAATGCCGGTGTTGATAATTTTGGTTTGGGATTGTTACTACAAAAAAAACAAATCAAAAAAATGATTGCTTCTTATGTTGGCGAAAATGCTGAATTTGAAAGACAATTACTTTCAGGCGAATTAGAAGTCGAACTTATCCCACAAGGTACTCTGGCAACGCGTTGTATGGCAAGCGGTTACGGTATGCCTGCAATTTTCACTCCTGCAGGTGTTGGTACAGAAGTCGCTGAAGGTAAAGAAATTAGAAACTTTAACGGTAAGGATTATCTTTTAGAATATGCTTTCGATTCGGATTTTGCCATCGTAAAAGCATGGAAAGGCGATACAGCCGGAAATTTAATTTTCCGTTCAACCGCCAGAAACTTTAATCCCATGATGGCCATGGCAGGGAAAATAACCATTGCCGAAGTTGAAGAATTGGTACCTGCAGGAGAACTGGATCCAGACCAAATCCATACACCAGGAATTTTCGTACACAGAATTTTCCAAGGTGAACACTACGAAAAAAGAATTGAACAAAAAACTGTAAGAGCAAAAAACCTATAATATGGCACTATCTAAAGAACAAATCGCGATGCGCATCGCAAAAGAAATTTCCAACAATTCTTATGTTAATTTGGGAATCGGTATTCCAACTTTGGTGGCTAATTATATCCCAGAAAATATCAATGTGGTTTTGCAATCCGAAAACGGTTTGTTAGGAATGGGTCCCTTTCCGTTTGAAGGTGAAGAAGATGCAGACCTTATCAATGCCGGAAAGCAGACCATCACTACCCTTCCGGGATCTGTAATTTTCGACTCGGCAACCAGCTTCGGAATGATCCGTGCTCAAAAAGTAGATCTTACCATCTTAGGTGCCATGGAAGTTTCTGAAAATGGTGACATTGCCAATTGGAAAATTCCAGGAAAAATGGTTAAAGGCATGGGCGGAGCTATGGATTTGGTAGCTTCTGCTAAAAATATTATCGTAGCCATGCAACAAGTGAACAAACACGGTGAGAGTAAATTGCTTTCCACCTGCTCGTTACCTTTAACGGGTGTAAAATGCATTAAAAAAATTGTCACAGAACTTGGTGCATACGAAGTGAAGGACGGTGCTTTTCACTGCGTTGAAAGAGCTCCAGGCGTAAGCGTTGATGAAATTAAAAAAGCTACTGCCGGAAAATTGATTATTGCGGATGATGTTCCGGAAATGACTTTCTAAAAATGTGATAAAAGCAAAGATTTCCCTTTTCTTTGCTTTTATTTTAAACTAAAAAACACATTTTGAGAAAAAATTGAAACTTTAATACAATTAAAACTCAATATTTTCAAAAAATGAAACCAACTAAACTATTTTTATTTTCACTATTCATAGTGCTACCGACACTTAGCTTTTCACAAGTACGATACGATAAGATGTCTGAAGGAGCAGTCAATAGGATTTTCTTAAAATTTACACAAGAATTTGCCCAAGAAGTTTTGGATAAATGTCGAAATAAAGAATACAATTCCAATTTCAAATCGGCCAAACTTTCTATTCCTATGGACAATTATCTTAGAAAAAATATGAAATCCATTTGTGAAGATAACCAGAAAAAATACGGTAGTATTGAAATTAAAAAATTCAACAATGCCTATTACCACAAGTACATGACGGATGATCCGGTGCAAATGTTTGTGTACAACATCGACTCTGAACAGTCCAACGATGCCAAATATTTTTCTATTTGGGTGGGGAGTATTTCCAAAAAAATTCAAGGATTTTGGATTACCAAAAACAAACCTTTAGAAGAAAATTTGGTGATCCATTATTAATTTGCATCTTTTTTCACCAGATTTTTTCTAACTCTACTCAAACTTTCCGGAGTGATGCCCAAATATGAAGCGACCATCCATTGTGGTACTCTTTGCAGAATATCCGGATACATTTTTATAAAACTCAGGTAGCGTTCTTCAGCCGTGTCCGATAACAAGGATTGGACACGGTTCTGAAGATTTCTGATGTGCTTTTGCAACAATAAATCTATTTTATACGCTGAATCCGGAAATAGGACGGAAAGTTCTGTGAAAAAATTATTGTTCAGCATCAACACCTCTGTTTCTTCAATGGCATCGATATAAAATCGAGAATTTTCATTAAAAAAAACCGAACTTCTATCGGAAATCATCCAATTTTCTGGTGCAAATTGTATAACATGTTCCTTTCCATTTTTATCCAAAGAATACATTCTGAGCAAACCTTTTTCAACAAAATAAGTATGTTGACAGACTTCTCCGGCTTCCAATAAAAAACTTCCTTTACTGACCGTTTTCATGGTCAGATTATTTTTACATTTAAAAACAGATTCTTTTGGTAAATCCAATACTTCTGAAAGATAATTTTGTATGTTGGTCATGTCTATAAAAAGTTAAGAAATATGGAACTGTGCGAGGCATGATGCACGGCACTACCCTTTTCTATTACAATAATTTGTGGACTTTGGTGGCTTATACCAAAATCTTCTGCGATTTTGTTGGACAAAGCACGATAAGACAAAAGATCTAAATAATAAAATTGAATGTTTGGAGGATTGTTCTCTAAAATTTCTTTTTCAAAATTGGACTTCACTCTAGAACTTATCCCACATCGGGTTGAATGTTTGAAAATCGCAATTTTTTGTTGAAAGGATTGATCGATTGCTTGTTGAAGCTTTTCAACAGAATCTATATCGATCCAAATACTACTTGCTTCTTCTTTTGATTTGTCACCAAAAATTGAGTTGAAAATTCCCATGTTTTTAAATTAATTTCACGATAGTTTATTTTAGAAATATACTTCGTTTGAATATTCGTTTTGTAAATTTACCAAAAAATTAGAATTTAACAATCTGTCCATGAAGAAAGCATTAATAATCGTTGATGTTCAGAATGATTTCTGCGAAGGCGGTGCATTGGCGGTTCCTGGAGCCAATGAAATTATCCCGTACATCAACCATCTTACACAAGAAAACGACTATGACCAAATCATATTAACCCAAGATTGGCACCCTGCTGACCATAAAAGTTTTGCATCCAACAACAATAAAAAAGTAGGTGAAAGCATTATACTAGGCGGTATCCCACAGTTTATGTGGCCGGATCATTGTGTACAAGGAACCTTTGGAGCAGAATTTCATAAAGATCTGATCGTCCCTGAAGGTGCGCATATCATTCAAAAAGGAAAGAATACAGAGATTGACAGCTACAGTGGCTTTCAAGATAACAACCATTTTATGAAAACCGGTTTGGACGATTTCTTAAAATACCACGACATTGGCTTGGTAGAAATTGTTGGATTGGCCTTGGATTATTGTGTGAAATACACCTGCATGGACGCCATAAAACAGGACTATATTACCTGCATCCATTTCAACGGAACGCGTGCGGTAAATATAAAACCAGACTCTGCCAAAGATACCATTTATCAACTGGTAGAAAATGGGGTTTCTGTTTTGGGTTAAACAATTTTTAAAAGATTGGAAGGCCTAACTTCCAATCTTTTTTTCTGCTATTTTAATATTCTACTTTTATTCAGAATATCTAATGGAGATGCTGTGTAGAGGTCTTTCCAAGAGTTCTTTCCGTACCTTTTGACATATTCTTCAACAATTCTATAACCGATAAAATAACCAATAGCTCCAGGAAATCCCTCTCCTATTTTGGTATTTCTATCGGCAAACTGTCGTGCTACACTTTCCTCCTTGTTCAGGTGATATTTTGCCAATACTTGTAAGAGTTTTTCCTCATTTTTAACACAAAATTCGAATTCGGTTTGGGTATACCCCAATTCTTGGGCAAGTGTATATTTTTGTTGGTGAAAAACATGACTGACATAGGTAGCAAATCCTTCATCTATTATCCTTTTCAGTACTTTAAACTCGGTTTGTGGCTGGTAAATATTGTAAATTTGATGGTTAAGTTCATGAGGGAGAAATTGTATGATCCTATCGTTGCTATGGTTTTGTTTGTTGGCAAGGTCAATGATCATTTCTCCACTTCCTAAACCTCCAAGATCTGTCCATGCAGGTCCATAGAGAATATACCATTTACCTTGAGGTTGATAACCGGTGAAACGAAACATTTTTTTTGAATGTTTTTTCAACTGTCTGTATATTTTTTTTTGGAATGATTTGGTTGTTGTTTTTCCAAGTTTGTAGTTTGGAAAGTGCAGTTTTTTCTACCCAAGAAATCCATGCTTTTTCATCGCCCAAGTATCCTTTCCATAGATTTTCATGCGGTTGGTACAGTTGTTTAATCAAATTATTTTTGTGGTACTCAAAATTTTTAGGTTCTATCTTTCCAAGAATTTGAATTTCTTTTGTTCCAAGGTCGATGATTTCTAATGAAGATTTTTTATTTTGCGAATAAAAGATTGTTGAAAATAGTAGGAGAAAAAGTGTAATTTCTATTCTGTTCATGTGTGGTTTTTTTGAAGATCTCTCTTTTTTTGTACCAGCCCGAATGGTAGCGGCATCCTTTTGTAAGCCTAGGGAAAAGCCTTGGCACAAAAGATACAGCGGACAGTCGGACGAGGCTACCAAAGAATCTTAACTTTTGAAGCTCCTAAAAAAAACAGTATGTTAAAATAGGAATAAAAAAGGTCGGAAAAAAAACCGACCTTTTTTGATTATTTTGATTGGATTACAGTTCCAATGCTTTTCTTTCGTCTCCGTTCATTAAGAATTCTACTGGATTGTCCAATGCTTCTTTTACAGCTACTAAGAAACCAACAGACTCTCTACCGTCGATAATTCTGTGGTCGTAAGAAACTGCCAGATACATCATTGGTCGGATTTCTACCTGTCCGTTGATGGCAACCGGTCTTTGGATGATGTTGTGCATACCCAAAATTGCAGATTGTGGTGGGTTGATGATTGGTGTGGACAACATGGATCCGAAGACACCACCATTGGTAATGGTGAAAGTACCTCCCGTCATTTCGTCAACGGTAATTTTTCCGTTTCTTACTTTTTCAGCCAAGTCTTTTATGCTGCCTTCTACCCCTCTAAGAGTTAGGTTTTCAGCATTTCTCAACACAGGAACCATTAAACCTTTAGGACCGGAAACGGCAATAGAAATGTCGCAGAAATCGTAGTTGATTTTGAAATCTCCATCGATGGATGCATTTACATCCGGGTACATTTGCAAAGCTCTGGTTACTGCTTTTGTAAAGAAAGACATGAAACCAAGTCCAAATCCGTGTTTTTGTGCGAACTCGTCTTTGTATTGTTTTCTGATTCTGAAAATTTCGGACATATCCACTTCGTTGAAGGTGGTAAGCATGGCCGTTTCATTTTTAACAGAAACCAATCTTGCTGCTAATTTTCTTCTAAGAACAGAAAGTTTTGTGGTTGTAGAAGTTCTATTTCCTCCCAATGTAGATCCCATTGCTGGTACAGAAGCTACAGTTGCGTCTTCTTTGGTAATTCTACCGTCTCTTCCCGTTCCTTGCACTTGAGCTGGAGCAATTCCTTTTTCGTCCAATATTTTTTTGGCAGCTGGAGAAGGAGTTCCAGAAGCATAAGTTGTCGCTTGTGATGCAGGTTGTGGCGCTTCGGCTTTAGGAGCTTCTTCTTTTTTAACCTCTGCTTTAGGAGCTTCGGCAGCACCTTCAGGTTTGGATGCTGATCTGTCGATCAAACAAACCACTTGACCTACTTGCACCACTTCACCTTCTTCAGCCTTTAGAGTGATAATACCACTTTCTTCAGCTGGAAGTTCAAGAGTTGCTTTGTCGGAATCAACTTCTGCTATGGGTTGGTCTTTTTCTACGAAATCACCGTCTTTTACTAACCAAGTTGCGATTTCCACTTCTGTGATGGATTCCCCTGGCGAAGGAACTTTCATTTCTAATATTGACATCTGTATATTTTTATATTTTAAACTAAATTATTTTTGTATTATGCCGTTACAGGTCTGCTAGTTGGTGCATCGTTGCAACCAAAAACTCTGTTGATGACATCGGTTTGGTTTTTTTCGAACATTTTATGACTTCCAGGTGCTGGGCAACCGCTAGGTACAGGAGCTACCACTTGCATATCGGTATGTCTAAAATGTCTTAGGATGAATGACCAAGCTCCCATATTTTCAGGTTCTTCTTGTGCCCAAATCAATGATTTTCTATTGGAATATTTGTTTAAGATTTCTTCAATTATATCCATCTGTAAAGGATACAATTGCTCCATTCTAACCAAAGCGGTCGTGGTATCGTTTAGTTCTTCTCTTTTCGATAGCAATTCGTAGTACAATTTGCCCGAACAGAATACCAATTTTTCTACCTTGCTTGCGTCCACCGTGATATCGTCTAAGATCGGTTGGAATTCGCCATTTGCCATATCTTCCAATTGAGAAACTGCTTTAGGATGTCTCAGTAAAGACTTCGGAGTCATCACCACCAACGGTTTACGGAAAGAGAATTTCATTTGTCTTCTCAACAAGTGGAAATAGTTAGCCGGTGTTGTACAATTGGCAACGATGATATTTTCATTGGCAGCAAGGGTAAGGAATCTTTCTAATCGTGCAGAAGAGTGCTCGGCACCTTGACCTTCGGATCCGTGTGGTAGTAGCATTACCAAGCCGTTTTGCATTTTCCATTTGTCTTCAGCTGCAACCAAATATTGATCTACAATAATCTGAGCACCGTTGGTAAAGTCACCAAACTGAGCCTCCCATATGGTCAAGGTATTTGGAGCTGCTACAGCATATCCGTAATCGAAACCTAAAACTCCATACTCTGAAAGGTGTGAGTTGTAGATGTCAAATCTTTGGTTGCTGTTTACTTGTGCCAAAGGCGTATATTTTTCTTCAGTATCTTCCGTTTTTAAAACCGCATGACGGTGAGAGAAAGTCCCTCTCTGAACATCTTCTCCAGAAATTCTGATGCTATTGCCTTCTGCTAATAGTGTGGCATACGCCAATAACTCTCCCATTGCCCAATCCAAAGAATTGTTGTCAATCATTTTAAGTCTGGCTTCAAACAAACGGGTAATTTTATTGAGGAATTTTTTGTCTTTTGGAAGTGTTGAAATTTGTTGAGCCAACGCTTTCAATGCAGCCAAATCATAGCTGGTGTTGTATTTTTTAAGCAAAGCTCCTTTTTCTGCCAAAGAGTAATTGGACCAAACATCTTCCATGAAAACCGGCATGGCATTTTTGATAATTTCTTTAGAAGCGTCATAGTCAATGTCCAATAATTTTTTGAAATCACCTTCCATTTCTTTGATTACCGCATCGGAGACAATACCTTCTTTCAACAATTTATCCTTATAGATTTCTCTTGGATTTGGATGTTTTGAGATGGATTTGTACAAATTGGGTTGGGTAAATCTTGGTTCATCCCCTTCGTTATGTCCGTATTTTCTATACCCCAAAAGATCGATGTACACATCTTTCCCAAATCGAGCTCGGAATTCTGCAGCAAAACGAATGGCATGTACCACTGCTTCTACATCGTCGTCATTAACATGCATTACAGGAGAGTCTGTAACTTTTGCAATGTCGGTACAATACATGGACGAACGAGCATCCAAATAATTGGTGGTGAAGGACACCTGATTGTTCACAACAATATGTACGGTACCTCCCGTTTTATAACCGTCCAAAGTCATCATTTGTGCAATTTCGTACACGATGCCTTGTCCTGCAATGGCTCCATCACCGTGGATGACGATTGGCAAAACTTTTTTATAATCGTTGTATTCTATATCCACTTTCGCTCTACAGATCCCTTCCACAAGGGCTGCAACAGTTTCTAAGTGCGATGGGTTTGGTGTTAAGTTTATTTTAACCTCCTCACCTCTTTCTGTTTTTATTTTTGTTGATGCTCCCAAATGGTATTTAACATCACCTGAGAAAACATCTTCTTCAAATTCTTTACCTTCAAACTCAGAGAAAATTTGTTTGTATGATTTTCCAAAAATATTGGTCAGTACATTCAATCTACCTCTATGAGCCATACCCAAAACCACCTCGTCTACACCCAGTTGAGAAGATCGAGTAATCAATTGATCCAAGGCAGGAATTAACGATTCGCCGCCTTCCAGGGAAAATCTTTTTTGCCCCACAAATTTGGTGTGCAAGTAGTTTTCAAAAGCTACAGCTTGGTTGAGTTTATGTAAAATTTCAACTTTTTCTTTCGCTTCTAATTTTGCTTGGTTGTTGTTGTTTTGAATCCAATTTTTGATAAAAGATTTTTCTTCAACATTTAGGATGTGCATGTATTCTACTCCGATGGAATCGCAATAGATGGTCCCCAATTGGTTGATGATTTCTTGCAATGTTGCAGCACCATTCATTCCAATTTCTACAGCCGAATTGAATTTTTTAGTCAAATCGTTTTGCGAAAGTCCAAAATTTTCTAGATCCAAAGTTGGAACATGATGTCTTCTGGTTCTTACCGGATTGGTTTTGGTGAACAAATGTCCTCTGCTTCTGTATGCATCAATGAGATTAACTACTTTAAATTCATTAAGAATATCATCAGAAACGCCGTTGTTGGCTAAGGAATTTTGTGCATATTGAGTGGGACTAAAGTCCTGGTCGCTGTAATTTTCCAGAGCAAAATCAAAACCTTGGAAAAAGGATTTCCATGAAGGTTCTAACGAATCTGGGTATTGTAAATATTGTTGATACAAATCCTCAATTAACTGAGAATGAGCTGCATTTAGGAATGAAAATTTGTCCATTATGTACAGATTATCTGTTTAGAATAGTATTTTTTTTAATAAAACACAAATGTATAAATAATTTGCGAGTTGATAAAGATTTTTTCAAGCAAATATTTAACGATAAATAGGCAATGCTATTTTCATGAAACAATCTTTATTTTCTTGAGGTTCTTGAATAAAAGATTCTATCAAATCCCCATTTCGCATCGTATCTTTTTTCGCCTTTTGCATCAACATTTGTATGGGTCTCATACGGCCTTCAAAACTTCCTTTATAATAGATGACCAATGCCTGAGTTTCGTTGAAAGTTCTAAAACTAAAACTATTGTCCGAAACTCCAACTTTTGAAGCAACCGGTATGCCATAGAAATAAGAAATTTCTTTGTTTTTGAATTGCGAAGGTTCTGTGATCATCACTGGAAGTCCGTATTCATCTTCCTTTTTACCCAAATCAATCTTAACAAAATTGGTAACCTTATTGTGATTCATGATGATGTTTTTCAGGTAATTATCTTTTTTATTGTTGGTGTTAATACTCACTCCCAATAGGATCTGTGCGGGTAATTTTTCTACCAAAATGGTGTCCAATTTGATATTGGCCATCAACTGGTCTTTTACAATTTTTCGGCTCATGATCGTAGAAAGATTTTGCATGCTTTTATTGATGTTATCTTCAGAAAAATTTTCAACAAAAAAATTCAATGATCTTTTAAAAAACGATTGCTTGGGGGTATGTATGGTCCAAATGGTTTTGGTGATGAAATTAGATACTTTTTTGAATTTCACATCGATCAGAAAGGGCATTTCTTGATTTTCTAAAAAAAGTTGATATCGAATTGTTTTATTGGGATTGGCATATCGAACAAACAATTCTCCGGATTTATCGTTCTCTTTTTTATTGTAAAAAGCCATGGAGCTCCCTTGTCCTTGGTAGGGTGAGAAAAAACTGTAAACCAATTCTTTATCCTCTGAAAAATAAACATTCCACTCTGAAAAATTCTGTAAATTCTCGAACTGAGGAAATACTTTTTCAATGGGATAAGAAATATCTTTTTCTACGACCAATACTTTACTTTCTTCCACAAAATACATGGAAATAGAATACAATACGGCCAATAAAAATGTGATAAACAGTGTAATTTTTAACCAACGCATAAAGCAAAAATATAAAAAAGTGTGATAAATCTTTCGCTTTATCACACTTTTATTATTAATTAAGACAATTTCAATTATTCATCGCCTTTAGGCACTGGATATTTTTCAGTAAAACATCCAAAACAGTGATCGCTAGAGCCTAAAATTTTAATGAGATTTTCCACGCTCAAAAACTCCAAAGAATCTACATCCAAATAGTCTCTAAGTTCTTCTTTGGTCATGTTTGCAGCAATAAGATCCTCTTTATTAGGTGTGTCTATCCCCAAATAACAAGGAGCAATTACAGGTGGAGAAACACTTCTGAAGTGAATTTCTTTAGCACCTGCCTCTTTCATTATTTTCACCAATCGTTTAGAAGTGGTTCCTCGAACGATAGAATCGTCGATGATAACAATACTTTTGCCTTTTATTTCAGAAGCAATAGGATTTAGTTTTAAGTTTACAATTCTCTCTCTCATTTCTTGAGTAGGAACGATAAAACTTCTACCGATGTATCTGTTTTTGATCAAAACCGGTCTGAAAGGAATGCCGGAAGCTTTGGAATATCCAATGGCTGCAGGGACTCCAGAATCTGGAACTCCAATAACCATATCGGCTTTTACAGGAGCTTGTTCCCAGATTTTCTCACCCGATTTTTCTCGGATCTCGTGTACATTAATATTCTCCATGGTCGAGTCGGGTCTTGCAAAATAAATGTACTCGAAAGAGCAAATTTTTCTTTTGCAATCGTCTTTTACCATGTAGGATTTCAAGCCTTTTTCGTTATCGCTGGTGTATACAATCTCACCCGGAAGGATGTCTCTAACATACTGGGCACCCACTGCATCCAAGGCGCAGCTTTCAGAAGCCGCAACAAAGGTTTTCTCGTCGATAGCTCCTAACACCAAAGGTCGAATTCCGTGGAAATCCCTAAAGGCAAAAAATTTATTTCGTGTAATTCCAACAACAGAATACGCACCTTCAATTTTTTCCATGGTGGCTTTTATGGCGCCTCTAAGTCCTAGGTCCAAATTTTTCTGGATAAGTCTTAGTATAACCTCAGAGTCAGAAGTTGCACGGAATACAACGCCTTCTGCTTCCAGCTCTGCTTTTAGTTTTTTAGCATTGGTTAGGTTGCCGTTGTGAGCTATGGACAGCACCATTTGGTCGTATTCGTTTTTGGCAAAAAACGGTTGAAAATTGTATTTCTTTTTATCTCCAGCCGTACTGTAACGGGTGTGTCCAATTACGGTATTTCCCATAAAAGTTTCAGGATCTTTGATTTCTTTGAAAACATCCAAAACCAATCCTTCGTCTTTTACATTGTATATCTTTCCGTTATTGGCAACAGAGATACCACAAGCCTCTTGTCCACGGTGTTGCAGGGCAAACAATCCGAATTGGGATAAGGAAAAGGTATCCAAATTATCTTCGGAATACAATCCGAAAATACCACATTCTTCATTAGGAGCGTCCAATCGTTCGTCTTCTTGATTTCTAAGAAGGTTTCTTCCGTATGGACGATTTTTATATTGATTTAAATAATCTTCTCTATGCTGATCTAAATCTTTCATTGGGTAATTTTACAAGAAATTATTTGTTCAATACTTTTTTCAAACGGTTATAAATTTCTTCATACGCTTCTGTAACTTCGCCTAGATCTCTTCTGAAACGGTCTTTGTCCAATTTCTTCATGGTATCTTTGTCCCAAAGTCTGCAAGTATCTGGAGAGATTTCGTCGGCCAGTACAATTTCTCCGTCGTGGGTTTTTCCTAATTCAATTTTAAAATCAACCAAGATGATGTTCATTTTATCAAAAAGATCGATAAGGATCTCGTTGATGACATCGGTCAATTCATACATTTCATCCAACTCTTCATAAGTGGCAGCTCCCAAGAAAACAGCGTGGTGATCGTTGATTAATGGATCTCCTAATTCGTCTTTTTTATAACAAATATCAAAAATGGTTACTGGAGATTTTATACCTTCTTCAACACCCAATCTCTGAGCCATAGAACCTGCAGAATAATTTCTTACCACCATTTCTAAAGGGATAATATCTACTTTTTTTACCAATTGCTCTCTTTCATCAAGTTGCTTGATAAAATGCGTTGGGATTTCTTTCTCCTGAAGATACTCGAAAATAAGGGTAGAGATGGCGTTGTTCAACTCTCCTTTTTTGTCAACCTGACCTTTTTTTTGTGCATTAAAGGCCGTAGCATCGTCTTTGTATCGTACGATAACTTCGTGGGGATTGTTGGTTTCGAAAACTTGTTTCGCTTTCCCTTCGTAGAGCATTTGTCCTTTTTCCATTTTTACTTTTTATTGATTTTTATATTCTATTTTAAATAACAAGACCGGAATTTATACAATTCCGGTGCAGTTGTTTTAGGGCAAAATCCCCTGTGTTGTATTTAACCATCATGAAAATTTCTTCCACGATCCATTTGAAATCTTTTGCATTATTTATGAGAAAAACCTCCGTTTTTTTCATGTGATTTACTTTTTTATGCTCAAACAATTTATCTGTTGTCAAACTTTCTGAAATATGAGGTTTCAGACAATTTAAAATCCAACAATGGAATGTTGATCCTTTTTTGATACGATATCCAATTTGGATGTTAATCATGATGCAAAAATAAGGAAAATAACTAATAATTAAAAGTTTTATTCTAATGCTTTTTTCAATTAATATTTTAACAATTTTAAGGTTTAGAGAATGATTCGTATTCTATTTTTTGATAAACTTTATCGCTTTCCCTTCTATCAATAACCAATACAGTCCTGTTTTCAAATCATTTACCTCCAATTGGTTGTTCTGTTGGAAAGGCTGTGAGATTTCTTTTACCAAACCTAAATGTGCATCAAATATTTTCACCGTTTTTATTTTAGAAAGTTCTTCACCTTTCACATGCAATAAACCTTCAGTTACAGGATTTGGATATAAAGTATATTCTGTTTGCTGCTTTGTTTTTATTTCTTCAGACGATAGAGTTCCAAGGTTTTCGCAATAGTTCATGGGATAAGCTTGCCATTCATTCAAATCAAAATTGATGTTAGGTTGTAGTATAGTTGACTTCCTGTATAAAGAAACATTGTTATTGGTATTGTAGCTGCTCTTAGTGCCCACTGCATCTATCGGACTGCCTTTATAAGCCAATTCCAGATATTGTGAACCTGTAAAAGTAAGTGGTGTAGATGCAGTCACAAATTTAGCTTGATCTAAAGTATAACATGTCAAATTAGAATAAGGATTGATGACTACAAAGGATTCTCCTTGGGCAATTTTACCTTCTAACTGAAAAGCATTAGAAAAATAATATGTTGCTGTCGTCGAATTGTAATTCTGAATATTCAATTTGTATCCGTCCAAATTAACTTCGTGTCCGGTCTGATTGGTAATTTCTATGGCGTTGTTGAAGACTGAATTCGTAGAGCTTGTTGTACCTTCTATGTATTTGGTGATTCTAAGGTCTTTTGCAAATGCATCCGAAGCCGTTGTATTGGCATTTACCAATGCTTCTGTAGATTCTAAATAAGAATTGTTATACGCTTTCACGGTTATAGAATACGCTGTTGAAGGCTGAAGATGATCTACAAAATAATGGGTATCGTGGGTGTATCCGTGGAAATTTCCGTTAACAAAAATTTTGTATCCTATAGCTTCGCTTGGTGAAGTATGGGACCAGTTCAGCTCTATAAAATGAGAGTTGACATTAGAAGCCACAACATTTTGAGGTGCAGATGGAGCAATTGTACTGGGAGTTTGGCTCCAAATTAGATTGACCCAATCTGGATGATCGATAAATGGATTTCTATTCTTTTGTATACCGTACACCAAGTTGTTTCGGTCAATTTCTCGTGTAGAAACCGGATCTTGATTGTGCCATTGAAGCATCAGATTCAAGTACCAAGCATCAAAAGCTTTTTCTTCTGTCCCACTCAAGGGGTTGGTATCGTTGGCATTGGTGGATCCTGGAAAAAAATTAAAGGACGATAATTTACCTTCGTATCGAACGGCAAAATACAGCATGGCACGGGCTACATCGCCTTTGAACTCGTCAATCGGCTCATACACCCTGCCGGTGTAATACGATGTGTCCGAATTTTTACCAATTTTGGATCCGTTGGTAAAAGTATAATACACATTGGACGGAGTTGTTGTAGAAATCCCGTACGGATAATTGCTTCTCAACTGATTGATTCTGGCATCTGTAGGAACCACAAAAAATAAATCCGAATACATTGGATATTCCGAAAAGAAGGTACTTTGTGGCATCATGTGTTCTCGGTTATAGCCTTGTCCCTCGGCACTTGCAGTTCCAATCATATTACTTGTGGTATAACTGTATGCGTCTGTACCGGATGGCTTTTCCGAATAGATGTCCAAAATACTGTTGTCATTTTCATAATATTTGTCCAAGTCGGTTACGCCGTAATAATTGGGTAAATCTCCGTAATGCCAATTGTAATTTTTAGAGATGATTTCATGAACTTTCGTCTTCAGCTGAAAACCTGTCAGACCGGCTGTACCGTTGTAGTATCCTGCCGGGATTTGCGACCATAATAAAGACGGAAATAAACAAATTGAAAGATATATTTTCTTCATAAACCTGGATTTGGACGAACAAAAGTAAGAGAATTAATAAATTTAATGTCAATAATTTTAAATTTTAATATGAATTTTTCATAAAACAGGTCAAAGTAATGTGATTGATACCAATCTTGACTCTACTTTTCAAAAAGGTCTGAAATATTGCTTAATTCTTAAAATTTAGACTAAATTTGTTGTCCTTTTAACAAAAAAAAACAATATGATACAAAAATTAGCAGCATCCGAATTGGTATTGAATGACGATGGCAGTGTATATCACTTAAATCTTTTGCCAGAAGACATCGGCGAAAAAATTATGCTGGTGGGCGATCCGGATCGTGTCCCTCGAGTTTCTAAATATTTTGATGTCGTTGAAATTAAAAAAAATAAAAGAGAATTTTATACCCACACCGGAATTTTAAGAGGCGAAAGAATAACCGTAATGTCCACAGGTATCGGTACTGAAAACATCGATATCGTGATGAACGAGTTGGATGCGTTGGTCAATATTGACTTGAAAAATAAAGAATTCAAAACGGAGAAGAAATCTCTTCAACTTTTCCGTATGGGTACTTGTGGAAGCGTAAATCCGGATATCGAGGTGGACAATATGTTGGTGACACAAAATGTGGTTGGACTGGACGGACTACTCCACTTTTATCAAGATTATCAATTTGAGAATGAATTTTCTAAGAATTTTTTGTCTAAATTTCCTTACGAGAAAATAAAACCCATGCTTTATTTTTCCGATTGGGCAGAAGAAATTTCCGATTATTACAAAGATGCCAATTACCACGGAAACACCGCAACTTTTCCGGGTTTTTATGCACCTCAAGGTCGACAACTACGACTAAAAGCTTTGGACGATCAATTCCTAGAAACCCTGAATGACCTTGGAGTTTCCAATTTCGAAATGGAAACTTCTGCCATCTATGGCTTGGCCAAATTATTAGGCCATAAAGCCATTACCGTAAACTGTGTTATCGCCAACAGACGAAGAGGCGAGTTTTCTGCAGACCACCATCAATCTGAAAAAAATATGATTGAATGGGTTTTGGATAGAATTATTCCATAAATCAATCTACCTCAATTGAGAAATTGAATGAGTATTTTAAGAAAATTTTAATAATATGATGTAATTTTGAAGTCCAAAATATATTTGTTAAACCTCTATACTCCTTTATGAATATATAAAATACATAAAGGAGTATTTTTTTGGCTTATTTTTTAAGAAACTGTTTAAATTTCGATTTTTTGTAAAGATATTTAGATGAATTTTGAGTTTTAAAAATAAAGTTTTAGCGGGCTCTAATTACCGACCCAAAACAAATACCGTTGGGATTTTATGAAAATCGGGTTTTATTTTTTGCCATTCAGCAATTTTCAGAGTCCTAATTTTTTCTTCTGTTGGGTGGTTGATGTTGGATGCAATGCAGAGTTTGGTCTGTGGATTCAAAAATTTAATCAAAGATTCTATTAATTGATTATTTCGGTACGGAGTTTCCATAAAAATTTGTGAATATCCTGATTTTTGAACTTGAGATTCCAAAAACTGAATTTTCTGTTTCCTGGCCGATTGATCGATAGGAAGATAGCCGTTGAAAGAAAACTCTTGCCCGTTGAAACCACTGGCTATCAGTGCTAAGATGATTGAACTAGGTCCGTTGATGGGGATCACTTTTATGTCGTTTTCATGGCACCAGCTTACCATAATATTTCCAGGATCGGCAATGCAAGGAAGTCCCGCTTCGGATAAAAGTCCAAAATCTTGACCTTGTTTCATCAGGTGCTGAGCTTCTTTTAAATCTGCGGTTTCAGAATATTTGTCCAATAAAAACAATTTCAATTCGCTTTGTTTTTTTTCAGGACAAAAAAACTTCACTACTTTTCTTGCTGTTTTTTCGTTTTCCACAAAAAAATAATCCGTTTTTAGGATGTACTCTTTAATTACTGGAGCAAAATGTTCAATTGAGGTTTCGTCTGATAAATAGGCGGGTATTAGAAATAGCATAATTAAAAATTGGGATAAGAGTTAAAAAGATAATATTTCTTCGGCTCTTTGTGTACAGGCTTCATCCAACATTCTAAAAACATTTTCAAAACCTTGTATGCCTCCATAATACGGATCCGGAACATTGGATCCATCGGGCATAATCAAAGATATTTTGTTTTTTTTTTTTGGTTTTTGCCAAAGACAATACATCGTTCAGGTTGCTTTTGTCCATACAAAAAATGAAATTGAATTGATCCAAATCTGCCGTTGTCACAAGTCTTGATTTTTGTTTGCTGATGTCGACATGGTGTTGCTTGGCAACTTCTATGGATCGTTCGTCGGGATGCTCTCCTTTATGCAAAGCAATGGTCCCGGCCGAATCTACAAAAAAATCTTGAGGAACTTTGGTTTTCATTATTCCTTCTGCCAAAGGACTTCTACAAATATTTCCTAGGCACACCATTAATATTTTCATTTCTTTTTATTTGACTATTTTAAAATCAAAAGGCTGTTGGAGTACCAAGCAGCCTTTTGGAATTGATTATTTAAATAAATTAAATTTTAGGAAATTTTGTAGGGTTGGTTTCGTACAACATTTCATACACCTTTTCTACAATATCATCTGCAGAAGGCTTACTGAAATAGTCACCATCACTAGCATAGGCAGGTCTGTGATTTTTTGCAGACATGGTTATAGGATCGCTGTCCAAGTAACGGAAAGCTTTTTGTTTTTCCAAAATTTGTTGCATAATAAATGCCGAAGTACCTCCTTCTACATCTTCATCTATCACAACCAATCTATTGGTTTTCTTCACACTTTCAGCAATTTCGTTGGATAAATCGAATGGGATTAATGATTGAATATCAATTACTTCTGCAGAAATGCCGATTTTTTCTAATTCGTTGGCAGCTTCGGTAACTATTCTCCAAGTCGATCCGTAGGTTACCAAAGTCACATCTTTTCCTTCTTTGGTTACTTCAATTTTACCCACAGGTACGGTAAATTCTCCAATGTTATCCGGTTGTTTTTCTTTTAGACGGTACCCGTTCAAGCATTCAACAATTAGAGCCGGTTCATCACTTTGCAACATGGTGTTGTAGAAACCGGCAGCTTTGGTCAAGTTTCTTGGTACCAATACCAAAATCCCTTTGGAAAGGTTGATAATCCCTGCCATTGGTGATCCCGAATGCCAAATACCTTCCAAGCGATGACCTCTGGTTCTGATGATCAATGGAGCTTTTTGGCCGCCTTTGGTTCTGTAATGTACGGTTGCCAAATCGTCACTCATCCCTTGCAAACAGTATAAAATATAATCTAAATATTGGATTTCGGCGATGGGTCTCAACCCTCTCATTGCCATACCAATACCTTGTCCAAGGATGGTTGCCTCACGGATTCCGGTATCAACAACACGAGTTTCTCCGTACTTTTCTTGCATTCCTTCCAATCCTTGGTTTACATCGCCAATATTTCCGGCATCTTCACCAAAAATGAGAGTTTGTGGATATTTTTCAAAAATTTTATCAAAATTATTTCTGATGACTACTCTACCATCGACCTCTTCGGAATTTTCTGAATAGATGGGATCTACCATTTTCACTTCGGAAGATTTCCATTGAGATTGAGAATAAAGATGTGAAGAATAATTGTCTTCTTCAATTGCGAATACTTCTTGTAGTGCCAATTGCAAGGCGTTTCTCTCTGCAGTTTTGTTGGCTCTTGTTAGCAGCAACGATTTTCTTGCTAAAGAAAAAACATCTCTTTTCCCTACAGAAATGATTTTTTTGAAATTGTTTAATTCTTCACTTACTTCAGAGTTTTGGGGAGCCAACGCTTCCACCAAAGGAAGAATTTTATTTTTAAGTTCGGTAATGGTCGATTGATAACTGTCCCAAGCTTTCTTCTGACCGTCTTTTACTGTTTTTTTAGCTTCGTTTTCTATGGCATCCAATTCTTCTGCAGTGGCCAAAACTTCTTCTTTGCCTTCAATTTCCACAGAATAATTCAGAATCCACTCTTTGAATTTCACCAAACCGTCAAAATCGGCTTCCCACTGCAATCTTTCAGCAGATTTGTATCTTTCGTGAGAACCGGAAGTAGAATGTCCTTGAGGTTGGGTAACCTCTATCACATGCACCACAACAGGCACAGATTCTGTTCTTGCAAAATGTTCGGCTTTGGCATACGCTTCTAGCAGAGCAGCGTAATCCCAAGCTTTTACTTGTATAATTTCGCAGCCTTGGTTTTCGCCGTCTTTTCTTTGGAAACCGGAAAGCATTTCTGCTATATCTGCTTTTGCTCTTTGGTTTTTTGTAGGTACGGAAATTCCGTAACCATCGTCCCAGATAGAAACGATCATCGGGACTTGTAAGGCACAAGCTGCATTTAATGTTTCCCAAAAATGACCTTCAGCAGAAGAAGCATCGCCAATGGTTCCGAAAGCAATTTCGTTACCGTTGTTGGTGAAATTTTCTTTACCCTCAAACGCTACTTCTTTAAAAACTTTAGAAGCCTGAGCAAGACCTAACAATCTTGGCATTTGCCCTGCTGTTGGGGAAATATCGGATGAAATATTTTTTATTTGAGCTAGATTTTTCCAGCTTCCGTCTTCGTTCAAAGTTCTGGTGGCATAGTGACCGTTCATCTGTCTACCTGCAGATGCAGGTTCTCTTTCTGCAGAGGTATCGGCATACAACTGTGCATAAAAACTCTCAACAGTCAATGCACCGATCGCCAAAGCAATGGTTTGGTCTCTGTAGTAACCGGATCTCCAGTCACCATTTCGGAACACTTTGGACAATGCCAATTGAGGCAATTCTTTACCATCGCCAAAAATACCGAATTTGGCTTTACCTGTTAATACTTCTCTTCTGCCCAAAAGAGACATCTCACGAGAGATTCTCCCCAATCGGTAGTCTGCTAAAATTTGTTCTTTAAAATCTTGAAATGAGATTTGTTGAGTTTCTATGTAAGTTGTTTGCATAACAAATTGGATATGCTACAAAAATACTAATTATTATTTTTTTATAACCTATGGATTGTGTATTTTCCGAATATTCAAACTTGTTCGGGAAAAGAATAATTATTAATGAATTTTCTTTTGATTCGATAAAAATAATTAATTAATTTTCATCAAAAATTATAGCTTATACAAATTTGAATTTATATAATTTCATAAAATTTGTGTTTTTCTTATTAATTATTAGGCGAAATTCTAAAAGATAAAATGGATTTGAGAAAGAATATAAGAAATCTGATGTTTTTAGCAAATAATTGTAACATTATTGACTTTTCATAACTAACCTTTAAAAAGTAAATTTTCAAATTGAAAAAAGTAGAACAAGATTTTTAATAAAAATAGAAAAGCACAAAGGTATTCTTTTCAAAATTTCTAAAATGTATATGGATTATCGGGAAGATCAAGAAGATCTTTTCCAAGAAATTGTACTGCAGATTTGGAAGGCTTATCCAAGTTTCGAAAGAAAAAGTCAATTTTCGACCTGGATGTATAGAATAGCACTTAATACGGCAATAATTTCTTTAAAAAAGGAAAAAAGAACACCGTTTATCAGTCCGATTGAAGAATTAGAAAATCTAAGGCATCCAATAGATTTTTCAACCGACCAAAAAGAAGAACAAATATCTAAAATGTACAAAGCCATACACGAACTTAACCCAATAGAAAAAGCCATCATATTTTATTACCTAGAAGATTATTCGGGAAAAGAAATTGCTGAAAATATGGGAATAAGCGAAGTGAATGCGAGGGTAAAACTAAACAGAGCAAAACAAAAACTAAAAGAATTAATTTCAAAATAATTACATTATGGACATCGATACTCTTAAAAATATTTGGAAAGAAACACCCCAAGAAAACGAACCTGAAATAAATTTAGAGCAAAAAACCAGATTGTTTTCTCCATTGGACAAAGTGAAAACAAATATGAAAATGGAATTTTATTCCCTTCTTTTTATCATACCTTTTTTGATATTTTTTTTCGTAGAAAAAATTGACAATCCCATTACTCTTTTTTATTCTTTGGTTCTTCTTGTTGTTTCTTTAGTTTTAATATCGTATTACTATTTACAGTTCTATAGACTCTACAAAAAAATATCAGAGAAAAACTTAAAAACCTACCATCATCTTATGGAACTTAAATATGATTTAAATAACAATATCGTTTTGTATAAGAGTTATTATATTTCATTTTTACCCATACTTTTTGGGGAGATTGTTATTATATTTCAGAATAATAATGTACTAAACCCTAGTAATTTCAATCCTTTCATGATTATGTTTTTGATAATTCTTTTCACAGGAAGTATTGCTCTTTACTTAAGCTGTAAAATTTGGCTTTATTATTACTACGAAAGATACATCCTGCAAACAGAAAAAATTATAAATACACTCATACAGTACGAAGATAATATTGAAGAAGAAAAGACTGATATTTTCATGAAACTCGTTGGATACACCCATGTCTTTTTCAATAAATTTTTAAATGATAAATATTCTGTTATTTTAAACTTTATCATTTGGTTAATAATCCTTTACACCATTGTAAGATTGATTATTATGGTTATTTCTGGTTTTATTTTTAGATAAATAACAAACAAAAAAGTCATCCCAACTGAGATGACTTTTTTGAATTTTTCGTTAAAGAGTTTCTTTCAACCATTCGAAAAATTCCCTTTGCCAAACCAGACCGTTTTGTGGGTGCAATACCCAATGGTTTTCGTTCGGGAAATACAAAAACTTAGCATTAAGACCTCTCAATCGAGCTGCTTGGAATGCCTGTTGTCCTTGTTCATACGGCACACGGAAATCAATCCCTCCTTGGATGATCATCATCGGTTTGTTCCATTTATCTACAAAATTGGACGGATTAAATTCGGTGTACGCCTTAGGCTGAGGCTTCTTCCAATAGCTGCCACCCAGATCCCAATTGGCAAAAAACAATTCTTCCGTCGTTCCATACCAGGATTTCATATCAAACAATCCGTTGTGGGCAATAAAAGTTTTGAAACGATTTTCATGAATTCCGGCCAACATATAAACGCTGTACCCGCCATAACTGGCACCTACAACACCCATTCTGTCCCCATCAACATAGGGTAAGGTTTTTGCAAAATCGGCTGCGGAAAGATAATCTTTCATCGGTTGTCCTCCCCAATCTTTGGAAATGGCGGCATTCCACTCTACTCCCCAACCCGGCATCCCTCTACGGTTGGGTGCAACTACGATATAATCGTTGGCTGCCATGAGTGCAAAATTCCATCGAATGGAGAAAAATTGTGAAAGTGCCGATTGTGGACCGCCCTGACAGTACAACAAAGCCGGATATTTTTTGTTCGGATCAAAGTTCGGAGGGTAATGAAACCATACTCCCATTTCTTTTCCGTCCGAAGTTTTCACCATTTTCAGTTCGGATTTTCCTGGAGTAATTTGTGCATAATTTTCCTTGTTGATGTCGGTAACCTGTACCATGGATCCGTCTTTTAAAGAAACCGAAAAAAGATCCGGACTGTGGTTAATGTCCGTTCTGGTGATGAGTAAATTGTTTTGATTTTGTCCAATTATTCCAGCCACATCAAACTGGCCGTTTGTGATTTGTTTAATCTCCGAATTTTTAGGATTTAAAGAAAATAGCTGAACGGTACCTCGGATAGCGGCGTTATAATAAACCATCTTGGAATCGTTGCTCCAAAAAGTTTCTCCACTTACGGTTTCGTTCCAATTTTTGGTCAGGTTTTTTTTGGTTTTGGACTTCCAATCCATCAGGATAATATCATTTTTATCCGACTCGTATCCATCGTGAGCCATGCTTTGCCAAAGTAAAGATTTTCCGTCCGGAGAGAATTTAGGATTAACATCATAGCCCATCATTCCTTCAGAAATATTTTCAGTTTTACCATTAGAAAGGGAGTAAACATAGATGTCGGTGTTGGTACTCTGAGCGTACTCGGCACCGGATTTTTTCTTGGTTACATACAACAATTGAGAAGAGTCTGGGCTCCAAACAAAGTCTTCGCTTCCGCCGTGAGGTTTTTGTGGGCAATCGAATTTTTCTCCAGCCAAAAGATCTTTTGCCGTTTCTACAGCTTGGTCGGTATTGACTACAAATACATGGCTGTATTCTCCTTTGTTCCAAGTATCCCAATGGCGGATGTTAAGGTCGTGATAGACCTGAGCAGTATTTTTAGGGAGGTCTTTGTATTTGTTGGTTCCCATCACATCTTCCACCAACACGGCTTTACTGAATGCTATTTTTTTAGCATCCGGAGATATGATAATGTTATCGACTTCACCAATGGTATAAAATTCGGTCCACGAAGTTCCGCCATCTTTAGAAATATAAATTTTACCATCTTCCAATGCATAGATTCCGTTTTTGTCCCATTGGATCAGGGATTTTTTGCCCAAATCAAAAGATTTTGTGGCGTTATCCTTTAAGCCAAGTAAATAATTTTTCTTTTTTGTTTTTTCGGTTTTTAGATCGACCGTACCCACTTGATAGATGAGTGAAGAGTGATCCGGAGCTACTGCCGAAACCGAAAACTTATTGAGTGTCCATAATTTTTCTGGGGTCATGACCTGTTGTGCATTTAACAGTGAAGTTGCAGCGACAGCGACCACGGTGGATTTTAATTTCATATCGTAAAAACTTGATTTCTGTTTGATAAGGTTCAAAGATAAAAAATAAAAAAGCTACTCCAAAGAAATGAAGTAGCCCAAACAATTTTTATATGAAAAAATTAATGTAAGAAATGTCTCATTCCCGTTATTAACAATGGGATTTTATATTCGTTACAAGCATCAACGCTGTCTTGGTCTCTCATGGAGCCTCCGGGTTGGATGATTGCTTTGATACCTTCTTGAGCGCAGAAATCGACCACATCTCGGAAAGGGAAAAAGGCATCTGAAGCCAGTACCAAATCTCCGGTGAATTTTTCTTTGGCTCTTTCAATCGCCTGTTGAGTTGCCCAAATTCTGTTCACCTGTCCACCGCCGATTCCTAAAGCTTGTGTTCCGTTGGAAACAACAATGGCATTGGATTTAACATATTTTACCACTCTTTGTGCAAACAGCAATGCTTTTTCTTGCTCTGTTGTTGGTGCAACTTCGGTAGCGCATTTGATGTCATTGGAAAACTGATTGTCTGTATTTTGTAGCAAAAGAGCACCATCAATTTTTACCCAAGTTTGATTGTCGGCAACAGGATTTTTGATTTTGATGATTCTTAAATTCTTTTTGGTTTTAAGGATTTCCACAGCATCTGCATCGAAGTCTGTAGCCATAACAATTTCTAGGAAAGTTTTGTTCAGCTCTTCAGCCGTTGCAGCATCTATTTTATAATTCATGGCTACAATACCACCAAAAATTGAAATTGGATCGCAATTGAAGGCATCTTTGTAGGTGTCCAAAGCCGTATTACCGACTGCAACACCACAAGGTGTGGAATGTTTTACAGCGCAACAAGCCATTTCGTTTTTGAATTCGTTCACCACTTTCCAACAAAGATCCATATCTCTTAGGTTGTTGAAAGAAAGCTCTTTACCGCCCAAGATTTCAAAATCTTTCATGGCTCCATTTTCTGTTGTAGAAACATAGTATGCCGCAGATTGATGTGGATTTTCTCCGTATCTAAGGTCAGAAACTTTTTTGTAAGAAGCATTCAAATACTGAGGATATTCTTCATCCAAAAGCATTTGAGAGATTGCTGCATCATAGGCAGAAGTCAAGTTGAATACTTTACCGGCTAATATTTTTCTCGTTTCGTAAGTGGAGTCGCCTGAAGCTTTCATTTCGTCCATTACTTTTGAGTAATCTTCCACATTGGTAATTACGGTTACCGATTTGAAATTTTTAGCCGCAGAGCGAAGCATTGAAGGTCCACCGATGTCGATAAATTCAATTTTATCTTCGAGAGAGATGTCTTTATTGACATTATCAAAAAACGGATAAAGGTTTACAATCACCATGTCAATCAATCCAATACCGTGTTGTTGTACGGTTTGCATGTGCTCTTCATTGTCTCTTACCGCCAACAAGCCACCGTGTACCATCGGGTGTAGGGTTTTTACTCTACCGTCCAACATTTCTGGGAAAGCAGTTACCTCGTCGATCTGAATTGGATGAAGTCCTGCTTCTTTCAAATGTTTAAAAGTCCCTCCTGTAGAAATTAATTCGTAGTGGTTGCTTTCTAAAAATTGTGCGAATTCTACTAATCCCGATTTATCGGAAACGGAGATTAAAACTCGTTTTTTGCTCATTTTTTCTTTTTATTAAATTTACTTTTGATTTACTTATTTTGAAGTACGATATTGATTGCTTTCGGAAAAATATCGTATTCTACACTGTGTATTTTTTCTGCTAAAGATTCTGGGGTATCGTTTTCAGAAATATCGACTTTGCCTTGTAGTATAATTTCTCCCTCGTCTACACCGGCAGTTACAAAATGTACGGTTGCTCCACTCGTCTTTTCCTCTGCTGCGATTACAGCATTGTGTACATGCATTCCCCACATTCCTTTACCACCAAATTTTGGCAACAATGCCGGATGTATGTTGATGATTTTACCTTCAAATTTTTGGCAAAAATCCTGTGTCATGATGGATAAAAATCCTGCAAGAACTATGAGATCCGTATTTTCCGGAATTTCTTTTTCTAGAAGTTCACAGAAATTTTTCCCTCTTGGGATCATTTTATTTTTAATCCCTTCATTTTCTGCTCTTTGCAACCCGTAACAATCTCTATCTGCAACGACAAGCGATACTTGTGCATTTACAATTTCGTTAGACTTTATGGTATCGATGATTCTTTGCAAATTGGTACCTCCACCAGAAACCAAAACAACAATGTTTTTCATGTGTATCCTATAAAAACCATCCGCACATTTTTGAAACGCACGGAAGGTATATCGTTTTATTACAAAAGATTTATTTTTTCAGAATGTTCAGTGATTACCCCAATTTCGTAGGCATCAGGAATAAGTTCTGTAACTTTAGAAGCAAGGCTTTCATCAACGACAACAACCATACCTACACCCATGTTGAAGGTACCGAACATTTCCATGTGATCGATATTTCCTCTTTTTTCAATTTCTTGCATGATGGTCGGAACTTTAATGGTCGAAGTCACGATTTCAGCACAAAGACCTTCAGGGATAATTCTTGGAATATTTTCGATAATTCCTCCGCCGGTGATGTGTGCGATACCGGAAACGGACATTTCGCCTAACAATTTAAAAATATCGTTGTAGTATAGTTTTGTTGGAACCAATAAGGTTTCAAAGATGGGTTTTCCTTCAAACTCTTCATGAAAATCTGGGAAAATTTTTCTTACCAAAGAGAATCCGTTGCTGTGAAAACCAGAGCTTGGAAGTGCAATAATTTTGTTTCCTTTTTTTATTTTGGATCCGTCAATTACTTGATCTTTCTCTACGATACCTACACAAAATCCTGCAACATCGTAATCGCCCGGTTGGTACATACCCGGCATTTCGGCCGTTTCGCCACCGATCAATGCACATTGGTTGTCTTTACAAGCTTTCACCATTCCCATCACAATTTCTGCTGCCACTTCGGACTCCAACTTACCGCATGCCAGATAATCTAAAAAGAACAAAGGTTTGGCACCGTGACATAGGATGTCGTTGGCACACATTGCAAAGCAGTCAATCCCGATAGATCCGTAGTTTTTAGTATCCAAAGCAATTTTCAGTTTGGTACCAACACCGTCGGTTCCAGAAACCAACACCGGATTTTTGTAGCCACCAATTTCGTAGAAAGCTCCAAAGCTTCCCAAATTGTTTAGTACATTTTTATTGTGAGTTTCTGCCACAGCAGATTTTATTTTATCTACGGTTTTGTAACCTTCTTCTTTATCTACACCTGCAGATTTGTAAGTATTGCTCATAAAAATTCTTTTTCTGGGTTAAAAGTACCTTGCGATGATCAGTCACAAGGTACTGGGTTCAAATAGATTTATTTCAAACTTTTCCGTCAATTTACTTCAATAAAAAAGCCGACAATCTTTCAGTTGTCGGCCCTGTTTTATTTTTTCGCGCATGATATATGCCCAATATTTTGGATGATATCAGCAACATAATATTGAAAATTTCTGTTCAAGTTGATCATTTTTACTGTTGCAAAAGTAGGAATTTTCAACCATTGAAAGCAAATATTATTCACATAAAAATTTTAGTACACGACAAAAACTTTAATACATCAATATTCAGATTGTTAATTTTGGTAATCATTGTTCTTGACAAATAGTCCAACCCGTACCTGAAGATGCTTACAGTTCTGCTTCCGTGTTTTTTAATTTTGATCGGTTTAATGCTGCTATCAATGCAATTCCCAATCTTATAACACCAAACAAATGCTATCATTACCAAAAGAATTAGTCTTTCAAATCTATCTAAATGAGTGACATGAGTGTCTTCTAAATTAAAACCGCTTGATTTCAATCCTCGGAAAAGCGTATCTTCGTAGCTTGAGCTGGTTTTCTTTTTTATAAGCATTACCTAGGAAATAATACTCTAATATACTGAAAAATCAGCTTTTTAAACAAATGAAATCAAACTTAATTAATTGATTTTTAATTGATTGTATTTTTTGTCGTGTACTAAACTCTTTTTATTAAAATTTTTTACAATGCAAACAAGAATTATCCTTATCTTTTCTCCATAAAAAAACTCCAAATAATCTGTGGAGCTTTGTATTACTATTAACTTACAATTTTCTAATGGCTTTATTATTTTGTTTCTATAAGTTTCTTTTCTAATAAAGGTAAAACAATCCTTTTAACCATTGGTTTATCACTTTTCCAATCAGGATCATTTTTGGAATCTTTGTAATTAGTAACTAATTGTACTTCTCCTTCTTTGTTCAACACGATATATTTTGACATATCATCTATATTTTCAAGTTTTGCTGGTGTTATCTTCGTAAGAAAATTTTTGTATTTCTTTGATTTTCCTTTACCTTCTATGTCATTAATAACAAGAATCTTAGCATTAGGATAGGTTTCCAAAACCATGTCTCTTGACTCCTTTGTCCAATGATGATTTTCTTTATCGACCAACAATACATAAAGATCAACTTTATAAACTTCGCCAATTAAAAAAAAAGTAGGTATATGATAGATACAAGGTGCACACCAACTCCCAAAAGTAAAAAAAAGTGTATTAGGCTGGTTAGAAAATTTTGCTAAACATTTCACATCCTCACTCGTTACTGAATAAATGTTTTTGTAATGCGACTCAGGCAGTTTGCACTTCTCAATGGGTGTTTGAGAAAATACTTTGACGAAACAGAGTAAAAGTAGAGCAATAAAAAATTTAGCTTTTCCCAAAAAAAACAACATTCTCAAAATCCTTAAGCTAATAATTTATATTATAATTTCGAAACACTAATTGCATAACCACCGAATTCTCCAATTGTGGGGTCAAAATTATACTCACCCTTATGAAAAATGTATTTATCTCCGTCCCCATCTGTAGAATAAAAATCCTGATCAACATAAAATGTAGTATCTTCAAGTCCTTCGAGTTCTTCCGTAGAATTAAGTTTATAAGTTCCTTTTAACTCAAAATCAGGCGCATCTTCTTCAAAACTATGCGTGACAGTAATTTTCACAGGACCTTCTACAATGGTTACACCTAAAGCAGACAATTCACAAATTCCAAGTCCTGCACAATTTTTGGAAACTCTTCCTAATCTAAAGGTAAAAGAAACACTTCCTTTTTTCATACTGTGAGACATAACACTTTCTTTTTGCAACTTATTTGTTGGAATCTCATCTGCTACTCTTTCATTACAAGAAGCTAATACTAATGAGAAAGCTAATGAGCTAATTAAAATTTTATTCTTCATATTTTATTTTAATTGAATATTACGAAATTATGGAATTAAAAATTAGAAAACAACTCATAGAACAATTTTTAAACTTCGACAAATTTCAAAGGTAATAATTTCTCTTTTTTCTCTTTTTTTAACTAAGTATAAAAATTAAGACACACGCTAAGATTAAATAATAGCAAGTATCTAATTAAATTCTGCATCTAAAACAGAGACAGCAGATAACAAGCAGTTTGGCGCAATGCGGGAAGAAGTTCCAATAAAAAAAATTTATACATTTATTTGCCATTGCTTTTTTATTTCACTATTTTTCTTAATTCAGTTGTTTAGTGAGAGAAAATAGAAAAAGTATAATCATTGTTCTTGACAAATAGTCCAACCCGTACCTGAAGATGCTTACAGTTCTGCTTCCGTGTTTTTTAATTTTGATCGGTTTAATGCTGCTATCAATGTAATTCCCAATCTTATAACACCAAACAAATGCTATAATTACCAAAAGAATTAGTCTTTCAAATCTATCTAAATGAGTGACATAAGTATCTTCTAAATTAAAACCGCTTGATTTCAATCCTCGGAAAAGTGTTTCAATTTGTTCATGTTTTTTATTGTTTTTTCAGAGGTATTTACGAATACTTTGCATTTGCCATCTTTTTTGATATGTTTTTAATGAACAGACTCTAAAAAAAGTACCGTTTACAATGGATTTTAATTAGAAATTGGAAAGAATATTCTTTCGTTTTGAAGTATATTTGCAAAAATTATTTAGAAAATGTCGAAGAAAAAACTGATTACAGCGGCACTTCCTTATGCCAATGGGCCGGTACATATTGGGCATCTTGCAGGAGTGTACATTCCGGCAGATGTTTTTGCCCGTTTCCAAAGAAGATTGGGAAATGATGTTGCTTTTATCTGTGGAAGTGACGAGCACGGTATTCCGATTACCATTCGTGCAAAGAAAGAAGGCGTAACCCCACAGGATATTGTTGATAAATACCATGAAATCATCAAAAAATCGTTCTCGGATTTGGGAATTTCTTTTGATGAATACTCCAGAACGACCTCTAAAAACCACCACGAAGTAAGTCAGGATTTCTTCAAAACATTATACGAAAAAGGAAAATTCACCGAAGAAGTTTCTGAACAATATTATGACGAACAAGCCGGAGAATTTTTGGCAGACCGTTACATTGTTGGGACTTGCCCAAGTTGTGGAAACGATGGTGCCTACGGAGACCAATGCGAAAAATGCGGTTCTACCCTATCCCCAACCGAACTCATCAATCCAAAATCTGCTTTGAGCGGAAATATTCCTGTCCTGAAAGAAACCAAAAACTGGTATCTTCCACTGGATCAATATGAAAATTTCTTGAACGAATGGATCATTGAAGGCCATAAAGACGATTGGAAAACCAATGTTTATGGTCAGGTAAAATCCTGGTTAAATGATGGTTTGAAACCAAGAGCCATGACCAGAGACCTAAACTGGGGAGTTCCTGTCCCACTTCCAAATGCCGAGGGCAAGGTAATGTATGTTTGGTTTGATGCTCCCATCGGCTACATTTCTTTCACCAAAGAATGGGCTGAGAAAAACGGTAAAAATTGGAAAGACTATTGGCAAAGCGAAAGCTCGGACTTGGTGCATTTTATTGGAAAAGACAACATCGTATTCCATTGCATCATTTTCCCGGCAATGATGAAGGCTCATGGCGATTATATTATGCCTGCCAATGTCCCTGCATTTGAGTTTTTGAACCTTGAAAACGATAAAATTTCCACTTCCAGAAACTGGGCAGTTTGGGCACACGAATATGTAGAAGATTTCCCTGGGCAGCAAGATGTTCTGAGGTATGCACTTCTTTCATCGGCACCAGAAACCAAAGACAATAATTTTACTTGGAAAGATTTCCAGACCAAGAACAATTCAGAATTGGTGGGTATTTTCGGTAACTTCATCAACAGAGTTGCTGTATTGATGCACAAATACTACAACGGTGTTATTCCGCAAGAAACGGCTACCCATGAAGAGCTTTCGGAAATTACCAAAGCCGCCAAAGAAATTCATGAATATTTGGAAAAATACGAATTCCGAAATGCTCTAAGTGCTTTGATGAATTTGGCGAGACACGGCAACCAATACCTGCAAACGGAAGAGCCTTGGAAAACCATTAAAGATCAGCCTGAAAAAGCGGCGCATGCATTATTTGTATCGGCGCAAATCGCTGTAGCTTTGGGACAACTTTGCGAACCGTTTATGCCGTTCAGTTCCGATAAACTGCTAAAAATGTTCAACATAGATCGTCAAGATTGGAAAAACTTGGAAGAACCCAATATCCTGATCGAACCGGGACATCAAATAAATGAAGCTTCGCTGTTGTTCGGTAAAATTGAAGATGATGTGATTGATGCTCAGATCCAAAAATTAGAAAATACCAAAGCCAATAATAAAAAAACCAACCCTAACGCCAACCCTATGAAAGACGAAATTCAGTTTGATGATTTTACAAAAATAGACCTAAGAACAGCCACCATTTTGGAAGCTGAAAAAGTTGAAAAAGCAGACAAACTATTAAAATTAAAAGTAGATACTGGTGTCGATGTAAGAACTGTGGTTTCTGGCATTGCCGAAAGTTTTACCCCGGAAGAGGTTGTTGGCAAACAAGTGATGATCTTATTGAACTTGGCACCGAGAAAGATCCGAGGTATTGAATCTCAAGGAATGTTGCTATTGACAACAAAATCCGACGGAAAATTATCTTTCGTTACTCCTGATGAAAAAGTAGAAAACGGTATTGAAATAGGGTAAAATTTACTTAAAACTTAACCTTATATTCTTAGAGCCTTTTTAAAATTTTACCGAAATAATAATTCGACTATTTCTAATCTTTCTTATCTGCTTTTTTGTATTCTATTTAGCGTATTTTGCATTTTAAATTTTTGTTTTAGCGAGCTAAAACTTCAATTTTAAAACCCAAAATCCATCTAAATATCGATACAAAAAATCTAGATATAAAATTTAAACAGGCTCTTAACATAAACAAAAAAAGATTTCGAAAAGTGATTCGAAATCTTTTTTTGTTGGATCAAATTTCTGAATATAACGGATCAAGATCAAAAGTTGGGGGACTAAGCAAAAATTTGGGCTAGTCTGAATAGAAAAAAGGCTTTATCAGTCACCACTCTTAAATACACTGAATATCAGTTATATATAATAATCCACCTGTCTTTTTTTACTTAATTTTAGGAATAATTAACATTAAAAAGTTCAAGGTATAAAAAAGGAGCTCCACGAACGAAGCTCCTAAAATTTCATTTTTAAATCCTAAAATTATAACATTCTTAGGTTGTTGACTTCTAGCTCATCTAGAATTCTCCAATGTCCTCTTTTGATGTTCTTTTTGGTTAGTCCAGCAAACATCACTCGGTCTAGAGCTTCTACTTCGTAACCCAATCTTTGGAAGATACGACGAATAACGCGGTTCCATCCGATATGGATTTCTACACCAACCTCATTTTTAGGTTTTCCTTCGATGAAGGAGATTTTATCTACCGTTGCCACACCTTCTTCCAAACGGATGCCGTCGATGATCGCTTGCATATCGTCTGAAGATAATTTTTTATCCAAAGTTACATGGTAAATTTTCTTCATTTCGAATGAAGGATGGGTTAATTTTTTAGTCAAATGCCCATCGTTGGTCAACAAAATTACCCCTGTTGTAGAGCGGTCCAATCGACCCACCGGGAACAAACGATACGGCGATGCATTGGCGACCAAATCCATTACGGTTTTTCTGGCTTTGTCGTCTTTGGTTGTAGAAATGTAGCCTTTCGGTTTGTTAAGAAGGACATAAACCGATTTTTCCGGGCTGATGTTTTGTCCATCGAAAACGACTTTATCGTTCTTTTGAACTTGATGTCCCATTTCGGTAATCACTTCACCGTTTACCAAAACCAAACCTTGTTTGATGAGTTCATCAGCCTCTCTTCTGCTGCAAATACCGGCATTTGCCAAATATTTGTTTAGGCGGATGGTATCTTTATGGATGTCTTTTTCAATTTTTTGGAGTTTTCTTTTTTGGACAAAATTTTTGGTTCTGTCCTCGTCATTTCCAAATTTATTGTACGGTTTTTTATTTCCGTATTTTAGATCTCCTTTTTCGTATTTGTCTCGGCTATCAAAGGATCTTCCACCTCCTCTAGAATTGCCGAAACCACCTGGTTTTTTGTAGGAATTGTTACCATCAAAGGATCTTTCACCTCCTCTGGTATTTCCAAAACTTGGTTTTTTGTAAGAGCTACTATCAGAATTTCTGTCGCTTCTGTCGTAACCCTCACGGCCTTCAAAAGATCTACCGCCACCTCTGGAGTTTCCAAAGTTGCTTGATTTGTTGTACGAACCTCTTTCGGAGTCGCCTCCTCTTTTGTCGTAACTTTTTGGTCCATCAAAGGAACGACCTGTTTTTTTGGAAGGAAACGAGTTTCCAGATCCTGAATTGGACTGTATTCTCGGTCTTTTTGGTCTACCTGATGAATTTCTGTCTTCGCTCATTAGTATGAAAAATTTTTGCAAAGATAGTTATTTTAATTGCCATTTAAAGAATGGAAGTTTCATTGTTTTTTCGAATAAATCCTACATTTGCAAAAAATGTTCTATGATTTCAGTTTTGGATAGCGATTTCACTTCGCTCAACGAATTTATTTCTGCAGTTTCTTTTTCAAAAGTTTTCATTCTTTGTGATGAAAATACACACGAATATTGCTTGCCAACCCTTTTGGGAAATTTAGAAATCGATATTCCTTTTGAGATCATTGAAATAGAACCGGGTGAAGACCTAAAAACCATAGAAACGGCCGTACAACTTTGGGAAATCCTTACCGAATTTCAAGCGGATAAAAAGGCATTGCTCATCAATTTGGGTGGCGGCGTTATTACCGATTTGGGTGGTTTTGTGGCTTCAACCTATAAAAGAGGCATTTCGTTTGTCAATATTCCAACCTCATTGTTGGGAATGTGTGATGCCGCCATTGGCGGGAAAACGGGTATTGATCATGGTTTTCTAAAGAATATTGTAGGTACTTTTTGTCAACCCGAAAAAATATTTCTTTACAGTCCTTTTCTGAAATCCTTACCCATTGATGAACTGAAAAGTGGTTTTGCAGAGATGTTGAAACACGGCTTAATCGCTGATAAAATCCATTGGGAAGCATTGATCCATACGGACATCAACAGTATTGAAAACCTTTATCCATTGGTGTTGGAATCCATGAAAATAAAAGAATCGGTTGTAAACCAAGATTTTAAAGAACAGAATGTTCGTAAAAATCTGAATTTCGGACACACGGTAGGACATGCTGTAGAAAGTTTATTTTTACATCAACAAAATCCAATAAAACACGGTGAAGCTGTTGTTATTGGGATGATTGTGGAAACCAGGCTTTCATTTCTTGAAGGTTTGATCGATGAGGAATGTTCTGAAAAGATCATCCTGAATTTACAAAAACTGTATCCGTATATTTCAATTAATGATTTTGATAATAAAACGCTCATTTCCTTGATGATGAACGATAAAAAAAATGAAAATTCCAAAATTAATTTTTCTTTGATTGAGGAGATTGGTAAAGGAAAGTACAATGTACAATGCCGCTTGAACTCTATTGAAGAAGCACTCAATTATTATAAAAATCTAGAATAAACATCTTTATTAAAAGTTAAAAATAAAGTTCATTTTAATTCTAATCATTAATTTTAATTTAGATTCAATACTGTTTCATTAAAAAAATAAATTAATAATTGATTTTCATTTTATATTTTTTGTAATTTAGTTTTTGAAAAATAAATTTATTCTTAAACTAAAAAACTAAAAATTATGAGCAGACATGGAATGATGTATCAGGATATAGTTCCTTATACTTCTCGTTATTACGACAAAGGAAAATTTGGTCGAATGTTTTCCTCTTTACCACCTTTTGCACCGGACAACAAAAAAGTGAGAGATGCACTAAAAGACATGGGTAAAAAAGGCGGAATTATGGATGCCAAAGACGATCTGACCCAAGATCCAAAATTTCTAATTACCGATCCAAATTTGCAAATTAAAAATCCCAATTCGCCCATTATGGGAGCTGGGATGACATTCTTAGGACAATTTATCGACCACGACATCACTTTCGACCCTACTTCAAGCTTAGAAAGGCAATCGGATCCTGAATGTGTGGAAAATTTTAGAACACCAAGTTTGGCATTGGACAACATTTACGGTTCTGGACCTGGAGCCTCACCTCATTTGTACGATCAATCCGACGGACAAGGCATAAAAATGTTGCTAGAACCTTTGAATGTACAAGGTAAGGAAGGTATTGATAAATTTGATGTTCCAAGAAATTCACAATTAACAGCGTTGATAGGAGACCCGAGAAATGATGAAAACTTAATTGTCTCTCAATTGCAAGTATTGTTTCTAAGATTTCATAATGTTTTGGTTGATGCTTTGCGTGTGAAATTCCCTTCTAAATCGCCAAGTGAAATATTTAATCAAGCTCAAGAATTGGTGAGATGGCATTATCAGTGGATTGTTTTACACGAATTTCTCCCATTGCTTTGCGGTGAAAATATGGTAAAAGATGTATTGGACAACGGTAGAAAATTCTACGGTTGGCACAACGAACCGTTTATCCCGGTTGAGTTTTCGGTGGCGGCATATCGTTTTGGTCATAGCCAAATTCGACCTTCGTATCGAGCCAATTTCGGAATCACCAATCAACCCTCTCCAACGGAATTTTTTGCAGATATTTTTGATTTTACTGTGAGTCCTACCCATCCGGATCCCAACGATCTTAGAGGAGGCAAAAGAGCTGCAAGAAGATTTATCGATTGGCACACCTTTTTCAATTTGGGCGATGGCAGCATGAAAGCCAATAAATTAATCGATTCCAAACTCTCTACACCACTCTTTAATTTACCAGGATTCACAGACATCGATTCCTTGGCAAGTCGAAATCTGGTGAGAGGTCTAACATTCAGTTTGCCTTCAGGTCAGAGAGTTGCTCATGCCATGCGAATAGAGCCTCTTGGAGCCGAACATTTTGATGAATTGAAACACTATAAACTCAATTTTGAAAACAGTACTCCATTGTGGTATTATATTTTGAAAGAAGCAGAAATACAACAGATGGGTGTACATCTCGGTGAAGTTGGTGGTAGAATTGTTACCGAAGTACTTATAGGTTTGATGGAGGGAGACAATACTTCATTTTTATCCCAAAATCCGTTCTGGAAACCGACTTTACCATGTTGGGAAGCCTATAGAACCGGCAAGCATTTTACCATGGCCGATTTGGTTAAAATTGCAGAACATAAAATTGCTGTTAATTTTTAACATTCAATCCAAAATAAAAAAAACTTCAAACCGTCTGGTTTGAAGTTTTTTTATGAATTAAAGTCATCAATTACATACACTCCATTTTGAAGGACATGCTTTCGATTACTTTCAGTGTTGCTTCTACAGTATCCATGGAGGTCAGACACGGCACACCGTTTTCAACCGAAGCTCTACGGATTTGGAAACCGTCTCTCTCAGCTTGTTTTCCTTTCGTAGTCGTGTTTACCACATATTGTACTTTACCTTTTTGGATTAAATCGATGAGGCTTAGGTCTTCTTCATTGATCTTGTATCCAATTTTTGTAGGGATACCTTTTTCGGTGAAATAGTTAGCGGTACCTTCAGTAGCCCAAATTCTGAAACCAATTTCATGGAATCTCTTGGCCAAAACTGAAGCTTCTTCTTTGTGTTTATCGGCTACGGTAAACAAGATGGCACCGTGAAGTGGCATTTTTCTACCTGCACCAATCATCCCTTTGTACAACGCTTTTTCTAGAGTCGAGTCTTTACCCATTACCTCTCCTGTCGATTTCATTTCCGGGCCTAAAGTGATGTCCACTTTTGTAAGTTTGGAGAAAGAGAAAACAGGAACTTTTACAAAAACACCTTCTTTGTTTGGAGCTAAACCATTTTTGTAGCCCAAGTCGGTTAGTTTTGCTCCCAAAATGGCTTTTGTTGCCAAGTTTGCCATTGGGATTTCCGTAATTTTTGAAAGGAAAGGTACCGTTCTAGACGCTCTAGGATTCACTTCGATTACATAAACCTGACCTTCAAAAAGTACATATTGTATGTTCATCAATCCAACGATATTCAATCCTTTTGCTAATTTTTGGGTATAATCGACTAAGGTTTCAATTTCGCTTGGACTGATGTGTTGAGGAGGATAAACCGCGATTGAGTCTCCGGAATGTACTCCTGCTCTTTCTATATGCTCCATGATACCCGGGATAATCACCGTTTCGCCATCACAAATGGCATCCACTTCTACTTCTTTCCCCACCATGTATTTGTCAATCAACACAGGATGCTCTGGACTTGCATCTACAGCATTTTCCATGTAATGTACCAGTTCGGCTTCGCTGTACACGATTTCCATAGCACGACCGCCCAATACATAAGAAGGTCTCACCAAAACAGGATAACCGATTTCTGCAGCGATTGGTGTGGCTTCTTCTTTGGAGAAACATGTTTTTCCAAGCGGCTGAGGAATGTCCAATTCTTGAAGTGCTTTTTCAAATTTCTCACGGTTCTCGGCTCTGTCTAGATCTTCCAAAGAAGTTCCTAAGATTTTCACTCCATGAGCTTCTAATTTATCGGCAAGGTTGATGGCGGTTTGACCTCCAAACTGAACGATAACACCTTTTGGTTTTTCCAGCTCGATGATGTTCATTACATCTTCTTCAGTAAGCGGTTCGAAGTAAAGTTTATCCGAAATCGAGAAGTCTGTAGATACGGTTTCTGGGTTGTTGTTGATGATGATGGCTTCGTACCCCATTTGTTTGATGGCCCAAACCGAGTGTACCGTTGCATAATCAAACTCTACCCCTTGTCCGATACGGATAGGTCCTGAACCTAGAACTACAATTTTTTCTTTTTCAGAAACAATGCTTTCGTTTTCGTCTTCGTAAGTTCCGTAGAAATACGGAGTTTCCGACTCGAATTCGGCTGCGCATGTGTCCACCATTTTATAGACCGGCATTACTTTGTTTTCTTTTCTGAAATCGAAAACTTCTCTGGCAGATATTTCCCAAAGATGAGCAATGTTAACATCTGAGAAACCTAACTTTTTAGCTTGAAGAAGGACTTCAGCATTCAATTTATTGTTCTTGATGGTGGTTTCAAAGTCCACCAATTTTTTCAATTTCCAGATGAAGAATTTATCAATTTGGCTCCATTCTACAATTTGTTCCCAATCATAGCCTCTTCTAAGAGCTTCACCAATGATGAACAATCTTTCGTCGTCACAAACTTTTATTCTTCTTTCGATATCAGCATCGGTTAGTGCCAAAGCTGCTTTAGATTTTAATCCCAAATGCTGTATGCCTACTTCTAAGGAACGAACGGCTTTCATCAAGGATTCTTCAAAGTTTCTACCGATGGCCATTACCTCTCCTGTTGCTTTCATTTGGGTTGAAAGTCGTCGGTCTGCCGTTTCGAATTTATCAAATGGGAATCTTGGAATTTTAGCAACCACATAGTCCAAAGCCGGTTCGAAACAAGCGTAAGTTCTACCGGTAACCGGGTTCATCATTTCGTCTAAGGTAAGACCAACAGCGATTTTTGCGGCTAATTTAGCAATTGGATATCCTGTTGCCTTACTTGCCAAAGCCGATGAACGGGAAACTCTTGGGTTCACCTCGATCACATAATAATTGAACGAGTGCGGATCTAAAGCCAGCTGAACATTACAGCCACCTTCAATTCCTAAAGCACGGATTATTTTTAGAGATGCATTTCTCAGCATTTGATACTCTCTATCCGAAAGCGTTTGCGATGGCGCCACCACGATAGAATCTCCGGTGTGTACCCCAACGGCATCTACATTTTCCATGTTACAAACCACAATGGCGTTGTCGTTGGCATCACGCATTACTTCGTATTCTATTTCTTTGTAACCTGCAATGGATTTCTCAATCAGACATTGAGTTACAGGACTGTATTTCAGTCCATTAGCTGCAATTTCTTTAAGTTCGGCTTCGGTGCTGGCAATACCACCACCAGTACCTCCCATGGTAAAAGCAGGTCTAACGATTACCGGATAACCGATGTTGTTTGCAAATTCTAAGGCACCTTCAACGGTATTTACGATGTCGCTTTCAGGAACAGGTTCTCCCAAATCGTTCATCAAAGTACGGAAAAGATCTCTGTCTTCGGCTTGGTTAATGGCTGAAAGCTTGGTACCCAAAACTTCTACTCCACATTCTTCTAAGATGCCCGAATTCTGCAATTCAACCGCCATGTTCAGGCCGGTTTGTCCTCCCAAAGTAGGCAACAAAGCATCGGGTCTTTCTTTGCGAATGATGTGACTTACGAAAGGAAGTGAGATGGGTTCAATATATACTTTATCCGCAATTTCGACATCCGTCATGATGGTTGCCGGATTGGAGTTGATAAGGATTACTCTGTAACCCTCTTCTTTAAGAGCCAAACAAGCTTGTGTCCCTGCGTAATCGAACTCTGCTGCTTGACCAATAATAATGGGGCCACTACCTATAACTAAAATGGTTTTTATATCGTTTCTTTTCATAATTTTATACAATCTTGATGTTTAACAATGGTGAAGATTAGTCCTAAATAATTAGGCGTTTGCACTGTTATTTTGTTCCATTAATTCAATAAATTCATCAAACAAATAGTTGGCATCTTCAGGGCCTGGGCTGGCTTCCGGATGGTATTGTACGGAGAAACAAGGATGGATTTTATGTTTGATACCTTCGTTGGTTCTGTCGTTCAGAGCGATGTGGGTCTCAACAAGATCCGTGTTTTTCAACGAGTCTTGATCTACAGCGTAACTGTGATTTTGAGAAGTTAAAGCCACTTTACCGGTGTTGACATCCAAAACCGGATGGTTGCCTCCTCGGTGTCCGAATTTTAGTTTGTAGGTTTTTGCACCACAAGCCAAAGCAATCAATTGGTGGCCAAGACAGATTCCGAAAATAGGCACTTTCCCTAGAACACCTCGGATCATTTCGTGAGCATGAGGGACATCTTGTGGGTCACCAGGACCGTTGGAAAGCATGATTCCGTCTGGGTTCATCATTAATATTTCTTCGGCTGTTGTATTGTGAGAAACCACCACGATGTCGCAATTTCTTTGAGAAAGTTCTCTGATGATTCCGAGTTTTGATCCAAAATCTACCAAAACGACTTTATGACCTCTTCCCGGACATGCGTATGAAGTTTTTGTAGAAACAGAAGCCACTTGGTCGGTGGCAAAATTTGTTGCTTTCAGATCTTCGATCACTAGTTTGTCATCTTCAGAAGCATCTACAATTCTCCCTTTTACAGAGCCAAAATTTCTAATGATACGGGTAAGTTTTCGGGTATCAATTCCTGAGATTCCAGACATGTTTTTCTTTTGAAAGAATTCGTCCAGAGACATTTGGCTACGGAAATTGGATGGCAAGTCGCAAAGTTCTTTTACGATAAGTCCTTTAATTGCTGGTTCCATACATTCGTAATCGTCTCTATTGATGCCGTAATTTCCGATCAAAGGATAGGTCATGCAAACGATTTGTCCACAATAAGAAGGATCGGAAATGAGTTCCTGATATCCGGTCATCCCGGTATTGAAAACCACTTCACCTTCTGTTTGTACATGGGCACCGAAACCTTCACCGTGGAAAACTTCGCCTGTTTCTAATATGAGTTTCTTTTTCATTTTCTTTTTATATCTTATTCAGTATAACTGTCTTTTAATAATTTAATTGCTTTGTTGGAAGAGGTTCTTAATACTGGTTTTCAAATTCAAAACCTTTTTCTTCTAAAGCTTTTTTTAGAATGGCCATTCTCGCATACACTCCATTTTCCATTTGTTTGAAAATTCTGGATCTTGAGCATTCTACCAATTCTGTATCAATTTCTACTCCTCTGTTGATGGGTGCAGGATGCATGATGATGGCATTGGATTTCATTTTTTGTTCTCGTTCTTTGGTTAAGCCGTATTTTCTGTGATATTCTTCTTTACTGTAAGACATCTGACTGTCGTGTCTTTCGTGTTGTATTCTTAGAAGCATCACCACATCGACTTCTTTGATTAATTCATCCAAAGGTAAAAAAGTACCGTTGATGATTGCGCCTTCGTCAAACCACTGTTCAGGACCGGAAAAATAGACTTTAGCTCCTAATTTTCTCAGTGCTTCAGCATCGGAATTGGCTACTCTGCTGTGTTTTACATCACCGACAATGGCAATTTTCAATCCATCAAATTTACCAAATTCTTGATAAATAGTTAGCAAGTCCAACACGCATTGGCTTGGGTGGTTTCCTGTTCCATCGCCTCCATTTATGATTGCCGCTTTTACCGATTGTAAGTCTTTATAATATTCATTTTGTTTGTGACGGATCACCATAGCATGAACGCCAATGCTTTCTAAAGTTTTTACTGTATCGTATAGGGTTTCGCCTTTATTTACAGAACTGTGTTGCACATCGAAAGGTACCACTTCTAGTCCCAATTTTCTTTCGGCTACATCAAAGCTGGACTTGGTTCGGGTACTGTCTTCAAAAAACAAGTTGGCAGCAAAAACTTGACCTTTAACTTTGGTCGTTTTACCATCAGAAAATGAGATGGCATCGTTAAGGATATTTAGCAATTGTTCTCTGTTGTAGTCTGTTATTGTAATCATAGCTCAAAATAAAAAAAAACGAAGCCGCAATGACTTCGTTAAATAAAATAAATATCGTTATGGTCGGAAAATCCGCCTATTAAATGCTCAAGTGGAAAAGTGTTTTTCAATGTATTCATTGGGTGCAAAGATACAAATTATTTTTAAAATTGAAAGCAGTGCGCTTTATTTTATCATTTATGATTTCTTTCATATTGAATTAATGCTAAATTAATATATATTTGCTAAATAAATATACTTAATATGATAAAATGCCCTAAATGCTCACAGTCAAATGTTGTTAAAAGTGGTATAATAAAGGACAAACAAAGGTTTCTGTGCAAAGACTGTACCTATTACTTTACCGTAGATAAAATGGGAAAACAGATAGATGATTACTATGTTATCAAGGCTTTGCAACTGTATTTGGAAGGATTAAGCTATAGAGAAATTGAGAGGATTATCGGTGTCTCCCATGTTTCCATTTCATCTTGGGTGAAGAAATACAATCTTAAAAGACCTGAAATAACGAACAGCAAATCCAATTATAAAATACTGAAAAAAAGTGAATTAATAGAATATTTGCAGCAAGAAAACCAAATGAAAGGCGCAGGTTTCATCATCACAGAATTTGCGGATAAATTCATGATGATCAAATGGGAACGATTCAAAAAATAAAATTATATATAATATTAACAAAAATATACATCATTTTTTGTTGGTTAAATTTTTAGTTACAATTTTGATTTGTTAAAAAATTCATAACAAAACGATTTCATTTATGAAAAAACTAAAAATTACTTTAGCTGCTTTTTCATTATTGTTTTCCCTAAACCAATTAAAAGCTCAGGAAAAACAAAGTGATTATAAAGTAAGCGTTTACGGTTTTGCAAGAGCAGATTATATCTTTGACAGCAGACAAACACTTTTCGCAAGAGAACAACAAGTGGATCTTTATCCTTTGGATGTTAACTTGGATGCCAACGGCTCCGACATCAATGCAACGGGATCAAGCAACTTTCTTACCGTTGTTTCCAGAGTGGGCGTAAAGGCTACAGGGCCCAATGTTTGGGGGGCAAAAACTTCTGCCGTAATCGAAGGGGATTTCTACGGAAACACCAATACCAACACCGGATTGTTCAATATCCGCCAAGCCTATGCCAATTTAGAATGGGAAAAAACCTCCTTATTGTTGGGGCAAACTTGGTATCCGGCATATGTTACCGATGTTGCACCTGGAGTCGCCAATTTCAATACAGGAAGTTTATTCAATCCGTTTGGTCGAGCTCCACAGATTCGTTTAACTCAGAAATTATCCGATAATTTTTCCTTGGATGTTGCCGCTTATAAAATGAGTACACACTCTGCTCCATCGGTTACAGCAAATGCCAACGAAGCTTCTTACAATTCATTAACACCGAGTTTTCACGGTAAAATCCAGTACAAAGACGCTCATGTTACCGCCGGTGTAGGAACAGAATATCAATCGCTAAAACCACAAATTGTATCTGCCGGATTGGTATCCGATCACAAAGTAGATTCCAACATGTTTATGGCGTATTTTAAATATTCAGATTCCAAATTAATTGCTAAAGCCTACGGTGTTACGGGGAGTAATCTTTATCAATTTGTTATGTTGGGCGGATTTGCGGGTTATACAGAGCCTAACGGACAAGAATCTTATAAAGCAACAAAGACATCCGCTTTCTGGGCAGATTTCGCAAGCAATAACGCCAAAATTGCACCCGGACTTTTCTTTGGTTATACCAAAAACAATGGTGTAGATGCTGGATATAACAAACTATACACGCGTGGTCTAGGTACTGCAAGATCTTTAGACGATGTTTGGAGAATCTCCGGAAGGGTTGAATTCAAACAAAATAAATTTAAAATTGCCCCAGAATTGGAATACACTTCTGCAACATGGGGAGACAGCGATACAAATGCCGTAGCTGGCAACAATAAGGCTACCGTAGCCAACTTCCGTGCACTGGTTTCTGCAGTGTATTCTTTCTAATCATCATTTTGTAAATAGTAGTTTGAGTTCAGGCTTATTTTTAATAAGCCTACTCATTCTATGCCTTACACCACCATACACACAAATCAAACAAACATTAACACTATATTATTATGAATGAAAACCAAAATGCTCAATCCTTGCACGATGCCAAGGTAGAGCAAAGAAAGAAAAACTCCACGCTTTGGAGTGTTATTACGGCCTCGTCATTGGGTACGATGATCGAGTGGTACGACTTTTACATTTTTGGAAGTTTGGCCATAGTATTGGCGGGAAAATTTTTCCCAGCCGATAATCCAACTGCTGCATTTTTATCAACATTGGCCACCTTTGCCGCTGGTTTTGTTGTTCGTCCTTTTGGAGCGTTATTTTTCGGCCGATTGGGAGATCTTATCGGTAGAAAATATACTTTCTTAGTCACACTCCTCATCATGGGATTCTCTACTTTTTTGATCGGATGTGTCCCATCCTACGAGACCATCGGCTTTATGGCTCCGGTTTTGGTATTGGTTCTTAGATTGTTGCAAGGGCTTGCTCTTGGTGGCGAATACGGAGGCGCTGCAACCTATGTTGCTGAATATGCCGAAGAAAACCGTCGTGGCTATTGGACTTCTTGGATTCAGACGACTGCTACCATCGGGCTTTTTGTCTCTCTAATTGTGATTTTATTGACCAAAACCTCACTTACGGCAGAAGAATTTGATGCTTGGGGTTGGAGAGTTCCGTTCTGGGTTTCTATTTTGATGGTTGGCGTTTCTTACATCATCAGAAAAAACATGAAGGAATCTCCTCTTTTCGCTAAAGCGAAGAAAGAAGGAAAAACTTCTACCAATCCTCTTAAAGAATCTTTTGGTAACAAATACAATTTCAAATATGTTCTTTTGGCATTGTTTGGAGCCGTTATGGGACAAGGGGTAATTTGGTACACCGGACAATTTTACGCCATGAGCTTTATGAAAACCGTTATGAATTTGGACTCCGCTCAGGTCGATTCTTTAATGGCAATTGCCTTGTTTGTGGCAACACCTTTGTTTATCTTTTTTGGATGGCTGTCCGATAAAGTGGGCAGAAAAGCCGTTATGATGCTTGGGATGTTCCTTGCAATACTGGCATATCGACCTATTTATGATGCCATGTACACTTCGGTAAACATCAAAGAAAAATCGTTGGCTACCAACGGATTAATCCAAAAAAGAACGGCAACAGAACATAAGAAAGTCGCTGGAGACAGCTTGATCACCTTTCATACCGAGAAAACTTTTACAGACGGTACTTTGCTGAAGAAAGATTCCGTAGTGCATTGGTCTCCAAAGGGTGAAGTTCTGAAAGCCGATGGCACACCTGAAGCTGCAAAAGTAACTACTGCCATAACGGTGGAAAGTAATACCCGTTGGTATTTGGCCTTCCTGGTTTTTGTACAGGTTCTTTTTGTAACCATGGTTTATGGACCTATCGCTGCATTTTTGGTTGAGATGTTCCCGATACGCATTCGTTATACCTCTATGTCGTTGCCGTATCATATTGGTAATGGTATTTTTGGAGGATTGTTGCCTGCAGTTTCCACTTATTTTGTGACGACGGCCAAGGAAGCCGGAAATCCTAAATTTTATTTGGAAGGATTGTGGTATCCTATTGTTGTAGCAGCGGTTTGTCTGGTTATCGGGATGATCTATCTGGACGGTAAAGACCGAAATGTGAAGGATTAATATTTTGAATATAAAAAGTGATCTTAATCATTAAAAAATTATATAAATTTAAACGATAAAAAATTATGGACTCTATAAAAAAAATATTAGGGATTGTATGGTTAGCTATGGCTTTGGCAGTACTTTACTACGGACTTACCGTTTTCGGATTTCCAAAATTAGCATCCGACCATCAGGAGGATTTGGTTTTCGGGATCATCATTGTATTCATCTTATTGCCTATTGTAGTGGGCGGATTGGGTGTTTTCGGGTGGTATTCTCTGAAAGGTGAATATTCTAAGGAAAATAAATAAGTGAAAATTTATCTTGGAGGCCGATTCTTTCGGATGAAGCCTCCTTGATTTTTGATAAAATAGGAATGTATCTCTACCCTGCAGCCAGACTTGAGTGGAGCTCTTTTTATTTTTTTGTATCCTGAGCGTAGTCGAAGGATACAAAAAAATAAAAAAGCGGGAACGGAAGGCTGAAATGCTGCCCAAATAAAAAAAAAACATGAAAATAAAGCATCAACAAAAATTGCCCATCCTGAGCGTTGTACTCTTTCTACTGTTCAATGCTCCTTTTCTACTCTTGTTCAATGATCATGAATTGAATTTGGGTATCCCTATTTTTTATATTTATATTTTCCTTATTTGGATGATTTCTATTGTTGTTTCGTATTCTATTTTTAAATTGTTTGATGAGTAGTCCAATTTTATTTTTATTGGTTGTCGTTTACCTGGCCGTATTGTTTGTCATTGCCCACAGTGCTGAGAAAAGAAGAACTGCATTTTGGGTGGACAATCCGTATGTCTATGCGCTGTCGTTGGCGGTGTATTGTACAGCCTGGACCTACTACGGCAGTATTGGCGTGGCAGCCACTTCGGGATTGGAATATCTGACCATCTATCTTGGACCTGTCATGGTAATACCGCTATGGATTTTCATCAATACAAAAATCATTAGAATTTCGAGGGTCAATAGGATCAGTTCCATCTCGGACTTTATTTCTTTAAGGTACGGAAACAGTAGATTTCTAGGAGCTTTGGTGACATTGGTTTGTATTTTTGCGATCATTCCGTACATTGGTTTGCAGATCAAAGCCATATCCGAAACTTTCCACTTACTGTCGGAAAGTCCACAATCCGACAATATTATTCAAGATTCTGCCACTTATGTTGTGGTGATTATCGCTTTGTTTTCTTCGTATTATGGCACTCGATATGTAGATGCTTCGGAGAAAAGATTGGGGATTGTATCTGCCGTTGCTGTGGAAAGTTTTTTGAAATTAATCTTTTTCATCATCCTTGGATTTTATGTGGTGTACGGCATTTTCAACGGCTTTGGCGATCTGTTTTCTCAAGCATCTAAATTGGAAGATTTTGCTAAGAAAAATACCATTAACGGGTTAGAAGGCGCCTTCAATTGGTTGTTTTTGCTCTTACTTTCGGCTTCGTCTATATTTTTACTACCCCGACAGTTTCATACCTCTATCATCGAAAACAGAAAAGAAAAACACATTAAAACCGCCATTTGGTTGTTCCCGTTGTACTTGTTGCTCATCAATGTATTTGTAGCGCCCATCGCTTGGGGCGGAAGGGTTTTGTTTGAAGGAATGCCCATCAATACAGAGTTTTTGTCGATTCTTATTCCTCAAAAAATGGGGAATACCATCGTTGCAACCATGGTGTTTTTTGGAGGGTTAAGTGCCAGCATCTCAATGATCATTATCTCCAGTATCGCCCTCTCGGTCATGCTTTCCAACAACATCATCATCCCCTACGGATGGTTGGATCGATTTGCAATAAAATCCGATTCGGCAAACAGCAAAAGCATTGTAAACATTCGTAAATTCAGTATTTTTTTATTGATTATTGCTGGATTTATGTTTTACAAATATTGGATTTCCAGTTCTACTCTTTTTTCTGTAGGCTTGGTATCTTTTGTATTAATTTCGCAATTGGCACCTGCATTTTTTGGAGCATTGTTTTGGAAAAGAGGCAATTATTACGGAGCCGTAGCGGGGATTGTTGCAGGAAGTATTTTTTGTTATGTCAATTTAATTTTACCCGAATACACCCCCAATATCCTGAACAGTTTTGGGGTTACCACTTTCAAAATCCCCTATCTATCGACCATTGCCAATACTTTTTTTTGGAGCATGATGATTAATTTTGGATTGTATGCCTCCATTTCCAGCAGCAGCAACGGAAATTATAGAGAGAGAAACTATGCCGAATTGTACACCGACATCAACGATTATATCCACAATCACGAAAATGCCTACATCTGGAGAGGTACCGCCAATAAGTCGGACATCATCAAAATTTTAACGAAATTTTTGGGTACTAAAAAGACAGAACAAGCCCTGAAAATTTTTAATTTGAAATACAACCTAACCGACGAAAACGATACTGCAGACAGCAGATTTATTAAGTTTTCAGAGAATTTACTCAGTGGTAGGATTGGTACGGCATCGGCAAAAATAATTATTGAAGGAGTAGCCAAAGAAGACAAAATCTCGCTCCCCGAAGTGTTGAAAATTTTAGAAGAAAGTAAGGAAAACATCAGCATTAACAAGCAACTTACCGAGCAGTCACAAGAACTTAGGACACTTTCTACAGAATTGCAAAATGCAAACGAAAATTTATTGATAAAAGACCAGCAAAAAGACGAATTTTTGGATACCATTGCCCACGAACTTCGTACGCCGGTAACTGCCATCCGAGCGACAAGCGAAGTCCTTTTGGACGATGACGAAATGCCTGCTGAGATACGAAAAGAATTTCTAAACAACATCATTTCCGAGAGTGATCGTTTGGCAGAAATCATCAACGACATTCTTTATCTGGACAAGTTGGAAGCCGGAATGATTGTCCTGAATAGGGAAGAAAAAAACATTGTGGACACCTATCACAAGGCACTGAAACCGCTTTCGCATTTATTTGAACAAAAGTTATTGCACCATTCCGAAGTCAACCTGACTAAAAATGCAGTGTTTTTGCATGATGAAGGAAAAATGATCCAAGTATTTCAAAATATTTTGGGCAATGCATTGAAGTTTGCTAACCATCAGGGTATGATACAAACCAAATTTCAGGAAACGGAAGAGTGCCTAAAAATTTCGATTTTCAATACCGGAAAAACCATTCCAGAGGAAGATTTGAACTATATTTTTGATAAATTTTATCAAAGTAAAAACCAGAACATTCTAAAACCTGTTGGCAGCGGATTGGGATTGGCCATTTGTAAAAAAATAATACAAGCCCATGAAGGCGAAATCTCAGTAAAAAATAAAGAAATAGGAGTGGTTTTTGAACTGCTTCTGCATAAAAAAAGTAAAAAGTAAAAAGTGATTGACATGAAAAAGATATTGATAGCAGATGACGAACACAAAATCATCATGACCCTAGAGTATGCCTTTCGTAAGGCAGGATACGAAATTTTTATTGCCAGAGACGGATCCGAAGTATTGGAAATTTTGGAAAAAGAAATCCCCGACCTGATGCTACTGGATATCATGATGCCCAAAGTAGACGGTTTTACCACGCTCTCCATCATCAAAGAACAAGAAAAATACAGCCAAATAAAAAGCATCTTTTTATCCGCAAAATCCAGCCAAGAAGATATCGAAAAAGGACTTTCTCTAGGAGCAGATGCCTATGTTACAAAACCATATTCCATCAAAAAATTATTGGAAATTGTAGACGATCTTTTATCAAAATAAACAACCATCAACACAACACCTAAGCATAATTATTAAAATGAAAAATGAAAAAGCAGATGCACTGTTCCATGAAAGCATCAAAAATAAAGAGCAATTTTGGCGACAGCAATCCGATGCCATTGCGTGGTATAAAAAACCAGAAACCATGCTGGACGGAAAAGAATTTCAAATCCCATCTACCATCGATGATGAAAAAATTATTACCAAAATCCAAGAATCTATAAATCAATACAATATAACCTATTAATACGAAAAATATTTATCAAAATGAGAAATTATCACATTCAAGATTTACCGGACTATTTCAAACAGTATAAGAAATCCATAAAAAATCCTAAGAAATTTTGGGATAAGGTGGCCGACGAAAACTTTGTCTGGTACCAAAGATGGTCTAAAGTTTTTGAATTTGACATGGAAGAAGCCAACATCAAATGGTTTAAAAATGCCAAACTAAACATTACCAAAAACTGTTTGGACAGACACCTGAACGAAAGAGGAGATAAAACAGCCATCATTTGGGAGCCCAACAGTCCGGATGAAGAAGCCCAACACATCACCTATCGCGATCTTTATGAAAGGGTGAATAAAATGGCCAATGTACTCACGGATTTGGGCATCAAAAAAGGAGACCGAGTGTGCATCTACCTACCCATGATTCCAGAGTTGGCCGTTACCATGCTTGCCTGTGCAAAAATGGGAGCCGTACATTCCGTAATTTTTGCCGGATTTTCAGCCTCGGCTGTAGAATCCAGAGTTAACGATTGTGAAGCAAAAATGATCATCACCTCCGATGGAAGTTACAGAGGAAACAAAGCCATAGATCTGAAAGGAATTATTGATGAAGCGGTAGCGAAATGTCCTACGGTAGAAAAAGTTCTTGTAGTGAAAAGAACAGGTGGTGAAGTGAAAATGAAAGAAGGAAGAGACATTTGGGTGGAGGATTTGTATGAAAAAGCATCTACCGATTTCGTAACAAAAATTATGGATGCCGAAGATCCTCTTTTCATCCTATACACTTCCGGATCAACAGGAAAACCCAAAGGAATGCTGCACACCACTGCAGGGTATATGGTCTATACAGCATACACCTTCAAAAATGTTTTTAGCTATAAAGAAAACGACATCTATTGGTGTACCGCAGATATTGGTTGGATTACGGGACATTCCTACATCCTTTACGGACCTTTGGCAAACGGTGCAACTACGGTCATTTTCGAAGGTGTACCTACCTATCCAGAACCCGATCGTTTCTGGGAGGTTATCGAGAAACATAAAGTAACACAATTCTACACGGCACCAACCGCCATTCGATCTTTGGCAAAAGAATCTGCCGAGTGGGTAGAAAAACACGATCTCTCCAGCCTAAGGGTAATTGGCTCGGTGGGCGAACCCATCAACGACGAAGCTTGGCATTGGTACAACGACCATGTTGGCAAGAAAAAATGTCCAATTGTCGATACTTGGTGGCAAACCGAAACCGGAGGAATTATGATATCGCCTCTTCCTTTTGTAACACCAACCAAACCCACTTATGCGACACTTCCGTTACCGGGCATTCAACCGGTTTTGATGGACGAAAAACGAAACGAAATTACGGGTAACCAAGTCGATGGCAATTTGTGCATCCGTTTTCCTTGGCCAGGAATTGCCAGAACCATTTGGGGCGATCATCAACGATACAAAGAAACCTATTTCACGGCTTTTCCGGGTAAATATTTTACAGGAGATGGAGCATTGAGAGACGAAACGGGATATTACAGAATAACGGGTCGTGTGGATGATGTGATCATTGTTTCTGGACACAATTTAGGTACAGCGCCTATAGAAGACAGTGTAAACCTGCACCCAGCAGTTGCCGAATCGGCCATTGTTGGATATCCTCACGATATCAAAGGAAATGCACTGTACGGCTATGTAATCCTAAAAGAAAGTGGTGAGACCCGAGACAAGGACAACCTTAGAAAAGAAATTAACATGCTGATTTCCGACTCCATTGGTCCTATAGCAAAGTTGGACAAAATACAATTTGTGACCGGATTACCAAAAACCAGATCTGGAAAAATCATGCGTAGGATTCTGAGAAAAATTGCCGAAGGCGATTTTAGTAATTTCGGAGACACCTCTACCCTGCTAAATCCAGAAATTGTTGATGAAATAAAAAACGAAAAAATATAGAAATTTTAAATAGTCTTACCTCCAGTAAGGCTATTTTTTAGTTAAATTTCTTTAAATAGTGTTTTTTACTATTGAAAATAAAAAGGTTTATTCCTAAATTTGTTTACACTAAAAATCAAAAGCATGAAAAATCTAGTAGCAGGATGTTTTAATATAAGTCACGATTACAAACACCTTGAAAGTTCTTTGTTGGACTCAGGAATCTCTAACGAAGATTTTACCATTTATTTGAATAATGAAAACGAACATTATTTAGCAAGTGTCAAAGTTAATAACGAAGCCGAAAAATTAGCCATTCACGAAATATTTAACAGCCACAAAGTGGTCAACACTTATTATTTCGAAGATCTTCCGGAAGATTATTCTTATGAAAATTTAAAAGAACTTATTGGGCGAATTGCACATTCTAAAATTTCAGAAGCCCAAGAATTGATCATTAAAAAATCAACCGAAGGAATGAATGATGAAGTTGCTTTTTAAAAAATTGAAGAACTTATCACAAACTTTAAAAATTCATGAGAGAGATTAGCAATCGTACACCATTTTCTTTCTCATGAATTTATTATATTTGTCCGTATAATAATTATTAAAATGGACAAATTAGATAGCCTTAATCAAGTAGCAGAATTTCACAAAACCTTTAACGCACCTATACTACAACATCCACAAATCCCGTCAAAAGATCGATGCGATTTGAGAGTATCTCTCCTTCAAGAAGAACTGAATGAACTGAAACAAGCCATTGCCGATAACAATTTGGTGGAAATTGCCGATGCTCTATGCGATTTGCAATATGTATTGAGTGGTGCGGTTTTAGAATTTGGTTTGGGCGAAAAGTTTGCGACACTTTTCAACGAAGTACAAAGATCCAACATGTCCAAAGCTTGTGCTACAGAACAAGAAGCTCAAGATACTGTGGAACATTATTTGCACCTGGGACAAGAAGCTCATTATGAAAAATCTGGAGACAAATACAATGTACACCGCATCTCTGATAATAAAGTGCTGAAAAACAAATACTATTCTCCAGCAGATTTAGAAACCATTATCAATCAATAAAATATTTGTTTGAAATATTCGTTTCAACACAAAAAAATCATTATATGAAAAATAAATTTATCAAACTTTTATTTGCTACTGCGTTTTTAGGAACTTCCTATTTTGTAAATGCCCAAAAGGTAGTGGTAAACCGTGAGTTAGAAACCACACAAGATGGAAAAATGCTTGTCGGCATTCAGCTAAGAGAACAATTGCAAAAAGCTCCTTATTCCGACTGGTACACAACAGAATATCAAGAATATCAGACCGATAAAAAATCCATTTCCGAGCTCAAAAAACAAAAAATTGGAACTTATCACATCATCGCAGTACTGGGCACATGGTGCGACGATAGCCACAGAGAATTGCCTAGATTATTAAAAATATTGGATGAAGCCGGATATCCTGAAAACAAATTGCAACTTCTAGCCGTTAACAGAAAAAGAGAATCTCCTACGGGTGAAGAAGGATTGTACAACATCCAAAAAGTACCCACTTTTATTGTATTCAAATACGGAAAAGAGATCGGTAGGATTTTGGAAGCTCCAAAATCCGGTTGGATTGAAAGGGATTTATTAGAAATTTTAAAAAAAGACGACAAATCTTTTAAAGAGTTATTTAAAAAAGATGATCAGAAATAAAAAATATCTCATCGCATTTTGTATAGGAGCCATAACCATGTTGCTCCTATTTTTTGCGCTGAAAAAAGCATTCAACTTTAGCAGCAAAGACGAAAAAAACGACCATTACATCATTGCCAACCAAATTTCTAAAATGAATAAAATGGTGGTGATGGAACAGGATTTTTCAGCCATGCGAAAAAATAAAGTCACTTACTCCGTTTTTGGAAAATCGATTTCCGAAAACTCAATTGTCACCTTCACCAAAACCAATGTCCAGGTATCCTACGACCTCAATAAAATGAAAATGGAAGTAGATTCTGTGGATAGAAAATTAATCATTCGCAAACTTCCTGAACCGGATATTAAAATTAATCCGAATGTCGAAATACAAAGCATGGACGACTCTTTCTTTAATCGGATAAATGAAGCCCAGGTTAAAAAAGTCACTCAAGAAGCTAAAGATCATGCGATAAAATCGGTAAACGAAGATCAATTAAAAGAAGAAGGAAAAAAACAATTGATGGAAAATCTCAATCAGATTTTTGTGCTGGCAAAAGCCTTAAATTATGAAATTGTGGACGAAACCCATTCCCTAAACTTAAAACAGTTTTTGGATTAGAGATTCCATTCAATATAAAAAAATAAAACCGCAAATTTTTCAATTTGCGGTTTTCCTTGTGAACGCGGAAGGAGTCGAACCCTCAACCTCCAGAGCCGTAATCTGGCACTCTATCCAATTGAGCTACGCGTCCGTTCTTAAAGGTTTGCAAATATACATTTTTTTTATTTACTTTGAAATATGAAATCAAAAATTATCGCATTATTTCTGTTTTTAGCCCTTGTTTCCTGCAAAAACACTGAAAATCAGGAACAAAAAAAATGGAATAAAATATCAGAAAGAATACAATATCGAATTTCCGAAGGAGATTTTGAATTGAAATCAGGAAAATACAGCTACAAAATCCCAAAAACAAAGCTGCCGTACAAAAAAATCGTACTTCTAAATGCCAGTTTGGTCGGCTATTTTACCGAATTGGGAAAAGAAAATACCATAATTGGATTGTCCAGTCCAGAATATATTTTCTCTGAAAAAGTTTTAAAAAACATCAAAAACAATAAAACCACCGTGGTGGGCGACGAAGCCAAATACGATTTGGAAAAAATCCTTTCTCTAAAACCCGATGCCGTTTTTACCAATTACATAGAAAGTTTCCAAAACACCTACGATTTACTGAAAAAAAATGGAATTGAAGTTATTTTTATTGATGAATATTTGGAACAAAAACCATTGGAAAAATCAAGAATTATAGAACTTTTTGGCGAAGTTTTAGGAGCAAGAAATGAAGCTGAAAAAGCATATATAAATATTGAAAAAACATACCATACCCTTTCGGACAAAGCACAAAAAACCAAACACAAACCCATGGTTATTGCCAACGAAATGTACGGAACACAATGGTACATGCCCGGCGGAAATACCAATGTTGCACAGTTGCTAAAAGATGCCGGCGCACAATACATACTCTCGGAAAATAAAGAGTCCCGAGCAGTTCCCCTGAGTTTTGAAGAAGTCTATGCCAAATCCAAAAATGCCGAATATTGGGTGAATATTGGTGTCTATAACGATAAAAAGTCTTTGCTTTCCATGAATCCCAATTATTCCAAATTGTCTGTCTTCAACCAAGGAAAACTCTATGCCGTAACCGGAAAACAAAAAAACAGAGCCAACGATTATTTTGAAAGTGGCGTGGTAAGAGCCGACAAAGTTCTAGCAGATTACATCCGAATATTCCACCCAGAAATCCTAGGAAAAGACAGTCTGCATTATCAAAAACAATTGCAATAAAATACGAAAAAATCAGTGAAAATTGACTTTTGCATGTCCTAAAGATTGGCCTATATTTGCAGAAATTATCCAAAAAAATAAAGATCTAATACCCATGTGGAAGTTCATCAAGAAGCTGATTTATTTTATCATCATCGCCAATGTTTTATTTATCATTTGGGGCCGATTTTTCAATCCGCCCATTACCCTAACACAAATTGGGGGCATAATGACTTATGGAAAACTGGAAAGAGATTACATTTCTTATGACAACATGGGATCTAATGTAAAAAAAGCCGTAATCGCCTCTGAAGATCAAAAGTTTTATAACCACAACGGATTCGATTTTCAGGCCATAGAAAAAGCATTAGAGCACAACGAAAAAGGCAAAAAAATCCGTGGTGGAAGCACCATTTCCCAACAAACTGCAAAAAATATTTTCCTGTGGCAAGGCAGAAGCTGGATCCGAAAAGGCCTGGAAGCCTTCTACACTTTCATCATAGAAAAAGTTTGGTCCAAAGACATCATCTTGGAAAGATACCTGAATTCTATCGAAATGGGGCAAGGCGTTTTTGGTGTAGAAGCGGCATCACAGTATTATTTTGGCAAATCTTCCAAAGACCTTACCAAGAGCGAAGCCGCTTGGATAGCTGTTGTACTGCCCAATCCACAAAAATACGACCCGAAAAATCCCTCTGCCTACCTTTCTAAAAAACACCGATGGGTGATGCGCCAGATGAACAATGTGGTCCTACAATAACAGCGTCACACAACAATCAAATCTTCAAAAGACTGATTGGTAAATTTTTCATTAAATTTTTTCAAGAAAAATGATTTCCTCAACCGGAAGTCATTTTTTAGTAAAGGCGAGTTTATTTTTATCGTCAGCACATTATTTTTCAAATCCACCGAAACGATCTCGGCAAAAAGCTCTTCCGACAGATATTCTTCCAAAAAATCTCGAACTTCTAAAGCCACCAATTTTTGTTCAAAACCGTAAATTCTGGCAAACGATTTCACCAAATCCGAACTCTGAAACTCCCTCCTTTTCTTCATTATTTATTTCGATTTTTTATTTGGGCAGCTGTTCCCGCTTCCGTTCCCACTCTTTTATTCGTCGTACCTCCTCATAAAAGGAGTTCCACTCAAGCGGGGCTGCAAGTTTAGAACCCCCAACAAAATTACAAAAAAAATGGACTAAACCCATCCATCCACCATTTATCATTTGCTTTAGATGCTCCGTTTTTTATTTCAGGACAACGATTTTCAAGGTTCATTTTAATAATTTTAGTACAGAAAAAGAACAATTCTTGTCCAATGTCATCATAATAAATTCAAAATAATTATCTTCGTCACTTGCTTTTCAACATTACAATAACCGACAAAATTTTTATCAAAAATGAAAAAATTAGGATTGCCACTATTTTTGGCTTTAGCCTTTACACAAATGGGATTTTCGCAAGAAATTACCTTAGACAAAATATATTCTGGATACTATCGTGGAAAAGGAATTAACGGAATTTCGTCCATGAAAAATGGTGAAAATTATGCCGTTATCGAAAGCGATGGCATTGCCAAATACGCCTACAAAAACACCCAAAAAATAGGCTTAATCGTTCCTGGGCAATTCGAAAATTATATCTTCTCCAACGACGAGTCCAAAATTTTATTACAAAAAGAAAGTCAGCCCATCTACAGACATTCTTTTCTCGGAAAATTTGATGTTAAGGATCTAAATACCGGTAAAATCATAGCCCTAAACAACGGAGATTTTGTACAAGAACCTCGATTTTCTCCAGATGCCACCAAGGTCGCATTCATCGCCAACAACAATTTGTATTACCAAGACCTGAAAACGGGAGACATCGTACAATTCACAAAAGATGGCGAGAAAAATAAAGTCATAAATGGATTGGCCGATTGGGTGTATGAAGAAGAATTTGGCCATGCCAGACAATACGAATGGACCAAAAACTCCAACGCCATTGTTTTTGTTAAATCCAATGAGACGGAAGTCCCGGTGATGCACATCCCCATTTATGAAAACAACCTGTACCCGATAGATTGGCAGTACAAATACCCAAAAGCAGGTGAGAAAAACTCGGTGGTATCTGCACATCTTTATCAGTTGGACAAAGGAAAAGTCATTAACCTGGATCTTAGCAACTTTAAAAAATATTACATCCCGAATGTTATTCAGACTTCCAATTCAGATGAGATCATCCTCATCACTTCCGAGAGAACTCAGAATGCATCAGACATCCTGAAGGTTGATACCCAAACGGGAGCCATAAAAAAACTCTTTACCGAAACCGACGAAAAATGGATAGAAACGGATAATGTAACTTTAGAATTTTTAGAAGATAATTCCTTTATTTGGGGTTCCGAAAGAGACGGAAACCGACATCTGTATTGGTACAATGCCGATGGCAGCCTGAAAAAACAAATCACCAAAGGCTCTTGGGAAGTAACGGACTATTACGGTTATAACCCAAAAACCATGGATGTTTTCTTGCAAACGACACAAAATGGGAGCATCAACAAAGTGGTTTCTAAGGTGAATATAAAATCCGGAAAATCGACCATCATCTCTAATCCACAAGGCAACAACACCGCGAATTTTAGCAAAAATTATCAATATTTTATAGAAACTTCGTCCTCTGCAAAAAAACCAAATACCTTTGTATTAAAAGACAATTCTGGGAAGACTTTGCAAGAGTTGCAAAACAATAACGACCAACTAAAACGATTGGAAAACGATAATTTTGTATCCAAAGAATATTTCACCATTCCCAACGAAGCAGGAGACCAAATGAATGCTTGGATCATAAAACCAAAAAACTTTGATCCCAATAAAAAGTATCCACTATTTATGTTCCAATATTCTGGACCCGGCTCTCAGCAAGTGTCCAATTCTTGGGATATGGGCAACGGATTGTGGTTCAACCATCTTGTACAAAAAGGATATGTTGTAGCCTGTGTTGACGGTCGCGGAACGGGATACAGAGGAACGAAATATAAAAAAGTAACCTACAAAAACCTAGGGAAATACGAAATCGAAGATCAGATTGCAGCGGCAAAATGGCTGGGAAAACAAAGCTACATCGACAAGGAAAGAATCGGAATTTTCGGTTGGAGTTTCGGTGGATATATGGCGAGCCTTGCAATGACCAAAGGAGCAGATGTCTTTAAAATGGGAATTGCTGTGGCTCCTGTTACCAACTGGAGGTATTACGACTCGGTATATACGGAAAGATTTATGCTGACTCCTCAGGAAAACCCTGCAGGATATGACGACAACTCTCCTACTTCTTATGCCAAGTTATTGAAAGGGAAATTCTTACTGATCCACGGTACTGCCGATGACAATGTGCATTTCCAAAACGCTTTAATCTTTTCTGAAGCCTTAATTCAGAATAAAAAACAATTCGATTTTATGGCGTATCCGGACAAAAACCACGGCATCTATGGTGGACAAACCCGCCCGCAGTTGTACCAAAAAATGACTGATTTTATTTTGGAAAATTTATAGATGCATCGCCGTTTTTTTGTAAAGTTTTTTTTGTGAAATATTTATTACAGGCTATTTAAAATTAGCAGTATCTTTGCAGAGCCAGGCATACATCTGTCTGACGACCTATCAGGGATTCATATTTATAATATAAGTCCCTGATGTATTTTTTAAGCTTAATGTGGACAAAGAAATAAGATAAAAGAAATTGGTTATGCGGAGTTTTGTCCATAGAAAATAGTTGCATTTTTGCAATGCGAAGCGAGAAGTTTAGACTGTCAATTCGCTACCAAAAAGAAAGCCGTCTCATCACTGAAACGGCTTATTTTATTCTAAAAAGGTAAATTTATCTTTTCGGGTGCAATAAAATCTTTGGTATAAGGATCTTCCAAATAACTCAGGATAGGATTGGGAAACTTGAGGATGTTCTTTTTTTCAATTCCATATACGGTCCAATATCCTGCCAATACACTGGCAAATGTATCTTCATCCCAAAAACCAAACAACGGACGGTTGGCATTTTCAGTGACAGGTAGGGATTCTATTTTTAATCTATCCTCATTTTTTTCAATGAGGTATTCCGGTTCGTATTGCAAAAGATAATTGGAATAATGAAACCTTGCATACAACTCTTCAAACTGAACGGGATGCAAAACATGATCTCCAATTTTTTCTAAAATGGCTTTTTGATGATCGGCAACCACCTCATTGTCGTGCAAACTGGCAATAATCCCAAAATCCTTCAACCCAAGTTGAAACATCAGATTCACCGTATCGTCACGGTAATTCATAATATCTGCAGAAAATTTGTGCCTCACTACGGTGATGCTCCACGGATTTTTTCCGGTGAACTCCATAGGGATAATGATGGATTGCAGCATCAGATGAAAAAGTCCGAATCGTTCTTTCAAAAAAGGAGATACCGACAATTCTTTGTCGAATTTTGCCAATCGTACTTTTTCTTTGGACATTTCGTGGAACAAGGTTCCGTACACCATTCTTCCCAACCACAAAAACAAGTCGTGACTGTCCAATGCTTTTACAGCATCATAACCTTTGTCAAAAGCCTCAGAAATTTTCTTGTCCAAGTCATCAAAAGCTTGTTTAACTTTGGTGGTGCAAGGTACTTTCAGCTCGTTGTAAGTCACGGATTTCAGCTTGTCCATCATCTCGAAAACTTCATCTCCCAATTTATATTTATCCATAAACCATTCGGGGAAAATGGTCATTTGTTCTGAGGTTTCTTTTCCGGTTAGGAAACAAATATGATCATCGAAAGTTAAAGTCTGAAAAGGATGATATAGCGATTCTGTAAGCATAAAATTCAATTTTAAAGTCTAAAAATAAAACGGTGCAAAATTAAGGATAAAAGCGTTAATTGTCTTGCTAAAATACGATAAATTCATCCCATTGTCTTACTTTTACAGCATGAAGCATTTGGTCATTATAGGCATGGTAATTCCGGAGCCTAATTCTACAGCCGCCGGAAAAAGAATGTTGCAATTAATCGATTTTTTTTCTCAAGCAAATTATAGAATTTCATTTCTAACAGCTGCCGGAAATGTAGAGTTCAGTTTTAACCTTAAAGAACTGAATATCAACCTTATTACAATTGAAATTAATTCTCCAAATTTTGAGACCATACTACAAGGTCTGCAACCCGATGTCGTATTGTACGATCGTTTTGTTACCGAAGAACAGTTTGGTTGGAAGGTTGCGGAAATCTGTCCCAATGCTATAAAAATATTGGACACCGAAGATCTTCATTTCTTGAGAAAAGCCAGAGAAAATGCTTACAAAAAAGGTCTAAACCTAAACGAAATCGATTTTCAAAATGAAGTTTTTATTCGGGAAATGGCTTCCATTTACAGATCCGATCTTTCTCTTATCATTTCCGAATTCGAATACGATTTGTTGGCCCATACATTGAAGGTTTCGCCGGATATTTTACTTTATATTCCTTTATTTGCCGAAGTTACGCCGGACTCGGTATCGTTTATCAATAGAAAAAACTTTGTGAGTATTGGCAATTTCTTGCACGAACCCAATTGGCAAACGGTCCTAAAACTAAAACAAATTTGGCTCCAAATAAAAAAACAAATTCCAGAGGCCGAAATACACATCTACGGTGCTTATATTACCGAAAAAGCCAAGCAATTACACAATGAAAAACAAGGTTTTTGGGTTAAAGGAAGGGCAAATTCTGTTGAAGAAGTTTTCAACAATGCCAGAGTCTTGCTTGCGCCCATCCCTTTTGGTGCGGGTATTAAAGGAAAACTTTTGGACAGCATGAGATTGGGTCTGCCCAACATAACTACAAAAATTGGAGCCGAAGCCATGCACGGCAACTTACCTTGGAACGGCTTTGTTGTAGAAGACGATGAAAGTTTTGTTGAAAAAGCCATCAATTTGTACAACAACCAAGATCTTTGGTATCAATGCCAAAAGCAAGGTTATGATTTGGTAGAAAATAGATACAAAAAAGAACAGTTCTACCCTATTTTTGAAGAGAAAATACAAAGTATTTCCACAAAATTAAAGGCACACAGGATGCGCAATTATTTTGGTAAAATCCTCTTGCACCATACCCTACAAAGTAGCAAATACCTTGGAAAATGGATAGAAGAGAAACAAAAAAATCGGGAATAATCCCGATTTAATGTTAGTATAAAAGTCCTGCTTATTTCTTCAACAAAAGGCTCATCCACTCTTCTTTTTGTTGTTGACGGATCAGTTCCAAATTTTGTTCTTTACACACTTCCAAGATATCATCAACATCGAAAAAACAAAGACCGGAAAGCAGTAAATACCCTTCTTTTTTTAGTACTTTAACATAAGTTGGGATGTCAGAAATCAAAATATTCCTGTTGATGTTTGCCAATATAACATCGAAATTTTCTGTGCCAAGGTTTTCTGCTGTACCCAGCTCTATATTCAACTCAACATTATTTCGTTCAGCATTTTCCTTAGAATTTTCCACAGACCATTCGTCAATATCAATGGCTTTTACATACTGTGCCCCTTTTTGTTTGGCATAGATCGCCAATACCGAAGTACCGCAGCCCATATCCAACACATCTTTTCCATGGAAATCCATGTCCATCATCTGTTGTACCATCAAATGTGTCGTTGGATGGTGTCCCGTACCGAAAGACATTTTGGGTTGTATCACAATTTCGTGCATGTCGGGATTGGCTTCATGAAATTCTGCACGGATAAGGACTTTGTCCTCCACATAGATTGGTGAGAAATTCTTTTCCCATTCTTCATTCCAATTGATATTGGGCATGGCTTGGTAAGTATACGAGATGTTTACTTCTTCAGAATTTAGCAACCAAAGACTGTTAAGCTCGTGTTCCTGATACAGCTCTTCTTGGATGTACCCTAAAATTCCATCATGCTCTTCGGTAAAACTGTCGAAACCAATTTCGATCAGTTCCGCCATGAGGATTTCGTTCCAAGGTTGAAGAGGTGATATTTTAAAATTAAATTCTAAATACTGTTGCATGATAAAAATTTTGAGCAAAGATAAGGAAGTATCACAGAAAGTTAAAGTCCAAACGCTTATTTTTAGTGTTATAATTAAAGTATTAACCAAAAAAAGCTTAATTTTGTGCTTTTGAAATTATGGCAAGTATAAAAATACACGACAAGTACTTTGTGCCTTATCTAAAGCACGATGAAATCCAGCAAATGATTAAGGAATTGGCTGAAAAAGTATATGAAGATTACAAGGACGAAACACCTGTTTTCATTGGAGTTTTGAACGGTGTAATCATGTTTTTTTCCGATTTCTTAAAGTACTATCCTGGAAAATGCGAAATTGCCTTTATCCAAATGAGTTCGTATTCAGGAACTCAATCCACAGGGATTGTTTACAAAAAAATGGAACTGACCAAAGAAGTAGAAGGACGACACATCATCCTTATGGAAGACATCGTAGATACTGGAAACACCTTGGAAAGTTTGTATCATTATTTTGAAAATACACAAAGACCAAAATCTCTGAAGGTCGCCTCTCTGCTTCTAAAACCTGAAGTGTACGATAAAGATTTCAAAATAGACTATGTAGCCAAAGAAATCCCGAACAAATTTGTATTGGGATACGGTTTGGATTACGATGAATTGGGCAGAAACCTTCCGGATCTGTATCAATTAGAAGAAGGGAGAATCAACCATTAATTCTTCAGAAAATAATATCAATCTAATAAAAATCGACAAAACATTTTATTTTTGTCAAACCAGAAAAACATCATGATCAACATCGTATTATTCGGTCCTCCGGGAAGTGGTAAAGGAACACAAGCTCAGTTTTTGATTGAGAAATTTAATTTGAAACAAATTTCCACTGGAGATTTATTTCGTTATAACATGAAAAACGATACCGAATTGGGCAAATTAGCCAAATCGTATATCGACAAAGGCGAATTGGTTCCGGACCAAGTAACCATAGACATGTTGATTGACGAACTTAAAAAACCTACCACTGCTGAAGGATTTATTTTCGACGGATTCCCAAGAACTGCAACTCAAACCGAAGCTTTAGAAAACATCGTGCAAGAGGTTCTTAATCAACCTATTAGCGTTTGTTTATCTTTGATCGTTGAAGACAAAGTATTGGTAGAACGATTGCTAAAAAGAGGCGAAACCAGCGGCAGAACGGACGACAGTAATGAAGAGATCATCACCAATAGAATTAAAGAATATTATAGCAAAACGGCAGAAGTTGCCGAATTGTACAAACAACAAGGCAAGTATGTGGAAATAAACGGGATCGGCGAGATCGAGGAAATTTCTAAAAAACTTTTTGCCGAGGTTGAAAAAATTAAATAACAAAACCTTCTGCTCTCTCTTTTCATTTTTGTGAAAGGATATTGTAGAAATAAAGAAAATTTATGTCAAATTTTGTAGATTATGTAAAAATCCATTGCCAATCGGGTCATGGTGGAGCTGGATCGGCACACTTGCGCCGTGAAAAATACATCCCTAAAGGTGGTCCTGACGGTGGAGATGGCGGAAGAGGTGGACACATCATCATGAAAGGAAACTCTCATGAATGGACTTTGTTGCCCCTGCGCTATACCCGACATGTGAAGGCCGAAAGAGGTGTGAATGGTGCAAAAAGCCAATTGACCGGTGCCGATGGAGCAGATATCTATATCCAAGTTCCTATCGGGACTATTGCTAAAAATGAAGAAGGCGAAATCATTGGCGAAATCCTTGAAGATGGTCAGGAAATTATCCTGATGCGTGGCGGAAAAGGAGGTTTGGGCAACGAACATTTTAAATCGGCGACCAACCAAACTCCAAGATATGCGCAACCCGGACTTCCTGGTGAAGAAGGATACATCGTTTTCGAACTAAAAGTCTTGGCAGATGTTGGTTTGGTAGGATTTCCAAATGCCGGAAAATCAACACTTTTGGCTTCCGTCTCTGCAGCGAAACCCAAGATTGCCAATTACGCATTCACCACTTTAACACCCAATTTGGGAATTGTAAATTATAGAAATTACAAATCTTTTGTCATGGCAGACATCCCCGGAATTATCGAAGGAGCTGCCGAAGGTAAAGGTTTGGGACACCGTTTCTTAAGACATATCGAAAGAAATTCCATCCTTTTGTTTTTAATTCCTGCCGATTCTGAAGATCATTTCCAAGAATTTAAAGTTTTAGAAAATGAACTGAAAGAATACAACCCTGAATTGTTGGACAAAGACTTCATCATCTCCGTATCCAAATCCGATTTGTTGGACGATGAATTGAAAGCCGAGATCGCTGCCGAATTTCCGGAAAACAGACAACCCATCTTCTTTTCTGGCGTGAGCCAAGAAGGCTTGATGGAGCTAAAAGATGTTATTTGGAAAAAACTTCACGGATAACATTCTACAAATTTTAGAAATAATATTCACAAGAAGAATATCAAATAAATCATAAACCATAAAATTCTCAAAAGATTTCGGATTATTTTCCGAAATCTTTTTTATTTTTGAAAAGAAAATTCAAAAATAAATGAGAAAAATAGATATATTGTTTTCAGAGTACGGAAAAAGTCATAAAAACAAGATCAACAAAGCCATTCATTGGGTCTGTGTACCGCTGATTTTTTGGTCCATTCTAGGATTTATTTCACTCATACCGACACCACATATTTTTATACAATTTATGGGGTATATCAGTGTTGCCAGCTTGGTTTCGGTACTTTTGGTAAGCATTTATTATTTACTGTTGAACTGGAAAATGGCCATCATTATGTTTTTTGTGATGATGGTATTTGAAAAATTTGTTTACGAAACCAATATTTTTTTCGAAAGAAAATCGTGGTTGATATTCGTGTCTGTTTTTGTTATCACATGGATTTTTCAGTTTGTTGGTCACAAAATAGAAGGTAAAAAACCGAGTTTTCTAAAAGACATACAATTTCTACTGATTGGTCCCATTTGGCTAATAAAAAAAATACTCCCTTTTAGAATCTAAGAGTCCTTTTAATTCAGCTGTTTTATTTTTTGATAAACGGATGTGATTTTCACAGACAGTTCCATCAAGGTTTCTTTTGATTTGAACGGGTTGAATTTTTCAATTTCAATTTGATGTTTCAATTGTGTTAATTCTTGTAAAACATCGTGTTGACCTTTTTGTTCCAGCCATTTTTCTACCGATAATTGATGTCCGGCTTGAATTGCATTTTCCAATTCGGCATGAAAATCATCAAAAGATTTAAAGAACAAGTCCGACTTCTCTTCGTTTGCCAAAATGCTGAAATAATTGAAATTACTTTCAAAATCGATTCCTTTATTTTTCCGAATTTCAGCTTCAGTTTCGGCTACAGAGCCCATAGACTTGTGGTGTCTTGAGATGTGAAGAGCTCTTTTTTTCTTGGATTTTCTGTAACGGCTGTACAACAACGAACCATAAATCACACCAAAAACCAATACCAAATTTCCCAAAACAATTTTCCAATCAATTTTTGATTTTTCTTTAACCTTAAATTCTGAAGTTTTTAGAATGGGAGTTTCCACTTTTTCCAAAACCGTATTGGTATAGTTGTTTACCTTTTCGATAGTCGTCTGGGTTTTCGCAAATTGTTCGGCACTTAGAATGTTTAGTGGCAATACCGTTTCGCCTTTGTCGATGTATTCATTTTTTTGATCGTTAAAAAATGAAAAATGATCCGCTTTTATTGTAATTTCACCTGCTCTGTTGGGCACAACAACATAGTTCACCACTATTTCACCTTGGAAATTTTGACCTTTTGGCTGAATGTTTTTACTTACTTTGGGCTTGTAGAAAGTATAATCTTTGGAAGGATACAACCTTGGCAGTTCTACCGTATTCAGATTTCCGATACCCGAAAGTTTTAGAGTTATATCAATGGGTTTGCCTATTTCGTAAAAATTTTGTTTGGAAGTATTTTGTAGGGTCAGCTCATAATTTCCAACGGCATTTTTAAAGTTTTTTGTGGAATTTTCCGGAAGTGATTTCACATTCAGATTCACTTTATTGCCTACAATTTTGGTTAGATTTCCATTCGATTTTATGTGAGCAATTGCTGACGGCAATTCAACTTTTCCACTTTCATTTGGGGTTATGCTGTAGATCGCAACAATCTGGGTGAGCCAGTTGGCGTGACTTTCAGAAGGTTCTATTTCTTGTGGAGTCAGATTGATTGGCTCTATTTCAACATCACTTTGTTTAGAAAAATGTATGTTATTTACTTTTCTAAATTGGTCATAATCTTTGCTATAAATCCTAAGTACGGCTACTGTAGGCTGATATTGATAGACCTCTTTATCCTTTATTTCTAAATTAAGATAGACATCGTTCTGGTTATTTGCAACAGAATTTGTTTCACTTTTTCGTACCTCTTCTTTCACAAAAATGTCAAACGATTCGGATTTGTACATTTTGCCGTTTACCTGGACCAACGCCGATCCAATCTTCAATTTCCCACTTTGTTTGGGCTGCAAAACATATTGATATACAATTTGGTTAACTCGATACCCGGTTCTTTGATCAACAATGGTATTTTGTTCTGAAGCCGATCCCAATTCTTCAAATTTTGAGAAATCAGGCAGTTTTATCGGACTTTCTTGAATATAATCGTCTCCATTGATTTGGATGATGAAAGTAAGAACAAATTTTTTGTTTTGTCTAAACTCTTTTTCGTCCGTCATTCCCACAATATTGACCTGACCATAAGATTTTATGGCGAAAAGAATCAATAGTATTTGTAGAAATTTTAGTTTCATTACCAGTCTTTCTCGTTGCTTTCCGGTATGGAATAGGCATTTTTGTTCAGGATGCGTTTTGTGGTTCTTTTCTCACGATTTCCCACTTCATTCATGATCGCATCTCTTAATTCTTTGGGCATTCCGGATTGTTTACCCTCCTGTTTTTCATCACTCCCTTTACCCTGACCTTGTTGCTCTTTTTGGTTTCCTCCGCTGCTATTTTCAGGACTATCACCATTTTCGTCCCCTTCTTTAGGCTCTTTTCCTTCTTTACCTTTTTGGTTATTGGGATTGTTTTTTTCTTTTTGATCTTGTTTTTCTTGAGATTTTAGCTTTGCTATTTCAAAATTTTTCCTGGCGGCTTCGTTGTAAGGATCTAGTTTCAGAGCTTTCTTGTAAATTTCAGCAGCTTGTTCCGGTTGCTGTTGTTGCATGGCTACATTGCCTTGGTTGTACAAACTTGCCATTTTATCGGTATTGTTTTTAGCAAGAGCTTCGGCTTTTTTGTACTCGGCATTGGCTTCATCGTACTGTTTTTTTTTGTACAATGAATTTCCTAAATTGTAATGGGCTGCGAAGTCTTTAGAATTTTGTTGGATGGCATCCATGTATTTGGATGAAGCCTGGTCGTACTTTTCGCTTTTAAAATCTTCATTACCCTCGAAGATTAAAGCATTATAATTTTTCTGAGCCGAAGCATTTTCGACAAAGAAAAAAAGCATAAAAAAAGAATAGAAAAGTAGATTTTTCTTCATAGGCATTCCATCAATCAAATTGATATTGGAAAACTTTGTTTTCATCGATGCAAATGTATTCTTTTTATATGTTAAACTTAAGTTTGAATATGTTAAAATTGGGTTAAAACAAGGCATCTAGCTTAAAGATTAAGATCGTTTTTGGGGTTAAAAACATAAATCACCAAAAAACACAACAAAGAAACCGCTAAAAAATATTGATAATACCTTTCGGCATTGTCGGATTTCACCCAATGATTGGTTGCAGATGCTGCATTTTTCAATGCTTTTTCCAACCCATTTATAGTCGTTTTCAAATCATTTCCATCCAAATATTCACCTCCGGTTTGTTGGGCAATATTTTGTAAATCCATTTCTTTTCTTGATGAAATTACCGTATCTCCCGTATTCATATCCGCTTTGTATCCCATCAATTGTCCCATGATGTATTCCGGAATTGGAGCGCCTTCCGCAGTACCAACTCCAATGGAAATCACGGTTATCCCTTCTTCTTTTGCCAGTTGTATGGCTTTTTCAGTATTGTTTTCATTGTCTTCGCCATCGCTTATCAAGATCACCTGTCTGGATCCTTTTGGGATGTTTTTAAATTTTTTTACCACTTCTTGCATCGCCAAAAGCAAATCCGTCCCTTGTCTTTTGACAATCCCTGTATTGATGGCTTCTATGTACTGATCAGCTGAAGAAAAATCCGTTGTTAAGGGCATAATGGAAGCTGCTTCGCCTGCAAAAACCACAATGCCTACCCTATCGTTGTTCATGTTTTGCAAAGAATTGAGCATGATGTTTTTTGCTTCTTGCAAACGGTTGGGCTCTACATCTTCGGCATTCATCGAATTGGAAACATCAAACAAAAAAATCACATTATTCATTTTCTGTTTTGTTTTTATTTCTTCACTTCCTTTCATCAAATCGACCAAAGACAGAGCTAAAAAAACAAAGCCTATGCAATACAAAATGGGGATAATCCGCACATATTGAGTTGTTTTCTGAAACAAATCTATTTGAAATCTTCCTTCAGCAAAAAGTTCTTTTTTACGGTTTCTCCACTTCAAAAAATTTGACATCAACAAGCCCATCCCCAACACCAAAAGGATCAGTAATAAATTCCAATAATTTCCTATAGTCCAATCCATTACAGTATCGATTTAAATAAAACCCATCTTAACAATCCGTCCAAAACCAAAACCAGCAGAGCTGTCCATAGAAAATATTGGAAAAACTCTTTGTAGTTGTACATCTTACTGGACTTAACATCGGTTTTTTCCATTTGGTTAATCTGATCGTATATTTGTTCCAAACTTTCGTTGGATGTGGCACGAAAGTACTTTCCACCCGTTGTTTGTGCAATATCTCGTAGCGAAGGCTCGTTGATTCTTACCTCTTGTTCTGTAAAAATAATATCTCCAAAAACATCCTGACTGGTCGGGAACAGTGCATATCCGTTGGTCCCAATCCCAATGGTGTACACTTTTATGCCGTAGCTTTTCGCCAATTCGGCAGCCGTTTGTGGTGGGATGGCATTTTCAATATTGTTTTCGCCATCGGTCATTAAAATAATGACTTTACTCTTGGATTTTGCATTTTTCAGATGATTGACCGCCACCGCCAATCCTTCACCAATAGCAGTTCCGGGTTGCAACTCGAAAGGATCCAGGTTGCTCAATTCATCTATGATTACTTGATGATCTGTCGTCAATGGAACTTTTGGAAATGCCTCTCCCGAATAGGTGACCAAACCAATTTTGTCCATGGGTCTTTTATCGACAAAGCGTTTGGCAATATTTTTAAGAGCCGTCAAACGGTCTGGTTCTAAGTCTTTCGCAAGCATGGACAATGATACATCTACGGACATAATGATATCGATGCCTTTATTTTCGTCGTTATCGGTAGAAATGGTAAAAGATCTTGGCCTTGCCATGGCGAGGATGAGCGAGGAAAGTATGATGTATTTTGTAAATTTCAACAAAAACAAAATACCGTTGTACTGCCCATCTACAGACATATTGGAAGTTGATGGTACAACAATTCCTACTTGTTTTTTCTTTTTGAATTCCTTAATTAACAAAGGAATTAGCAATAAAAAAAGAAGTAAAAACCAAGGGCTATGCCATTCGAAATTCCAAAAACTAAACATCTTTTCTTAATTTTTCAAATTCGATATCCTTTAACGAAGCCTTTACCAAAGCAGAGCAAGAGTTCCAATCTTCATTCATCATCTCTACAGATGGAAAAATTTTAGCAAATTTCACCAAATCGCCACGGAGAAAAACTTTTTCGACAACCGCTTCATTTTCTTGTGAAATGCTGTGATTTTGTTTCATGTAAGCAATAAGATCGTCCGTAAGCAAAACATCAGCCGGAATGCGATACTGCACCGACAAAAATCTTCTCATAATGTCGATCAGTTCAACATAAAAATCTCTAAAATTTCCTTGTTCAATGTGTTTTTTATCTTTTAAAGCATTCAACTCCTTCAGGGCTTGATTGGTTAATTCTTTTGGACTGTCTTTTGGTTTTTTACCGTATCTGACAAGGCCAAAAATTAGAATTGCAAGTGCAACAATCGCAATAGCAGCCAAAACCCAAAATTTGTAGATTTGCCAATAATCTTTCAGCTCCAAACCAACTTCTTTATTCTTCATAATGTCATTGATTTTGTCGTCTTTACTGGCAGTGTTCACCACTTCGATTTCGTAGGGAGTTGTTTTTTCAATTTTTCCATTGATGTTAAATTCTAAGGCGGGAATAGAAAATTTACCTTCCTGAAAAATGGCAAACTCTATCGTTCTTTCGTAGGTATCCATTTTCTTGAAAAGGGTATCTTTGATGATTTCAAAATGAAAAGGCAACAATTCGTTTTTCGGAGCCGAACGAACATCCTTGCCACCAAGATGATCCACTTTTATGGTGAGTACATTGGGCTCGCCCAATCCCACGGTTTTCTTATCCAATCGGGACGAAAGGGTTTGGGAAAACATGAAAATTCCCAATAGAAATGAAATAAGAAAATATATTTTTTTTAACATTTTTGAAATTAAATACAAATAAGTTATTTCTGTTGAAAGTACCTTAGAAGCTTTTGTGCATAAGCCTCACCGGATTTTAAATTTAAAAATCCTGCCGAAGCATTTTCGAAAACTTCTTGAGTCTGTCTCAATTTTTGTTTTTGTTTTTCAGCAAATTCATAACGCCAACGGCTGTTGGAAGTGTTTGCCCAGAATTGTTTCCCGGTTTCGGCATCTACAAATCGGGCATAACCGATATCTGGAATTTGCTGATCTTTGTCGTCATAAATTCTCATGGCCAACAGCGCATGTTTTTTAGCCGTAACTTTTAGTGTTTTGTTGGAAAAACCGTCTTCGAAATCCGAAAACATAAAAATAAAAGATTTCTTCTTAAACACATTCATCATGTACTGCATGGCACCGTCCAAATCGCTTGTGCAAGGCTTGTATTCGACTGTTAGGATTTGTGATATGATGGACAATACATGCTGTCTGCCTTTTCTTGGTGGGATTACTTTTTGTATCTGATCCGAAAAAAGAATTAATCCTACTTTGTCGTTATTGGAAACGGCAGAAAAGCCAATGCTGGCACATATTTCGGCGACAAATTCTCTTTTTAATGAGACTTGGGTTCCGTAGTCCATGGAAGCAGAAACATCGACCACAAGCATTACGGTCAGTTCCCTTTCTTCTTCCATAATTTTCACAAAAGGTTCTTGGAAACGGGCCGTTTTATTCCAGTCTATTCTTCGTATTTCATCGCCAAACTGGTAAGTTCTCACCTCGGAAAAAGTCATCCCTTGCCCTTTCAGCGCCGAATGATATTGTCCCATAAGTGCAGCTTCGGACTTCCTTTTGGTTCGGATTTCGATTTGCTTTACTTTTTTGATGATATCTTTGATTTCCATTTTCAACCTTACGCTTTTCTATGGAGCTTGAATTTTATTTAGGATTCTATCCACAATTTCCTCCGTGGTTACCTCCTCCGCTTCGGCCTCAAAACTTAGTCCCATACGATGTCTCAAAACATCTTTTGCAATGGATCTTACATCTTCAGGAATTACAAAAGCACGATTATTGAGAAAAGCCATAACACGAGAAGCAATGGCCAAATTGATGGAGGCTCTTGGAGAGGCACCAAAACTGATATAATTTTTCAGTTCGCTCAGTCCGTATTTTTCAGGATAACGAGTGGCAAAAACCATGTCCAAAATGTATTTTTCAATTTTCTCATCCAAATATATTTTGTTGATGATTTCTTTGGCTTCCACAATGTGTTGGAGGCTGATTACCGGTTTTACTTGAGGTTGATGCGAAGTAGATACCATTCTCATGATGCTTCTTTCATCTTCAAACTCAGGATAGTCGATCTTGCATTTCAGCATAAAACGGTCGCTTTGTGCCTCGGGCAAAAGATAGGTTCCTTCTTGGTCGATCGGGTTTTGAGTAGCCAATACCAAAAAAGGTTTGGGTAAGGCCATGGTTTCATCACCGATGGTAACTTGTTTTTCCTGCATGGCTTCTAACAATGCCGATTGTACCTTGGATGGTGCACGGTTAATTTCATCGGCCAAAACAAAATTGGCAAAAACAGGACCTTTTTTAATTTTGAAATCGTTGTCTTTTACATTATAAATTTGAGTACCAACCACATCTGCCGGCAACAAATCCGGAGTAAATTGTATCCTAGAAAATTGACCGTCCACGGCTTCTGCCAAGGTTTTTATCGCCAAAGTTTTTGCCAAACCCGGTACACCTTCCAAAAGGATGTGTCCATTACCCAAAAGTCCGATGAGTAAACGATCTAACATATAATGTTGGCCGATGATGACTTTATTGATTTCTTGTTTTAGTAAGGAGAATGAAAAATTCAGTTGTTGAACTTTTTCGTTGAGTTGTTTAATTTCTTCAGCTTGATGAGTTTCAGACATGCTACAATAATTGAAATATTCCGTAAAATTGCGATTTTTTTTAAGAATACTCAACACAATTAATGCCAGTTGTAAGTTAAAATTTGTTAAATATAATTCTGACAATTCAATTTTGAAAGCTAAAGTTTTGTAATCCATCATGAAAACCTCTGATTTTCACACAAATATTGCTAATCCATCAAATCTTTCTAATGCCATTCATTTTTTGTACATCTCATGATAATACAGTAATTTTGACGATATTTTTTGAAATACAATGAATTACCATTTCACAGCACATAGACAGACTAGAAAAAATCTTTTAGACATCTTACAAAATACTTCAAAGGAAGATCTTTTACTTATCCCAGACGGCTTCAACAATAACATTTATTGGAACATTGCCCATTGCGTAGCTACCCAACAACTTTTGCACTATTACCTGAGCGATAACCCTTTTAGAATTGATAAATATTGGGTTGAAACTTATAAAAAAGGAACACTTGCTAACCTGAATGTATCTGCCGATGAGATTGAAGATTTGTCGTTCTTGTTGATTGAAACATCCAAAATTTTGATGAAAGATTACGATGCCGATTTCTTTACAGATTATACCAGTTACACCACCAGTTTTGGTATGGATCTAAAAAACATCCAAGATGCCATCATCTTCAACAACATGCACGAATGCTTGCATTTTGGATATGTTATGGCACAAAAAAGAGCCATTATTGGCGAGAAATATTAATTAAAAAATTATAAAATAGTGAATCTAAATAATCACGATAGAAGACCTAAATTTCATAATAATTCTTCTGAAAAAAAAGAAAGTGAAAAAGATTTTATTTTCGGACTTAGACCCGTTATGGAAGCCATAGAAGCGGGAAAAACCATAGACAAAATCTTTCTACAAAACGGTTTGCAAGGTCCTATTGTTGCTGATCTTAAAAAACTTTTGGCCAAACACAACCTGAGAGCAAATTATGTTCCGATAGAAAAACTGAACCGTTTTACCAGAAAAAACCACCAAGGTGTTGTGGCTTTTATCTCGGATGTTCCTTTTTATAAAATTGAAGACTTGTTGCCTCAACTTTTTGAAGAAGGTAAAACCCCTTTCCTATTGATGCTGGATAGACTGACCGATGTTAGAAACTTTGGAGCAATCTGCAGAACGGCAGAATGCGTGGGAGTTGATGCCGTTATTATTCCTGAAAAAGGAGCTTCACCAATTAATTCTGATGCGATAAAAACCTCTGCTGGAGCCATTTATAACATCAAAATTTGCAAAGAAAAAAATCTGGCACATACGGTAGATTTCCTTCAACAAAGTGGCGTAACGGTATTTGCTGCAACAGAAAAAGCCCAAAAACACATCTATGATGTTAGTTTTACCGAACCTTGTGTTTTGGTAATGGGGAACGAAGAAACGGGTATTTCTAAAGAAGTCCTGCACCATGCCGATGAAAAAATAAAACTCCCCATCGAAGGTAAAACCTTGAGTTTAAATGTTTCTGTAGCTTGTGGTGCCATCCTTTACGAAGCGGTGAGACAAAAATTAACAAAAATTTAGCATAAATTTTAACTTTTAAATTGAAACAAAATAGATCTGTAAAGGACTAATTGTTATCAACATCAAAATAATTAAATGAGAAAAGTAACTGCACTTGCATTTTTATCCATACTTGCAATTTCTTGTAAAAAAGAAACAACAAAAATCACAAAAGTTGACGAAAAAACCGGAAAAATTGTTACCGTAGAAGTTCCAAAAGATTCGGTGAAAACGGTGGAAGAGCACCCTGCCATCAAAGATAGCTTGGGCGTTTATCATCAAACATTCAAATTAGAAATTGGCAAAACCTATCCTTTCACCACATTCCAAAAACAAGTGATGACCGTTACGGCTCCCGACGGAAAATCCCAAAGCGGTACCAACGAGGGAACAGACGAGGTGAGTTTTACAGTGAACGGATATAAAGACCATGTCTATGACATGACCATCAATTTCATCTCTAAAAAAGCAGTACAATCCGGAAATGGAAAATCATTGGTGATCGATACCAAACAATCCAGCCCCAAAGAAGAAGCTTTAAAACAAGAATGGGCCATGCAAAAAGCATTAACCGAAAACAAATTGCAAATGAAAATGGATGACAAAGGCAAAATCTTATCCATTACAGGCTTTGATCCGGTGTATGCAAAAATCACCAAAACCCTTTCTGGACTGACAAAAGATCAAAAAATCATCAACGGGATGAAAGAAAACATGAAAAATTCTTTCAACGAAAAAACATTGAAGGAGCAGTTTTCTAAAAACATTTTGATTTTACCCGCAAAAGGAGCAAAAATTGGTGAACAATGGGTGGAGAATGAAAAAATGTCCGCCGATGGAAAGGTAAATCTCAAGACCACCTATACCCTAACCAGCGTTGGAAACGGAGTTGCGACAATTTCCATAAAAGGCGGTATCCCAAATAAAACCGAAAAACAAAGTCAAGGCGGTATCACCCACAGCATGAGTTCTGAATTGGCACAAAACGGAACCATTACTTTTGATCAGAATACCGGGTGGATTAAAAACCAAAATATTTCTGTAAAAACCACTCAGAAAGAAAGCATGACCGATGGAAAGCAAAGTCAATCGATGACCAGCACCACCACCACAAGCATAAAAGTTAATCCTTAATAAAAGGGAAAATTATTTGTAAAATGAAATATATTTTAGAATTAATTCTTAGCACCATCATCATATTCTTTGTTTGGAATATGCTGAAAAGAATATTCTCCAACTATTTTTATACATCAATAAGCAAGAAATTCCAAGCCCAACAAAATCCATATACCCAGTCCCAAAATAAAAATAAACCCAAAGAGGAAAAAATAAAATGGGATGCCGAAACGGTGGATTATGAAGAGGTTGAACAAAAAAAATAGAACGATTTTCAACGATCATTCAACCCATTATTTTGTATGAACGAAATAAAAATGAATATCTTAAAATAGAATTTATCCTTCGAGGTTTTACAACTTCGGAGGATTGATTTTTTAAATAAACATTAAAAATTAAGACCAATTCCTCAATTTTATGGAAAAAAATAAAAAAATAATCTTCATCTTGGCAAGCCTTATTTTGTTTGCTCTATTGGCCTTTTTCTATGCCAATCCTGTACTTTCCGGCAAGCAACTCTTTCAACACGATATTGTGCAATACAAAGGCCACGCAAAAGAACTTTTGGATTACAGAGCTCAAAACGACAAAGAAACTTATTGGAGCGATTCCATGTTTGGTGGGATGCCCACTTACCAAATGGGTGCCCAATTTCGTGGCGATTTCATCCAAAAAATAGATAAAGTTTTATTTTCTTTCCCCAAACCGGTCAATTATTTATTTGTTCTGATGGCTGGGTTTTTCCTATTGGGAATGGTCGCCGTAAGAAATTGGAAATATGCACTTTTGGGCGCTTTATTTTTTGGTTTTTCAACATATTTTTACATCATCATCGCTGCGGGGCACAACGGAAAAGTACACACCATAGCCTATTTTGCACCGGTTTTGGCAGGGATTTTATTGGTTTATATTCGTAAAAAATATGTCCTTGGTTTTTTCATCACTACCCTTTTCATGGGATTGCAATTGGCCGCAAACCACCCGCAGATGACTTATTATTTGTTTTTGGGATTGGGCTTTTTGTTCTTGTCAGAATTGATTCGAGCCATTCAAAAAAAGACTTCGTGGAAACATTTTTCAATAGCAACAGCAGTTGTGGGATTGGCGTGTATTTTGGGTGTAGGCATGAATTCCCAAAGAATTATGGCCAATTCCGAATACATCAAAGAAACCATCCGTGGAAAACAAATTTTGGATAACGGTAAACATTCTTCTGATAAATCTGGAATGGACAAACAAAGCATTCTGAATTGGAGTTACGGAAAAATGGAAACGCTGAATCTCTTTATCCCAAGATTAATGGGCGGAAGCAGCCAAGAAGAAGGCAGCGAAGAAATGATGAGCCAAATACAACAATTGGTACAAGACAATGCCACCTCACAAAACGAAGTGGACAATATTGTAAAAGGTCTGCAAAGCCCAACTTATTGGGGCGAGCAACCTGGAACTTCCGGACCGGCTTATCAAGGAGCAGTAGTGGTTTTCTTGGCCATTATCGGATTCTTTTTTGCACCAAGAAAATACAGAGATTGGATATTGGGAGCATCCATCTTGACCGTCGCATTGGCTTGGGGCAGCAACTTCATGCCGCTTTCGGATTTCTTTATCGACTTTGTACCTTTTTATAATAAATTCCGAGCACCAAGCTCTATTTTGGTGGTGGTTGAATTGTTGTTCCCACTCTTGGCTATTGTTGGTTTGTATCATTTTTTCAATACGAAAGATGAATTTGAATCGGTTGAAGAAAATGAACTTGCAGAACAAAAGAAAACTAAAAAATTCTTAATTATTTCTGGATCTGTACTCGGTTTCATCTTCTTACTTTTGGTTTTTGGTAAGGCCATTTTAGGTTTCCACAACGATACAGAAAACACCTATCTACCGGCTTGGCTGTTGGATTATTTGGTGGATGAAAGACAAAAAATGTTCCGAGCCGATGCCATAAAAGCCATGATCTATGTTCTGATTACCGCTGCTGCAATGTGGTTGGTTTTGAAGAAAAAAATCTCACAAAACATCGCGCTTATCATCATTGGATTGGTGAGCTTATTCGATTTATGGACGGTGGATAAACGATATTTGAACGAGGGAAATTTCATCGATAAAGTTTTTGCTGATAATCCTTTCCAAACCGAAAGTTCTGAATTATTGGTAGAAAAAGTGGGTGACAATCCCAACCTGCAATCGCTTTTGGCGTATGCACCCATCAACAAAACTTTGGAAACCATTGCGGACAAAGACAAAACGCATTACCGAATTTTCAACCAACTGATAAGCCCTTTCAACGAGAACAATACTTCCTATTTCAAATCGTCTGTAGGCGGTTATCACGCTGTGAAATTAAGAAGGTACGACGATCTTATCAACCATTATTTTTATTCTGAAGATAAAAACAAACAGCAACAAATTCCGGAAATCCTGAACATGCTGAACACCAAATATATTGTTGGAGGTTCTGTAGAAAAACCAGAAGTTCAGATCAATCCATTGGCCAACGGGAATGCGTGGTTTGTTTCGGATGTAAAGTTTGTAAAAACTCCAAATGAAGAAATTGATGAGATAGGGAAAATCATCACCAAAAAAACAGCCGTGGTTTCTGAAACCGACAAGGCTTATTTTAAGGATAAAAAAATGGCTGCAGACAGTACGGCAAACATTCAGCTTACAAAATATCAAGCCAATGAAATTGAACTGAAAACGACTTCTAAAACACCACAATTGGCAGTAATTTCGGAAATTTACTATCCAAAAGGATGGAAAATGAAGGTGGACGGTAAAGAAGTTCCGTACATAAAAGCGGATTATTTGCTAAGAGCAGTCTATGTTCCGGCAGGAAATCATCTTATTAATATGGTCTTCGAACCAGAAGTCATCGAGAAAGGAAAAATATTTTCGATGATTGCATTCTGCATTTTCATTCTGCTTACAGCCGGTGGAGTTTATTGGGCAAGAAAAAATAAAATTCCATTGTACTAATGGTTGAGAATAAAAAAATCCTCGTTATCACTTATTATTGGCCTCCAGCAGGAGGTCCAGGCGTACAGCGATGGCTGAAGTTTGTAAAATATCTGCCTGAAAACGGATGGCAACCTACGGTTTTCATCCCTGAAAATCCCAGTTATCCTTTGTTGGACGAAAGTCTGAATGCCGAAGTACCAAAGGGTCTGAACCTCATAAAACAAAAAATTTGGGAACCGTATCAATGGGCTGAAAAACTGAACAAAAGCAATAAAAAATTTAAAGCCGGACAATTTGATGTTGCTAAAAACCAAAGTTGGAAGTCCAAACTTTCCATCTGGGTTCGAGGAAATTTTTTTATTCCCGATGCTCGAGTTTTTTGGGTGAAACCTTCTACCAAGTATCTTAAAAAATATCTTACAGAAAATCATTTTGATGCCGTGGTAACCACAGGTCCTCCCCATTCGGTGCATTTGATTGGTTTGGGTCTGAAAAAATATTTTCCCAAGTTAAAATGGATCGCTGATTTTCGTGATCCTTGGACTGAGATTTCGTACTACAAACATTTAAAATTAACTAAAAATTCGGATAGAAAACACCGCGATTTGGAAAAATTGGTTTTCCAAAATGCCAATCTTACCTTGGCTACCAGCTACACCGATGCCGAAAATTTCAGGAAAAAAGGAGCTCATGCGGTTTGCATCACCAACGGATTTGATGTGGAAGTTGCTACCGGCCAATCTTCTGAAAAAAATGAAAAATTCACCCTGAGTTACATCGGAGTTTTGGAGCAACTAAGAAATCCTGAAATCCTTTGGAAGGTTTTGAACGAAATTATTTCTGAAAATATCGAGTTCAAAAAACATTTTCAACTAAAATTTGTAGGCAGGTTAGACGATAAGATTTTCAGAAATATTCAAGAGACAGATCTAAGCTCGGTATTGAACGATTGTGGCTACCTCAGTCATCAAGAATCTTTAAAAGAAATGAGTCGATCGGATGTTTTGCTCATCACAAATTTCCCAAATGACAATTCTAAAGGAATTATTCCCGGGAAATTATTTGAGTATTTGGCTACCGGAAAAAGCATACTATCCTTTGGCCCCAAAAATGCCGATGTAGAAAAAATATTAAGCAGAACCCAATCTGGAAAACATTTCGAATACCAGGTAGAATCAGAAATTTTAAAGTCTTTTATTTTAAAAGAATTTGAAAATTGGAAGATGAATTTCAATCAAAATCCACCTGAACACATTGATGAATTTTCAAGAAAAAACACTGCAAAATTACTCGTTGAACAACTGAATTTATTGCAATAAAAAAACCGCTTTTCAGCGGTTTTTATTTTTAATGGCTAACAGATTCTACTTCTGTAGGATTGTGTTTGTGTTTAAAAAAAACGGCAAACAACACGGCAATAATAATGCATAGAGTGCAAAAGAAAGCCAGATGCTGTGCCAATCTCTAAGCATAACGGCTTGAGACAAAATGTGATCTGCCGAAATATCGATTTTTTGATTTCCTAAGAACGAAAGAAAAGCAGCATTGTCCACCGAGGTTTCTAAATGATTTGCCAATTCTGTTGCGTTGGTATAAGAATGGGTGAAGAATTTATCGATCAACCAACCTGAGGTCAAACTCCCTAAAACAGCTCCAAAACCGTTGGTCATCATCATGAATAAACCTTGAGCTGAAGAACGAATTTTGGAATCGGTTTGGGTCTCTACAAACAAAGATCCGGAAATATTGAAAAAGTCAAATGCCATACCGTAAACGATGCAGGAAAGGATGATGTGTACCAATCCGAAACCTGTTGGAGCACCATAGGCAAACAAACCAAATCTTAATACCCAAGCCAACATGGAAATGAGCATCACCGTTTTGATCCCGTATTTTTTCAAGAAAAAAGGAATGGCCAAGATGAATAAAGTCTCGGAAATTTGAGATATCGACATGATGATGGTAGAGTATCTCACCACAAACGATTCTGCATATTTGGGAAAGTTTTTGAATTCATCCAAAAAAACATCTCCATACGCATTGGTTAATTGTAAAGCAGCACCCAAAAACATGGAGAAAAAGAAGAACAAGGCCATCTTGTAGCTTTTAAATAATTTAAAAGCATCCAACCCTAAAATTTGGATGATGGTTGCGTTTTTGTCAATTAATTTTTGAGGTGGACATTTGGGTAATGTAAAAGAGAATATACCCAACAACAAAGCGGAGATCCCGGCAATGTAAAACTGATATTCATTGGATTTGCTGCCCGATAGATTGGTGATCCACATGGCTGCAATAAAACCTACTGTTCCCCAAACTCTGATGGGTGGAAAATCTTTGACAACATCGCCGCCACTGTTTTTCAAAATGTTGTAGGATATGGAATTATTGAGTGCAATGGTAGGCATGTAGAAACACATGGCGAGGAACATCATCCAAAAAAAAGCATTTGGATCTCCTGCTTGTGGCAAACTAAAGAGGACGGCAGCATACGCAATTTGTAGTGCACCGTAAAGTTTTTCGGCATTTATCCATCGATCGGCAATAATTCCTGTTAGAGTAGGCATAAAAATGGAAGCAAACCCCATGGTCGAAAAAATCAGTCCAAATTTGGTCCCATCCCAATGTTTATTTCCAAACCAGTAATTGGCTATGGTAATTAACCAAGCACCCCAAACAAAAAATTGAAAAAAATTGAGTAGGGTAAGTTTTAATTTAAAATTCATCTAATTGATATGTTTACTTAATCTATTTTCTTGTTTCTTCTTTTTATTTCTTCTTGCAGTTCCATCGCCAAGTCGTAATCTTCGTCTTTTACGGCATCTTCTAAAAGCACCTGAAGGTCGGATGTTGAAATGTTTTCCCAATTGTTCGTGGTATTTTCAGAAATAAAAACTTCATCTTCTAAAGATTTTTCTTCAATTTCCAAAAGAATTCCGGCTTCGTTCAGTACTTGCTGGGTGGTGAAAATAGGCGCATCAAAACGAACTGCCATGGCTACAGCATCAGAAGTTCTGGCATCTAAAATCATTTCATTTCCAGAACTTGAGTTTCTTAAATTTATATTGGAAAAAAAGACACCGTCAATTATTTGATAAATTACTACCGATACCACTTCAAAGCCTGTCGAGATCATAAATTTTGTAAACAGATCATGAGTTAACGGTCTGGGCGGTTGTAGATCCTTTTCCAATCCTAAAGAAATTGATTGAGCTTCAAAATTACCTATCACTACGGGTAATTTCACATTGGTTTCTTCATGTTCCAACAGCAGTGCATACGCTCCAGATTGGGTTTGGCTATAGGAAATCCCTCTTATTATCAATCTTTTATAATCCATAAAACAAATATACTTTATTTTTTAACAAATTGTACTTCTGTCCTGTAATTTTCAGTACAGTAACCATAAAAAAAGTTCGGAAAAAATCCGAACTTTAATATTTATTTAAAACGAATATTATCCTTTCAACGCTTTAATTTTTTCAGTAAGAGCTGGGATAATTTGGAAGGCATCACCAACAATTCCGTAATCTGCAGACTTGAAGAATGGAGCTTCAGCATCGTTGTTGATGACTACAATGGTTTTAGAGGCATTAACACCTGCCAAATGTTGGATGGCACCAGAAATTCCTACAGCGATGTATAAGTTAGGCGAAATTGCCTTACCGGTTTGTCCAACATGTTCTGAGTGAGATCTCCATCCGATATCGGAAACAGGTTTTGAACATGCTGTTGCAGCTCCCAATACATTGGCCAAATCTTCAATCATCCCCCAGTTTTCAGGACCTTTCATTCCTCTACCGGCAGAAACTACGATTTCAGCTTCTTTAAGATCTAATTTTCCTGAAGCTTCTTCGTGAGAGATCACTTGGATGTCGTTTCCGGATACATTAACTGCTAGACTTTCTTCGGAACCGCTAACTGCATTGGCTTTCACTCCAAAAGCATTTTGAGCAACAGTAACCACAACGCCAGAAGCATCGGCTTTTGCCATCATAAATCCTTTTCCGGAGAAAACTTTTCTCTTCGCTTGGAATGGAGATACACTTTCTGGAGTTGCAATCGCATTGGTAATTAACGAATAGTTTTTCTGGATGGACAACATAGGAGCGATGGACGACGCCATTGTGCTGTGTGGAAGTACTATTATATTTCCGTTTGTTGCTTGGCTTAGAGCCTCTGCATAGGATTTGGAGCTAAAAGACTTCAACGCTTCGTTCTCTATTTTGATGACTTTAGAAGCACCGTATTGGTACAAAGCATCTGAAGCATCCGTTGGGTTTATGGTTACTGCCGTTACCGTATCTCCTGCCAAATCTGCGATCGATTTTGCATAAGAAACTGCTTCTAGAGCAGATTTTTTATATTTTCCGTTTATATTTTCAGCGTAAACAAATATTGCCATTTTTTTTATTTTAAAGTTAAAAATGAATGATTAAAACAATCGATTAAATTACTTTGGCTTCTTCGTGAAGCAAACGAACCAACTCATCGATATTGTCTGGAGAAACCAATTTTACTGCAGCTCTGGCTGGTGCGCTTTCGAATTTTACAGCTTCTACTTTTACTTCCGTAATTGTAGGTTCTACCACTTGCAAAGGTTTCGTTCTTGCAGACATAATCCCTCTCATGTTTGGGATGATCAATTCTGTTTCTTCAACCATTCCTTTTTGTCCGGCAATTACAGCAGGTAATTTTACACCAACGGTTTCTTTTCCGCCTTCTATTTCTCTAACAGCCTTAGCTTCATTTCCATTCACTTCAAGACCGATACACGCATTTACAAAAGATTGGTCCAATAACTGAGCCAACATTCCCGGTACAGAACCTCCGTTATAATCGATGGACTCTTTACCACAAAGGATTAGATCGTACGCTCCATTTTGTGCAACTTGTGCAATTTCTTTTGCTACAGAATAGCTGTCTTTTGGATCTTGGTTAATTCTGATGGCATCATTTGCACCAATGGCCAACGCTTTTCTGATAACCGCTTCGGTATCTGGAGTACCCACATTAACCACGGTTACCGTTGCACCTTGTGATTCTTGAAGTTTAACCGCTTTGGTCAAAGCAAATTCATCCAAAGGATTGATTACCCATTGAATTCCGTTTTTATCAAAAGCAGATTGATCTGCCGTAAAATTAATTTTAGAAGTAGTGTCCGGAACACTGCTGATACAAACTAATATTTTCATTTTTAATGATTGATTTTAAAATTTTGGTAAAGATAAATAAAAAAAGATATTATGCATGCATACTAAATTGCGTTTTGTTATTCTTAGCATTTAAAGTAATACTTTGTACATTACACAAGACTTATATCTTTTTAATCGAAATATTTTTTTAATTGTTGTTTTTTGTTAAATATTGCAAAAACTTCATTTTTATAATTATTCCAAAACTGCATACAAAAAAGAGAGTCTTTTGTCTTTGAAATGAATAATGAATAATTGAGATTTTAATTCACATTACTGATGAGCCTCATAATTTCTAAAGCCACTTTTAGAGCTTCGGTACCGTCTTCAACAGAAACTTCAACAGGGCGGTTTTCCTTGATGGCCAACGCAAATGAATTCAGCTCGTCTAAAATGGCATTGTTGCTCTCTATATTTGGATATTCGAATAGGATTTGAGCTTTCTCGCCTTCAGCATTTTCAATAATCATATCAAAATCCGAAGGGTTTTCTGGAGCTTCTTTCATGCGGATTACCTCGGCTTTTTTCTCCAAGAAATCTACAGAAATATAGGCATCTTTTTGGAAAAATCTTGATTTCCTCATGGCTTTCATCGAAATTCTGGAGGTGGTAAGGTTAGCAACGCAACCGTTTTCAAATTCGATTCTGGCGTTGCAAATATCCGGTGTTTTGGATACCACCGCTACTCCACTCGCATGGATGGCTTTTACTTTAGATTTTACCAAACTTAATAAAATATCCAAATCGTGAATCATCAGATCCAAAACCACCGAAACATCCGTACCTCTTGGGTTGAATTCTGCCAAACGGTGGATCTCAATGAACATGGGATCTTGGATGTAGCTTTTGGTTGCAATGAATGCAGGATTGTATCGTTCTACATGTCCTACCTGAGCTTTAATTCCATTTTCACGACAAAGTTTTAGAATTTCCTCTGCCTCTTCCAAGGTTTTGGTGATGGGCTTTTCTATAAAAAAATGTTTTTTATTTTCGATGGCTGCTTTGGCGTAATCGTAATGGTAAAGTGTGGGCGTTACAATGTCCAAAACTTCAATTTTCGACAAAAGATCTTCGAAATTTTCATAAAATGCATAACCCAATTCGGCTTCCAGCTTTTTTCCATTTTCCACATCTTTGTCATGGAAACCAACCAATTCATATTGTTCTGATTGCTGAAGAAGTCTTAGGTGAATCTTACCCAAATGTCCAGCTCCAACAAGACCTGCTTTTAACATAAAAATAAATTTTTCCAAAGATAAACATTTTGAAAAAGCAACCCAATCGGCACTTGTTTTTTTAGCTTAAAAAGAATAGTTTTGTTGCAATCCATAGAACACCCGATTAGCCCTTATGAAAGATACATTTGTACACAAAGGAAAAAGAAAAATTCTTGTTGAATATTTACGAGATCGTTTATTTATTTCTGACGAAAATGTACTTTCTGCAATCAACCTCGTTCCTAGGCATTTGTTTATGGAAAGTATTTTTGAAGATTTTGCTTACGAAGACAGAGCCTTTCCTATTGCAGCCGGACAAACCATTTCGCATCCCTCCACCGTTGCCGAACAATCGGAGTTGATGAAAGTAAAATCGGGAGAAAAAATCTTAGAAATAGGCACAGGTTGTGGCTACCAAACGGCTATTTTGGTACAAATGGGTGCTTTGGTCTACACCATAGAAAGGCAAAAAGATTTGTATGATTTTTCTAAAAATAAACTGAGCGAAATAAAGCTCAGTCCCTACTTTCAGAGTTTTGGTGATGGCTTTGCAGGACTGCCCCATCTGGCTCCATTCGACAAAATAGTGGTTACTTGTGGAGCATCCATCTTGCCTTCTGAATTGCTGAAACAATTGAAAATTGGAGGAATAATGGTGATCCCGTTGGGACCCGAGGAGGAACAAACCTTATTCCGTTTTACTAAAATTTCTGAAACTGAGTTTGAAAAAGAAGAATTCGGGGCATACAAGTTTGTTCCAATGTTGGGAGATACCAATCGTTAGAGCCTTTTAATTAATCAAAAATTTTAACCGGTTTTTTGTCTTTGCCAACAGCAACCAAGGTAAAATCTCCGGAAACGGCTTTTTCTCTGGTATCGGCATACATTTCTTCCATGTAGATTTCGATATTCACTTTCACACTTGAGTTTCCAACATATTTCACTTTACCAATCAGTTCAACCAAAGTATCTGCCGGAATGGGTTTTTTGAAATCGATGCGGTCGCAGCTTACCGTAACAAAAGATTTTCTAGCGAAACGAGTCGCTGTTATGAAGGCAACTTCGTCCATCATTTCCATAACTTTTCCTCCGAACATGGTGTTGTGATGGTTGGTGGTATTGGGGAAAACCACTTTAAAAACATGGGTTTCGGAATTTTTAATCTTCTCTTCGTAATTCATTTCTTAATAATTTTATTTTCAATTTAATGATGAAATGAATAAAAGTCCAATTGTGACTTTTACTTCAGTTCGCGAAAGCTTTCAGGGATCCGACTTGTTGTACCAGACAAAATACGGTTGCGCGACAGTTCGTGATTCTCACACGATTCACCTTTAATTTGAGATTACAAATATAAACAAATCTCAAAATTTTAAACTTTTTATACTATTTATTTATTCTATCAGAATTAACATCAAAAAACAACCTGTAAATCAGACCTATTTTATCAATTTAATAATTATTTATCTTCTAAATCTTCAGCTTCTTCCACCAATTTGAGGTATGTAGCGTATCGACTTTCTAAGATTTCACCATTTTCGACACCGTTTACCACAGCGCATTTGGGTTCGTTCATGTGCATACAATTGTGAAATTTACACAATCTTCCGGTTGCGAAAATTTCCGGAAAATAATGCTGAATTTCGTATTTATCGACATCTATCATGGCAAATTCCCGAACTCCCGGAGTATCAATTACCGAACCTCCAAAGTCCCAAAAAAACATTTGAGCGAATGTTGTGGTGTGTTTTCCTTTGAGGTGAACTTCAGAAATGGCGGATGTCCTTAGATTTAATCCAGGTTGCAAGGCATTGACCAAGGTGGATTTCCCACATCCTGAATGTCCAAAAAATACAGAAACTTTATGGGAAATCTTTCCTTTTAAAAGATCTAAATTTTCTCCAGAAACAGATGAAGTTTTCAGAGTTTTGTAACCAATTTTTTCATAATCTTCGATGATCATATCCACCAACTCCAATTCTTCTGCAGAAAGCAAGTCGGTTTTATTCATCAAAATCAGTGGTTCTATGTTGTACGCCTCGCAACAAGCCAAGAAGCGATCCAAAAAGCCAAGAGAAGTTTCGGGATGTTTTAAGGTAAAAATAAAACAAGCCACATCGACATTGGAAGCAATAATATGCGCTTCTTTGGACAGGTTGACCGACTTTCGGATCAGGTAATTTTTTCTGGATTCGATCTTGGTAATCCATGCGATATCGTCGGCTTCCAACTGAAACTCCACAAAATCGCCCACAGAAAGCGGATTGGTCAATCGGCTTTTGATCAGCTTAAATTTGCCACGAATTCTGGCTTCGTAGGATTTTTGGGTCTCCAACTCCAAAACTTGGTACCAACTTCCGGTCGATTTTGTAATTAATCCTCTCATTTAGTCTTTCATAATATGGTTTTGCACCTCGACACTTTCTTCGTGAATGGTTTTAAATATTTTCTCGATAAATTCTTGTGTCATACCGGTTTCGTTGGCTTTTTCTTTGGCGTATTGTTGTATGAATTTCCAGCGTTCTGGTTGGAAGATCATCACATTATTTTTATGTTTCAGTTCTCCAATTTTTTCGGAGATTTTCATTCTTTGAGACAAAATTTCAATCAATTGAAAATCCAAATCAGAAATCAGGGTTCTTTGTCTTTCCATTTCCTCATCAAAACCGGAAATTTGGGTTTTTCTAAGTTTCAAATTTTGCAAAAGAAGGTCCAATTCTTCGGGCGTAATTTGTTGTTGTGCATCGCTCCACGCCTTATCCGGATTGCAATGGCTTTCGATCATCACACCGTTATAATCGACATTCAGAGCGGTTTGTGCTACATTTGCTAAAGTATTTCTGTTGCCACAAATATGAGAAGGATCTACCAAAATCGGAATGTTGGGATATTGTTGTTTAAAATCCAAAGCCAATTGCCAATTGGGAATGTTACGATACTGTGTCTTTTGATAAGAAGAAAAACCCCGATGGATCACTCCTAAATTTTCTATCCCCTGAGCCAGCAATCTTTCCAAAGCTCCTGCCCACAAAGCCAAATCTGGATTTACAGGATTTTTTACCAATACAATTTTATTGCTTCCTTTCAAAGATTCGGCAATTTCTTGAACGGTAAACGGATTGACGGTAGATCGGGCACCAATCCACAAAATATCGACATCGGCTTTTAGTACAGCATCGACATGATGGGCATTTGCTACTTCTGTAGCCGTTAGAAAACCAAATTCTTCTTTAACTTTCTTTAGCCATTCCAAACCAATCGTTCCTACCCCTTCAAAACCGTTAGGTTTGGTTCTCGGTTTCCAAATTCCGGCTCTAAAAATGGGAATTTCCACCGCAGAATTTTTTATTCTGCTGGCCGTCTCCAACATTTGTTGTTCACTTTCTGCAGAACACGGTCCGGCAATGAATAAAGGCTGAGGAAATTGTTTTAACCAATTGTTGGGGATGGAATCTAGGTTCATAAGCTAATAAATGACTTGCAAAGATAAAGATTTATGAAAGATCAAAATTGAGCAAATCGTTCAAATCCTTTAATAATGGATTGATCTCAACCAACTTTTCAAATTTTTTCCTTTTGGTGATTATTTCTACCTTGACAGCACCTTCCACTTTTTTATAGTTTAGGTTAAGGGTGTAATGATGTACTTTTTGCTTGAAATGATTGACAAATTGATCCCTGCATTTATCAAACTCTTCTTTTGCAGATTCCGATGAATAGGTAATTTCAATATCATCTTCACCAATTTTTACGACAGAAAATCCGTTGATGGCGTTGTACGCAACTGCATCATTTTTTTGCAAAGTTTTCAAGAAATAATTCCATTCGTTTTGCAAATCGGTTTCGGTAAAATGATTTCTAGGAAGCTTCTCGGTGTTAGCATCCGCAGATTTGTTTTCTTCTTTTTCTTCTTTTTTTGTCAGAAAGCCTTGGATGGAAAATTTAGAATTTCCCAAACTGGAAGAAATGGGTTGCGAGGTTTTTTCAACCACTTTTTTTATTTCAAGAAGAGGTTCATTAACCACCTTTTTTTCGGTAGCAACAGAAGTTGAAGCGGTATTTTCTTTGGCTGTTTTAGGTTGGGTTACCGTTTTTGTATCGATCTCACTAAAGATCGGAGCTAATATTAAGAATTTTTTTTTTTAGGTTCTAAACCGGCGGTTAGACTGCTCAGTTGCATCAAAGCAATTTCTACAGTCAATCTCGGATTTTTAGAATTTTTATAATTAATGTCGGCATGGTTACAAATTTCAATACCATCAATCAATTGTTGAGGTGTCCATTTCTGACACTGTTCGGCAAATTTCTGTTTGGTTTTTTCGCCCACTTCGATCAGTTCCAAAGTCAATGGATTTTGAGCCATCATCAAATCGCGAAAATGGTGTCCCAATCCTGCAATGAACAAATGTGGATCAAAACCTTTTTTTACAATTTCATTAAAGGTGGATAAGACCTCCGGAATTTTATTTTCTTTTGCCAAATCGACCATATTAAGATACTGATCGTAATCTAAAATATTCAGAACTTCTGCAGCTTTGGCTAGGGTAATGTTTTTCTGAGTAAATGTTGAAAGACGGTCAAAAATAGAAAGTGCATCTCTAAGTGCTCCATCTGCTTTTTGTGCTACCAAATAAAGCGCATCATCTTCATATTGAATGTGCTCTCTTTCGGCAATTTTTTTAAGATGATTTTCGATATCCTCAATGGTAATTCTTTTGAAATCATAAATCTGACATCGGGAAAGAATGGTTGGGATAATTTTATGTTTTTCTGTGGTTGCCAAGATAAAAATGGCATGCGCAGGAGGTTCTTCTAAAGTTTTCAAAAAAGCATTGAAAGCCGCTTGAGAAAGCATGTGCACCTCGTCGATGATGTACACTTTGTACTGCCCTACTTGTGGTGCAAAACGAACCTGGTCGATCAGGTCACGGATATCGTCCACCGAGTTGTTGGATGCCGCATCCAACTCATAAATGTTGTATGCAAATCCATCTTCGGAAGTCGATCCGTCTTTTTCGTTAATTTTTCTAGCTAAAATCCTTGCGCAAGTGGTTTTCCCTACACCTCTAGGTCCACAAAACAATAAAGCTTGAGCCAACTGGTTGTTGTCGATGGCGTGTTCCAAAGTATCGGTAATGTGCGATTGTCCCACAACAGTTTCAAACTCTTGCGGTCTATACTTTCTTGCTGATACGATGAAATTTTCCATTGTCCAAAAGTATTATTTTTTTTCTTTTAGCACAACTTTGCATCCTTAAAAAGTTATTAACAAGCCAAAATATATTTATATTTTTTTTGGATAAAAAATCTAGGTTTCTACAAAGTTATAAATGCAAGCCTTCGTTTAAAATTATTCAAAAACACTAACTTTGCATAATACAATTCAACCTATGATTATTGACAAAGAAATACAATTCATCTTGGCGGTGGACGCTCTAAAAAATGTAAACCGCAGAAATTATAACGCCGACGATAGTCGCAGAGAAAACACTGCAGAACACAGCTGGCAAATCATTATTTTAGCACAAATTCTTTTCCCCTATGCCAAAAACAAGGAAAACATTGATCTGTTAAGGGTAATTAGAATGCTATCCATTCACGATTTGGTCGAAATTCATGCTGGAGACACTTTCCTGTTTGATGAAGCAAAAATGGAAGGCAAATTCGAAAGAGAAAAAGCCGCAGCCAAAAAAATCTTTGGAATCCTTAGTGAGCCGCTTCGAACGGATTTTTTCAATCTGTGGATCGAATTTGAAGAAGAGCAAAGTGCCGATGCAATTTTTGCATGTGCCATCGACAGAATCATGCCTTTTATCCTGAACACCCATACCGAAGCCAAAAGCTGGACAGAAGCCAATGTCAAAGAAAGCCAAGTGAGAGGGATGTTAGAGACGGCCATCAAAAGAGCTTCTACCGAAATGGGACAGGCTTTTGACATCCTCATTCAAAAAAGTTTAGACTTGGGATACTTAATCAAAGATTAAAATCCGTATCAAATCAGGTGGAATATTGTCCACAATCTTCGTTTTTACTAATTTTAGGCGCTTAAAAAATAAACAATGACTTTCCAAGAACAGATACAACAAGGCATACCCCAACATTTGCCAACACCAAAACCGTACGACACCAGCATCAACCATGCTCCGAAGCGAAAAGAAATCCTTACGGAGGAAGAAAAGAAACTGGCTTTAAAAAATGCACTTCGTTATTTTGAACCGCAATTTCATGCCGAATTAATTGAAGAATTCAAAGAAGAATTGGAAAAATACGGTAGAATCTACATGTATCGTTTCCGTCCGGATTACGAAATCTACGCAAGACCGATAGAAGAATATCCCGGAAAATCGCTTCAGGCGAAATCCATCATGCTGATGATTCAAAATAACTTGAGTTATGCCGTTGCACAACACCCTCACGAACTTATTACCTACGGGGGAAATGGTGCTGTATTTCAAAATTGGGCTCAATATCTTTTGACCATGAAATATCTTTCTGAAATGAACGATGAGCAAACCTTGGTGATGTACTCCGGACATCCTATGGGACTTTTTCCATCGCACAAAGATGCTCCAAGAGTTGTGGTAACCAACGGAATGGTAATTCCCAATTATTCCAAACCGGACGATTGGGAAAAATTCAATGCATTGGGCGTTTCTCAATACGGACAAATGACGGCCGGAAGCTACATGTACATCGGCCCGCAAGGTATCGTACACGGAACCACCATTACGGTTCTGAATGCATTTAGAAAAATTAAAAAATCACCAAAAGGAGGCTTATTTGTCACTTCTGGATTGGGCGGAATGTCCGGGGCACAACCCAAAGCTGGAAATATCGCAGGTTGCGTAACCGTTTGCGCCGAAGTAAATCCTAAAATCACCAAAATCCGTCACGATCAAAAATGGGTCGATGAAATTTTTGAAAATCTTGATGAATTGGTAGCTCGTGTGAAAACAGCACAAAAGAACCAAGAAACCATTTCTTTGACCTATCTTGGAAATGTGGTAGAAGTTTGGGAAAAATTTGACCAAGAAAACTTGAGAATAGACATAGGATCAGACCAGACATCCTTGCACAATCCTTGGGCAGGAGGTTATTATCCCGTGGGAATTTCTTTTGACGAAGCCAACATCATGATGGCAGAAAATCCTGAATTGTTTAAAGAAAAAGTACAAGAAACTCTTAGAAGGCACGCCACTGCCATCAACAAACATACAACAAAAGGAACTTATTTCTTTGATTATGGAAATGCTTTCTTGTTGGAAGCCAGCCGTGCCGGTGCCGATGTGATGTCCGAAAAACCAACCATAGGTAGAGAATTTAGATATCCTTCTTATGTACAAGACATTATGGGTCCTATGTGTTTCGATTACGGCTTTGGACCGTTCCGTTGGGTTTGTACCAGTGGAAAACCTGAAGATTTGCAAAAAACCGATGAAATTGCTTGTCAGATTTTGGAAGAAATCATGAAAAATTCTCCAGAAGAAATCCAACAACAAATGGCCGATAACATACAATGGATACAAGGAGCTCAAGAAAACAAATTGGTTGTTGGCTCGCAAGCCAGAATTTTATATGCCGATGCCGAAGGGAGAATGAAAATTGCAGAAGCCTTCAACAAAGCCATTGAAAAAGGAGAAATTGGACCGGTTGTTTTGGGAAGAGATCACCACGATGTTTCGGGTACAGATTCTCCATACAGAGAGACTTCCAACATCTACGACGGATCCAGATTTACCGCAGATATGGCCATACATAATGTGATTGGCGATAGCTTCCGCGGTGCGACTTGGGTTTCCATACACAACGGAGGTGGCGTTGGTTGGGGCGAGGTGATCAACGGTGGATTTGGAATGTTGTTAGATGGTAGTGATGATGCCGATAGACGATTAAAATCCATGCTTTTTTGGGATGTGAACAATGGTATTTCCAGAAGATCTTGGGCGAGAAATGAAGGAGCTATGTTTGCCATAAAAAGAGCCATGCAAGCTGAACCCAACCTGAAAGTTACACTCCCTAATTTGGTTTCCGAAGATTTGTTTTTATAATCTTTAACGGACCTGATTTTTACGAATAACTTTAATAATAAAAATAAAATTGATAGCGTTCCTAGGGAACGCTATCTTTTGTATGGACTAGTTGAATCTGACTTAAATAATTATTTAGGGCATCATGCTATATTGAAAAAAAAAGTATCTTTGGAAAGATAATACAAAAATAAAACTATACAAAACACAGTAACCAAAACCAATTAAATATGAAAAAATACTACAATCTACAAATTAAGATGAAAGAAAAGTGGCTACTGCTGTGGTTACTTTTGATTTTGCCAATTTGGGGTTTATCCCAAAGCAGTGGTATCACTATTGGTTGGAATGCACAAGTAGGATGCACCGAATTTATTTCTGAACAAGGAGAAAAACCTCAAGATAACTTTGAGGTTTGGGAAGAAATTAATATGGGTCATTGTGTTCGTTTTTGTGAATTTTCGCGAGTGAAATACACTGTTAATCCAGGAAATACGACCATGTCTTCGGTAAATTGGGGAGTAGCGGATGGTACGATTATATCTACAACGAGCAATCCTTATGAAGCCATTATAGAATGGGGAAATGCCGGAAATGGAGCTATAAATATTACCATACAGTATGCAAATGGTACACAAGAAACAAAGTCGATTTGTGTTGAAAAGATTGATAGTCCCAAAGCATTGTTTGCTATCGCAGGACTTGGTGGACATGATGTTTGCATGAACACGCCTGTCTATTTTGATAATCTATCAACAGCAGGAGGAGGAACAGCCTTGGTAAGTTATGAATGGGATTTTGGAGACGGTAGCCCAACTTCAAGTGTTTACGAACCCATGCATACTTATACGACAGGGGGTGTTAAAATTGTAAAACTAAAAGTTACCAATCAATGTAACTGTAGTCAGGAATACGAGATGGAAATCCATGTGAATATTGCCAATCCTATTGATATTGCCTGTGCAAGTGTGGTTTGCGAGGGGAGTATAGAAACTTACACTGCGAATAACACTTGCAAAGGAAAGTGGAAAGTCATTGGCGGAACGATCATAAATACAAACGGAAATGTATTAACGCTACAATGGGATCAAATAGATCCAACAGACGGATTTGGTTATGTTATGTACCAATCCGAATGTGGATGCCCAGCTTGGACTACTTTGAAAATTCCGGTCATCACAAAAGAAGGGATTATACAGGGTCCGACCAATGTATGTACAGAGAAGCAATACCAATACAGTATGCCGCGATGGCCTACCACGCAAGTACAGTGGGATGTAACAGGACCAGGAGCGGTTCAGGCTAGCTATAATGCCCAGCGTAACGAAATTTTCTTAAAATTTAGTACTCTGGGTACTTACACATTATTTAACTATTACGAAAATACGCTGTTAAAATGTGGTGGTAGAAGTAATCCAAAGACCATTTTGGTAACTGCTCCCCTGATAATAACGGGAGGACAGCCTGAAGTATGCGTGGGTAACAATCTTACATTCAACAGTAATGCTGGTGGAAATGCTGTTTGGAAAGTCATGTTTAATGGAAATGTGGTACATACCGAAACAAATGTTAGCCTGAGTTACCACTTTCCAAATGCAGGAACATATATTGTTACCGCAAGCAGTCCAAATGGTGGTTGCACTGGCGATGGGGTTGTTGTACAAGCAATTCCTTTGCCTCCAATACCGAGTGGGACAATTTTGGGACCAGAGCCTGTATGTGTTGGTGTGCCTTATACCTACACCATTAACCCAGCCAATGCAGGTTATCTTCCTATTTGGAGTGTTACAGGAGGTGTAATACAGGGCAGTAACACAGGCAACAGTGTAACTGTTGTTTTCAGTGCAGGAGTACCCGACTATGCTATAAGCGTACAAAACCGTACCACAGGTGGATTGGGTTGCCTCTCGAATAAAAAGACAAGAACACTGCAAAAAGTAAATCTAGACAGTATAACCATTACTGCACCCAATACAAATAATACATATTGCCCAAGTAGCAGTGCAATATTTGTAGCCAACTTCAACGGTATTATTCCTGACGATTTTTCGTGGAGCTTTGCCTCATCAAATTTTGGAAGTTTACTGCCCCATCCTAGCAATCCACATGCGATTATAGTTAACTTTAATGAAATTTCAAGCGGTATATACCAATCTAAACTTAGGTTGATTATAAAAAAGTGTGGAATTACAAAAGTAATAGAGAAAATAGTCATCTTGCAACAGTTACCTGTTATCAGTGTCAATGGAGGTACTGTGTGCGAAGGAAGCCCAACAATACCTATTACGGTAAATATACCTACCAATGTAACCAGCGGAATGCTAACCTTTACATTTCCAGGAGGTGCAACCCCTCAACAAATGGCAATAACAACAGGAGGTACACAGACATTCAATGTTAATAATGACTTTGTAAATAATCAAAGTACGGTAATTTCACAATCCTTGCAGGTTGCTTTATCTACACCAAACGGTTGTAATTATATAGCGACAACAGCTGCCAATTTTAATGTTGTTCCCGAACTAGATGTTGTAATTACGCCGGGTTATTATTATGGGATATGCCCTACAAGTCCTTATAGTGAAGTACTCACAGGAAACATTCCTTCCGGAATAACAGGTGCTACCTACCAATGGTACAAAAACAATGCACCCATTTTAGGAGCAACAGCTTCTACTTATACCATTAGTAACGGTACACAACCATCACCTGCCGGGATTTATTATTTGGTAGTAACAGCCAACGGTTGCTCATCTACCTCACAAGACATAACGGTAGTAACATCATGCCTTGATTTACCTCCATGTACCATATCTCCAAATCCGAATTTGAATGTACAAGCAGATTGGACAAGCTGTAACACCATTACTGCTACCGCATCTTTTGTAGGTACACCAAGTAATTTTGAGTGGCAGAGTAGCCCATTCTTGCAACTGCAACCGGGCAGTACGAGTACCACGGCAACATTTATCGTAACCAAAGCAGGGGTACACAGCGTTTTTCTTTCACTGGATTTTAATAATTGTTCAACACAAAAAAGTGTTGATGTTACCAAGCATTACCAACCAGACTTTAAAGCCAGCATTAGTTGTAATACCAACGGTACTTATAATGTTACTTTAACGGATACTTCATTGCTTACCAATATTACTTCCGGACAAATTGGCTACAGCTATACCATAAATGGTGGTAACCAGCAAAACGGACAAGTAGTTACCTACAATAACTTGCAACCAGGACAACAGTATGCTTTTGCTATAAAGCTTACTGGACAAGGTGCGATGCCCGATTGTACTTTTACCCAAAACATTACTATGCCGGAATTACCAAGTATGCAATTTACAGTATCGCAAACCACGGTATGTATGGGTGAAAAAATAGTGTTGACAATTCCTTCTGCAAATTTCTTACCCAATCATATCTATAAATGGAAGTTTGCAGGTACAGCATTTATTGCCTCAGGACCCGTAACCGAGATAACCTTTAATATATTTAATTCAAATAGTTCTCTTTATTTAGAGGTAACTACCCCTGACAATTGTGTATTTACGAGCAATCCTGTAAATATACAAGTGAATCAGGCTAATATTGATTTTCAATTAGCCAGCAACAACACAAATGTTTGTGCGACAAGTGCTAACCAACCACAATTAACTGTTCCTTATTTAGTGGCTGGAAATCCAATCTCCAATTACGAATGGATGAACGGTAATCAATCCGTAGCAAGTGGTCCATCTCCGGTGTATCAACCCATTCATTCAGGCAGTTATTGGGTTATCTTAACCGATGCAGTGAACGGTTGTAAGGATAAAACTTCAGCCAGTAACCCTGTTCCGGTAATCATCCGTAGCACTCCACAGGTAAGTATTGTGGGTAGTTCTCAGGTTTGCCAAAACAATATGGTAACCTTACAAGGGGTTGTTACCGATAATAATTTGAATTACGAATGGACAAGGAGTTATAATGGGGGAGCATCAGCTGTGGTACAAACGGGTACTACTGCTATCCCAGTGGTACATACTTCCGGACCTTTGGCAGTGGGTACTTATGTATATACCCTGAAAGTTTGGGCAGCTACCGATCCTAGCTGTTTTGGTACTTCCAGCTTTACGGTAAAGGTTAATCCTCCGCCTTCACCTCCGCAAGCGCAGTTTCAGTTGCAAAGCTGTCAACCGTACAGTGTATTACTGTATGTACAAAATCCACAGCCCGGAACCTACAACTGGAGTAACGGACAAACCGGTTCTTCTATTGTGGTAAACACCGGCGGAATTTACAATGTAATTTACACGGCACCTTCTGGTTGCAGTTCTTCATATTTGCTAATGGTACCACACAGTTTGGAAGACCTTATGTGGATTTTTCCTATCGGTTGTTACGACCTTTGTCCGAGAGATGGTTTTATAATCGGTCCCAGAGGAAGCTTTGATTATCATGAATGGCAGTATTTTGGAAATTACCAACAAGGTGGTGGCGGTCTTATTAATCCGTACTGGCCATCTCAAACAGGAAGCCATCAGTTGTTTATTGATCATGGCGGTTGCCAGTTAGCATCTGGAATAATGAATATGAGTCCATCTATAAATAACCCTGACTGTCCACCTAAAGACTGCAAATTGGATGCTTTCGTAAGAAGTGTGAAGCGTGAAGGCAATACCTATTTGCTTTTCGGACAGATTATGAATTTTGGTACACAAGCGATTACCGTTAGCCTGACCAGTGCAAACAACTATGGCGTGTACGCTCCATCTAGTATTACCATACCAGCAGGAGGAAGCTACCAAATGAACCCTGTTATCTTCTATCCGGGAGCTAATTTTCCCGGAGGTGCAGATACAATGCAGATTACAGGAGCCAATCCGGACTGTGCTATAAAAGTAGATGTAGTAATGGGCGAAGTCAATTATGCTAAAGTTGGCACAATAAAAACAGAAACTACTGCTGCATTAAAACTTGTACCCAACCCTGCAAAGGAAGAAGTGAGAATTTCCTATGACACCGGGGATGACAAAGTGGAAGCACTGTCTTTGTATATCTACGACCGTGGCGGGAAATTACAACACCAACAAAAACTGCAAAAAAGCAAGGGCGAAGTAAAACTCAAAATTCAGAATTGGCTGCAAGGATTATATTTGGTAAGCATTACAACTAGTGGTGAGGCATTGCAAGGTAAACTTTTGAAAGAATAAAACTTTCTTGATAAGATCAGGCTACCTCCAATTGGGATGCCTGATTTTTACGAAAAAATTTTAATAATAAAAATAAAATTAATTGATAAAAAAAATAATTATGAAAAGTAGAATTTACATACTAGTAATTTTATTGTCGTACTCCCTATCAAATGCTCAAACCTACACTTGGCAATGGGCAAAAACAGGAGGGGCAATTAATAGCTCCAATGATATTGGTTTTAGCCTGTTGCACGATGAGCATATTTTGGATATGGTGGTGGATAATCAAAATAACACCTATTATCTAACATGGATTTATAATGACACACCGCTATTAGACGGACAAACAATTACCACTTATGGTTTTAAGAATATTTTACTTTTTTCAGTAAATTGTCAGGGAGTACTACGATGGAAACGCGTGATTGGAGGTGGCGGAAACAATACCAATAATGCACAAAAGATAGTATTGGATAACAATGGAGGGATTTATTTAACATTTGCAGCGGGAAATTCTTCCTCCAATGGAAGTATGTACCTACCACCGAGATTTGGGGACAATGATGTTATGCCAGTGGTTAATGATCCTTTTGTTGCTCAATACGGAATGCGGTATGGACATTTGTTGAAATACAACACCGCTGATGGCAATTTAGTTTGGCGTAGGGACTTTCAAGGAGATGTATCTGCATATAATATGGGAATGGATATGAGCGAACCTGTTTTTGACAGTCAAAACAATATTCATCTTATTTTAGGTTTTATGTATGGTACTCATCTGAATGGTATGATTACTGTCCCGAACTCATTTAATACTACTTTTCAATATTATCTGGTGAAATATGATACAAGTGGAAACATTGTTGGTACACCAACTTTGTTACCTCTTACAGGTGCAACTACCTTTAGAACTGGTACTCTAAGCTTTATGTATGATGAGACCAATAGTCGGTATTATTTAGCCGGGTCGAAAGATAGTTCCGGAAGTAGCGGCGGTCTATCAATCTCATGGAACAATGTTCCCATTACTGAAAACGCTTTTGTAATGGCATTTAATAGTACTACCTTCCAGAAATTATGGATTAGGGGATCGGGCGGTAGCGTAGGAGGTTTTGAAGCCGGTGGAAATATTTTTGGATTAAAAAAAGACCCTGTAACAAGCGATATTTATATTTCGGGGTTATTTGGAAAAGGTATGGAGCAAGTAACCTTTGGTAGCGATTTTAACTTTACAACGCCTCTTTTTGGTTCTATTCCATTCGTCATGAAGCTCAGTACTTCCAACAGTGGTAGCAATGTGCTTTGGTGTACCAATCCACTATCATTGTCCAATGGTGATCTTGGTGTTACTAACATAATTGCCAGAAATCCTATCGCTCTAAAAGGCAATGAAGTATTATTTGCCAAAGGCAGTATTAGGGAGGTATGGGGAACTTTCCCCATGGTAAGACCAACCAATGACGGTGCCGATCCATTGTTAGTAAAGCTGAACAAAGATACAGGTGTAGTTACCGGCACACACGAAGTGTTGGGAAATTATGGCTATGATGACCAGTTTACCGCTATTGCAGTTGATAATGACGGCAATATTATGCTGGGTGGGTTTATCAATTCGCAACTTTTTGTGGATCCTAATGACGGAGTACCTACCATAAGCAATGCTGCCAACAGTGATAAAACAAACTTTTTCTATGCCAAACTGGCTACTTCTTCTAACTGTACTCTTATGGCAACCGCAGAAACTCCTGTAAAAGAAACAGATGTGGTTTTTTACCCCAACCCAGTAGAGGATATACTGCATATAAAAACCAAAGAAAAACTACAATCTTATGAAGTTATTACTGCAAACGGTAGTTTGGTAAAATCCGGCACTTTTGACGGAAAAGACTACAGGGTAAATATGCAAGGACTCACAAAAGGCGTATATTTTGTAAAGGTTGAGGGCAATGGTTTTGCTACAGCAGATAAAGTGGTAAAAATGTAATGCCAATCGGATATTCAAGATGGTCTTCATTTTAAAAGCCTAAACGACTATCACATTAGCATTATACCAAAAAGTTTTGAACAAATTTATTATTTTGTGTGGTTGAAACTCTAAAATAAGTAGTTACTTTATACTGTAAAAGGTTTCAAAATCCAAAATTTTCGGAAAGAAGTAATTGGGTTACAAATATTTTGAAAATATTTGTAACCTTTTTCATAAAAACACCGTATAATAATATGTAGCTCAAAAAAAAACGGGTTATTTTTTGTAGATGAGACAGTTAAAAATTACAAAACAGGTTACCAATAGAGAAACCGCTTCTTTGGACAAATACCTGCAGGAAATTGGTAAAGTGGATTTGATTACCGCTGATGAAGAGGTAGAATTGGCACAAAAAATTAGAGCCGGCGACAGAGTTGCCCTTGAAAAGCTCATCAAAGCCAACCTCCGTTTTGTGGTATCCGTTTCTAAACAGTACCAAAACCAAGGACTTTCTCTTCCCGATTTGATCAATGAAGGAAATTTAGGCTTGATGAAAGCTGCAAAAAGATACGACGAAACCAGAGGTTTCAAATTCATTTCTTATGCCGTTTGGTGGATTCGTCAGTCCATCCTTCAAGCTTTGGCAGAGCAGTCCAGAATTGTAAGATTGCCATTGAATAAAATTGGATCCATCAACAAAATCAACAAAGCTTACGCTCACCTTGAACAAGAAAACGAAAGACCACCTTCTCCCGAAGAACTTGCAGAAGTATTGGATATGAGTGAGGAGGACATCAAAGAATCCATGAAAAACTCCGGGAGACACCTATCCATGGATGCACCGTTGGTTGAAGGTGAAGACTCTAACTTGTACGATGTATTGCGTTCCGGAGAGTCGCCAAGTCCAGACAAAGATTTGATGTTGGAGTCTCTTCAAATTGAAATTGAAAGAGCTCTACAAACTCTAACTCCAAGGGAGGCCGATTTGGTAAGACTTTATTTCGGATTGAATGGAAAACATCCTATGACTTTGGAAGAAATCGGAGAAACTTTTGATCTTACAAGAGAAAGAGTAAGACAGATTAAAGAAAAAGCCATCAAGAGATTGAAACACAATACCAGAAGTAAAATTTTGAAATCTTATCTGGGTAAATAATTTCAAATAAAATAGTAAAAGCCACTTTTCAGTGGCTTTTTTTAGTGCTTAAAATCAATTTTCATTTTTTTTAGGAGTTGCATTCCAAAAGGTTTTTCACTTTTGGAATGCCTGAAACTCCAACCTTATTTAACTATATTAATCTTTCGAAAATTTTATTTTAAGCTTATTAATTTTTTAAAACTTTTCACAACTGCCAGTTCTACATCGGCATATTCTTTTGTATCGCATTCTGCCAAAAGTTTCTCAGCAACTGCCGAATTGTATTGCGCATTGCCCTGAATTTTGAAAATCAAATGTTGGGACAGATTGCTTAATTTTTCTGACAGAGGTAGAAATGGAGAAATCAAAGGAGCGTTTTCGTTTAACTTTTTCAATTCCGAATAATTAGAAATCCACTGATTAAGAAAAATAACAATCTTGGATTTAGAATCTTCATTTTTATCAATCACAAATTGATCCACCAAAGTATTGAATGCAAGAGCATCTTTAGCATCGGGAGTGCAAGCATCGGCAAACAAAGTCAACGGAGAGTACATTTGATACTCCGTACCGCCTTTATTTCTTGTGTACAATTTCAGAGGTTCGCAAACATTTGAAAAATCTTCAACCGCTTTTGTATCCTGATAATTGGCAATATTTCTAAGGATGACTCCTTTGTTTCGGATGTGGGTAATGCCCAATTCTTCCAATCTGTTTGTTACAGGAATGAGTCGTTTTCTCATATCCGCCACATTTTTCACCGAAGCATCCGACCAAAGTCTCTCGGCTATGGCTGCTGTTCTCGGCCAAATCCTGGAGTCTATGGTTAATGGAGTTGCCAATTCGCTCCACATCGTAGCTTCGCCCCCCCAAATATTATTGAGGGTTGCCTCGGACAAATTCAAATCTTTATTTACAGGATCGGTATTGTAATGGCTTTCTACATCCATAACCAGATCGATGTAATACCCGTTGGACAAAACCGTTTTGTACCCATTTTGAGCTGCTTTTGCCAAAGATTCACCGGCCTTCAAACCTTCATTTACACCTCTCCAAGAGTGGATAACAGCATCTTTCGACATGTCTTTGGTCATGATTTCTTCCCAACCCATCAATACTTTGTTGTGTTTTTTGAGTAGAGGGATCAGTTTCATGGTAAAATAAGTCTGAAGATCGTGGTTGGTCTTTAGGTTATTTTCTTTTTTAAACTGTTGAATTTTAGGATTGGCATCCCATTCTTTACCTTCGTTTTCGTCGCCACCGATGTGGAAAATTTTTCCCGGAAAAAGTGGACAGACCTCATCAAAAATTAGGGAAAGAATTTGATAAGTCTTGGGATTGGTAGGATCCAAAGTTGGGTTGAACACGCCGGCATTTCTCTCCACGGTATATGTCATACCTGGAGTGCTTCCAATTTCAGGAATGGCGGTTAATATTGCCGAGGCATGACCGGGAACATCAATTTCCGGAACGATCATAATTCCCAAATTGGCAGCATATTTTACCACATCTTTTATCTGATCTTGGGTGTAATATTGACCATCAGAAGATTTTTCATGGAGTTGTTTCAGATTTTTCATTTCTATTCTCCAACCTTGATCGTCCACCAAATGCCAATGGAAAACATTTAGTTTAACAGCAGCCATAGCATCTAGGTTTCTTTTGATGACCTCTATGGGTTGAAAATGTCGTGCCGCATCAATCATCAAACCACGCCATTTGAATCGTGGATGGTCCTTGATCTCTATGGAAGGAAAAAAATATTCTGAAGCGGAATTCTGAAGTGTCTGAAGCAAAGTTTCTAGGGCATAAATGGCACCGGTATCGGTATTCGCTATTATTTTAATTTTTGAATGATCCACCGATAGCTGATAGCTTTCGTCTTGTTGGAGATCCAGTGATGCCGTATTTTTCACCTGTATTTGCAAGGTTGCAGTTGGAGCTGAATTGTTTTCATGTGCAAATTCCTCATTAAAAAACACTCCGGATCTCCCATCCAATCGTCTAAGAAACTTGGTAGTGGCATTTCGTAATCTTTCGGATTGGACTCCGTTTATGTTGATGTTAAAATCTTTTTTAAGAACTAATTTCCCGGTATTCAGGTTCACTTCTTTAGGCCAAGGCATTAGGTTGAGCTGTTCTTTTTGTACTTGTCCCAAACACAAAGAAGAAAATAATGCTGTAAGCAAAGTGTATTTCATGTAATTTATATTAATGGTTGATCTTTTTCAATTTTATTCTTTCATGCAAAAATGAATAAAAAATCTAATTGTGACCTTCCGAAGAGAGCCACAATTAGTCCTAAGTAAAAATGAAAAAGTAAAATTATTGATTTCTAAAAATCAAATTTTTTAAAAGCCTCAATGGCTTCATATTCTGCTAAGCCCAATTTATTGTACAATTCGGCGGTTTTTTTGTTACGATCTTCAGCCCTCATCCAAAATTCTCTAAGGTCATTTCCTTGGAACATGACTCTATCTTTTTGTGACTGATGGTAGAAAATGGCATTTCTCTTGGCCATTACCTCATCCGGACTTATCGGAATTGCCATATCAATTTCGTCGATATCCCATTCGTGCCAAGCACCTCTGTAGAGCCACAACCAACAGTCCTGCATGTACGGTTTTCCTTTCAAATTCTTTAATGCCTTGAAAATCAAACTCAAACAAACTTCATGAGTTCCGTGAGGATCGGCCAAATCGCCTGCAGCAAATACCTGATGGGGTTTTACAGCTGCGATAAGGTCTTCTACCTTCTTTACATCAACTTCTGTTGGTGGATTTTTCTTGATATAGCCCGTTTCGTAAAAAGGTAAATCCAAGAAATGAACTTTATCGTCTGTTAATTTAAAAGAGCGAACTGCAGCATAAGACTCTCTCCTACGGATCAGTCCTTTTAGTTTTCTGACTTCTAAAGAATCGATTTGGTTATCGGTTTTATTGTTCAGGAAATCAATAACTTTTTGAAAATTAATATTGCTGCTGTCTTGATCTACAAAATCATTGCAAACCTCTGCAAATTTCAAGGCTTCTTCATCGGTAACTGCAATATTTCCAGAGGTTTGGTAAGCTACATGGACTTCATGACCTTGTTGAATCAATTTGTTAAATGTGCCTCCCATTGAGATGACATCATCATCCGGATGAGGACTGAAAATGATAACTCTTTTTTTTGCAGGTTGGGCTCTTTCTGGTCTGTGGGTATCGTCATGATTGGGCTTTCCACCGGGCCAACCCGTTATGGAATGCTGCAATTGATTGAACATTTTGATGTTAAGATCGTAGGCAGAACCCTCTTGTACCAAAAGATCCGACATCCCATTGTTGTTATAATCCCTATCGGTTAGTTTCAGCACGGGTTTTCCGGTTTTCTCACAAAGCCAAACGATGGCCTTACTACGAAGTTCTTTGGTCCAAATACACTCTCCTACCAGCCAAGGTGTTTTGCATCTTGTAAGCTCTGAAGAAGCCGTTTTGTCCAAAACAAAAGTAACATTGGGATGATTTTGCAAAAATGTTGCAGGAACATCACTGCTTATATCCCCCTGAATGGTTCTTTTGATGATGTCCGCCTTGTTTTGTCCCCATGCAAGAAGCACAATCCTTTTGGATCTAAGAATCGTTGAAACCCCCATGGTTATGGCCTTTTTAGGCACATTTTCCATGCCGTTAAAATCAGAAGAGGCATCGACTCTTGTGATGTGATCCAAAGTAATGATGCGGGTACCGGAATTGATGTGCGATCCGGGTTCATTAAATCCCACATGACCTGTCCTACCAATCCCTAGAAGTTGAAAATCCAATCCGCCGGCTTCTTTTATTTTCATTTCATAATCGATGCACCATTGGTTAATTTCATCAAAAGGAACAGTACCACAAGGGATGTGCACATTATCCGGATGAATATCGACATGATTGAAAAGATGTTGATGCATGAAGAAGTGATAACTTTGTTTGTTGTCTTTGGACATGGGATAGTACTCGTCCAAATTAAACGATACCACATTGGAGAAGCTTAGATTTTCTTCTTTATGCAGCCTTACCAACTCTTCGTACACCTTGATGGGAGAAGACCCGGTTGCCAAACCCAAAACGCAGGTTTTATTTTCTTTTTGCTTGGATTGTATCAGTTCTGCAATTTCATGAGCTACAATTTTGGAAGCTTCTACAGAATTTTCGAAAATTTCATTGTGAATTTTTTCAAAACGAGTTTCTTCAAATTGTCCGGCTGTTTTGAAACTAATGTCTCTATGTTGAAATTTGGTTTTCATGTTAAAAGTAGATTTGTACTTAAATTATCATTAACATCAAAGGTATTTTTATTTTAGATTTTTAAAAAATAAAATAATCTAATGGAATAAAAACTTCTACCAACGACATTTAATTGAAAATAAACAAATTTATCAGAGGGTTATACTCGGTTTTAAAAAAATGGTATAGGCTGAATGTTGTACCTATACCATCAAAAGCATAATTATGATAAAAATATTAATTTACATCCCACCAAAGATTGGTACCTCCGTTATCCGGTCCGCCAAGCATTCCTACAGCTGCAGAAACATTTGTTGGATTGGTTGATTTTTCGGAAGCTGGGAAATTAATTCTCTTAATGAATTCGGTAGTACTGATCAATCCACCACTTTTATTCAGTTTTACTGGGAAAAGTTTAGGATAGCCTGTTCTTCTGAATTCCGACCAAGCTTCTTGTCCATCTGGGAAACCGGAAATCCATTTTTGAGTAATGATTTTTTCTAATTTCAAAGCGTCGGTATCGGCGTTATTCCATGCGATGGTTACCTGAGAAGCTGCATTGATGTTATTATCCGGGTTGAATGCATCTACATAATTTGCAGGTGTATTGCTGGTATTGGTGATGTAAGAACCCGCAGTGAGTCCGTACTGTGCAAAAGACAACTGAATACCGTTATTGTACGCCGTTTCTGAAGAAATACCGTTGGTGTTCCAATTTTTCAATTTGGCTTCAGCAATTAGAAATTGTACTTCAGAAGCGGTCATCAATTGGATCTGAGAAAACATATCCGAATTGATGCCTGAATTTTTCACATAAGAGTCCTTTCCACCGTGAGCGGTAATGTCTATCCCTTGTCTAATACCTGTATATGAGTTGCTGAAGGTGTTTTTCGTAAAATATTTACCCACTCTTGGGTCTTGCAACCCGTTGAGAATGGATTCCATAGAAGCTCCCATTCTGGTGTCGCCCCATGAATTGATCACTCCAAGAGGATTGGGTTTGTTCACGATAAAATTTTCTGTATTATTGGACATCAAACCTCCTAAATCGGACAATGCTTTTTCGCCTTCGGTTTTGGCTTTCACAGGATCTACACCAGAGATACGAAGAGCCAATCTTAATCGTAGTGAATTACCAAATTTGATCCATTTAGCCAAATTTCCACCAAAAGCACTGATGTCTGCACTTGGATCTAGAACCAATCCTTTATTCTGTGCATCTTTAAGAGCTGCAATACCGGCGTCCAAATCGGCAAAAAATGCATAATACGCTTCTTTTTGAGTGTCAAATTTATCACCTGCAGCATTTTCGCCAAAATGAGAATAGATGATCGGTCCGTAGATATCGGAAATCCTGTGCATCCCTTCTACTTTTAGGATTTTTGCGATGCCTAAAAACTGTGGAAGATTGAGTTGTGCTGCACGATTTTCAACTTTAAAAGCATTAGGCAAAACTCCTGTATAGGCAATGGTCCAAGGATACTGATTCCAACCATCGACTAGGTTGTAGTGGGTGTTGTTGCTGTCTCCAGCAAAAGGAGTTGGTGGCGCCATATATCCGGAAAAAACATCACCCATAAGGTTTTGTTGCAACTGGAATTGCCACTCCGGAGTTACCATAACAATGCTGGACATTAGATTTTCTAATGGAGCTTTTACAATGGTAAGACCTTGCATTTGTTGTTCTTGAGTTTGGCCGTATTCATCGTTGATGTTTCGTTCTGAATCTACAGAACATGAAGTTACAGATGCTAAAACCGTAAGAGCCAATCCGTATTTTATAAATTTATTTTTGAATTTTATTGTTTTCATATTCTTTGATTTAGAAAGTTACATTTAGATTAAGACCAATACTTCTTGTTGAAGGTTGAGAAAACACTTCTACACCTTGGAAAGCTTCGCCCGTACTGGAAACCATATTGGGATCGAATGGGATGTCTTTTGCTTTTTTGTAGATGAAGAACAGGTTTCTTCCGACCAAGGAGATGTTGGCTTTCTTAATGAAAGAATTTTTAGGGTTAAAAGAGTAGCCCAAGGAAAGTTCAGCCAATCTAAAGTTGCTCAGATCGTACACATATTCGCTGGTGTAGCCTTGTCTTCCACCCACTGCAGAATAATAGTCTTTTACAGAGATGCTGTAGTTTTGTCCTGCGCCATTGCTCACCATGATCATTCCGCCATTGGTATTTCTGGCATCGGCAGAAGCTTGAGAAACTCCGGCTTGGTCCAACATAGCTTGGGTAGTACTTACGGCTTTTCCGCCCATTTTACCATCAATCACAACATTCAACGATAGATTTTTGTAGTTGAAAGTATTCACCCAACCTCCGGTCCAATCTGGGAAAGGAGTTCCGGCATCGACCATTTTATTTCCTCTAGCCGTGTAACCGGTCACATTTCCGTTGCTGTCCAAGACTTTGTCAAAAATAGCAAGTCCATTGGCATCTCTCTCCAATTGTTTTACCATGATGGTCCCGAATCGTTCTCCTTCTTTCAGAACATATTGGAAAGAGTTATCCAACTCGGTCAATACCGCGACAACACTTCCGTTAGGCTGTCTTAGTTGATCGGATAATGATTTTACATAACTTTTATTGGTTCCGATATTGATGGTAGAGCTCCATTCGAAGTTTTCATTTCTAACCGGTATTACATTAAGGCTGGCCTCAATACCTTTGGATTCGATATCACCACCGTTAATGGCCCATCGCTTAACACCCAAAGAATTGGCTGCTGCCTGAATTTCGAAATATTGATTGGTGGTATTGGACTTATAGTAAGTTAAATCGAGGTTAACTCTGTTTTTGAAGAAACGGCCTTCAAGACCAAATTCTAAAGATTTTTTTAGTTCGGGTTTCAGATTGATACCCGGGAAACTGGAAACTTCAGGTTCTAACAACACACCGCCTTTTAGTTTTCCATAAGAACTGGAACGGTTGTCTTGGATGTAGGATGGAATATCGTTTCCTACTTGTGCAAAAGCACCTCTTACTTTAAGGAAATTAACATTTTCGCCAAAATCTATGTATTTATTAAGAATGGTAGATGCACCGATGGATGGGTAGAAAAATCCTTGATTAAGTGTACTGGACCAGTCTTTTCTGGCGGAGATATCCAAATATACGGCTTTATCATAACCCAACTGTACCGTTCCAAAAACCGAACGAACTTCTTTGTCTGTTCCAATAGAATTTCCAATACCTTGTGTGGAAGTAAAATTGCCTAAAACGAAATAATTCGGAATTTTCAGACCGTTACCTTGGGTGTATCCAGAATCGGCAAAGGTTAGGTCTCCCAATTTATAATCGTTTCTGCTCACACCCAATACTGTGGTAAGGTCAAATTTATCAAAAGACTTATTCACAGTTGCTAAAAAGTCCATGTACCATTGGGTATCTACGCTGTTCTCTTGTATGTATCTTCCGTTCGCGGTAGCCAAAGTTGCATCGGTAGATGCGTACATTCTTCTTTGGTATTTTCTGTTGACATAGTCATAAGAAGCACGCCCTTGTAAGGTTAACCAGTCTGTAGCTGCATAAGAAATGGATCCTTTTAGGTAAGCTCTTTTGTTGTTTTCGTCGGTTGCAGCACGATTTAGAATCCAATACGGGTTTTGTTCGATATCGCTTGAGTACGCCGAGTTCGGGAATCTCACTTGCTTATTGATGTAATCGATGGGATCCAACTTTTCGAAATTATTGATGTAGTCTCCAAAATTTTCACCTCTTGGGAAAGCATATACGCTTACCAATGGGTTAAAATACAAACCACTTCCCGGTCTGTTGTGATAAATTTGTTCTGAAACATTTGCCGAAGCATCGATTTTCAATTTATCATCAAACAAATTAATATTTTCTCTAAAACTGATGTTGTTCTGATTCATCTTACTCGTTGGTAATGTCCCATGAGAAAGGGAATTGGAGTACGATAGGTAACTGGACGACACTTGGTTTCCTGCACTTAAAGATACCGAGTTGATGGTGGTAACTCCTGTATCGAAAAATTTCTTAGCATAATTTTCAGAGCTTCCTTTAGCTCCCCAACTTTGTCCACCTTTTCCTGGTGTAGATGCTAAATATTCGTATTGCAACTTTGGCATATAAGCCGCCGATTCTACCGTGGTATTGGAGTTGATGTTAACAGAAACTTTTCCAGCCTTTCCTTTTTTAGTGGTAATAAGGATAACTCCGTTGGCACCTTGACTTCCGTACAAAGCAGCTGAAGCAGCACCTCTAAGAACTGTTATGTTCTCGATATCGTCCGGGTTGATCATGGACAGCACATCGCCACCGTCTCTACTACCCCCTTCGTCACCAAAAATTTTATACGGTTGTGCCGGCGAAGTATTGGCAATCGGTACACCATCGATAACATAAAGTGGTTGGTTGTTTCTGGCAGAAGACTCGCCTCTTAAAGTCACCTTAACAGAACCCGCCACACCGGAGGAGCTTCTGGAAATGTTCATCCCGGCAACACGACCGGACAGACTGTTGATGGGATTGGCATCTTTCACCTTTACCAAAGCATCGCCACCAATTTCTTGTGCAGAATAAGTCAATGCTCTCTTTTCTTTTTTGATTCCCAATGCGGTAACAACTACGCCTTGGATGTCTTTAGTCTTTAAACTATCCGTTTTACCCGATTGTGCCGATGCAAACGCAAAGGTGGAGGATAAAACCACAACCAAGACTGAATTTGTAATTTTTTTCATATTTCTAGGTTAAATTTTTATTTCTTTTTTTTTCGATAACGATAACTTTTTCTCTTTTTTCGAGGTATAAAAAATGATCAATTCTCGATTTTTAAATATATTTAATATTCATTGGCACTCAAAAAAAAATTAAACCAATTGAGCTTAATTTTCTACCAACGACATTCTTTTATTGACCATCAACAATACGGCTTAAAGTTTTAATGGATAATTAACAATAATTTCAGCCTAATTTTAAACATTTGTTTATGCAAAAAAGATGGTCAAAAGTAAAATCCTGTAATTTCAATCACAAAATCACAGCAAAAATGCACAATCACAAAATATTTGTTATATAATAATAGATTTTAACAGTTTAATACCAATATTTTCAATAAACAACCTAATAATCATCATTATTAATAAAAATTCAAAAAACAAAACACTTCATTATCATTAAATTAACCCAACTTAAAAATATTTTTTGCAGGGCTATTGATAAATTTTTCTATTTTTAGAGCCTTTAAACATACCATAATTAAGAAAAACCACAGTAGATGGAGAGTAACATGACCAATAAATTGATCCATTTTGAGATTAAAATATTACACCATTTCTTATTTTGGTTCGTATATTTTTTCCTAAATTTTTTACGCTGGGGATCCTACTTCAATGATTATTGGTACTCGTTAAAATCCAACCTGATCGAGTTTTCGCTCATCATACCATTGGTTTATTTCAATTTATTTGTATTGGTACCTAAGCTAATACTAAGGTCCAAATACATCCTATACATTTTTGCATTACTTTGTAGTTTACTGCTCTTGTATCTGATGAAAACAGGGCTTACCTATTTCTTGATTTCTAAAAATATTTGGCCAGAAGCCAATAGAGAGTATCATTCTTTTGACATCAACCATATTGTTGCAGTGGTAATTGGCGAATTGTATGTTGTGGGTATGGCAACTTCGGTCTATTTTACATTGTATTGGCTGAAGGAAAGAGAAAGAAACCGAGCTTTGAGCGAAGAACAATTAAAAATAAAAGTTCGTAGTTTGGAATTGCAAATACAACCGCATTTCTTTTTCAATACATTGAACAATCTTTACGCTCTATCACTGTCCAAATCCGAATTGGTAGCACCCACCATCATCAAGCTATCCAAACTCATGAAACACCTTATTTATGACATCAAAGAAAGTAATACTGTACTGATGACAAAGGAGTTGGACTATATTCAAAATTATATTGATATTGAAAAGCTAAGGTTTAAAAATATAGAAGTTCGTACCAACATCAACACGGATCTTAGTGGAATTGTTGTGCCACCCATGATTTTTATAAATTTTGTAGAAAATGCGTTCAAACATGGTGGATTCAATGATATTTTTCGAATAAAAATAAATTGTTCTCTAAAAAACAAAAAATATCTTACATTTGAAGTCATCAACAATTTTGACCCGTCCAAAAAGAAGAAAATAGAAAGCGGAATTGGGAATGAAAATGTTTTGGAACGATTGCACCTTTTATTTGGTAAAGAATTTCAGTTTCAACACAGTACCAAGTTGAATTATTATATTGCTAAACTAGAAATCCCGATTAATTATGAAGAAAATTAGTTGTGTTATTATCGATGACGAACCTTTGGCTCAGGAAGTCATCCAAAATTACCTGAAAACCTTTCCTGATTTTGAGGTATTAGCTGCATTTCATAACGCAGTAGAAGCTTTGGATTTCCTGAACAAAAACCAAGTCGATGTTTTATTTGTCGATATCAATATGCCCATTATTTCAGGTTTCGAACTGATAAAACTCTACGATAACAAGCACAAAACAAAAATTATTATTACCACAGCGTACAGAGAATTTGCTGCCGAAAGCTACGACTTGGATGTCTTGGATTATTTGGTGAAACCCATCCCAATCTCTCGTTTTATCAAGTGCATTAACAAAATTGAAAGCACCTTTAAAAAGCCGGAAACCGCTGCTCCTAAGAACGATTTCATCATCCTGAAAGTCGATAAAAAAATGGTAAAATTATACCATGACGACATTATTTTTGTTGAAGGCATGAAGGAGTATGTGAAAGTAATAACCCCTGAAAAGTCCTATATCACGCACAGGACGCTAACTTCGGTTTCTGAAGAATTACCCAATCAGCAATTTTATAGAGTTCATAAATCGTTTACCGTTTCTTTGGATAAAATAAACTCAATTGAGGGAAATCTTCTGCACATTTCCGGATACAAAATCCCGATTGGCAGGACCTATACCAAAGAGGTGAAATCAAAAATATTGGAAGGGTAACCAATGCTTGTTGCCCTTCCATTATTTTAATCTTTATAAATCAACTTTGTTGCTACTGCAATTCTGTTCCAAGCATTTATGGTTACAACGAGCATGAGAATTTGAGCGGTCATTTTTTCTCCAAAAAACTGAAGCATTTTACGATGTGTTTCGTCCTGAACTCCTTCCTGTGCGATATTTGTAACTTCTTCAGTGTATTGCAAAAGGGTTCTTTCTTCTTCAGAAAAAAGATGCGATTCATGCCAAACCGAAACGGCAAATATCCTTCGACTGCTTTCGCCCAAATCCAAAGCATCTTCGGTATGCATGTCCAAACAATAGGCACAACCGTTAATTTGCGAGGCTCTGATCTTTATTAATTCTTTTAGTTTGGGATCCAGATCACAACTTTTCCCCCAATTTTCTAAAGCTAACATCGCTTTAAAAGCAGATGGATCCATTTCATTAATGGATTTTCTATTCTGATTCATTTCTTTATTGTTTATTGGTTAAGTACTTGACAAAAATTGAAAAACAACATAGAAACATAGTATTTATAACAATAAGGGTGCATTATGAGACTATGCTGTTTCAATTAAATTATTTTGTTAGATACATGAATTAAAGTTTATTGGCTAAAAAATAATCGTAGGCCGCTTTGGAAATTTCGGCAATTATCTTTTCGTTTTCTGCATCATTTTCTTTAGACTGCGTTACAAAAACCGTAATTACAAAATAATTGCCATTAGGCAACATCACAATGCCCATATCGTTGCACGCTGCGAGTACACCATCTTTCCTGCCAGAGGTACCGGTTTTGTGCGCTACGATTGTTCCGTTGGGCAAGTTTCCTTTCAAACGATTTTCTCCTGTGTTGGTTTCATGCATAATTTTCCAAAGGAAATCGTGGCTTTTTTGTGATAATAATTTTTTGTCTGTGTAAAACTTATATGCAATTTCAGATGCTGCATGGGGTGTTGTCCAGTTTTCATACATGGCATCCCAAGTAGCTTGCATTTCTTTTTCGGTAAGCTTTATAGAAACATTTTTGATGCCTTGACTTTTGATGTAGGCATCTACATTTTTTGGAGAACCCAGTAATTTTAACAACTCGTCGCAAGCGATATTATCGCTTTTAGACACGGCATATTCCAACAGTTGAGCTACGGTAAAAGATCCACCTTCGGGGTTATCATCTCGCATGGGACTCCAAGTATTCGGATACCAATCGGATTTTTTTATGTCAACTTTTTGATCCAAAGAAAATCGACCACGATCCACCTCTGAAAGCACGGCCAAAGCAATGTGAAATTTATACACGCTTTGCATGGGAAGTTTTTCTTGTCCGTTAATGGAGGCCACTTCCCTACCGTCTAAGTTTAAAATTGAAACTCCGATTAGCGCTTTTTTATCGGATGTTATTTGGTTGATCTTATTCTGAAGATCACCTCCTTTCTTGTCTGCCGTTTTACAATTTAAAAGTATAAGCAGTAGGCTAAGTATAAAAATGCTTTTTTTCATAATGAATTTTATCAATGCAATTTATGATTTTATTTGAAATCTATAAATCCCTATTCAGGACAAATTATCCTATTTAATCCACATTTTTGTTTTAAAAAGAACCTAAAAAAAGGATAAAAACATCTTTATTTTATTAAGATTTTATTCTTTTTTAGAATTATTAAAAATAAATAAGCGTTTAAGATTGTCATAAAACACTTAATACCAATATATTAACATTATAAATTATGAGTTCTTTAACAAAATGACATTCATCATGTTGTTATTTAGAATAATTAAAAATAAATTTGCACTCGTAAAATAAAAGTTATGAATAAATATATTGCAACCTCAGTACTTATCTTATCTGGAGTACTTGCCAATGCCCAAAATCAAACAAAAGATTCCATCAAACAAAAAGAAATTGAAAAAGTTGAATTGTTTGGTGTTGCTAAACAAAAAACCCAAGGTCTAGAAGCCATTACCAGACTTCCTCTAAAAACCAGAGATCAAATCCAAAGTATTTCTGTAATTTCTTATAAAGCCATTGAAGAATTGGGAGCAATGACCCTAACTGAAGTAGCACAAAATGTACCTGGCGTTACTCGTTTTTCCAGCTATGGGGGTTCTAACGAAAGTATGACCATCCGTGGATACCGTGGGGTTCCTGTATTGAAAAATGGGGTTTCTATGGACTCCGATTTCCGTACTGCAGGGATGCTTACCGATATGCAAGGGATAGAGAATGTGCAGGTTATCAAGGGATCGGCTGCCGTTACCCAAGGTATTGGTGATGGTCTGGGATCTGCAGGTGGGGTGATCAATGTGGTGACTAAAACTCCAAGATTCATCAATTCTGGAAATGTAGGTTTCCGTTACGGAAGTTGGGATTTTTACAGACCAACACTAGATGTACAAAGAGTTTTGGATAAGCAAGGTAAGGTTGCGGTTCGTTTCAACGGTGCATATCAAAATAACAATTCATTCCGTCCTTTTGTTCAAGGTGAGAGGGTTTATGTTAATCCGTCCGTAGCTTTCCGTCCGGATGATAAAACCAACATTGTATTGGAAATGGATTATTTGTACAACAACCAAACTCCGGACAGAGGTACCATCAACACAGCAAATGGAGATACAGAAGCTTTGTATCACATGCCTAAAGATAAATTTTTGGGTTATGCCAGCGATTATAACAAAACTGAGGCTTATAATTTTGCCATTTCTGCCGATAGAAAAATCTCCAATAAATTTAAAGTTAGAGCCACATACATCCAAGCAAACAGAACTTCCGATAGCGAAGCTTCATCCATTGCACCGGTAAAAAATGCAGGCTACACAGTAAGACAAAGAACGATTGGTAAATCGGCAAGCGAAGATATTAACAAAGTATTCCAATTCGATTTTATCGGTCAAGATATTCAGACAGGACCTATCAAGCATTTGTTCCAATTAGGATTTGACTGGAAAGAGTCTAAAACATCTTATGAGACCTTTAATGCTTACAAAAATTCGGTTTCCAATGCCAATTTAATCGGTTCAACCAATCCTTTGGATGTTATTGATGTGGTGAACGGATCAATTCCTAACCACCTACCTGTACATGTAGTTTACGCAAGCCAAGGATGGTCCAATGCTGTGCTTACCCCAACTTATGGGTTGATGGCACAAGATGTTATGCAGTTTGGGAAATATGTGAAAGCACATCTGGGAATCCGTTATTCTAACCTAAACGGATCTACAAGAAGAGTGACCGATTCTTGGAATCCTTCCTTCGGATTAATCATTTCTCCTATTGAAAATGTGAATGTTTTCGGGTCGTACACAACAACAACCTCTCTAAGATCGGTAAACAATGTACTACAAACGGGTGGTTTCGTAGGTCCATCTCATACCAAACAATGGGAAGCAGGAATTAAATCGGATTGGTTTGGCGAAAGATTGAGATTTAATGTAACCCTATTTGATATCAACACCGACAACCTATCGTACAGCATCTTGGATGCAAACTACAATCCGGTAAAAGATTCAGAAGGAAATACACTTTATGGATTGGCAGGTAATCTAAGAAGAAAAGGTGTAGAAGTAGAATTAATCGGTAGAATCTTACCTAACTTGCAAGTGATGTCCGGATACTCTTATTTGGATGCACAATACCAAGACAGCCCGGCTTATGTAAACGGATCTGCACCAATGAACTCTGCAAAACATACTGCAAACGGTTGGTTGAATTATAAATTTGATCACGATTTACTAAAAGGCCTCGATATAGGTGCAGGGATCTATTTCGTAGGAGCCAGACCGGTAGACGAATGGACACAAAAGACATTCACCAACAGCCATGTAAACTCTGTAAAACCAGGTCTGAAGCCGTTCGACATGCCGTCTTACACTACGGTTAATGCACAAGTTGGATACAGCTTCCAAAATTATTCTGTGAGAGCATATCTTAATAATATCTTTGATGCGGTGGGTTATACTTCTTATTTTAGAGGAGGTTACATCGACCAAATCCAACCAAGAAACTTTGCAGTTCAATTAAACTACAAATTTTAATTTTTTCAAACCTATTAATTATTTTAAAGGCAGTCGTGAAAATGACTGCCTTTTTTACTTTTCAATGTATAATTTTCTTTAGATTCGCATTTTTCATTTTTCAAAATCACTTACTACTTACCACAAATAACCCACGGATTTCATTGACTTTATAACCCGTTGCCAAATCGTTCGGATAGAGTTTTTTCAACTTCTCAGCCGTCTTTAGTTCTATCGTTTCACCCGCAACTCCATGGCACTTCAAACATTGGGAATTGGTCACAATGGGTACATAAAGTTGGTGGTCTTTCATCACCGCTCCCACTTCCTTACCTTCCAATAACTGAGCTTTATAACGATTGATGAGTGCGATCTCCTGAGCATTGGCCTTATTTTGTGGATTTCTATTTTTATCCGATACCCTTTTTATTTGAGTTTGATGCTTTACAGCAACCGACTTGGTCAATGGCAATGCATTGATGTTACAAAATTCCAATGCATTTTCGGTTCCGTTTTCTTTAATTTTTTTCATTAAAGTACCCATCAAAAGTTCTTTAGTTTCTTGTACATAAGCCAAAGCTTTTTCTTGATCCAAAGGCGTTGTAGCCGTTTTATTGGCCGTACAAGAAACCATCAAAAATGATAGAGCAACAATTGCAGTAGCGGTGATGTATCTTTTCATAGTTCTCCAAATTTTAGTTCATTCAAAGTTATTCAATCAAAACAAACTCCAATGTGACCGTGGTTACAGAATAGATATCAGGAAATGAATTACTTTACCCAAATATTTTGAACACAAAATTATTATTGACTATTTTTGAAAGATGAACATGATGGAACAATTTAAAACCGAACTAAAAGACGAGATAAAAAACTCGGGCGAACTGAAAACTTTTCGAACCGGAACGGTAATTTTGGATGTGGATTCTTATGTCAATTACATTCCTATCGTCGTTTCTGGAAGTATAAAAGTGATACGAACTGAAGAAGATGGCAGAGAAATCCTCCTCTATTACATACAACCTGGAGAAAGTTGCATTGTCTCTATCCTTTCTGGAATGAAACAGGACAAATCCAAGATACGCGCCGTAATCGAAGAAGAAGCCGAAATATTAATGGTCTCCATCCCAAAAGCCAAAGAATGGATTAAAAAATATCCGGAATGGACCGATTTTATTTTCACTTTGTATCAAAAAAGATTCGAAGAACTTTTAGAAGTGGTCAATTCTGTAGCCTTCCAAAAAGTAGATGCCCGAATTTTGCATTTGCTAAAACAGAAAAGTCAGCTCTACGAAAGCAATGAAGTCACAGCTACCCATCAGCAATTGGCCGACGAGTTGGGCATATCCCGAGAGGCGACCAGCAGAACGCTAAAGCAAATGGAGAAAAATAAACTCATCGTATTGTCCAGAAATAAAATTACGCTTTTGTAATCTTCATCACCAAAAAAAATAGGAAGATTGCATAAGTTTGCAAAAAAATAAAGAGATTGTTATGTTTGGATTTTTTAAAAAACTTTTAGGATTGCAGTCGGTCGATTTTGTCGAGCTGAAAAGAAACGGAGCAATCATTATAGATGTAAGAAGCAAAGTCGAATTTGCTGGTGGACACATCAAAGGATCGTTGAACATCCCTCTGAATACCCTTTCTCAAAACCTAAACATTTTGAAAGATAAAAACAAAACCATCATTACTTGCTGTGCATCCGGGATGCGTTCTGCAACTGCCAAAGGAATTTTAAAAAGCAACGGATATACCCAAGTGTTCAATGGAGGTGGATGGCACAGCCTGAACAATAAAATATAAAAACACCTATTTATATATCAAAACTCCTCTGCAAACCGTATTGCAGAGGAGTTTTTAATTTTTACTGAAGCCAAAAAGGATTTGTGGTTAAATTTAAAGTGAAAATTTTGTTCTAAAACTGAACTTAATTCTGTACTTTTATTCTCATAATTGGTTTTTGTGTGGCTTGCTAAATGCATAAAGAACATTTATTAATTTACAAAAAATCAATTTTTTATGAAAACTTTCAGCAATTTATTTCACTTATTTTCAATAAGTTGTGATTTTTGTTTTGTATTTAGAAATTATATATACTATGCTAACCTACCAAATAGAAAAAAATCTTAGTGTTGAAGAATTTACCGAAGTATTAATAAACTCAACATTGAGCGAAAGACGACCAGTAAACGATCCCGGCAGAATTGCTAAAATGCTGGAATACGGAAATTTAATTGTTACGGCTCGTTTTGATGGGAAAATAATTGGTGTAGCAAGGTCTTTGACAGACTTTTTTTATTGTACTTATTTGTCAGACTTAGCCGTTGATAGCAAATTTCAAAAACAAGGTATTGGAAAAGAACTTGTACGACTAACAAAATTAGAAACTCCAAAAGCTAAACTTATTTTACTTGCTGCACCAAAAGCAGTAAATTATTATTCAAAAATCGGTATGACAAGACACGAAAATTGTTATTTTTTAGAAAACATAACCGATTTGAAATAGTTTATTAACCGTTTTTTATAAACCAAAAAATAGTCTATAAAAATTAAATCTCCTCTGCAATACGATTTGCAGAGGAGATTTGATTTTTATTGAAGCCAAAAAAATGGGCTTAATCCCTAAAGAACACCTATTTTATTCACAATTTCCATTGATATCGCAGCGGGCTCCATCATCGATTATTTCTAATTTTGAAGGCGTCGTTTTCTTCCAATCTTCATAGGATTGTTCCAAAGTTTTTAGAAATACATCAACAGGTTGGGCTCCAGAAACTCCGTATTTTCTGTTAAAAACAAAAAACGGAACTCCGGAAATTCTCAAATTTCCAGCTTCTTGCATGTCCTGTTGCACTCGGTAGGCAAAAGTTTCATTGGTCAATGCATCATCCACTTCCTCAGGACTCAAACCGTTTTCTACGGCAACTTGCTTTAAGATTTCTGGTTTTGCCAAATTCAATCCCTTTTCAAGATATGCCGAGAAAAAAGCTTCAGACATTTTTGTACCAATGCCTTTATCGTGGGCTTTGTGCAACAATCTGTGTGCATTTTCAGTATTGAATCGATACGAATTTTCAAAATCAAAATTCAACCCTACAGCATGTGCACTTTGTTTTATATGCACTTGCATTTGTTCAATTTCTGCTAGCGATTTATTGTATTTTTCGGCCAAACCTTTATTCAGATCATAACGATCATCGGGGTTATGGCTGAACTGTGGGTCGAGTTGAAAACTTTTGAACTCCAACTCTATTTCAGAGGAGTGTTCAAATTTTTCTAAAGCCAATTCATAATTCTTTTTCCCGATATAACAGAATGGACAGACAATATCGCTCCAAACTTCTACTTTAAATTTTTCCATGTTGAATGTATTTCTTGACGGTTATCACCATTGAATGAGGACAAATATACAGGGCTTTTACCAATCATCAAAACGAAAAAAACAATCGTTGTCATTGGTTCATCCAATCCTTCCAATCGTTGATTTGCTGTTTGCTGACAAATACATCGGACTCCGTATCCGGTGAGGGTTGCAGTTTCAGCTCAATTTTTTGACTGGAATGTTTTATGACATCGGAAATGGCACCGATGTTCACAATAAATTTTCTATTGATTTTGAAGAACAAATTGGGATTTATTTTCCCAATAATATCTTTAATGGTGTCTTCATAAATGTACGATTTTTTGTCTTTTGTCGTGATGAACAAGTATTTTCCTGAAGCAAAAAAATAAGCAATATCTTCTTCCTGAAGCGATTTTAGCTGATGCCCATCGGCAACCAAAAAGCGGCTCATCAACTTGGGCTGATCGATCAAGTCCAATTTGGCTAATTTTTGTATCGAATCGCTGGGATTAAAATTTTCTAAAATGGACAAAAATTTTTCCAAAGCGGATAACAATTGCTCCTCTTCATAAGGTTTTAACAAATAATCAATGGTAAAATGTTTAAACACTTTTAGGGCATATTCATCATAAGCTGTGGTAAAAATGATGGGTGTTTTCAGTTCAACTTCTTCAAAAATTTCCAAACTTTTACCATCGCCCAAATGGATGTCCATAAAAATGAGATCGACGGTGTTTTCAGAAAAAAAATCAACAGCTTGTTTCTTGGATCTCAAGCCGGTTATGGATGAAATGGACACCAAGTTTTGTCTTTCTAAAATTTCTTTCAGATAGTTCTGTGCGAGGATTTCGTCTTCAACAATGGCAATTTTCATGATGGTACAAAAATACAAAAAACCGCCTAAACTATAAAAGTCTAAACGGTTCCTCAATAAAAATTGATATGAAGAATTTATTATAAGTTCGGGTTATTTTTCTTTGCCGAAGGTGGTATTGCAATGGTGTAACGAACATCGTTGGCTTGTAGGGTAAATACCGTACCGTTGATGTTGTGAACAATTTGTTTTTGGTTGGCTCTTCTCAGGTCGTACCATCTTTGTCCTTCCAAGGCAAACTCACGATTTCTTTCGTCCAAAATAAAATTCATAAATGCTGCATTGTCCATGGTAGAAATGGATGCTTGTACCGTTGCAAGACCGGTTGCATTGTACCTTTTCTCTAAAACAGGCATCAAAACATCTTTTGAATTTTGTAACTGATTCAGTTTCAACAAGGCTTCAGCTTTTATAAAATACAGCTCAGCCGTACGGAAAGAAACTCTAAAGTCCGTACTGCCTCCTTTTTTCACTTTGTATTTACTGCCTGTTTTTTCGTAATAGATTCCGAATCTTTTGTCGTTGTTGGCATCGTAGCTTGCAATAAGCTCTGGTGATGCGTAAGCCACATTTTGAACTCCATTATTAAGAGCAAAATCCAAAGCTAAAATGGACTCTTTAGAATCGAAACGGTTGGGAGCAGCCGTGCTGGTATTGAGATCTACCAAGTCATTCTGAATGGCCAATGCTTGGTTGGCAAAATCCATGGCAGATTGATGGTTATTTTGGTACAAAGAAACTCTGGCTTGCAAAGCTTTCAAAGCAACTTTTGAGAAACGGTATTTGGTAGCTTGCTCCTGTTTTTCTGCATTCATCAACGATTCGGCCTTGTCTAAATCCGAATGAATTTGATCATAAACTTGCTGAACAGAAGATGCTGGCAACACCTGTTCTAGATCAATCTCTAAACTGATTGGGACTCCTTTGTCAGACGAAGCCGTTGCTGCATTGTACGGTTTTCCGTATAAATTTACCAAATCAAAATAGGTGTATGCTCTTAGAGCATAGGCTTCCGCCAAAATTTGGTTTTTCTCGGCCCCTTCCGTCATGGTTTTTGTCCCTTCGTTGATGGTTTGGTTGGCATAAAAAATCACGGAATAAAAACTTACCCAAGGAAATTCTACAGTTACTGCATCCAGGTTAGAATCTTTCCACATGGCGATTTCTCGGTAATTTGGGAAATCCATGCTGTTGTCATTAATCATCAATTCATCTGTTCGAAGTGCTGTTAATGATTTGTGCGTTGGGTATTTGGCATAAGCCGAAGTCAACACTTTTCTGTAATCTTCTGTAGTCGTAGGGATTACTTTACCTTCCGGTTGTATATCTAAAAAGCGGTCGCAACTTACTGAACTTAAACTAAGTGCTACCAAACCTATGATTGCGAATATTTTTTTCATAATTTTCTAAATCTTAAAATGAAACATTAAATCCTACCGTTACCGATTTTTGGATGGGTTGAGCATAGATATTTCCATAAGTTTCTGGGTCGAAATATCCATTGTAACCGTTACTGAATACAAACAAGTTTCTACCCTCTACACTCAAACGAAGTGTGGAAACTCCTATGGCATCCGAGAATTGTTTTGGCAAAGTATACCCCAAACGGATGCTCGAAATTCTTAGATACGAAATTTCTTTTGCCCAAAGATCCAAAAGTGCATAGGTATTGGCTCGGTTATCAGCAAACCATTTGTTACCCATCCATCCTTCTGGATTGGCGTTGATGTCCGGACTGGTAATCCCCGGCAGTGTAGTTCCGGCTTGCCAAATATCGGTGGTATAATTTCGGCCACGATCCAACTCCATTCCTCTATACGACGGCGATCTCATTACGGTTTGTTTCAAATTGAATGCTGCCGAAATGGATAGATCAAAGTTTTTATATTTGAAATTATTGATAATCCCTCCGGTAAATTTCGGATCCCTATCACCTACATAGGTAAACAATCCACGGATTTGCTCATTGGTTAATTTGGTGTTCACCAATTGTCCCGGGAAGAAATCGGCCCACTCATCATACAATTGGAAAAATTCTGCTGCAGACACCTTTTCATCTCCTTTCCAAAACAACGGATTTCCATATTGATCAATTCCTGCCGTTTTCAGAGCAAATACGGCATTAACCGGCAAACCAACTCGTGAAGGCAAGGTCGAATTGTCTCTCACCTGTTCGTCTAAAACTTCACTTTTGTTGTGTGCAAAGTTGATGGTGGTATTCCATTGGAAATGGTCTGATTTAATATTTTTTGTGGACAAAGCCAATTCAAAACCTTTATTGGTCAGACTTCCCCAGTTCACCATGGTATATTCGAAACCGGTTTCTAGTGGGGTTTCTTTCATGCTGATCATGTCGGTACCTTTTCTATAATACACATCGGCAGTTAGATTGATTCTGTTGTTGAACAAACCTAAATCTACACCTAAATTGGTATTGGCGGTTTTTTCCCAACGTAATTTTCCGTTTGGTGGACTGATGACATTGATGATGTCTTCTTTGTTCCCCGGAAGTATGGTGGTATCGCTGTACTCTCCGATAAAATATGGAGATGTATTTCTGTCGATATTTCCTTGAAGTCCATACGATGCTCGTAATCTTAGATTGGAGATAAAATCTAGATTTTTCATAAAATCTTCTCTGGACACCAACCACGAAGCTGAGGCAGCCCAAATCGGAAGATATCTGTACTTTTTATCGACACCGAAAAGGTTGGTACCATCGTATCTGGCAGAACCAAAGAAGGTGTATTTTTTGTCCAAAGTATAAGATCCCGTTGCATAGAAAGAGGCGTACGCATTTTCTATTGGAGCTACTTCTCTGTATGCTTCAAATCTTTTGTCGGAAGCAAAGTTAGAGCTTGGAAAGACGATAGATGTTGCTCTTTTCGTAACCGGGTTGTACCCAAAAGCTCTGGTAATGGTGGTATGGTCTTCAGTTTTTCTCAATTCGGAACCGGCCATCAAATCAATTTCGTGACGGTTACCAATTTTGGTACTGTACAGGGCTTGCAATTTCCAGTTGTATTGGAAGAAATCGTTGTCCCAATTTTGTTTTATGGCTCCATCGGGTAAGAAATATTTGTAGCCGCCATTTTGATAGTAGCGGGTACTTTCTTTCATTTTTCTAGTGAAATAGGTGTTTTCCCCTGCATATTTTTCGGTATCGTTCACATCGTATTGCACCCCGAATTGGGAAGTCAACTTCAATCCTTTGGACAGTTTATATTCCAAATCCAAAATGGCTTTCAAGGATTTATTTTTCAAGAAATAATGGGTATTCTCTCTTTCTTCCATAAAGTTGAACGGCACATAACGATCATCAAAACCATCAATATCTTTGTCGTAGTTGTACGATCCATCGGCTTTGAACGGCGAAAGATACGGATTGGCATTTCTGGAATAGTTCACCGGGTTGATGGAAGCATCGGCATCGGTTACAAAAGAATCTTTTTGGCTGGAAGTACCGAAAACGGAAATTCCGACATTCAATTTATTGTTTACTTTAAAATTATTTTTCAAAGTAAGGTTCAGTCGGTCAAAACCGGTTCCTATCGTTGTACCTTGTTCGTTAAAATATCCAAAAGAGGCGTAGTAATCCGAAACATCATTTCCTCCTGACAGACTTACACCGTATTGACGGTTAATGGCTGTTCTATACAACAATTTCCCCCAATCGGTAGTATTCGCTCTCAAGGCGTTAATTTGAGATTGAGTTGTTGCATCCAAAGCACCCCAACCTCCATTTCTATAGGCCGTAAGTTGATTGTTGGCATTCAGGATACGCATAACCTCACCTTTATCTTCACGGTAGGTAAGTTCTGGTCTTCCCGCCATCATCAATTCCAAATCTACTTTTTCTGAAGCATTTAGTAAATTTAGTTTAGAAAAGTCCGGTCTAAGGTTTACAAAAGTATCGGCGTTGAAGTTGACCTTCATGGCACCCTTTTTACCTTTTTTGGTTGTGATGGAGATGACACCATTGGCTGCTCTAGCTCCATAAATTGCAGTTGCAGCGGCATCTTTTAGTATGGTGATGTCTTCGATATCGTTGGGGTTAAGTCCGGCGATGGAGAAGTTCTGGAGCTGATCTAAATTTTCTTTGTCGCTAAAATTTGGCACATCGTTTCCTTCCAATGGCAAACCATCAATCACCCAAAGTGGGTCTTGAGGACCGGAAAGAGAAGCAGTACCTCTAATTCTTATTTTGGCTGGACTACCGGGAGCACCCGTTTCTGGAGTAACAACTACTCCGGCAACTTGTCCCATCAACAATTTATCCACACTGGCAACTCCGGATTGTTGTATGTCTGCCATCTTCACCGTATTCACCGCTGAAGTTAGTTTTCTTTTTTCAATTTTTTGATACCCTGTAAGTACAACTTCTTGTATGTTCGTTTCTTTTTTAGAACTTGTTACGGGTTGTAGTTTTATAACATATTCCGTCTGACTTGGGAACAGTTGAAGTATTTCTGCTTCGTAACCTGGGAAACTGATGGTTACCGTTTGGGTATCCTTCGGGATTTCTAATGAAAATTGACCGTTTGCCGTAGAAATTGTTCCAACCGAAACACTTTCGATAATCCCTTTTTGCTGGGTTGTAGATGAAACAGATTGTGCATCGATCTTTATAGATGCACCTACCAATCCTTTGGAGGTAGAGGCATCTTGTACCGATCCAGTGATCACTCTTTTCTCCTGTGCATAAGTGAAACTTGCTGCTAGAAGAGGTAAAAGAATTAATGATTTTTTCATAGGTTGTAAAATCTTTTTTTTAATGGCCCTATGCTTTCGCTAATTTACGATTATTCTCATTTTCATGGGTATAGCGATTGCATAATTGGCTATAACTATTTATTCAATGCTTCTTTAATACGGGTGATTAAATCTGCGTAATGCGCTTGCGTATTGGCATCGCCGTTGTTTTTTTTCTTTTGTACAATATCCAAAACTTTTTGAAGTTCTGCTCTTTTGTATGTGGTAACTTCAGAAACTCTTTTCATGGAAGAATAGTTGATGTTTCTCACCATTTTATCATCATCCAAATGATTGCATATCGTAGGCATTCTTAAAGTTTGATCTACGGTAATGCCTTTTACTGAAGTCTTCTCAAACAATTTATTGGTTGAAACAATTAAGGCATCCACATAATTTTTCTGAGTCATTCTTTCTAAAATACTCAAGCTTCCTTTTTTGTTGAATGCGACATTGCGAACTTGTTCAAACAAATCAGAAACGGTATATATCTCGTTCTTTGTTCCCAACTCCTCTTGCTTCAGTTCATTTTCCAACATCCTTAACAATCGATCGTCTGCAAAAAGATAATAGATATTCGAATATTGCATTTCTCTTGCCAAAGTATAAGGCGATTGCTCATACGGACCCATTGGGGATTTCTTGACAGCGTAAGTTTTCTCTAATATTGGATTAAAAAACAACCACTTTGGAATTTCTAAAATATTCTTGGTCAGATAATCTACCGCTTTTCTTTGCATTGCTGCCGGTACTGCTTCATAGGCTTTTTTATGATTTCCAAAAACGGCTTGGTTCAGATAGATACCACCAACATTGGCCATAACATGGTGGTTGTAAAGATCCCACTGACCGATGGTTCCGAAATACAATTTTCCGGCTTCCTCGTAATTTTTTCCTTCTTCAGCAGTCCAAGTCAAAAGATTGTCGACTACCCTTTTTAGGTTTTTCATTCCGTATTCACTGGCCAATACGGCATCGTCACCCAAGTCTTCGGATTGAGAACGAGGATCGACGGTATCCAAATAACTTTGTTGTTCGCCATAAAAATACAAGGGATCGTTTTGGTGAGTTTCGATCAGCTTTTTTAAAGCTATTTTTTCTACATTCGAATTTTCAAACCAACGATAGCCCCATTCTATGGCATATTTGTCATAAACTCCAATTTTGGGCGTAATGGCTGTAACACCATCTTCCGGTTGTGCTACATAGTTGTATCGGGCATAATCCATGATGGAAGGAGCTGTACCTCCCATTTTATCGGTAAATTCTTTGGATCTTAGAGATTCGACAGGATAGGCAAAAGAAGATCCCATGTTGTGTTTCAGACCAAAGGTGTGTCCTACTTCATGAGAAGAAACAAATCGAATGGCCTCTCCCATATGTTCGTCAGAAAATTTATTTCCTCTGGCTTTAGAGTCTATGGGGCCGGTTTGTATGCGCATCCACTCGTGTAGGGAAGTCATCACATTGTGCCACCAAACGATATCCGATTCCAAAATTTCGCCACTTCTAGGATCCACGACAGAAGGTCCCATGGCATTGGCTTTTGGAGATGCCACATAGGTAATTACCGAATAACGGACATCATCAATATCAAAATCTTTGTCGTCTGCTGTTGGCATTTTTGCAAGTACTGCATTTTTAAAACCTGCTTTTTCAAAAGCGACTTGCCAATCGTGCACCCCGGCGATAATTTTTTCGCGCCATTGCTTTGGTGTAGCCGGATCAATGTAATATACAATCGGTTTTTTAGGCTCTACCAATTCTCCTCGCAAATATTTTTCTTTGTCTTCATCTTTAGGTTCCAACCTCCAACGGGTGATCAGTTTTTTTTCTTCCATTTTCTGCTGACCGTCGTTGAAGTACCAATGTTTTTCTGTAAAATATCCCAATCTATCGTCTGCAAACCTCGGTTGCATCGGTGTTTTGGAAAGTAAAACAATATTGCTGGTCACCCCCAAAGTTACGGCCATATCTACTCCACCTTCATTCACAGAAGTTGTAAGTTGAGATTTAACCACCACATTTTCAGGGAAAGTTTTTACGGCATCAATGTAGGACAGATCCGACTTTACCGAACCTCCCAAACCGGTGTTGGCCAAGACATCGTTAAAACTTTTTTTATTACCATCAAATATTTTGTTCACTTTGATGGCTACAGAAGTGGAATCTGAATTTTGAGCTTCCACATCAAAAACTTCTATGATGGATTCCGCAAAATTTTCTTTTACCGATTGGGTAATGGCGTCATTTTCAGGTGAAGAAACTTTAGGCGTTGAGGTTTTTACCCAAACTTTTTTGGCCACTTTATCGTGATGAAAGGTGATGACTTTATTTTCATAATTCATCCCTTTGTTCAGTCCGGCTTCGTTCACCGCCATCGGAACTTGAGAAATTTTATTAACCACCAAAAACTGCCTGCCCATCAAAGAATCGGGAATCTCAAAATACACATCGGTTTTCACCTGAATGGTATTAAACATTCCTTTGTTATAGCTTCCTTTTTTGATGAGTTCGTCAATTTTCTTCACTTTTTTGGAAGAATCTGATTTTTCAGTTTTCTCTTTATTTGCTTTGTCGTCCTCTTTTTTCTGGGCATAAACACCTGAAGAATAGAGAGCAACGGCTAAATAAATGGCTAATCTAAATTGTTTCATTCCTTATTATAAAATTATAAAATCCATAATTCTACCTATGAATTTGCAGTAAATATAAAGGTGACTGCAATAAAAATGAAACAAAAGAGAGTGAATGGATAATTTTATGGAGTGAATGGATAATCCGTATCCAAAAACGGAATGAAAACATGAAATTGGTCCTTATCTATCCAAGTTCTGAATTCATCATTTTTATAAAATGTGCATGTTTTTTGCAAATAATTCAAACCAAAATGCTCACCTACCGGTTTTTTCTGTTTGGGTTGATAGGTATTTATCACAAAAATTCCGTTTTCGCTATCGTACAATTTTATAAACAAAGGATGATCTACAGTAGCAATATTGTGTTTGATGGCATTTTCGACTACGATTTGCAAGGACAGATACGGAATCTTTTTATTGAGATTTTCAGGTATTTCTATGTTTTTTTCAAACTGAATCTCATCTTCAAAACGACTTTTTTGTAAGTCCATAAACGGATTTATGAACTTCAACTCATCCTTTACCAAGACCAAGTTTTCTTTGGGTGGAATGATGATGTATCTGTAAATTTTAGACAAATTCATTGTGAATTTTTGCGCTTTTTGCGGATCCAAACCAATTAGCATATAAAGCGAATTTAATGAATTGAATAAAAAGTGTGGATTGATTTGATTTTTAAGTTGTTGCAATTGATTAATGGCATTTTCTTTATGCATTTCTTCATTTATGATCAGGAGTTTATTCTTCTCATTTTGCACCAATTCCTTTTCTTTATACGCATTGTTGGTGGCTTGATGGAACACAATAAAAATAATGGAAATCAGCAAAATCGTTGCTAGAAAGATGTAGATAATATAATTTTTGGTCTTATTGACATTTTCATCAATCAAAAAATTCACATAATTCACAGCGACATAACCGTCAAAATTTCTCGTTTTCAGAGGTTTTATAAATCGTAAAACTTCTAAATTAAGGTACTCCGAATTTACTTTTCTCTCGGTATTCCCCATTTCAGGAGTTATGGTGTCTTTTGGGACGATGTTGGTAAAGCCGAATACATTTTTTCCAATAAATTTTTGTTCGGGATGGGTAATGCATGTACCGTCTTTTGAAAAAACAAAGGCATAATTGTTTTGGCTTTGTGTGACCTCTGAAAAATAATCGTGTAAATTATTTAGATTGATGGTAAATCCGTAATATCCATTAAATTCTGGAGAACGATTTTTTTGGTAATTGACCCAAAACATGGAGTCTTTTACTGTTACAAAACAACTGTTCTGTTTCGTAGTTGTCAAAAACGATTTTGTACTAAAATCTTTTTGATTGTTAATTTTATTTTTAAAAAAATACGGAAACAAATTCTTTTCGTTATCAACATTCGAAACCCAATTGTAGGGTTTGATATTTTGCTGAATTTTAAATTTATTCAACAATTCAAACTCTGTTTTAATTTCGTTTTCAGATCTGTTCTTTGTCATTTCATTCAGAGAAATCTGATAATTTTCAATATTCGAAAACACATTGCTTATGGCGATATATTTATTCTGAAATGCTTTTCTAGCACTTTCTTCATTGATTTTCTTGCTTTCATTGGTGATCAGAAAACTAGAAACAACAAAAGCCAAAAAGGCAATAACACATACGACAATTGCGATGATGAAGATGGGTTTTCGAGAATTTAGATTATAAAAAATAGACTTCACATAAAAGAATTATGCTACAAAATTGATGAAAATTGGTGAGAAAACATATTAATTGTTACAAAATACAAATCCATGAAAAATATCATTAACTTTGGAAGTAAAGTACAACCCCATGATCCTTTGGCAAGACATCTTATTACGACTGGCATTGGCCTCCATTTTTGGAGCATTAATCGGACTTGAAAGAGAAAGAAAAAATTGGGCTGCAGGCCTCAGAACCCACATGATGGTTTGTGTGGGATCTTGTCTGGTCATGATGGTATCTAGTTTTGGTTTTCAAGATATTTTGGGAACACCCAATGTTAACCTAGACCCGTCCAGAGTGGCTGCACAAGTGGTTAGTGGTATAGGATTTTTAGGTGCCGGTACCATTATTTTTTCCAAACAAGGAATTATCCGGGGACTTACGACTGCCTCTGGATTGTGGACCGTTGCCGGTATCGGTCTTGCTACCGGAAGTGGAATGTTTGTCGCAGCGGTCGCCACTACACTCATAGCAATAATAATTCTTTGGGGTCTAAAACCTTTAGAAGAGCGTGTTTTCAGAAAATTCAGACACATGTCTTTAAAAATCATTACACACAACGACATCAACCATGCCGTGTTTTTAAAATCTTTATTGACCAATGACAATCTGAAAGTTCAAAATTTTAATGTGGAGAAATTGGAAAATCAATATATTTTTGAACTGAAATTTGAAAACATTCCCATCAACCAAATAGATGTAATTATCGCAAAAATTGAACAATACAAAGAAGTGAAAGAAATATTTTGGACTCAATAACTTAGTCCATCACCTCACTGCTATTATCGATGTCGATCAATTGTGTTCTTTTCTGATCTTTTTCTATTTTTTTTAGCCGAATATTTTTAATGGCGAGATTCAGTTCATTCCCTAACAGGATCAAAATGATGTTAAGGTTGATCCAGACCATTACCAAAATTATGGAACCAATGGATCCGTATAAGACATTGTATCGGGCAAAATCCTTAACATAAACAGCAAAAAAGTAAGTCAGAAGTATGAACAAAACGGTGGTGAGGATAGCGCCTGGCAACGCTTGTTTCCAAGAATTGATCCTAAAACATCCCAGCCAATAAAATAAACTGAGGACTAAAAAATAGAACAATGGAAAGGAAAAAAAACCAATAATTTTAGACAAATTACTTATTAACCAGGTGGTTTTTATCTCTGGGCTAAACAATTTTAGTACCACTTCGCTATAATAAAGTCCTAATAAGGAAAATATAATGAATGCTGTAAATGAGAGTGTTATGGCAAAGGAAACCAAATATTCTTTTATGGCATTCACCTTTCTGCGGTGGTTCAGGTTGAATCCGTTGATCAGAGAATGTGTTCCGTTGGTGGCAAAAATTAATGCCAAAAAAATGGTGAGAAAACTTAGGTTTTTAATATTGGGGTTGATGACATCCTCGATATAATTGGAGATATCTTCCTGAACTTTGGCCGGAAAAAAATTATGCAACAAGACATGAAAAATATAATACTGCAACTCGTGATAATGCGGCAGATACGGCAATAGGGACAACAAGAACAATAAAAATGGAAACAAAGACAAGAAAAAACTCCAAGATATACTGGCAGCCATCCTCCCGATTTGCATTCTGAAAATTCCTTTTCCATAAATTTCGAACATTCTCCAAAGTGAAATATCCAAAAATGGAATGTGTATCCCATGAAAAAAGTCTCGGATTTTAAAAAGAAATTGAGGGGTTTTCAAAATGCATCATTTATATTTGCAAAACAAAGATAGGAAAACGACCGAATTATCCAAATACTTTAATTTTCTATTGTTATCATAATTCATCAGTACCAATAACCGTACAACAACCTCCGTTAGAAAATGAAAATAAACTTGATGTGTATTGGCAAAACAGACGACAAGGAAATAAAAAATTTGGTTTCCTACTACAAACTTCGTTTGCCAAAATATTGGAATTTTGAAATTATCGAAATTCCGGATGTTAAAAATGCTAAAAACCTAAGTCCCGATTTGCTAAAAAAAGAAGAAGCCAAACTCATCTTTCAAAATCTTGATTCGACCGATGTTTTGGTACTTTTGGACGAAAAAGGTAAGCAATTTACCAGCAGAGAATTTGCCCAAAAAATTGATCATTGGCAAAACAGTTCCATCAAAAGAATTGTGATTTTGATTGGTGGTGCTTACGGGTTTGCAGAAGAAATCTACCAAAGGGCAAATGAAAAAATATCCTTGTCCAAAATGACTTTTACCCATCAAATGATTCGCTTATTCATCGTAGAACAAATCTACAGAGCCAATCAAATCCTACAAGGAAAGCCCTATCACAACGATTAATGTCCGGTGCCAGAAGGCGGTTCCAAATTTTGTTTTTGTAAAACTTTCTTCATCAATTTAGAAAAAAGAATACCCAATAAAATTCCGGCTACCATTCCGGTAATGATATCTCCGGGGAAATGCACTCCCAAATAAATCCTGCTGTAGGAAACCAAAATAGCCCAAGAAAACAATAAAATAGGAAACCACGGTATTTTTTTTCTCAACAAAAAAGATAAAAAAGTGGCCAAGAAAAAGGTATTGGAGGCATGACTGGAATAGAAGCCAAACTGTCCACCACAAGTCACCATTCTCATTTTCGATATCAATTCCGGATCGTGACAAGGCCTCAGCCTCATGAAACCGTTCTTAAAAATACCTGCTAATTGATCGGAGATGGTAATTCCCAATGCAATAAATATAAGTATAAAAACCACGGATTTGGCCTTATAATTTCTAAATAATAAATACAGAAAAATAACATAAAGCGGTATCCAGAACCATTTTCCGGTAATCATTAACCAAAAAGGATCGAAGGCAGAATCTCCAAGCCCATTCAAAAATAACAAAGCTGCTTTGTCTTCTTGTATCAGTTCGTTCATAGAAATTATCGGCTCACCGGACCTTGATAGTTGCTGTCCGAAGGATTGGGTTTATTAGATTGCACCTCGTTGGAATTTTCAATGTATTTTTTAAGATCCATCTCCTCACGAAGTTGTTCTCTAGGGTCAAATTCTTTCACCTGATCCTTTACTTTATCAATTTCTTTTTTAATTTCAGAAATCGGATTGTCTGTATCCTTCATGATTTCTGTTTTTATATCGTCCATTGCACCACGCATCTTTCTCACTCCTTGTCCTAAATCTCTGGCGATTTGAGGGAGCTTATTGGGACCAAACATGATCACAATAACCAAAAAGATAACGAGCATTTCTCCTATACTAAGTTCCATAGCTGCGAAATTACAAAAGTTTGAATGAATAAATTAACCAAATTGAAAAATTAAGTAGATTTTAAGATTTGCAGTCTATTTAAAATTTCTATACACAAACAACAGACTGATAACGATGAGTCCAAAACCCAATAAAAACGGAGCACCGGGAAAGTTAATAGGAGCATCGTCGTGGGTAAAATAATAAAAAGTATTGGTCATCAACGGTGGGCCTACAATGGCTGTGGCACTGGCCAAACTTGCCAAAGCTCCTTGCAATTCTCCCTGTTCATTTTTAGGCACCTGAACGGAAATTACAGATTGTAATGTAGGGCCTGCAATCCCACCCAAACCGTAAATAATAAGGATGGCGTACATCATCCAACTTTGATTGGCAAAAGCAAATAAAAACATTCCTACAGCGTAGAAAAATAGTCCGTACAAGATGCTTCTTTCGTTTCCGATCTTAGGATTTATCACCCGGATTAGTCCTCCTTGCACAATGGCAGCGACCAAACCAGAAACTCCGAGAGAGATACCAACCCATTTTTCGTTCCAATTAAATTTATACATGGTGTAGAAAGCCCAATTGGTTTGTAGTGCGTGAAACGCGATGTACATAAAAACCAAAGCCACTACCAAACCTAAAATTTGTGGATACTTTTTCAACCTTAACAAAGAGCCTATCGGATTGGCTCTTTTCCATTGAAAAGGTCTGCGATGGTCTTTGTCTAAGCTTTCTGGTAATGCAAAATATCCGTAGATAAAGTTGACCAAACACAATGCCGAAGCCGCAAAGAAAGGAACACGGCTACCGTACTGTCCCAAAAGTCCTCCCAATACAGGACCTATAATAAAGCCCAATCCAAAAGCCATCCCAATCATTCCAAAATTTTTGGCACGGTTGTCATCTGTAGAAACATCGGCAATGTAAGCACTGGCCGGCGTGATGCTGGCGCCGGTTATCCCGGAGAATAATCGCCCAACAAAAAGCCAAAAAATACTTGGAGCCAAACCTTGAATAAGAAAATTGATTGAAAACCCCAGCAATGAAGCCAAGATCACGGGTCTTCTGCCAAATTTATCACTCAATCCTCCTAAAACAGAAGCAAAAAGAAATTGTGTGGTTGCATATACAAAACTAAGCCATCCTCCGTATTTGGAGGCCAAACTAATATCCCCGTGGATTAATTCTTTGATCAAAGCCGGAACCACAGGAATGATGATGCCCCAACCTGTGATATCGATCAGTAAAGTAATGAATATGAACCAAATGGCCGTTTTCTTTTTTGTTTCTTGCATAAATTATGGGATTCGACAAAAAAACTTCCAAAAGATTTTGGAAGTTTTTCTTCGTATGTTATTTTAATTTTTTTCTTCTTTCAATTTCCTTGTTCAGAAGTCCAAGCTCTCTACCGGTTTGTCCAGCGACTGAAGTATTTTCTTGGGCTCTTCGGGTTAGGTACGGTACCACATCTTTTACAGGGCCGTACGGAAGGTACTTGCTGGCGTTGTATTTTTGGTTCCCCAAATAATAAGTGATGTTATCGCTCATACCGTACAATTGTCCGAAATGGATTCGGCTATCGTCGTTCGCCAATTGTTGGGTTTTCATTTTATCCATTGCCAACTCGGTCGATTTTTCGTTGTGTGTACCGAAGAAAGCTGAAACTTTATCCAAATGATTCATCACGAATTGTACAGCAGCATCGTAGTTATCATCTGTTGCTTGTTTGTTTGGTTGGATTGGGTCCGGATATCCCATTGCAGCGGCTCTTTCTCTTTCTTTCTCCATATAGGCACCACGAACGAATTTGTAACCTAAGAAATAATTTTTCTCCTGTGCTCTTTTCAGATCAGCTTCAAGATATTCAATTCTTCCGGTTCTGTACATTTGGATGGTATTCCATACGATGGCTTTTTCTTTGTTGAATCTTTCCATCATGTCGTTTACCAAATCATCCACGGCAGTTTGCATGTGCGTTTCTTCGGCATCCACCATTAAGATTACACCAAGATCGTAAGCCAATTGGCACACTTCGAGGTATCTTTTCTTGATGTTTTCCCATTCTTGTTTTTCGGAAGAAGTCAGCTCTTTACCTTTTTGAATTTCTGCATACAAATCCAAACGACCAAATCCTGTTGGCTTGAATACCACGAACGGAATGGCCGGGTTTCCTTTTGCAAACTGAATATTTTGTTTAATTTCTTCGCAAGTATGGTCGAATGTTTGTTCGTCTTCTTTCCCCTCAATGGCATAATCAAAGATACTTCCGATGTGGTGTGCGTACATTTGTTGTACCACTTTGGAACTTTCTTCTCGGGTTACACCTCCACAAAATTGCTCGAACAAGGTATTTTTCACAATATTTTCTACAAAGGGAAAGTTATTTTTTATGGTAAAATTCAAAGCGTTGATCCCTACATTGGTAAGGCTTGGATATTGTATCATGGTGAACATCCATTTTGCTTTTTCTAATTGCTTTGTACTTTTATCTACAAAAGCGATCTGAGTATCATTGAAAATTGACATGGGAGATTGTATTTTAAAATCGTACAAAATTAATCATTAATACATTCAAAAAAAAATTACCACTTCATAATTATTCCATCAAAAAGCATGGCCAATATTCCTATAAAAATCCAGAATCGTAAAATATTAAGCGTATAAAATTTTGCATTTTTTTTATTTGAAACCAACAAAAACGCCGAAAAAATAAAAATTAAGATACCCGATAAGTAATAATACGACATAATTCCTGTTAATCCTTTTTTCATCACAATTAAAATAGAATTCAGGATCAAGAAAACCAAAAGACTAATTATCAAACGATTAACCACTGTTTTTTTGAAAGTATTCGGTAGAGTGTGGTATCCAAAAATTGCATCTGCGTGTTTGGTTAGGCTGTCTTTTATAATATCGATCACCAATAAAAGTCCAAATAAAAATGTAGCCATCAATACTATTTTGATGGAAAAAGTTTGATAATAAATGAGCATTCCAAAAAAAGGATACAACGAAAGACTGACAAATGTCAGGTTATTCAGGATAAGAATTTTTGAAATTTTATGGCTGTAAAACCAAATGAGAAACTGATAAAACAGAAAAAAAATCAGGACTCTGACGGATATAAAACCGGCTACAGCCAAAGAAATGCTGTTGAGAAAAACATAAGCGTATAAAAAATACTTTTGTTTTAGGAAACTTTGCAATTTTGTACGAAAAGGACGGGTGATTTTGTCTTTTTCTTTATCGTAAAACTGATTGATGATCCCTCCAGCACCGATACTGACTATTGCACAGAAAATAATGGCATGAACACGAAAATCAAATGCAAAAGCCCTCAGACTTTCTTCTTGATTAAATAAAAAAAAGGTGGAAACATAGAGTGCAAATGTAAGTACAACCACCATCAACAGTTTTGTCCCCAAAACAAATGCTAAAAGCTGGGAAAGTCTGTAGAGAAATTTATTTTCCATAATCCATCCACCTTAAAGACAGAAAAACACTTTTATATTAATGAAGTAAAAGATAAATTATTTATCCTTAGAAACGATAGATAACCTCTTTCTGAAAGCCGGATAACATCTCATCTGCTTTTTCATAATCTTTGGTAAAGCCCAAGATATAGCCACCACCTCCACTGCCACACAATTTCAGATAATAGGCATTGGTGTCCAAGCCTTTTTTCCAAGCTTTGTATAAACTTTCGGGGATCATGGGTTTGAAATGCTCGTATGCCCAAATCGAAAGACTTTTAAGATTTCTAAAAAAAGGATTCATTTCTTTCTTTAAAAAAGCATGTATGCAAGCGTTGTTGTAATGGATAAATTCTTCTTTCAATGTTTTTCTGAACCCTTCGGTTTTCATTTTCTCAAAAAAGATCTGCACCATAGGACCGGTCTCTCCCACCATTCCGGAATCGATCAGAAAAATAGCTCCTTTGCCAACTTCTTCGGCCGGAATATTTACCTTATCAACACTTTCTTTATTTTCGATAAGAATTGGAAGGTTCATAAAACAAATTAAAGGATCTATCCCCGAGCTTTTCCCATGAAAATAACTTTCTAAGAGTCCAAAAATCTTTTTCAATTCCTTCAGTTCGTCTTTTGAAATGGTTTCCGGTTCGAATTTCTTGATTGCATATTTGCTAAAAACCGCTGCAACCAAAGCACCAGAACTCCCCACTCCATAACCTTGCGGTATGTTGGAGTCAAAATACAAACCTTTATCAATATCGTTCTTCAGCCGTTCTACATCCAATAAAAATTCCGAAGGAAGCTCTAAAGTTTCTAAATATTCAGTGTATTTTTTTAAAGAACTGTTGGACTTTAAAATAAAATCAGAATCTAAGTCTGAAAATTTCAAAGACCCTTTATAATAGCTGTATGGCAAAGTTAACCCTTGGGAATCTTCGATAATTCCGTATTCGCCAAAGAGAAGTATTTTTGCATAAAACAAAGGGTTGTTCATCTTATTAATTTAAAGTCATTAAATACAAAATTACACTTTTTTTAACAATTATCACTAAATTTCAATAATTTAACATTCCAATTTTATTCAGAAAATACTAATTTTGCCTCTATGGATATTCGAGAACAACTAAAGAATTTATTTCCTGATCACGAAGAACAGGATTTTGAAATGCCTGAAGAAAAATTTGTACAAAAAGAACCTCTTGTTTGTAAATTTGAGAAGAAAGGCAGAAACGGAAAACCTGTAACCCTCATTGAAGGCTTTGAGGGAAGTGACGACGAATTGAAAAAAATTTCGAAAAAAATAAAAACAACACTTGGGATTGGCGGTTCTGAAAAAGATGGGATTATTGTGATACAAGGAGATAATCGTGATAAAATCATGATTTTACTAAAAGATATGGGCTACAAAACCAAAAGAGTTGGCGGATAAATCGCAGTACAATTCGATAGAACAAATTCATCCATTGAGAACAAACTCAATGGATTTTTTTTTTGAGTAAAAACATTTCTTCATTTCATGAAATTTACAATAAAAATGTGCTTTATTTATATAGTTTTCAATAATTTTGATACGATGAATTTATTTTAACATCATTCACAGAAAAAAAACTTGCCATGAAACGAATACTCTATCTTCTATCTGCGGTTGTATTTTCTACTTTTTCAGCACAAGAGATCAAAACCGTTCAGGACAGCATCAACCCACAAAAACCTTTATTGAATCTTGAAAACCAAAAGTTTCTGAAGGACATTCATGTCTATTTGGATATGCGTTTGGGTTTCTTGAATCATTTTGAAAATGGAAGAACGGATAATTTCACCGAATTCAGAAATTCCTTAGTTGCACTTGGAGTACAAGGAAAAATTCATGATAAAGTGAATTTCAGATTCAGATATCGTTTCAACAAAAATGGTGAAGTTCAATCCTTGGACATGTTGGACAAAGCTGTAGAATTGGCCTTTGTGGATGTTAAAATCCTACCCAAAACCAATCTTCAAGTGGGGAAAATGTACGCCTATTTTGGTGGGTACGAATACGACTATAACCCCATCGACATCTTAGAGTACAACGATGCCATAAACCAATTGCTGAACTATGTGAGTGGCGTCGGAATAACCCAACAGATTTCTGAACAACACAAAATAGGTTTTCAGGCACTCAACTCCAGAACCATGAGGTACGCAGATCTGTACGAAGGAAATGTGTACGACAATGTACAAGAACCCAAATGGCCTCTCGCCTTGGTCTTGAACTGGCAAGGAAAATTTTTTGACAACAAATTGGAAACCATCTACAGCATGAGTAATTTTCGTGTTGCAAAAGGACATGCCTCTACTTATGCATTTTCTCTTGGGCATAAATACCAAGTGGAAAATTTAAAAGTCATGTACGACTTCAACTACAGTCATGAACAACTGGACACGAAGGGGATATTAACTGAAATGATAAAAGGTCCTAAAATTTCCGAAGATGCTACTTACATTGAAAATTGGTTTCGTGCAGAATATCAAATTTCACCAAAAATCCAGACCCTACTCACATTGATGACCAGCAATACTTATGGTAAAAATGTGGTAAGCACTACCAGTGGAAACAACCATTTGAGAACAAGTTATGGGATTGTACCGACGGTTTACTATCAACCTTTCAAAGATATTAAATTGAGGTTTTATTTGGCCTATATTGCTCGTATATACCGGTTTTCAGACTATGCTAGAAACCAATTGGGCATATCCAATTATACTACCGGCGAAGTACAAGTTGGTCTTTCTACACCACTTTGGATATTTTAAAAAATGAATCGCTGTACATTACAGAAGAAAAGGAAAGAGATTGATACAAGCCGTTATTTCCCTTAAAAATTGATACGAAAAAAGAGCCTTGCCAAGTAGCAAAGCTCTTTGTTTTGAAACTTAAAAAATTATTCAATTATCAGTTTTGTACCTTGGGTTCTGCTGTTCATTTGTGGGGCATAGTAGTTTTGCAAAGTTGTAATTCCGTTGCTGAAGACTCCAGAGACATTGGCTACCAAATCGTACTCAAAAACGAATTGGCCTTTTGGCAAATACTCAATAAAAAATTGGGTAGAAGCATCTTTTGTCACCTGATAATACGCCAAATTATTTTTCCATTGGTATGCGGAAAGCACATCTACAGGCTCCAAACCGGCAGCTCTCATGTCTTTAAGCAGAACAAATTCCATTGGTCTATCTGCATTCAGGATCATACGAACTGTTATTTTGTCACCGATTTTTAATGGAGCGTTTTCTGTGATCTTCTGCAATTCTTCACCGTTTACCGTTTTCACTTTTTTGTACAATTCTTTGGTTAGCGAAATGTAGTTTTCTGTAGATTTCACTTGGTTCAAATCTTCATAATATTGCCAAAACAAGCCCCCTTGTACAATTCCCGGACTGTCTTTTTTGATGCTGACAGTTGCCAAACTTTCATCCATCTTCTCCGAGTAAACCGATTGTTTTAGATATCCAGAACCTTTGGTTTGTGGATGCATCTCTTTTCCACCCCAAAGAATTTCTGCTTTGTCCGAAGCATCTGCGGTCCAAGATTTTCCAGAATTCAGAATGGTAAAAATGACTTCTGCTGTACTTCTGCTGGTATCCCAATGCGAAACCTCTTTTTGGGTGATGAGCCAAATTTTCATTTCCTCTACGAATTTTTGATCGTTACCCAATTTCTCAAAAGCTTCCAAAGCACCTGCATGGTTGACCAATTGAGAATTGTACCAACCCCAATTGTCAATATTCGATTTCCAATATGCACCTTGGTTATCGCTTTCAACCGAAGTTTCTTTCAGGTAAGTCATCAGTTTTTTCGATAATTCTTTCAAGCCATAATCGTTGAACAAGAGTGCAGCTCTATGCAATCCGAAGAACGAAAAATCTTCAATTTCAGCTTTTTTAGCTTTTTGAACGACTAAATTTTTCAAAAATTTACCATTTCCAGAAAGAGGATATTGGCTTTCCCAATAATTTCTGGTGTCCAAATAGTCCAGCGCAAAATTGGACCATGCATTTCCTTTGTTTACTTCAAAATAGCGATTCAACTCTTGATCAACAAATCGTATCAACCTGCCCACCATTTCATTTTGTTCCGTAGATTGATACTCATTTGGAGTATTTTTTAGCCAAGAATTTAATTTACCCAACTGTTTCAGAATATACAATGACGACGAATACGAACTTGGATAACCCGCCATCCAAGAGAAACCACCGTCTGTATTTTGGAGTTTTTTCAGCTCGTCCCAATCTTGGTTAATGGAATTTCGCATGGTATTGGCATCAAAGAGTCTGGCTATTTTTTGCATTTGTCCTTCTTCATTCTTAGCGTCCAAAACCCAAGGAGTTTCCTCCAACAGAAGTTGTTTCAGTTCTTGATTTTTGCTCAGATTAGAACCAAGTAAACCTTTGGATTGATAGTCCTCAAAAACGGATTTCAATTTTGGGTTTGTTCTAAAAATTTCCGCAGCCAATACATCTGCAAACCATTTGTTGAAGACGACATCTGCTGAGGTGTTGTTATCGTTTTTCAAACCGGGCAATGCGAAAATAACTTCCCAAATCGGATTGGTCGTTAGCTCCAACGAATTGGAAATGTTGGTTGCTGTGGTGGATTTGTTTTGGGCTAAATTTTCAAGCACAAAAGATTTGGTTTGACCTTCTTTTACGAAAACAGGGACGGCATCGGTTACCATAATTCTATTGGGTAAAATGGGCACTGCTTTTTGTTCGCCATCGGAGAAATTTCCAGTCTTGGCAACGGTCTTGATGACGATAGCTTCGGCACCGTTCGGAACTTTTAGAGTCCAAGAAGCCATCGTACTTTCACCAGCCTTTACCGTGAATGATTTTTGAATGTCATTTAAATTGAATTTAGACGAAATATCTTCATTAGAAAATGCATCCAAAATCTGAAGCTGAACCGTTCCGTTTAAATTTTCTTTAGACAGATTGTTCAGTTTTGATTTAAAGATCAACTCATCGCCTTCCCTTAAAAATCGAGGATAATTGGGAGTTACGGAAAATTCTTTCTGGGTAACTACGGTTTTTTCCAAAGTAGCGGCTTCTGCATTTTTGGTATGTGCCAAAAACATGAGTTTCCAACGGGTAAGTGCTTCCGGTGAAGTAAATTCAAATGATACATTTCCATCTTTGTCAGTCAATAAATTTGGATAGAAAAATGCCGTTTCGCTAAGGTTTTCTCTTAGTTTTACTCCAGATAAATCTGCATTAAGATTTTTAAGTTTCGTTGCGGTTTTAGAATACCCCATTACAACTTCAGTAGCCGCAGTAGAACCAAAATTGGATGTTCCTCTTATCATCATATCTACCGAAGGAGCCGGACTACTTTCTGAATAGACCCTATTTTCCGATTTGTACTTCTTTCTGGCGTATATATAGTCATCCATCCATCTAAATTGGGGTTGGTAAATCTCTACAAACTTTATGTAAGGAATTCTTTTATAATAACTGAATCTATCTATATCCTGTTTGGAGTTTCTAAAATAATTGATGTACCTCTGTATTTTTTCATAGAGTGGGTTCCAAACGAAATCGTTGGAGGCAAACTGATCCAAAGATTGGTCGTACATATTCGCCAAGACTTCGGCATTCACTTTTTCGTTTTTGTCGCCTGTAATTTTTATCGTCCATTTTTCTTTTTGTCCAGGCTCTAACTTGTCTCTAAAAGTGATGGTTTCTATATTCAATCCTTTCTTTTCGGATTTTATTTTAATATTTTTTGTTTGAGTTTGTACATCACCCAATGCGACCAACTGAAACTGAAAATCAAGATCCGAAATACTTTCGTCATTTGGAAGTTTGGTTTCATAAAGATAATACCCGTTGTTCAGTTTTACGGTTTCGTATTTGGTATTTCCATCGCCATTTTGTGTATAAATATGTACCAAAGCATCCTTCACACCAGAATAAATATAAAATTTAGCTTTATCGTTTCTGTTGTATTCGTTTTTTTCTTCGACAACTTTTAGAAATGGAAGTTTGGAACTCAAAGATTTTTTGTCGAAAACCTCAAATTTTTGTGATGTTATTATGGTGTCTTTACCTTCTACATTATAGACTTCCAGTTTGTAATTTCCCACTTCCAATTTGTCCATGATTTGATAAATACCGCCCTCTACAGGTTGCATTTTTTGGTCAAAAATCACTTTTTCTACCTTATCTTTTTTCTCTTCATTCGAAAAATAATCGTGTGGAAACTTTAGATTAAAATCAGTTTCAGACATCATCGGATCGTTCTGAATCTCATTTTCAAAATTACTTCTATACAGCTTTTTAGGACTTATGAGTTTAGACAATTTTACGGTGAAAGGTTTTTTAATGATCTGGTTGTTGTAATTTTTCGCTTCAACTTTTACAGAAATATTTTCATCTGAAAAATAATTGAATTTAACATCCGAAAGAGATAGATGGTGCGATACCGAAGAAACCAAAATCGATTTTTCGGTCGATTGACTTTCTCCGTTGATGTCGGCAACCGAAGCTTTTATTTTATAATTATCCACTTGTATCCCCTCCAGATTTTCATCTTTTTTCAAGTCTAATGCTACGGTAAACTCTCCTTTTTCATTGGTTTTTGTTGAACCTAAAATGGAATTATCGTTATCTGTATTTTCATGATACCAGTTAAAATACTTCCAACGAATATTTCTTTTTATAATTTCATAATTTACCGTTGCATTGGCAATGGGAATTCCGGAAAAAGAAACGGCTTTTCCTTTCAGCTCAATCGTTTTACCGTATTGATATTCCTCTTTAATATTGGAAAATTCTACTTCGAAATTGGGTCTTTTGAATTCTTCAACTCTAAAATACACCAACGATTCATTGTCGATTCTTAGGGAAAAAATACCGTTCACTTTATTTTTTGGCAATACAAAATTCCCCTGAAAAGACCCAAAACTGTTTGTTGTAAAGTTTTGTGAATCCACTTCTTGTCCATTAGAATCAAGCAATTTCAGCACCACCTTTCGGTTATTTTCTACAGACTCTTTTTTGTTGAGCAATTGAGTTGCAATCCCTTTGAAATAAAGCGTTTGACCGGGTCTGTAGATGGCTCTATCCAAAAACATTTGTATTTTCTTTTGATCAGGGTTATCAAAATTATGATGTACTTTAACCTGTTGTTCAAATTTTACAAGAGAATAATCGTCTGTTAGCTTATTTTTCACAAGGCAAGTAGCATTATACTTTACCGAATTTGCAGCCGAAAAACTACCGTCTGTTTTGGTTATTAAATCAGTTTGTTTTAGTTCTTTATCATCCAACTGAAATAAAGAAATCGGTGTATTTGCAAACGGTTTTCCATCGTAATTGTCAACCAATTTCCAAGTATTTTGTACATTTGGCGAATAGCTTATTTGCTGAAAAATAACAGCCGTATTCGTTACTATAAAATAAAAATTGTCTATAGATTTACCTTCCACTTCGTACTCTGCGACATACAATCCGGAGGGCAAAACCCCAACATCCAAAGCCGTAGATTTCTTTTTATAATCTTGAGTTGGCAACAAATTAAAAGTTTGAGTTTTTACAAGAGATTTTTTTAATGTTTTAAAAATATCATTTTGCCAAGCATTCTGAATGTATTTTAGGTAAACGGCTTCATTGCCTTTAACCGAATATATTTTCAACTGAAAACGATCCAAATTAGTATAAGTTGCAACCATTTGTATGGGTCTATTCGCCAAGGTCGTTTTTTCATACTTCACAACGAGATTCGGCTGTACAATTTGATTTTTATAAAAGCGAAGTTCAATTAAAAAAGGTGACTTAGGATGGTCTTTTTCGGCTTTTGCAATCCAAGACATGGCTTCTGTAAATTGTTCTTTGGACATCAACAAAATAACAATTTCTTTAGCGATATACACTTTATAATCCCCTTGTGTAGGCGATTTATAAAGAGAAGTAAGTTGTTCTATTTTGTTTTTACATGAACCAATAGCACAATCGTTTTTTATTTTTTGAAGCTGAAAATAGAGTTTGGCATTTCCCGTATTTTCTGCTATCAAATCGTTTTCGATGGTCGTGATTTGGGTCTGATTTTCTTTTCTTTCTAATGGAGTAAAAAGTTTATTGCTCTTCAAAAAATTTATATAATTTTCCCCAAAATATTCCAATAACGACGGGAAATACTCTAAATGTTCCGCCTTATCGAAAATTGAGCGGTAAGGCATCAGTTTGACATTCTTTAACGATGCTTTATTGCGGTACAGTTCTGCATAATTTTTTTGTAAATACAATTTAAAATCCAACTCAGACCAAGTTTCAATCTTTGTGAGATCCTGAAAGTTGATATTGGTTCTGTTGTTAATTTTCCAAGAATTTTGTTCATAATAATCCGCAATAAATTCATGTTTCAGTACTTCAAAAACCCAACGATAGTTCCCGCTTGTGTTTTTCTCTAAGGATAAAATTTTACCAAAAAAAACGGAAGTTTCGTTATTTTTCTCATCGTTATTTGTGTTTTTTAAAATGGAAAATTCCGCTTTTAACGATTTGATGATTTCTAAGGCATTTTCCTCTTTGACGGCTTGTTTTTGAAGCTCTAAAACCTTTGGCAACAACGATTTGTACTGCCCAGAATTGCTAAGTTTATCGATCTCTTCCCATTGTTTTTGATAAAAATCTTGCGATTTCATATATCCAGAATTACAGAATATTAAAGTGAAAATTAAGAGTTGTAAGAATCTATTCATAAGTTGTATTTTTTATTTTTTTTATAGAAACTCAGTACGAGTTGAGTATCTTTGTGAAAATGGATTTTTTAAAATTACTAAAAAAATATGTTATTGACAGCCAAATATATGTTTCGCTGATGGGGACATTTTTGGCAACATTTTTTATGCTTGAGCAAAACACATTCCGTTTTCCAACATTTTTTCTGATTTTTCTAACTTATTTTGGCGGATACACCTATACCAAATTTCAAAATTCCAAAAAAATGAAACTTTCTTTGGTGATATGTGCAGTTGCCGGCATTTTCTGTTCGCTTCTGATCATCCAGAATCACAACATTGAAAGATTATACAAATGGCTGATTATCTGCTTACTGGGTCTGTTATACAACAGTTTTTTTCTCAACTTTAACATCCGAAAAATTCCACTGCTCAAGATATTTTATGTTGGATTTATTTGGGGCTTAATGAATGCGTGGCTCAGTTTCCCGTATTTTAGTTGGGGCATATTTTTCATCTCTTTCATTTATATTACGGCATTGGTTCTCCCCTTTGATATTCGGGATATGAAAAGAGAAAATGTGATGATCTTCCCCAACCTGATTGGTATAAAGAAAACCAAAATTTTGGCTGCAGCAATGATCATTTCCTCCGTAATAATTTCAAATGCTATACTACAACCTGATTTTAGTTTGGCTTTTCTATTGGCGTCGGTACCTACATTAATACTCATTTATTTTTCAGAAAATTCAAGACCGGACTGGTACTTTTCTTTCTTGGTCGAATCTTGTTCGGCATTGCCGTTTTTGTTTTTAATTTTATTGAAGTATTTTTGAGGCATGATTGTTCAGAATTTATCCCTTATCCAATTCAAAAACCACAGCGAAAAACAATTTTCTTTCTCAGCAAAAATCAATTGTTTTGTAGGAAATAACGGTGTTGGAAAAACCAACATCCTGGATGCCTTGTTTTATACTGCGATGGGCAAGAGTTTTTTGGGAAATTCGGATGTTCTAAACATCAAAAACAATGAAGATTTTTTCAGCATAGAAAGCAACATTCAGAACGATGATAAAATCGACAATCTGAAGGTTTTATATGCAAAAGAAGCTAAAAAAATCATTAAAAAAAACGATAAAACCTACGATAGAATAGCCGATCACATCGGATATTTGCCTTGTGTAACCATTTCTCCTTACGATGCCAACCTGATTTCGGACTCCGGAGAAAGCCGTAGGAAATTTCTGGATGCCATGATCTCCCAAACCGATCACGACTATCTCTACAGCCTGATCCAGTACCAAAAAACCATTATACAACGGAATGCTCTTCTCAAATATTTTGCTAAAAACAGAACATTCGATAGAGATTCTTTGGAAATCTACGACGAACCGATCACCAAATACGGAACGGTAATTTTCGAGAAAAGATCCGAGTTTATAGAACAACTCAGTCCTATTGTTCGACTTTTTTACGAAACCATTTCTGGTGCTAAAGAAACGGTTGAGGTGCACTACGAATCGCCACTTCAAAAAGGAGATTTCAGCCTTATTCTTCAAGAAAATTTGGAGAAAGACCGTCAACTTACTTACACCTCCAAAGGCGTACACAAAGACGATTTGCTATTTTTAATGAACGGTGAACTCATCAAAAAAATGGGTTCGCAGGGACAACAAAAATCCTTTCTTATTGCGCTAAAATTGGCACAACTGAATAGGTTAAAACAACTCACCGGTAAAAACCCCATCCTCCTTCTTGACGATATTTTTGATAAACTGGACGACCTTCGTGTTTCTCAACTCATCTCTTTGATTAATCACGAAAAATTTGGTCAGATGTTCATCACCGATACCCATAAAGAACGAACAGAAATCATTGTAAAACAAATCGATAACAACGCCAAAATTTTTGAGATTTAATTTCAATTTCATTCATTAACCATTTCCTCTCTCTTTTTCCTTCTGTAACAAACATCACTGTAAAATAGATTTTGTCAATATAATTTTGCCATCAAATTAGACAAAATGAAAAAACTATTGGTTTCTATTTTCAGTATCGTGTTTTCTACCGCTGTTTTTAGTCAGAATATTATTAGTATTTCCAAAGCCGAGTTGGAAAGCAAATCTCTGGACGAAAATCTTCAAGTAAAATTAGCAAAGGCTGAAATTAATCTTGCCCAATCCGAACTTTTAGGTTCCAGGGCGGCCTATTTACCGGACATCAAAGCGTCTTATACCTTTACCCACACCAACAATCCGCTCATGGCTTTCGGATCCAAACTGAACCAGGAACGAATCTCCATGATGGATTTCAATCCCGATGATCTCAATAATCCTAAGGGAATTTCCAACTTCGCCACCAAGGTCGAAGTGCTACAACCCATTATCAACATGGATGCGATGTACCTAAAAAAAGCAGGAGAGGTAAAAGTTGAAGCCCTAAAAATGAAAGCCGAAAGAACCCACGAATATCTTTTGTTCGAACTGAAAAAAGCCTACGGAATGCTTCAACTGGCGTATAAAATGGAGGAAACGCTGCAAAATGCCAAACAAACGACTTTGGAAAATAAAAAAGTGATCGACAATTATTTCAAAAACGGCATCATCCAAAAGTCCGATGTTTTGTACATTGAGGTCCGACTGAGCGAGATTAACAGCCAACTTCAATTGGCAAATTCCAACATCAAAAATGCTTCCGATTATCTTTTTTTCTTACTGAACGAAGACAAATCCGGAAAAATCTTTAAACCCTCAGAAAATTTGGTGTACAACAATTCTTTTTTGTTAAATCCAACTTTGCTTAACGAAAACCGAAAAGACATTCGGGCGTATCAAAAATCCCTTGAAGCCTACGATTGGATGGACAAAGCATCCAAATCCAAATTTTTGCCAAGGCTGAATGCGTTTGGATCTTTCGAAATGCACGATAGAAAAATCGCCAGCTTCGATGCCAACGGATATTTGGCAGGTCTTCAGCTTTCTTGGAATGTTTTTGATGGATTGAAAGCCAAAAGCGAACAAGAAAAAATAAAATCTGAAAGAACAAAAGCAAAGCTGGAAATTGAACAATATACCAAACAAAGCCAACTGGAACTGAGCAAGGCTGAAAGACAAATTGCAGATGCCGACGATAAAGTAACTTTTACCCAACTCGCTTTAGAGCAAAGTGCCGAAGCCTACAGAATCCGCAAAAACCGCTACGACCAAGGTCTTGAAAAATCGTCTGATTTGCTCACCGCAGAAACCCTGATGTCCCAAAAAGAATTGGAAATGCAACAGGCCATTTTCGAATACAACACAGCGGTGGATTATTATCAGTTTTTACAATCGAAGTAGTTGATGGTTGATGGTTGATGGTTGTCGGATGAATAGCAAAGTAAAAGAAATATTATTTCCAAATAACCAAATAGTTACACAAACTAAATTACTTTAAAGTTGAGATAGAAACTAACGATTGAACATAGATAAATTGTTCTATTTAAAACTGAAAAAGCTCCGGAGGAGCGACATCAAAAAAATACAAAATCCAAAATTAAAATCCAAAATTTAAAATTTAACAAATGAATAAATACATCATCACCAGCATTGCACTTGTCGTACTGCTACTGAGCAGCTGCTCCAAAGACGATGCAAAAAAATCGGTCAATAAAGAAGTACCCATCGAGGTATCGGTAAGCAGATCCGTGGAGTCCAGCGAAAGTGGAAATACCACTGCCAGTGGAAAATTGGTAGCTAAAAATTCGGTTAATATTTCAACCCGAATGATGGGCTACATCACTTTTCTAAAAGCCGAAGTTGGGCAAAATGTTCGTGCCGGACAAAATTTAGTCAGCATCAATTCAACGGATATTCAAGCCAAAGGCGGACAAGCCAACGCACAAATTGCACAGGCACAAGCGGCGTACAATTCGGCAAAAAAAGATTTTGAAAGATTTCAAAATTTATTTAAAAACCAATCGGCTTCTCAAAAAGAATTGGACGATATGCGTGCCCGATACGAAATGGCTTCGGCAGGATTACAAGCAGCTCAGCAAATGAAAAATGAGGTCAACGCCCAATACAAATACACCCATATTTCTGCTCCCATTTCCGGAACCATCACCGCAAAATATGCAGAACAAGGTGACATGGCAAGTCCGGGAATGCCTATTTTGACCATAGAATCTCCATCCAATTTGCAGGTTCAGGTATTGGTTTCCGAGCAAAACATCAACCAAGTGAGTCAAGGAATGCCTGTAAAAGTCAATTTAAAATCCATCAACAAAACCGTTTCCGGTACCGTTTCCGAAGTATCAAAATCGGCTGCCAATACGGGTGGACAATTTATGGTAAAAGTGAATGTGCATCAAACGCAAGATCTTCTCCCGGGGATGTTTGCCCATGTAGAATTTCCATTTAAAAGTCACGGAAAAATAAACCAAGATTTCCAAGAAACCCTTACCATACCAACATTTGCAGTGGTAGAGCAAGGACAACTAACAGGCGTTTATGTCATCAGTTCTCAAAACACGGCTCAATTAAGATGGGTAAAATTAGGAAAAAATTTTGGCGATAAAGTTGAAGTTTTAGCCGGATTAAATTCCAAAGAACAGTACATCACCAATGCCAACGGAAGATTGTATAACGGAGCAAAAATAAGTGTAAAATAGTGTTTGAGTGACGAAGTGATAAAGTGATAAAGTGATAAAGTGATAAAATTATGAGGTTATAAACTGATCTTCTAAATAGCCCCATAACTAACATCATCACTTCATAACCCCATAACTTCATAACCCCATAACTTCATAACATCATCACTTCATAACCTTATAACCTCATAACCAAAAATAATATGGAAAAAGGATTCGCAGGGCGTATTGCCGAGATGTTCATCAACTCCAAGCTGACCATACTTTTGATGGTTTCGTTGATGATCATCGGGGTGTACAGCTCCACATTAATACCCAGAGAAGAAGAACCCCAAATCATCATCCCCATGGCGGATGTCATGGTGGGATATCCCGGTGCTTCTCCCAAAGAAATAGAAAGCCGAGTGGTAAAGCCGTTGGAAAAAGTAATTTCCAACATCAAAGGTGTAGAGCACATCCACTCTATGGCAATGAACGGTCAAGCCATGATTATTGTACAATTTTTGGTGGGCGAAGATACCGAACGCTCCTATGTTAAATTGTACGACGAACTGATGAAAAACCGAAACATCCTCCCAAAAGAGGTGATGGAACCGTTGGTGAAAACCCGTTCCATAGACGATGTACCTATGTTGGGACTTACCCTTTGGAGCGAGAAACTCTCGGACGATGAACTGAGAAGCATCACGGAAGAAATATCTTCGGAAATAAAAAAAATAAAAGATGTCTCGCTGACCAAAATTCTGGGTGGAAGAAACCGTCAGCTTCAAATTATTTTGGACAAAGATAAAATGGCCGAATTGCAAGTCGATCCTCTTTCGGTAATGCAAATGGTACAGGCCAACAACGGAAGTTCTCAGTCAGGAAAATTTAATGCAAATGATACTGAATATCTGCTGACATCTGGTCAATTTTTACATTCTGCAGAAGATGTAGAGAATTTGGTTATCGGGACTTCTCAAAACATGCCGGTCTATCTAAAACAAGTGGCTCAGATAAAAGACGGCCCCGAAGATCCTATCAATTATGTCAATTTTGGATACGGAAATGCTGTGGAAAAAGGCAAGCAATACAAATCCGAATATCCTGCTGTTACCCTTTCTATTTCTAAAGTGAAAGGCGCCGATGCCATGAAGATTTCAGAACAAATCTTGACCAAAGTAGATGAACTGAAAAAAAATATTATTCCGTCTGATGTGCATGTAGAAGTTACCCGAAATTATGGTGAAACCGCTTCGCACAAAGTTTCAGAATTATTATTGCACCTAGGTGTTGCCATTATTGCCGTTACGGTTTTGGTGATGTTTGCTATGGGTTGGCGCGGCGGATTGGTCGTATTTTTCTCCGTACCTCTAACTTTTGCTTTAACCTTGTTCAGCTATTATATTTTAGGATATACCCTGAATAGAATTACGCTTTTTGCTCTGGTTTTTGTGGTCGGAATTGTGGTGGACGACAGCATCATCATCGCTGAAAATATGCACAGGCATTTCCACATGAAAAAACTTCCCTTCAAACAGGCCGCCATTTATGCCATTAACGAAGTGGGTAACCCAACCATTTTGGCCACTTTCACCGTTATTGCAGCGATATTGCCAATGGCTTTCGTGAGCGGAATGATGGGACCTTACATGAGTCCAATGCCGATTGGTGCATCCATCGCCATGTTGCTGTCCTTGTTTATCGCACTTACCGTTACGCCTTATCTTGGTTTTCACTTGCTTAAAGTAAAAGACAACGAAGCACTTAAGGAAGAAGAAGGTTTGGAAACCAGTAAAATTTATAAAATTTATAAAAAAATAGAACAACCGCTTTTGGATTCTGGTAAAAAAAGAAATACCATGATGCTCATAACGGTGGTACTTTTACTGATATCTGTTGGTGCTTTCTTTACCAAATGGGTAGCTGTGAAAATGCTTCCTTTCGATAATAAAAACGAAATACAAGTGGTGATTGATATGCCAGAAGGAACCACTTTGGAAAGAACCGGAGCTGTGGCACAAGACATCGCACAGTATCTAAAAACCGTACCTGAAGTAGTCAATTATCAATCTTATGTAGGTTCTTCGGCACCAATTACCTTCAACGGATTGGTAAGACATTACGATATGCGAGGCAGTGGAAATACCGCCGACATCCAAGTTAATCTTCTGAATAAAGACGATAGAACCGAACAAAGCCACGATGTTGCAAAGAAAATTAGACCTCAAATTCAGAAGATTGCAGAAAAATACAATGCCAATGTCAAAATTGTTGAAGTCCCACCTGGCCCACCGGTTTTATCGACCATCGTTGCCGAAATATACGGTCCCAACTACGACAAACAGGTTGAAATTGCAGACAAAGTACAAAACATTCTGAAGAAAACCGATGATGTTGTGGATATCGATTGGATGGTAGAAGCACCTCAAACCGAATTCAAAGTCATTCCGGACAAGGAGAAAGCCATGCTGAACGGCGTTGCACCACAGCAAATTGTGGGCAACCTCACCTATCTTACCGGGAAACATCCTATTGGAAATCTTTACGATGAAAAATCCAACGACCCTGTAGAAATGGTGATGAAATTGAAAAATGCCGACCAAACCAGCATACAAGAAGTGACCAATCTAAAAATAAAAGGCACGGGCGGGATGGTTTCTGTGAGTGATATTTCTAATATTGAAAAAACAGAAATGGAAAAAACCATCTACAGAAAAGATCAAATGCCGGTGGTTTATGTCCTTGCCGATATGGCAGGTGGTTTGGAAAGTCCAGTCTATGCCATCCTTGGAATGGAAGAAAAATTAAAGAAAATAGAACTTCCAAAAGGTTATTCTCTAAACGAAATCTACATGGGACAACCTGAAAATGAGGATAATTATACCGTAAAATGGGATGGAGAGTGGCAAATTACTTTAGAAGTTTTTAAAGATTTAGGGATTGCCTTTGCCGTAGTCGTCATCATTATTTATATGCTGATTGTCGGTTGGTTCCAAGATTTTAAAACCCCAATTGTGATGATGGTTGCCATACCTCTTTCGCTCATCGGTATTGTTCTGGGACATTGGTTGTTGGGTGCTTTCTTTACCGCAACATCTTTCATCGGGATGATTGCTTTGGCAGGAATTATGGTGAGAAATTCGGTATTGTTAATCGACTTTATCGAGATCAGACTGAAAGAAGGAATCCCTATAAAACAAGCGATTATAGAAGCCGGTGCGGTGCGTACCACTCCAATTTTGTTAACAACCGGTGCGGTTGTGATAGGAGCTGTAATCATCTTGTTCGACCCTATTTTCCAGGGCTTGGCGATATCTTTGGTATTCGGAGCGGTGGTTTCTACCCTATTGACTTTGATTGTCGTTCCGTTGATTTACTACATCACCGAAAAGAAAAAATGGGAGAAAATTCAAGGTTAGACCAATAATAATTCAATCCTTCAAGGATTTAAAATCCTTGAAGGATTACAAATAATAAATTAAAATTCAAAATCATGTACAACAGAATAGCACACGCATTTGCAGGAATACTCATTTTGTCCAGCATCTCACTCACCTACGCCAGCGACAACAAAAATTGGCTTTGGATAACGGCTTTTGTAGGCGCCAATCTTTTACAAAACTCCATGTCCAATTGGTGTTTACTGCATCAAATTCTTTACAAATTGGGGATAAAAGACACTGAAAGCTCTTGTAAAAGATAGAAACTTATCATGGGGTCAAAATTTTAAATGTCTCACTTATTCAAGTTATTTCCCCAAATAAATGAAATAAATTTTAAAAAACAGCAAAATATATAGGGGATATAATCCGTAAAACTGATAATTTAATTATATTTGGGCAAAATTTTTCACCATGTTTATTGAAAATACAGAAATTGAAATGATCGCCCAAACGGCGAAAGAATTTGCAGAAACTCATATCAGGCCAAACATCATGGATTGGGACGAAAGTCAGACTTTCCCAAAAGAATTATTCCACCAATTAGGGGAAATGGGTTTCATGGGAATTGTTATCCCTGAGCAATACGGAGGATCTGGACTTTCTTATCACGAATATGTAACCATTTTGGACGAAATCTCCCAAGTAGATCCATCCATTGGCTTGTCAGTAGCTGCACACAACTCTTTGTGTACCAACCATATTTACGAATTTGGTAACGAAGAGCAACGCATGAAGTGGTTGCCACAATTGACCACAGGAAAAGTGATTGGAGCTTGGGGACTTACAGAACACAATACGGGATCCGACTCCGGAGGGATGAGTACAACTGCCGTAAAAGACGGTGATGAGTGGATCATCAACGGAGCCAAAAACTTTATTACGCATGCCATTTCTGGAGACATCGCAGTGGTGATGACCAGAACTGGAGAAATTGGAGCTAAAAACAATTCCACAGCTTTTGTTTTGGAAAAAGGAATGCCAGGTTTTACTTCCGGAAAAAAAGAAAATAAATTAGGAATGCGTGCATCAGAAACTGCAGAACTTATTTTCGATAATGTCAGAGTTCCGGACAGCCACAGATTGGGCGAGGTTGGCGAAGGTTTCAAACAAGCCATGAAAATCTTAGACGGAGGAAGAATTTCCATCGCTGCTCTATCTTTGGGTATCGCAAGAGGCGCTTATAAATCTGCTCTAAAATATGCCAACGAAAGAAAACAATTTGGTAAAGCCATTTCAGAATTCCAAGCCATCAACTTTATGTTGGCCGATATGGCAACAGAAATTGATGCGTCTGAATTGCTGATCCGCAGAGCGGCTACTTTGAAAAACGCCAAACAAAAAATGACCAGAGAAGGAGCAATGGCTAAGTTATACGCTTCCGAGGCTTGTGTGAGAATTTCCAACAATGCCGTTCAAATTTTTGGCGGTTACGGATACACCAAAGATTTCCCTGCAGAGAAATTCTACAGAGATTCTAAACTTTGCACCATTGGTGAGGGAACTTCAGAAATCCAAAGATTGGTTATCGGTAGAGATATCGTAAAGTAAATTTATGTTTTTATCATAAACCATCACCTTTTCAAAATTAAATTAAGATCACTCTTTTTGGGTGGTCTTTTTTTTATTGAATAATCACAACAATACCGAGTTTACACCTACAAATCCACGCATTTCCAAAGTTATCACAGGCTCTAAATTATTTTCAAAAAAAAATTATTAAACTTAAAAATTTGAAATCCCAAATCCTTAAATTTGATCAATGGACTTCTACAATCTTTTCTTACAGCCTTATGAAAGCTATACTCCAATTCAAATTGCATTGGAAATTATCGCAGCTACTTTCGGTATTCTAAGTGTCTATTTTTCCATCAAAAAAAACATTTGGGTCTATCCAACGGGTATCGTTTCAACCGCTTTGTATGTTTACATCTTATTTGTTTTTGGTTTGTTAGGGGATTGCATGATCAACATTTACTATACCATAATGAGCATTTACGGTTGGATTTTATGGTCCAAAAGTGCAGAAGATCATGTCCATGTCCATGTTTCGTGGACTGAAAAAAAAGAATGGTGGCTCGCCTGCTTACTCTTCGTCCTGAGCCTTATTGCCGTAGCATTAGTTTATTATTACAAACCGGTCATCGACAACAATTTTAATTTTGAAAATTCAGAGCTTGGTTTTTATCATCTGGATTGGGCCAATGGGTTGGACATCATAACCACTTCCCTATTCCTGGTCGGTATGTGGTTGATGGCAAAACGAAAAATAGAAAATTGGATTTTTTGGATTATCGGAGATCTTATTTGCATTCCAATGATGATCTACAAAGGCTTGGGAATCACCTCAATTCAATACATTATTTTTACCATTTTGGCCATTCAAGGTTGGCTGAGTTGGAGAAATTCTAAGTAAAACCTTTGTGTATTACAAAAAAACACATAAATAATCTATTGGTCAAGCTACAGCTTGTCCCGATTTTTCAGGATAGACACAAAGGATCTACAACAATAAGACTTCATAACTACGCATAGCATCCGTCAAAGACGGATATCACTTGTGTTATTTCATTGTCTATTCGTAAAAAACGATGAAGGAGTTTTATTACACATTTCTAAATCTCTTGTACAATCTCAAGTGTTTTTCTCGATTTAATAAATAAAGAATTATACACAGTGAACCAAAAGAAAACATTCCTACAAACCACAATATTTTATTATGAATTTGGTTTCTGATTAAATCAATTAACACAACTATCCAAGGAATTAATTGGATTAATAAACCTATTCCTAGAAATAAGTGAGAATAATTTTCTGAAAAATTTTTGTTTATAATTTTTAGGTAAATTGATACTGTAACTAAAACAAAACCAATAATTACAAGAGCTAATAAGATTTTTTTGTTGATTAGTAATTCATGTTCTTTCATATTTTTTCTTTTGCTGTTTTATTATGAAATTAAAGATAACAAATTTTTTGTTGAAAGGATCATGTATTAAAAAAAATAATTAATACCCTAAAACCGGCTCCAATATCATTTCCATTTTTCGTTTTACAGCATCGGTAGAACCCGCATAATTATTCACCAAAAGCGAAAATGCCAAAGTCTTGCCCGAGTTGGTTTTTAGATATCCCGTCAGACATTTCACTTTGTTCAAAGTACCAGTTTTCGCAAATATTTGTCCATTTCCATTTCCGTAAACAAACATTCTTTTCAAAGTTCCGGTTTGTCCTGCAATGGGCAATGAATCGAAATAATTTTTGAAATATTTGGTCGTCATCAAAGACGATAGAAACTTCACTTGTGATAAGGGCGTCACCATATTAGCTCTGGAAAGTCCACTACCATCGGCAAAATTAAGACCTTCCATATCGAAACCTACAGATTGCAAATGGCCAACCACGGCTCTTCTTCCGCTGTCCAAGGATTGATCTCCAAATTTTTGGAAGCCTACCATCCTAAGAGTTGCCTCTGCCAAACCGTTGTCACTGTGCTGATTGGTATAGAAAACTACATCATTCAAATCTGGGGAACGGTAAGTTGAGATGAGTATTCTTTTTTCAGGATCGGTATCCAACATTTTTGTTGAAACTTTTCCAGAAACCGGGATTCCGGATTTTATCATGGCTGCTCTTAGTGAATTGGCCAAACCTACAGGTGCATCCGGAAGTTTTGTCGTAAAAGGAAGCGATTGATACTCTTCCGCATAAACCATTTTTTTGATGTACGGCGATACATAAAAATATCTTTTTTCTTGAGCGAAAGGATTGCTTTGTTTTACAATAATTTTTTCTTTCGCCGGATCTATCTCTGCGCTAGATCCCACAGGGAGGTAATATGCACCGTGTTCCAACCAAACAATATTCTCCGGGAGAGTTGGTATTTTATTGGCTTTGAAAACTGCAGTTTGAGTAATGATATCTCCATTCACTCTTTTTATTCCTTTTTCTGCCAGAGCAGCGATAAAATCCATGGAGATCATTCCATAACTGGTAGCTCCTGCTTTGCTGGTGCCCAAACTTGGATCGCCACTTCCGACCAAATATAAATTTCCGTTTAACACTCCATTTTCATCAATCGTCCCCGAATAATCCAACTGGGTTAGCCACTGAAATCCTGATCCTAAAAGGCTAAGAGCAGTTTCTGTAGTGAGTAATTTGGTGGTTGATGCTGGAATTAACGGTTGGCTTTCGTTGTAGGAACTGACAATTTTTTTTGTTTTTGGATCGTAAACGACAAATCCCCAATGGGCATTTTTCAAAACCGGATCGCTGGCCATGGAGGTGAGCGTAAAATCTATTTGTTCTTTTGGACTGAGTGGCTTTTCGACCGCTACAGCCTGAACATAAACTGGAGCTGAAGTAGGTGCCGTTGATGTGTACACCGAAGAGCTTGTTGTATCTGAAAAATTAATCTGACTCCATAATAAAGAGCTCGATACAAGAGAGATCGAAAACAGTACTTTTTTTAGTTGAATCATAAATACCTTCTTAATAAAAGATTTCTTGTGCTTTTGCAAGAAATGCACGAGCAACACAAATGATGAAAACTTTCTACGGGTCAAAAGTATTAATTAAAAACAATCCGTCCTTGATATTCAGAATTAAAAAGCTTTAAACTCTGTTAAAGTTTGTTAAAAGTCCACCAATACGACCTTTTTAATGCTTTGGTAGGCGGTGATCTCATCAAATTCTTCAAAACTTTTCAATACAAAAGATTTGAATTCTTGATATCTTTTTCCTCTTGGTAATTTCAATAAAATCTGATATTGATAGAGTGAATTGATCCTGGGAATGGGAGATTTTTCCGGTCCAAAAATGCATTCTTGAGGTAGATATTTCTCTAAAACTGAACTTAAAAAACGGCTGGCTCTTTCCACCTTATCTTCTTTTCTATGCCTAAGTTCTATAAAAATAAGTTTGGTAAACGGCGGATAAAGATTCTTTTTTCTCTCCTTCAACAGATAATCGTACACCAAAGCCTGGTTGTGTTGTTCTTTGATCAAGAAAAAAACAGGATGGCCGGGATTGTAGGTTTGTATCATCACTTTTCCTTTTCCAGAAACCCTTCCTGCCCTGCCCGATACTTGGGTGATCAGTTGATACGCTCGTTCTTCGGCACGAAAATCTTGTACATAAAGCATTTGGTCGGCCCGTGGAATGCAGACCAATTCAATTTTGTCAAAATCCAAACCTTTGGAGATCATTTGTGTTCCTACAACGATATCCGTTGTTCCGGATTCTATTTTTTCGTAAAGTTTTTCATAGGCAAATTTCTTCCGCATGGCGTCCACATCCATTCTTTCCACATCAGAATCTGGAAATAACTTAGAAACCTCTTCATGAATTTGTTCTACACCAATGCCTCGTGTATTGAGTTTATTTGAAAAACATTTGGGACATTGATTGGGTTTTGCAGCTTTGCTCCCACAATAATGGCACTTCAACTCGTTGGACGATTTGTGATACGCCATCACCACATCGCAATTGGAGCAATAGGTAACATGACCACAGGCTTCGCACTCCACCACAGTTGCATACCCTCTTTTGTTGTGCAAAACGATCGCCTGACTGTGATCTTCTACACAGTGGCTAAGCTCGTTGAGCATCTCTGAGGAAAAATTTCCATTTACTTTTTTAAGTTCCAAAGCTTCTTTAAAGTCGATCAGTTCAAAACTTGGTAAAGGTACATTTCCAAAACGATTCTCTAACTTTACCCATCTCAACTTATCGATTTCAGCTGCATAATACGACTCAACAGAAGGCGTTGCAGATCCTAAAATTGCAGGTGCTTTATAAAAATTTGCTAATATTAAAGCCGCATCTTTGGCATTAAAATAGGGAGAAACTTCGCGAGGTCTGTATGCCGAATCGTGCTCTTCATCAACAATGACCAAGCCCAAATTCTGAAACGGTAGAAACAAAGCATTTCGAGTACCGATCAACACACGGATTTCGTTATTTTTCACTTTTTTCCAGACTTCAACTTTTTCAAAATCTGTAAGTTTTTGGTGGTAATAACAAAGTAGATTTCCGTATTTTTTTTCTAATCGCTGAACGATTTGTTGGGTTATGGCGATCTCCGGAAGTAGGAACAAAACGGTCTTACCGGCAACCACCGTTTCTTCAATTTTTTCTAAATAGACATGGGTTTTTCCAGAAGCCGTAACGCCGTAGAGCAATACATTTTTTCCTTCTTCAAAAGCGTTGTCAATCTCAATTTTAGCAATTTGCTGTTCGGGAGAGAGCTGATCCTTTTCCTCTAAATCACCTTGATAATTGGGCAATCGATGTACGGACATTAGAAATTCTTCCACCAATTTTTTATCGACCAAACCTTTCAGATGGCTGGCTGCAAAAATACCTTCTTCAAAAAGACTGGATTTTCTAAGTTCCTTTTCGGGATGTTGCGTTTCGTGTTGCAAAATGGTCAAAAACAATTCGTGTTGCTTGGGCGATCGTTTTAGGGACAATAAAATTTCGGGTAAGTTATCACGAACGGTTTTTGGATCTTTAATTTTTACAAAAACGACTTCCTTAGCTTTGTACTTTTCCGCAATCACTTCATCTACCTCTATGTATTGTAAATCAATCAATGAATTGATGGTTTTGATGATGTGTTTTTTCGGTATAAAGGCTTCGATGTCGGTAAAATTAATCAGTTGTCTGACTTCCAAAGCTTGAATCAGATAGATTTCGTTGGCATCTAGATTTTGATAATCAATCTGGGCATTTGCTTTTAATTTTAGATATGTTTCGCTTTCTAATTTTAACGAAGCGGGGAAAGCAAAACGATAGATTTCGCCGATGGTACAGAGATAATATTCCGAAAGCCAATGCCAAAACTGAATTTGTTCTTTGGGCAAGATGGCTCTATCGTCCAAAAGGCTGATGATGTCTTTAGCCACAAAAGTTTCGGGCTCGTTGGTATGAATTTCGACCACTATTCCCGTGTACACTTTCTTGCCACGAAAAGGAATCAAGACCCGCATCCCAACTTGTAAGACCTCATGAAAATCTACCGGAACTTTGTAGGTAAAAGTTCCTTTTAAATTGAGTGGCAATACAACTTGAGCAAATAACAATGGATTGAGGAATAGAAATTATCGAACACAAAAGTACATAAAAAAATCCTTCAGAAAAACTGAAGGATTTTAATAAATTATTATAAACGATTACTTGCTTACTTCGTCTTTGTTGGTAGTAGATCTACCGTGTACATGTTCTTCTTTTTTGCCAATTCCTTTTAGGAAATCGTAAGCAATAGCCGAAGCAATGAAGATGGATGAGTAGGTACCGAAACCAATACCAATCAACAAAGCAAACATGAAGCCTCTAAGGTTATCTCCACCGAAAATAAAGATCGCTGCGATTACCAATAAGGTTGTGAATGAAGTGTTGAAAGTTCTACCCAAAGTACTGGAGATGGAATCATCAAACAATCCAGCCAATGTAATGGATTTTTTCTCGCGAAGGTATTCTCTAATTCTATCGAAGATAATTACGGTATCGTTGATGGAATATCCCAATACGGTAAGGATGGCTGCAATGAAATCTTGGTTGATCTCCATGTTGAACGGCATCCACTTGTACAAGAATGAATATGCACCTAGAATGATGATGGCATCGTGGAACAATGAAACCACAGCTCCAAGAGAGAATTGCCATTTTCTAAATCTAAATAAAATATAGATGAAGATACCACCCAAAGCAATAACAACTGCCATGGTACCGCCCAATTTAATATCATCAGCAACGGTAGGTCCAACTTTTGTTGAAGATACAATTCCGTAATGTCCTAAATCTGCTGACTTGAATTGTTCTAAAGTTGCTGAAGCTGGTAAATCCGCTTTCAGACCTTCGAACAATTTCTTTTCGATATCTTGGTCTGCAGCTAGAGACTCGTCATCAATTTTATAATCCGTAGTAATTTTCAATTGGTTGTCTTTCCCAAATGTTTTTACATCTACTGAATTGTTTTTTCCAGTTTGAGTTGCAAAAAGTGGTGTAATTCTTTCTTCGATTTTGTTGGCATCTACAGATTTTTCAAAACGAATAACATAATTTCTACCACCTTCGAAATCTACCCCGTACTTGAATCCGTTTGTGAAAATGGAGAACAAACAAGCGATGGTAAGGATTAGTGAGAAAATGTAGGCATATTTTCTTTTTCCAATGAAATCGATCCAAACATTTCTAAACATATTTTTGGTTGGAGCAGTCCAAACAGAAAGTCCTTTACCTTTTTCTAATCTACTAAAAATCATCACTCTAGACAACATTACTGATGTGAAGAATGTCATCAAAATACCGATAATTAAGGTAACTGCGAAACCTTTGATAGGCCCCGTTCCAAAGAAATACAATACAAAAGCGGTTAACAATGTGGTTGCGTGTCCATCGATAATCGCAGATAGTGCATGTTTGAAACCATCTTTATACGCTTCCTTAATATTTTTACCTGCGAACAATTCTTCTTTAGTTCTTTCGTAAATAATTACATTGGTGTCCACCGCCATCGCCATAGACAACACGATACCTGCAATACCTGGCAAGGTTAGGGTAAAGTCACCCGAATCCATAATACCAAAAATATAAAACAAGTTAATAACCATTGCAATTACTGCATACACACCGGCTCCACCGTAATAGAAAACGATATACGCAATAATTAATGCGAATGCAATACCGAAAGACATTAGACCATCTTGAATGGATTGCTCCCCAAGAGATGGACCAACAACATCTGCCTGAACTACTTTTGCACCGGCCGGCAAACGACCTGCTCCTAGTACATTCACCAAATCTTGAGCTTCATCTTGAGTAAAATTACCCGAAATTTGAGTTCTACCGTTCGGGATCACACTTTGTACTGTTGGTGCAGTGTATACTCGGTTGTCCAAAGTAACGGCCACTGATTTTTTCAAGTTTTTCTCGGTCATCAGTTTCCATTCTCTAGCACCTTTAGAGTCCATTTGCATATCCACCACTATTCTACCCAACTCGTCATAAGAGATGTTGGCTTTTTCTACAGCACCGTCAACAGGAGCTTTTTGGTTAATGTTTCCACGGATTCCGTAAAGTACCAATTTGTTTTCGTCACCAGACTCCGGCTTATATCCCCACATGAATTGGGTGTACTTGATGTTGGATGGACGAAGGTTGTGAGCTATTTTAGAATTTAATATTTTGTTAACCGTTGCCGTATCCGAAAGCTTTACATTGGCTACCCCGTTGGTTTTCAACGATTGAAGATCCAATAACTTCATGAAATCGGTATTTTTTGCTACTCCGATAGAATCGGCTTTAGCAGGAATAGCGTCCGCCAAAGATTGTAGGTAAGGGTAAACTTCGTTGACATCCTGAACTTCCCAGAATTGCAATTTTGCAGAAGTCTGCAACATTTTTATTACTCTATCCTTATCTTTGATCCCCGGCATTTCTACAGAGATTCTACCTGTACCAGGTACTCGTTGGATGTTTGGCTGTACTGCCCCCATCTTGTCAATACGAGTTCTAAGAACCTCAAATGCAGTCCCTAAAGATTGATCGATTTTTCTTTTTACAATTGCTTTTACCTGATCATCAGTCGTATTGTACTTTATTTCTGTAAGATTGGTATTTCCGAAGATTTCCGGATCTGCAAGTTTAAGATTGGTATTTTTGGCTTGGTTTACTTTAGCAAACTCTTCAAAAAACACATCGATGTACGGCTTGGATGAATTTTTCATCGCCAAATCGGTCTTGTCTAAAGATTCTACTAAAATCGGGTTGGTCGAATAGTTGGCCAAATCGTTTACCAAATCTCTTTGGTTGATTTCCAACAATACATTGATCCCTCCCTTTAAGTCCAAACCAAGTTTCATTTCTTTTTCCTTGGCTTTTGAATAGTATAATTTGGTGAAACCAAGATCTAGAGTGTCTTTTTTAATCTTCTCGATTTCCTTCAAATTACCTTTTGCTGCTTCGATTTTCTTGTCCTGATTGCTGACATACCAAGTTGGTAAAAACTCGTTCAAGCAGATCAGTCCAAGTACAATCGCAATCATTGTAATTAGTCCTTTTCCTTGCATTTTAATACAACATTAAATTTTTATAGTGGGCAAATATAATGAAATTATGACGAATTAAGCATTAATAATTTTATATTTTTAAGGCTTTTTAAGATGTTTTTATTCATCATTAAAGGTAATTATTAACAAATTCCGAAATAGGATAGAAAATTAAATTTTCATGCCTTCTTCATGCTGGAAAACAGATGAAAAAATCATAGAAACACAAAAGCCTCATTTGGAATAACTTATCCAAAATGAGGCTTTATTGTTGTTCTTAATTCTAAAAAAACTAAACCGTCATCGAAAAAATACGAGTTTCCGGTTTGTTTCTAAGCATTCTTAGGTCAAATGCCATGGCTACATTTCGGGTAAAAGCTCTGCCTTTTTCAGTAATTTTCAAATAATTCTCACCCAATTCTACCAAGCCGTCTTTTTCCATTTCTTTTAAACTTTCTACCGCCTGAGCCATCTCCGGTACAAAGTTGGTTTCGTCCCAAGAGGTTTCCAATCGGCACATGATGTTCAGGATGTGTTTGCGGATGATCAAATCTTCATCATTCAAAATATGTCCGTTGAAAACGGGAAGTTTTCCTTCGGCAACGGTATTTTGGTACTCTTCAACGGTTTTGATATTTTGTCCGAATGCGTACCAAGAATCGGATATGGCAGACATTCCCAAACCGATCATCAATTGGGTTTTGCTGGAGGTGTATCCCATAAAATTTCTGTGGATATTTCCATTTTTCATCGACTGATAAAGGTCGTCGTGTTCGAAGGCGAAATGATCCATCCCTACTTCGATATACCCCAGGTCTTCTAATAATTTTTTACCGTTTTCGTAGAGTTTTCTTTTCTCTTCACCACTTGGCAAATCCTCTTCTTTAAAACCTCTCTGTCCAACACCTTTCACCCACGGCACATGCGCATAGGAGTAGAATGCCAAACGATCCGGTCTTAGTTCCAGGGTCTTTCTTATGGTAAATTCCATTGCGTCCCAATGTTGGAAAGGCAATCCGAAAATAATATCGTGAGATACCGAAGTATAGCCAATTTCTCTGGCCCATTCGGTTACATTTTTAACATTTTCAAAAGGCTGAATTCTGTTGATGGCTTTTTGCACAATGGGATCGTAATCCTGAACACCGAAGCTGCATCTTCTGAAACCCAAGTCGTAAAGGGTTTGCAAATGTGCTTTGGTGGTATTGTTCGGGTGCCCTTCAAAAGAAAATTCAGGATGTTCTGCAATTTCTGCCTTAGCAAAAATACCTTCCAATAATAATCTTAAGTTTTTGGGAGAAAAGAAAGTTGGAGTACCACCTCCCAAATGCAATTCTTTGATTTTGGGTTTTTGGGTGTTTCCTTTGGATTTGAACAATTCCAAATACAAATTCCATTCTTCCAAAACATGGGCGATATAAGGATTTTCTACGGAATGTTGTTTGGTAATTCTTTTATGACAGGCACAAAATGTACACAATACCTCACAAAACGGGAGGTGGATATAAATGGAGATGCCTTCTTTGTCGTTGCTTTCTGTGAAGGATTTCACCACAGATTCTTTCCATTTTTCTACGGTGAAATTTTCTGATTCCCAATACGGTACGGTGGGATACGATGTATATCTCGGTCCTGGAATATTGTATTTATCGATTAACGAACTCATTTAATTTACTTTTTTTGAAAGTACAAATTTAGCTTAAAATAACCACAAACAAAAAGTTGTATCCATAAAAAACTGCTCTACAAAATTTGTAGAGCAGCAGTTTTGTTATCTTGTAATCGAAAAATTATTTTTTAATGAATTTCAAAGATTGAGATTCTTTGTTGGTTTCAACAGAAATCATGTAAGCTCCGCTTCTCAAAGCTTTTACATCTACAGAAGTTCCGTTTAGTTTAACATCCATTTTTTTACCAGACATGTCAAATACAGAAACAGACTTTAACTTGTCTTTTGTTTTAATGTTTAGTATATCCGTAGTTGGGTTAGGATATACTGATATCAATTGATTTTCTATACTTGCATTGTCTTTAAGATCATCTACACCTAACAATGTGGCATTTGAAAATTTAACAATAATATCATCAAAACCAGATTGATTAGCTACAGTATTCCCTGTAGCAGTAATATTAATAAGATCTATTTCTAAAGGATTAAGTCCTGGAACATACGCATAGCCAGTTGGTAAAGTTAAAGAATAACTTCCTGTATTTGCAGGTGTTCCATCGGTATATGACCATGTTGGAGCTCCTGTTGTTTTATTATAAGTGAGTGTACAAGTTATCCAAGAATTAGCAGGAAAAGTTTGAGCACCTAATGCAATATTATAAAATCCTATATCACTTGTTGAGGTAACTTCTAAAGTTGCAAGTGCAAACATTTTTTTTGTAGCATAGTCATATCGAATTCCAGCTATTGCATTACCGTCTGTATCATTGCTATAAATAACAACTCTTGAATCTCCTGCACCTGTTGCTGGACCTGTATATATTCTAAAGGTAGCATGTAATATATTATTTGCAGCAGTTGCAGTCCCTGTAGTTGGTTTGAATAAAAATCTGTTATTAGGATTGTTGGATGCTGTATAACCATTTCCACTTTGAATTTTAGCAGAATTCCCATGAGCTAAATCAATTACTCCCACTTGAAAGTTTGTTGCAACAGCACCAGTCCCTCCATATGTATACCATCCACCAACACCTGCAGTTGCTCCAGTCATATCGGTTCCAAAGTTACCCGCAGGATAAGATGTGAAATTTTCAGACAAAATCACTTGCTCTTGAGCAAAACCCATTGTCGAAAATGCAAAAGCTGAAAGTAGTAAAATTTTCTTCATAATATTTTTTTTAAATTTTAATTGGGGTAAAGATAAGTTATATTTTTTATTGTGCAAAAAAAATATAACTTATCGGTAATACTTTAACTATTTTGTGTAATTTTCAAAGAATAACGGAATGCTTTCTATTCCTTTGTAGAAATTAAACAATCCATAATGTTCGTTTGGCGAATGGATGGCATCTGAATCCAGACCAAAGCCCATCAACACCGATTTTGCACCTAATACTTGTTCAAACATCGCTGTAATGGGGATGGATCCTCCACCTCTGTACGGCAAAACTTCTTTTCCAAAAGCGGATTCCATGGCCTTTTTTGCTGCTAAAAACTCCTTGGTATCGCTCGGCAACACATAAGGCATCCCTCCGTGGTGTGGGGTAACGGTAACTTTTACATTTTCCGGAGCTATTTTATGGAAATATTTTGTGAATTTTTCGGTAATTTCTTCCGGAGTTTGGTAAGGAACCAATCGCATGGAAATTTTTGCAAATGCCTTGCTTGGGATAACGGTTTTGGCACCTTCACCGGTGTACCCTCCCCACATACCGTTGCAATCCAATGTCGGGCGAATGGCTGTTCTTTCCAATGTGGTGTATCCTTTTTCACCTTCGATCCCGTTGAGACCTATGGATTTTTTAAACTCTTCAGGATTGTCCTTTAGCTTATTCATTTCAGCCCTTTCTTCAGAAGAAAGTTCGTATACATTATCATAAAAACCGTCAATGGTGATTCGTCCATCTTGGTCAATTAATTTCGCAATCATCCTGCTCAACACATGGATGGGGTTAGGAACTGCACCACCGTACAACCCGGAATGCAGATCTCTGTTGGGACCTTCCACAGCGACTTCTACATAACTAAGTCCTCTAAGTCCTGTAGTTACTGTTGGTTGCTCGTTAGAATAGATATGAGTATCGGAAATCAAGATGCAATCGCAAGCCAGCTTTTCTTTGTTTTCGTTCACAAAATCGCCCAAACTCATGGATCCCACTTCTTCTTCTCCTTCCAAAATAAATTTAACATTGCAAGGTAAAGAATTGGTATGCATCATGGCTTCGAAAGCTTTCAAGTGCATAAAAAACTGACCTTTGTCATCAGCAGAACCTCTTGCAAAAATTGCTCCTTCGGGATGGAGTTCCGTTTTTTCAATATAGGGTTCAAATGGAGGTTTTGTCCACAATTCCAACGGATCCGGTGGTTGTACATCATAGTGTCCATAAACCAGAACGGTGGGTAAGTTTTTATCGATAAGCTTATCTCCGTACACGATGGGATATCCTTTGGTTTGGCAAACTTCTACATGGTCTGCACCTGCATTTTTAAGTGAACTGGCTACCCAGTCGGCACATTTTAAAACATCGTTTTTGTATGCAGAATCTGCTGAAATGGAAGGTATTCTTAACAATTCGAAAAGTTCCTGAACAAATCGCTCTTTATTTTCTTCTATGTATTGAAGTGTTTGTTGCATTGATTTAGATTTTTTAATATTAATATTTTTTATTTGCTATAAAACTAAAAAAATATCCTTCAGATGAAGGATATAATTTACCCAACAAGGGTTCAAATATTTTCTACAGCCGTTACTTTCAACAGTTGGCTGTTATTTTTCTTTTTTCTCCTCAGTTTTCACCTCCGTAGTTCCTGCAGGAGCTTTGATGGTTTCTGCCGGTGCCTCCAATGTAGAAAGAGAATCGTTTCCAGCTTTTACTTCAGGTTTAGCTGCTGGAGTTTCGCTTTTCACTTCTTGTTCGATATCGCTATAATGCTCTATTGAAGCATCTTTTTGAAGTACTCCATGATTTCCACCCGCAGGAATTTTCTTACAGCTTACTGCCAATCCCAAAACCGCGATTCCAAAAACTAGTTTTTTCATATTATAGATAATTATTTTATATTTTTTAATTCATTTTAAGTCAATGCTTTCCGTTTTAAACTGAAATTTGAACGACCTAAAATTTTAATTTTCCAAAAATAATAAATATTGCTCTCGTGGCAAAAACTTTTAGGATATTTTTGACCTAAATGATTTTTAACATCAAAAAGCAATTGGATGCACCCCTTGAAACTTTGATTTTCAGCTTATGAAACCGACCTTAAAACCAACTTTCCCTTTTGGCTTTGGGTAAAAATTAGATAGGACAAACCACCATCTTTTAGTTTGTATTTCTTTTTAATTTCTTCCGGTTTCAATGGATAATTTTTGGACACGATGTTGTACTGCTCCCCTTTTTTCAAAATTTTAGGATCCATCACCTCCATTTCTAAAATTCTACCGGGAAAGGTTACCAATCGTGCATCAGAAGTATAAATATGGGTGTTTGGATGCAGCTTGTCCAACTGAAAATGCTCGGATATCCAACTGAAAGCACCGGACTTCAACAAGGCATTGTTGGGAAGGTACATGTATTTTTTAGGTTCTGAAAAAGTAGCATGAGCAGTATGAATTTCATCCATAAAAAACTCGGAATTGCTTTCGGTACTTTCAAGATTTACGGTTTTTATTTTTATCCTTTCCGCACTCTTTTGTCGGATGAGCAAGACGATTTCTTTCACCTCATTTTTTACCGCAACAATATGGATTTCACAAAGATTTTTGACCACTGAAGCCAAATAGGTCAAGTCGATCAATGGCGATAACTTCACCACAACCAATGGTGCTTTGCTCAACAATTCGTCCTGAATTTGTAAGAGGTTGGGTGATAAATCTTCCAACAAAAAAACTTTGTTTTTATTTTCGTCCCTCCTTGCGGGATCCAGATAGATCAGGTCAAAATTTTCTGTATTGCTTTTCAAAAAATCTTCCAACTTATCCGATACAAAACGAGCTTTTTTTTGAAGGACATTCCAATTGTGTTCAACCATTTCCAGCAGGTCGGCATTTTGCTCGAGCAGAGTAATTTCTTTAAAATTTTCTGAAAGAAACCATGCATCAATTCCAAAGCCCGAAGTAAGATCGATCATGGAATTTCCGGATACCAACTGAGCTTTGTAAACCGCCGTACTTTGAGAGCTGGTTTGCTCCATATTGAGCTGTGGCGGAAAAATAATGCCTTCTTTTATCAGAAAAGGAAATTTTTTTTCAGCCGTTTTTCTGGCTTTCATCTGTTGCACCAACTCTTGCATGGATACAGAAGAAAACGGAGTTTTCCTCAAAAGCATTTGATGGAAATCTCCGTTTGTATTTTTTTGGATAAACTCCTGAACTTCTTTATTTAAGAGGTTTTTATTCATACATTTCAGACCAACGCACTGCTTTTACTACCGTTTCATCGTACAAATCTGCAGGTGATTTTGTAGGTTCTAATTTTGGATAAAGATTGACCCCAATCAGTTTTATCTTTCCTCCGGCAACCCAATTTTGTTCTTCAATCGCCTGATTATAAATAGCATTCTGAATTTCTTTTTGTTTCAACAATTCCAGATAACCGCCTTTTTCTTCAACTTCTACCAATAGATCCCAAGATTTTCCTGCAAATTGTTGGGTCAAATTTTCGATGTAGTAACTTCCATTTCCGGCATCTTCGAAAACATTGATGATGCTTTCGTAAGCCAAAACAATCTGTTGTTTGAACGAGATTTCGCCTGAAAGAACCGTAGGATTTTCAATTTTATAATTATGGCTGTACACGGCATCCGATCCGCCTACCATGGCTGCAGCCAATTCTAAGGTCGAACGGATGAGATTATTCTCTTCATCGGTTTTGGTTTTGTTTCTCAGTGAAGATTCTGTAAAAATATACGGAATACTAGGCTGTCCCAAATCTTTTGACAATTGATAGAAAAGGATTTTCATGGCTCTAATCTTGGCGATTTCAAAGAAATAATTGGCACCAACAGCCATTTTTATGATGACTTGATCCAAAACTTCAACTCCAAACTTCTCGACCAACTCTTTGGTTTTCGCCAGTGCATAAGCCAATTGCTGCACGATAGAGGCTCCGGCGTTTTGCAATTTAGAAACATCTACACAAAGGCTTCTTTCAAAAGATTTTGAAAGCAATTCTTTAGCCAAGTTTTCATTGATGCTTGCTGAGTTTTCATCGATAACATCTACCAACGAATAGTAGAAATTGCTGTCGTCCATTTTTATATGATCCGCCAATTCTTTATTCTCTAAATACAGAGATTTTTCAGTAAGATATTCAACATTCTGACGAAGGACATAGGCAAAAATTTCGTCTTCAGTGTCTTCTAGATAATCGGACACCAATTGTGTGCTTTCCTCTATTTTAGGCAGGTTAACCAATGGAGAATCTGCTTGATCGTAATACGGACTCACCTCGATACCTTCAAGATTTTCTTTGGATAAAACAGTGTAGATATCATCGGTTTTCAATTGCTTTTTTACAAGATTTTCCCAATCGGACAAAGCTATTTTTTGAAACATACTTTTATATTTTTTCAGACGAATTATTGGTTTCGTCTATTGTTTTTTAGAATTAATTTTTGAACTGTCAGCAACGATGATAAAGATTTCCTCATTGGGTTTCTTCATGAAATAATTTTCTCTGGCGAATTTTTGTTTTTCGTCCTTATTGTTCATTAGTTTTTTATAATAATTATCGTTTTTTTCGTATTCGGATTTATAATATTGCAATTGTTCTTCATAGCGATTGATTTCTTTGTTCAGATCGTTTATTACCAAGAAAGAAGTATTATCAAAGAAAACCATCCAAACCAAAAATACAAAAATGGTAAGGGTGTATTTGTTAAGAACCCATTTTCGGACAAATCGAACTTTTTCCGATTTGGGTTCAATTTTTTTTATCAAATCCGGTTTCATCAATGTGGTTTTTTGAGGGTGTTATTAATGACAGTTGTTAGAAAATCGATGGCTACGGAATTCTGCCTCATATTCGGAACGATAAGATCGGCTTCATTTTTTGAAGGCTCAATAAATTCTTGGTGCATCGGTTTCAGAGTCGTTTGATAACGGTGCAGAACTTCGCTTAGATCTCGACCTCTGTCTTGGGTATCTCTTCGGATCCTACGGATCAATCTTTCGTCTGAATCGGCATGTACAAAAACTTTCAGATCGTATTCCTTCAACAATTCTGTATGTGTCAACACCAAAATTCCTTCTACAATCAGCACATTTTTAGGTTCTACCAGGACATGGTCTCCGGTACGAGAATGGGTCACAAAACTGTAGATGGGTTGCTCTATACTTTGTTTATTTTTCAAGGCTTTTACATGCTTTAAGAGCAAATCAAAATCGATGGATTTGGGATGGTCGTAGTTCAACGCTTCTCTTTCTGTTAATGAAAGATGTTGGTTATCGTGATAGTAATTGTCCTGAGAAAGCACATTTACCCCTTCTGCATTTAGTTGTTGCAAAATTTTGTTCACTACGGTGGTTTTCCCACTTCCGGTTCCTCCGGCAATTCCGATTACTAGCATTGATATAGTTGATTTTTTACAAAGATAGTATTTTGTTGAAAAAATGAATTTTTAAATCTTAATAAATAGTAAAAAATATTTTGTAAAATTTGTTCAAAAAGCACCAGAAAAGGTTTTAAAATAAAATTTTTCAAAAAAAACAAAAAAAAATTTATTATTTTATAAAATTAATGTACCTTGCACAAAATTTTAGAAGCAGAATTATCAATGTTCAAGTCCTTGTTAGTTACTTCTGAATAATTAATATCAATTTTTATGAACATTTTTATTTCTAATCTCAACTACACAGCTGTTGAGTCCGAGCTACAAGCTCTTTTCGAAAACTACGGAACTGTTGATTCCGCAAAAATCATTACCGACAAAGAAACCGGTAGAAGCCGTGGTTTCGGTTTTGTTGAAATGCCAAACGACGATGAAGCAAGAGCTGCTATCGAAGGGTTAAACCAAACAGATTATAAGCAAAGAACCATGAACATTTCTGAAGCTAAACCAAGAGAAGAAAAACCAAGAGGTTTTGGAAATCGTGGTGGCGGTTACAGAGAAAACCGTGGGAATAGAGGTGAATGGTAATTGACCTTTAACACAATAAATCAATCCGTCTTTTTTTCGAAAAAGACGGATTTTTTTTGATTATTATTCATATTTTTGATTCAAATTGTACAAAAAACAGTATAAACAATAGAAATAATGCCAATTAGAACGATTTTCAAAAACGAATTTTGCGAATGGTTGGATTGCGAAGGTCCAAACATTGATGATTTTAAAGTGCTTCAGCAAAATTATTCCATAGATATGCTGCTTATGGAAGACATGTTGGATGCCAACCACCTTCCAAAATACGAAGAACATTCGGGCATACAATTCTATCTCACTCGTGAAAACACCAAACAGGAAAGAACCGGACTAAATACCATGAGCGACATCTCGACAAAATTGGGTATTTACATCTTGGGAAGCACGGTTATTACCATTCATAGGATAAAAAACAACAGCATCTTAGAATTAGAAAAAGAAATTGAAAGTAAAAAAAGCAACATCACCAAAGAATTTGTTGTCCTGCATTTGGCTAAAAAAATTCTCAACTCTTATGATGATGAAAGTAAAGTTATACAAGACGATATCGACCGTATCGAAAACGAAATCTTCCTGAACAACAATAACAACGGCAATATTGTAAAACGACTTTATAAACTGAAAAGAAAAACCGGTCTCAATGTACGATTGCTAAACATCTCATCGGATTGGGTAAACAACATGAAGAAAATAAACATCAGCGAAACACAATTTATTGACCTCATGGACAAATACAAGGATGTGAATAACAAATTCGACCATCTCAATGCTCAAATCACGCATCTTATTTCCATGTATTTGGCACTTTCCGACCAAAAAGCCAATCAGGTCATGAAGATGTTGGCTATGTATTCGGTTTATTTTTTGCCCATCACATTCATCGCAGGAATTTATGGTATGAACTTTGAAAATATGCCGGAACTGCAAACCCAGTTTGGGTATTATTTTACTTTGGGACTCATGGCGCTCATCGTCATCGTTACCTTCATCTACTTCAAAAGAAAAAAATGGAAATAACGATTAACATTAAATATCAATTTCAAGCTCATAAATTGGGACATTATTTATAAATTTACCTCTTCAAAAAATAAACAAAAATGAACATACAAGAAAGAATATCTGCTTTGCGAGTAAAAATGCAAGAAAACAATATTGATGCGTATATCGTGTACTCTGCAGACCCTCACATGAGCGAATATCTACCTGAAGAATGGCAAGAAAGAGCGTGGATTTCCGGATTTACCGGCTCTGCAGGATTTGTTGTAATCTTAAAGAATAAAGCTGCTCTATGGACCGACGGAAGGTATTTCGTACAAGCCCCAATAGAACTTCAAAGCTCAGGAATTGACCTGATGAAAGACGGTGTCGAAGGAACTCCAAACTACATCGATTGGATTATTTCCCAAATCCCAGCCAACGGAAAAGTAGCGGTAAATGCTTTGGCCACTTCCAACATCAACTGGGAAGCTCTGGAAGAAAAGCTGAATCCAAAAGGAATTTCTTTGGTAAATCAGGCACTCATTCAGGAAATTTGGACCGACAAACCACAAGCTTCTCAAAATCCAATTTATACCCATCCTACAGAAAGAGCAGGAAAATCGGTAGAGGAAAAACTACAAGCCATTCGCGAAAAAATGCAAACTTTGGGTACCAGCACTCACATCATTTCCAGTTTGGACGATGTCGCTTGGACCCTGAACCTCAGAGGTAGCGATGTAGATTGCAATCCCGTATTTTTAGGTTATATTTTATTGTCTCTGAACGATGCAAAACTTTTTGTGGACACCAAAAAATTAAATGCAAATGCTCAGGAATCCATGCAAAAAGCTGGAGTTTCTGTACTTCCGTACGAAGATTTTTTGAAGGAATTGGCTTTGGTTAAAAATCAAAACATACTCATCTCTCCCAACACCAACCAATCGGTGTACGATGCTTTGGCCAACAACAATACTTTTGTAAAAGCTGCTGCACCGGGAAATTTGATGAAAGCACAGAAAAATACGGCCGAGTTGCAAGGTTTCCGCACCGTAATGGAACGAGACGGCGTTGCCATGGTAAAATTCTTGTATTGGCTAACCCATACTGCCGGAAAAGAAGCCATGACCGAATATTCCATCGGCAAAAAACTAAGAACATTCCGTGCCGCATCGGAAAATTTTGTGGGCGAAAGTTTTGGTAGCATTGTCGGCTATGCCGGTAACGATGCCATTTGTCACTATTCTGCAAAAGAAGTAGGCAGTAAAGAAGTCACCAATTCCGGAAGTATTTTGGTTGATTCTGGAGGTCAATATCTGGAAGGTACCACAGACATTACCCGTACATTGCCTTTGGGCGAAACCAGTCAGCAATTCAAAATAGACTCTACATTGGTATTGCAAGGCATGATCCGACTTTCCATGGTAAAATTTCCAAAAGGTACCCGAGGCGTTCAGTTGGATGCCGTTGCAAGAATGCCGCTTTGGATGCACGGAAAAGACTATAACCACGGGACAGGTCACGGAGTTGGCAGCTTTATGAATGTACACGAAGGACCACAGAATATCCGAAAAGATATGAATCCTCAAGAACTATTACCCGGAATGGTAGTTAGTAATGAGCCCGGTTTCTATCTCGAAAACATGTACGGAATTCGTCATGAAAACTTGGTTGCGGTAAAATTTTCTGAAACCACTGAATTTGGAGATTTTTATGAGTTTGAAACCCTAACTTTCTGTCCTTTCTTCAAAGAAACCATTGTTAAAGAATTGCTTTCTGCAGAAGAAATTGAATGGCTGAATGCGTATCACAAAACTTGTGAAGAAAAATTGGGTAAACATCTGGAAGGCGATGTAAAAGAATGGTTTTTGCAGTTGGTAAGCCCTCTTTAAATCGTTAAAAAAAACGGTATTATGAATGTAATTTTAGCTTCTACTTCTACCCTTTTTGGTGGAAAATACTTAGACTATTTGAAAGAGTCCATCGTCAATCTCTATCAGGGTATTGATGAAATTCTTTTCATCCCTTTTGCCAGACCTGGTGGGATTTCGCATGAAGACTATACTGCAATGGTGAAAGACTTCTTTAAAACGATCAACATTAAAGTAAGCGGATTGCATGAGTATGAAAATAAAATAGACGCCATTAACAATGCCAAAGGCTATTTTACCGGTGGTGGCAATACTTTTCTTTTGGTAAAATCTTTACATGAAGAAAACCTAATGTTTGTCCTAAAAGACAATGTAACGGCAGGCAAACCATATTTGGGAACCAGTGCCGGAAGCAACATTGGAGGCATCAACATGAAAACGACCAACGATATGCCCATTGTATATCCAGAAAGTTTTACCTGTATGGGCTTGGTACCCTTCAACATCAACCCGCATTATTTGGATCCTCATCCGGACTTAAAACACAACGGCGAGACCCGAGAAACTCGAATCAAAGAATTTCTAACTCAAAATAATATTGTGGTGGTCGGACTAAGAGAAGGCAATTGGATACGAAGAATTGGTGAACATATTTTTGTTGAAGGAACCGAACAAACTCGAATTTTTCAGCCTTACAAAGAACCTTACGAGTTGGATCCCATTTCTGAATTGAAATTTCATTTATAAAACAAACTGCTTTACAATACGCTCCAAGCACTTATGTGCTTGGAGTTTTTTTGTCCAACTTTTTCATGAAAAATTTTCATTAGAAAAAAAATCAATCAATCGATTGATTTTTTCTTGAAATGAAGTAAATTTGCATTCTCAAAATTATACAAGAATGATTACCAAGGAGGAAAACATCATGCTACATGCCGAAAAACTCTTTGCTGAAAAAGGGTTTGATGGAACTTCAACTCGGGAGATAGCCAAAAATGCAGAGGTTAACATTTCCATGATTTCTTATTATTTCGGATCTAAAGAAAAATTATTAGAACACATTTTCGAATACCGAATGGGGCAAGGTTTGGAATACTCTACCTTGGTTTATGAAAGAACAGACATCAATGCTTGGCAAAAAATTGATTTATTGATTAGTCGATACATCGAAAGGGTAAAAAATCTAAAGGATTTTTATCTCATCCTTCAAAGAGAACAAATTAATTTAAAAAATCCTTCCATCGTTCAATTCATCAAAGAATCGAAGATGAAATATCTAAATACTTACAAAAAAATTGTATTGGAAGGCCAAGAGACGGGGATTTTTAAACAAAAACCAAAGGTCGAATTCTTGCATTCGACCATTTCCGGGACTTTATTCACCGCCATGAATTCTTTTCCATTTTACAAAGAATTTCTTCAAGGCGATGAAAAATATGAATCGGAATATTTCCAAAATTTGGAAGTACACTTAAAAGAAATATTGAAATACTTATTAGGTTATGAATAAAAACTCTATTCGAGTCGCGTGTTTACTGATGTCGCTTATCGGTACGATTGCTTGGGCACAAGATCGAACTTTGCTCAATTTGGATGAAGCCATGGATCTTGGAATCCAAAACTCTAAGTATCTAAAAATAGATCAAGCGAAAATTGACGAAGCGATGGCACAAGTCATTAACAGTAAAAATCATCGTTTGCCCGATTTTAAGATCTCCGGATCGGCATTGGCATTGGCCAACGCGAAAGCCGAAATCAAAATTTTACCACCTTCCAACAACGGAAACCATGTAGTAACACCCAGTACAGCCTATTTTGGTTCGGCAAATTTTTCCTTACCACTTTATTCCGGAGGAAGGATAAATTATGGGATACAATCTGCACAATATCTTTTGGAAGCCTCAAAACTGTCAGCGGAAAACAACAAATTGTCCATTGCCTACACCGTAGCACAAGCCTACAACAATCTGTATAAATCCGAACAGGTCATAAAAATTTTAAAAGAAAATCTGAAAGCAGCACAAGAAAGGGACAAAACTTTTCTAAATCTTGAAAATAATGGAGTAATCGCCAGAAACGATCGTTTGAAAGCCAATTTGCAAACTGCTGACATCGAACTGAAATTGTTGGAAGCAGAGAATAATTTTGAAATAGCCATGATCAATATGGACTTGTTATTGGGATTGCCGGAAAATACACAACTGAGCCTCGACTCTCAATACATTTCGTCTGTACTTGCCGTAGAAAATCAAGATTTTTACATGCAACAAGCCATGGAAAACAGAAAAGATCTTCAGGTGAATGATTACCAACAAAAAGCTGCAAAGCAAAGTATAAAAGCCGCAAAGTCCGAAAACCTCCCTCAAATAGCCCTAACTGCAGGGTATGTTGCTGCTGAAGTTCCGAAAATTATGACTCTGTACAATGCTGCCAACATCGGGATTGGTGTACAGTACAACTTATCAAACATTTGGAAAAAAAATACGGATCTGCTAAAAGCCGAAGCTCAAATTCAGAAATTAGATGCCAACCAGCAATTGATTTTGGACCAGATAAAGTTGGAAATCCACAGAGATTACAAAAACTATCAATTGGCCAACAGCAAAATAGGTTTGTTAGAAAAATCTCTGGAACAAGCCAATGAAAATTTCAGAATTACCAAAAACAAATTCGACAACGGATTAGAAACCATCACCAATCTTTTGGAAGCCGATGCTCAACAAATTACAGCTCATGTCAACCTGACCAATGCAAAAGCAGATGCCGTATTGGCCTTTAAAAAGTTAGAACAAACTTCAGGGATACTGATTAGTAAATAAGTTCAGGCTTAAAAAAAACTTCAACAAAATTAAAAGAAACAATGAAAAACAATAAAAATAAAGAACCAAAGAAAAAATCCATCGTCTTTCCAATAATTCTTGGAACATTAATCCTTGGTGGTGGGATATATGGATACAAAGAATATCAATACGGTCAGAAACATGAAAAAACCGATGATGCCCAATTGGCGAGCAATATGGCTCCCGTAATTTCTAGGATTTCCGGATATGTGTCTGCTGTTAAAGTTCATGACAATCAGTTTGTAAAAAAGGGCGATACTTTGGTTATTTTGGACAATAGAGATCAAAAAATACTGGTTCAACAAGCTGAAGCAGCCTTGCAAACAGCCAATTCTAACATTGCTGTTTCCGAAATAAGCTCAAATGCTACATCCGAAAACATCCACACGGCTGATGCAGCTGTAGCCACGATGAATGCCCAAATAGATGCTGCAAAAGTCAATGTTTGGAAGACCAGTCAGGATCTGAAAAGATATGAGAATTTAATAAAAGATCACTCCATCACCCAACAACAATACGAACAAGTCTTGGCGGCAAAACAAACAGCCGATAAGCAATTGAAAATTTTGGTTGAACAAAAAAAACAAGCAGAGCAACAGACTCATACGGCATCGGCACAGACACAGGTTTCTCAGCAACAAATTGGATCGGCAAAAGCCATGGCCAATCAACGAAAAGTAGATTTAGAAAATGCCAAACTTAACCTTTCCTACACGGTTATTACGGCTCCAGAAGATGGTTTTGTTGCCAAAGTACCCACACAAAATGGACAATTTGTACAAGCAGGTGCGCAGCTTTTCAGCTTGGTAAGGGACAATAGCATTTGGGTCATTGCCAATTTCAAAGAAACTCAATTGACAAAAATGCAGGCTGGACAAAAAGCAAACATCACGGTAGATGCTTTCCCGGATCTGAAATTGGAGGGCGAAATTACATCACTATCCCCAGCAACAGGCTCTTCATTCTCGATTTTACCTCCGGATAATGCCAGTGGTAACTTTGTAAAAGTAGTACAAAGAGTACCTGTACGAATTGATTTTAAAAATTTAGATAAAAATACGGCTAAAAAACTACGAGCCGGGATGAATGTTACTGCAGAAGTTGCATTTTACAAATAATCAGCATTCAACAACATGGAACAAGACAGTTTAGTCGAATACGGTTTCCGAAGGGTCATCATTACCATAACCGCTATTCTCTGTGCATTGCTGGAGATTGTGGACACCACCATTGTAAATGTTGCCCTGAACGAAATGAAAGGAAATTTAGGCGCCTCGTTGTCGGAAATTGGTTGGGTCATTACGGCTTATGCCATCGGTAATGTCATTATCGTTCCCATGACCAGTTGGCTATCCCAACAATTTGGTAGGAGAAATTATTTTGCAGCATCCATCATTATTTTTACCGTTTTCTCATTTCTTTGTGGCAATGCAACAAGCATTTGGGAATTGGTGTTCTTCCGCCTACTACAAGGGATTGGCGGCGGAGCTTTATTGGTAACCTCACAGACCATCATTACCGAATCTTATCCCCGAGAAAAATTGGGTATGGCACAGGCCATCTACGGATTGGGAGTTATTATTGGTCCAACTTTGGGGCCGCCATTGGGAGGTTATATTGTAGATAATTTTTCGTGGCCTCATATTTTCTACATCAACATTCCGGTAGGAATTGCTGCGACAATTCTCACCTTGCAGTTTGTAAGAAGTCCGAAATTTGAAGAAAAAAAATCAACCAAAGAAGTCGATTGGCTTGGGATTTTTCTTCTTGCGGTTTTTGTAGGTTCTCTACAATACATCTTGGAAAGAGGTCATGAAGACGATTGGTTTGATAGCAATAGTATTGTATTTTTCACCTCTACCGCAGTTTTAGGTTTTGTTCTTTTCCTTTGGCGAGAGCTCACCTATGCTCACCCCATTGTAGAACTCAGAGTGCTGAAAAATGGAAATTTAAGAATAGGTACTGTCTTGTCTTTCATTCTTGGTTTTGGTTTGTACGGATCTACTTTCATCATCCCAATTTATACTCAAGGAGTCTTGGGGTGGACAGCACTACAGGCGGGTGCACTTATGATTCCTTCTGCCATCGCCACAGCCATTATGATGCCTTTTATTGGTAAGTTAATTTCTAAGGGAGTCAAGCAACAGTATTTGGTTTCTATAGGATTCTTTATTTTTTTTATATACAGTTTCTGGGGATACAAACTCCTGACACCAGATACCGGCGAGGGTGATTTTTTCTGGATGCTGATCGTCCGTGGTTTGGGACTCAGCTTACTTTTCATCCCAATTACCACGCTTTCGCTAAGCACCTTGAAAGGAAAAGAAATTGGACAAGGAGCTGCTTTTACAGGAATGATGCGACAATTGGGAGGTTCTTTTGGAATTGCTCTGATTACCACTTTTATAGCCAATCAAAGTGCTAAATACAGCGCCAATCTTGCCAACCATTTGGATGTGAACGATTGGGATGTACAACAAAGAATTCTGCAGATGAAATCCGGATTTATGTCCAAAGGAATGAGCCCTGATGTGGCGTTGCAATCGGCGTACAAAGCCTTGCAATTCTCGATACAGAAACAAGCAGCTGTACTTTCTTACATGGATGTATTTCTCTATCTTGGTATATTATTTCTGATTTGCATTCCGTTCATGTTGCTCATCAGGCAAAGTAAATCCAAAGAAAAAATAGACATTGGATCTGCCATGCATTAACAACTATCACTAAAAATCCGTCAGAAATGGCGGATTTTATTTTTCAGATTAAAGAAAAAATCAATGAATAAATCTTATTTTTGTTAAACTCGATTCCCGATTAAATCATTAAAATGAAGAAAACTCTGTTTATATTTTTTGCCACAAGCGCTCTATTTTCTGCACAAAACATTCAACAAAAAATGGACATTGCTGTAAAAGAGTTGATGAAAAGTCCGGCAGCCTATGCTGCACAACTGTCTGTATATGTTGCTGATCCACAAGGGAAAGTGGTATATGAATACCAACCCAATATCGGATTGAGTACAGCTTCTACGCAAAAAATATTTACAGCAGCTTGTGCATTAGAAAGTCTTGGAACGGACTATACCTATACTACAACTTCGTCTTTTTCCGGGTCCATTGATCAGCAAAAACTTAACGGGAATCTCTGGTTGGCTTCCACCGGCGATCCTACTTTGGGCAGTTGGAGATACGATGGTTTTTTGCCTGAGAATTTTAAAGCAAAATTACTTTTGGCCTTAAAATCTAAAAATATTACAAAAATATCTGGAAATATCGTGGTTGACGATTCTTATTTTGATTTTCAAACCACTCCTGGAGGTTGGCCTTGGGACGATATGGGCAATTATTACGGTGCCGGAGTTTGGGGATTCAATTGGAGAGAAAATCAATTTGACCTCAATATGTTTGGAAAGGAAATTAGAAAAACCAACATCGAATTGCCAAAGGTAAAATGGGTGAACGATCTGAAAACAGCGGGTAGCAGCGATCAAAGTCTAATATTTACCGCGCCACATTCTACCGTGGCTTATATCAACGGATCGCTTCCCGGAAAAAGCATAACCGTTTCTGGAGCTACGCCCAATCCGCCTCTGACTTTTGCACAAGAAATTAAAGATTTTTTACAAGAAAATGGAATTGAAGTCCAAGGAAATGTACAATCGCTTAGCCAGATGAGAATAGATGGAGAAAAGACTTTAGTTTTTCCAAAAGAGAATGTTTTTTTCACCTATGCATCACCGACTTTGGATAAAATAGTCTATTGGTTTATGAAAAAAAGCGTGAACCTCTACGGTGAGACTTTAGTAAAAACACTGGCCAAAGAAAAACGAGGCGAAGGCAGCTTCAGAGCCGGAATGGACTACATGAAAGACTTTTGGAAATCCAAAGGACTTCATGAGAAATCCATCAATTTTGCCGATGGATCCGGACTTTCGCCACAGAATTATGTGAGTTCCAAAGCAGAAGTTCAAGCACTTTTATACAGTCAAAAACAGCCGTGGTTCAATGCTTATTTTGAAGGCTTCTCTACCCATGACAACGGTATGAAAATGAAGAGCGGTACCATGAAAAACACGAAATCCTATGCCGGGATCCACAAAGGATATACTTTTTCCATCATCATCAACAATTACCAGGGTAGCAATTCTGGTGAAGCTTTGCAAAAAGTTTTGAATGTTTTGAAATAGCCTTTAAAACGATAGAATTAGAAATTCTAGAAAGCTAAAAATTCAAAATGATGATAAAAATAACAAGATGCAGGCATTAAAAACGGAGCTTTCTGGAGCTAAAGTAAATGTTATATTTTATTTGTTATAAACTGAACATCAATACTTTAAACACGATACAACAAAAAAGCCATCGAAAAATTCGATGGCTTCATTTATGTTAAGAAATTGGGATTAGTTACCTCCTTCCATTTTCTTTTTCAACTCAGCTAGAGCGTCGATGTCTCCTAAAGTTGTTCTTTCCTCTCCAGAAGTTGCAGCCGGTTTAGCAGCGCTCGCTTCTTTAACATTTTTTCTTTCTTCGTCACGGAAAAGACCTGTGTGAGAAACAACTACTCTCTTGAATTCTTTGTTGAATTCGATTACTTTGAAAGCGATTTCTTCACCTTTTTTCACTTTAGATCCGTCTTCTTTTTCTAACAATCTTGATGGGCAGAAAGCTTCTACTTCAGCATCTTCGAATTGTACAGCAGCACCTTTATCGAATACATCTACTGCAGTACCGTTGTGTACAGTTCCTTCAGCATATTTGGTTTCGAATTTATCCCAAGGATTTTCAGACAATTGCTTGTGTCCTAAAGAGATTCTTCTTGCTTCAGTATCCAATTCTAGTACAACTACATCCAATTTGTCACCTACTGCACAGAACTCAGATGGGTGCTTGATTTTCTTAGTCCAAGAAAGGTCAGAGATGTAAACAAGACCGTCGATACCTTCTTCTAACTCTACGAATACTCCGAAGTTGGTGAAGTTTCTTACAGTACCTACATGCTGAGATCCCAAAGGATATTTTTCGGAGATGTTTTTCCAAGGATCTTCAGAAAGTTGTTTCATACCTAGAGAGATTTTTCTTTCTTCTCTATCCAAAGTAAGAACTACAGCTTCTACCTCGTCGCCTACTTTTACGAAATCTCCTGCAGATCTCAAGTGAGTGCTCCAAGACATTTCAGAAACATGGATAAGACCTTCTACACCTGGAGCGATTTCTACGAAAGCACCATAGTCAGCAAGAACTACCACTTTTCCTTTTACTTTATCTCCAACTTTCAAGTCAGCAGAAAGCGCATCCCAAGGGTGAGCTTCTAATTGCTTCATACCCAATTGGATTCTTGTTTTCTCGTCGTCGAAATCCAAGATAACTACTTTTACAGTTTGTCCATCTTCTAGGATTTCGCTTGGGTGGTTTACTCTAGACCAAGAAAGATCGGTAATGTGGATCAATCCGTCTACGCCACCAAGGTCGATGAATACACCGTAAGAAGTGATGTTCTTAACGGTTCCTTCAAGAACTTGACCTTTTTCCAATTGAGCGATGATTTCTTTTTTCTGATCTTCGATATCTGCTTCGATAAGCGCTTTGTGAGAAACAACCACATTTTTAAATTCAGGGTTAATTTTAACCACTTTGAATTCCATGGTTTTACCAACAAATTGATCGTAATCTTTGATTGGCTTCACATCGATTTGAGAACCTGGCAAGAACGCTTCGATACCGTGTACATCTACGATCATACCACCTTTAGTTCTGGATTTAACAAATCCGTTTACTACTTCTCCTGTTTCGTGAAGTTCGTTTACTTTATCCCAAGCTTTTAGGGTTCTCGCTTTTTTGTGAGAAAGTTGTAATTGTCCAGACTTATCTTCTCTTCTGTCCACCATTACTTCAACATCATCACCTACTTTTAGGTCTGGTTTGTAACGGAATTCGTTCAAAGAGATTACACCTTCAGACTTGAAGTTGATGTCTACGATAGCTTCTTTGTCAGTTAATCTAACAACTTTACCTACCAATACATCATTGTCATCTAGATTGTTAAGAGATCCGTTATAGATTTCTTCCAAATCCGATTTTTCTTTTCTTGCTTCAGCATCTAGACCAGACTCAAAAGAATCCCAGTCGAATTGTTCAGGTGCTACATTTTGGTTTAATAAAACCTCTGCTAAATTTGTCTCTTTTGACATAATTTATAAAAAATTTGTATTCCTTCTTTCTTAATGAATTGATAATCTGTGGACTAAAAAATACGGAAGTTGTTATTTGTTGTATTTTGCTTTTTCAATTCTTACCCACAAAAAGCGGTGCAAATTTAAGCATTATTATTGATATACAATGGTTTTACTGAGAATTAATTTCTTCTTTATGTACAAAATATTATTCAACATTCGATGGTTTCTTGCTTTTATAATCCAACATCCTAACCTTCTGGCAACCTAATATTTACAACAATTAATAAAAATAATGTATTTTTGAAATGCACAAAATTTGAAATAAGCCTTAGAAGCTTACATATTTCAAACCGATTTAAGCTCGTTTTTAATTAATCATATAATACAACACAATGAAGATCAATCCTATTTTCAGACTGTTTTTGGTCACTGCAGTTTTCTATTCTTGTACCAACCCTGAAAAAGATCAAGAACTGAAAGACCGAGAAGTCGAACTTAACAAAAGAGAAGATCTGCTGAACCAAAAAGAAGCAGAATACCAATCTTTAATAAAAATGAGGGATTCAATTTTTGCGAAAAACGATTCGATTCCTGTTAAAATTTGGCCGGAGAACATTGCCGGAGAATGGACTGCCAAATCCATTTGTGAAGAGTCCAACTGTCAAGAATATGCCATTGGCGACAACCGTATAGAAAATTGGGATTTCAAAAGCGATTCGCTAAAGTTGTATGCTGTAACCACACACAACAAAAACTCTAAACTTTTTGATGCCTCGTACGACGATCAAAAAATCACTTTAGACTACAGCACCGATTCTACAGCAAAAAGAAGAATGAAAATAAATGTGGTACTGAACGATATCAGTAAAAGTAAAATAAAAGGTACTGCCACGGTGACTTTGGATAACCAATGCAATGCCAAATTTAATGTAGAACTCAACCGTTCATTAAAATAATTACGATGATATTTCTTAGCATAAATTCCCTAAGCCTTCCAATAGAAGATCCCGTCCTAAAATTCCTGTTGGTTTTGGTCATTATCTTAAGTGCTCCTCTTTTGCTCAACAAAATAAAAGTTCCACATTTATTAGGTCTTATCATCGCTGGTGCCATCATTGGACCCAACGGATTCAATGTTTTGTCTAGAGACAGCAGCATTGTGGTGAGTGGGACAACCGGGCTTTTATACATCATGTTTTTAGCCGGATTGGAAATAGACATGGGCGATTTCAAAAAAAACAAATGGAAAAGCATAACCTTTGGATTGTACACCTTTAGTATCCCACTGATATTGGGAGTTCTATTGGCACACTTTGTATTGGGTTTCACCATGCTTTCGTCTTTTATTTTCGCCAGTATTTTTTCCACCCACACCCTTATCTCCTATCCCATCATTGGCAAACTGGGTCTTGTAAAAAACCGTGTGGTAAATATCGTTGTTGGCGGTACGATGATTACCGATGTCTTGGCCTTACTGATCCTGGCCATCGTAGTTGGGATAACTCAAGGTGAAGTAAATGCAGCATTTTGGACCAAATTGATCATATCCTTTTCATTGTTTAGCGTAATCGTTTTATTTTTATTTCCGATTATTTCCAGATGGTTTTTCAAAAAAGTAAACGATAAAATTTCACAATATATTTTTGTTTTGGTGATGATCTACCTGGCGGCTCTGCTTGCTGAACTCGCAGGATTAGAAGCCATTATTGGAGCCTTTTTCGCAGGATTAGCACTCAACAAGCTTATCCCGCATACATCCGCATTGATGAACAGAGTAGAATTTGTTGGAAATGCCATCTTCATCCCATTTTTCTTGATCAGTGTTGGGATGCTTATCGATTTCAAAGTATTCTTAAAGGATTTTGAAACCATCAAAGTTATTGTACTAATGACTTCAGTAGCCGTATTGTCCAAGTATCTTGCTGCTGCTTTTACCCAAAAGACATTTAATTTTACAAAACTAGAAAAGAATTTAATTTTTGGTCTGAGTGTTTCTCATGCTGCCGCTACCCTAGCTGTGGTTATGGTGGGTTATAACATCATCATTGGGGAAAATGAATTGGGCGAACCCATCCGTTTATTGAATGAAAGTGTCCTTAATGGCAGCATTGTACTTATCTTAATTTCTTGTACCCTTTCCTCATTTTCAACCCAAGCTACCGGTGAGAAACTGGTCTTGGAAGACAGTGAAGAAAGTCTTACCGAAGACTATCAGTTGGAAGAATCGATCCTACTCCCGATAAACCAAGAGGAGATTGTAGAACCTATGGTCAATCTTGCCTTGGCATTGAAAAGTAAATTAAACATAGACCAGGTCCATGCATTAAACATCATCAACGATAGCGAAACTGCAGGTTCTGAGAAGAAATCGGATAAAATATTAGGTTCAGCCGTTAATATTGCCGCCTCTACAGACATCAAAATGCAATCGCTAAAACGATACGATAATGAAGTGATGAAAGCCATTAACAATGTGATCAAAGAGCTAAAAGTGAGTGATGTAATCTTTGGACTGGAGACCAAGAAAGGATTCTCTCCGACTTTCATCTACAACCTTTACAACAGTAAGATCAATGAAAACAACACCAATATTTTCATTTATCATGCTGCACAACCCATGGCTACGATCAAAAAATATGCGGTTATTATCCCGCCAAAAAGTCAACACGACAGTGGTTTTTACCACGCATTGGTAAGGCTGTGGAACATGGCTAAAAACTCAGGAAGTAAAATGAATTTTATCACCACAGAGAAAATAGCTGAGATTTTGAAAAAAATCCTAAACAAATCAAATATCGAATGTGAATTTACGATTGTAGAGGATTGGAAATCCATAGAAAACATCATCCAAAACATCAACAATAATGAAGGATTCATAGCCTTTATGAAACAAAGCAAAGCGGCATCGTACATTTCGAGTGTTAACGATATCCCTAGAATGATGAACCAATATCTGATGGACAAAAACTATCTTCTCATCTATCCGTACAACGACAACAGCTCTTTTGCGGAAAACAAATTCGTTAGCAACCACGACGATTATTATAAAATTGGTGAAATTATAGGAAAGCTTTTCAAAGCTTAAAAACAAATAAATCCCGATCGTAAGATTGGGATTTATTTTTAGGAATATAGTAAAAAAAAAAGCTTTCAGACTTGAAAGCTTTTTTTGCGGAGAGTGAGGGATTCGAACCCCCGGACCTGTTACAGTCAACAGTTTTCAAGACTGCCGCAATCGACCACTCTGCCAACTCTCCTTAAACTCCGAGTATCTCGTTGTTTTCAGTGGTGCAAATATAGAAAGGCTTTGCATATCCACCAAATTTTCTTTTAACTTTTTTTAACTTTTTTTTTAAGAACCTTATTTTCAGTACTAAAAATTTACTTTGACACGATTAGAAATCCCAACCAAACGGCCAAGCCGCCCAAAAGCATACTTAACAATGCATAAAGAAACATGATTCCAAAGTTTTGATTTTGAAAAAGAGAATACATTTCTGCTGAAAAAGTAGAAAAAGTTGTAAAGCCACCACAAAATCCAGTGATCAGTAAAAATTTTAGCTGATTATCCACTTTCAAAAAATAACCAGAAAGCAAGCCTATAGCAAAGCATCCCAAGATATTTACCATAAAAGTCCCCATCGGAAATAGATTGATGTTCCACAACCTTTGGGTATAATTAGAAATCAGGAAACGAAAGATGCTCCCAACTCCGCCACCGATAAAAATATAGAATAAATTCTTCAGCATAAAAAAGTAAAAAAATAGGGATTGAAATTCAACCCCTAAATTATGATTATTTATTTTAATTCTCCTAGATATCTTTCGGCATCTATTGCTGCCATACATCCGGATCCAGCCGCAGTAATCGCTTGTCTGTAGATGTGATCCTGAACATCACCTGCTGCAAAAACTCCTGGCAAATTGGTTTTAGAAGACTTGCCTTCGGTAATGATGTATCCATTTTCGTCCAAATTAATCTGTCCTTGGAAAACCTCAGTATTCGGTTTGTGCCCAATGGCAATAAAAATACCATGAACATCAATTTTAGAGGTTTCTTGCGTCTGATTATTAATAACAACAGCCCTTTCAACCAAAGAATTTTCGCCTTCAATTCCGATTAATTCGTGGTTAAATTTTACCTCAATATTGGGCGTATTTTCCACACGGTGCACCATTGCTTTGGATGCGCGGAAGTGATCTTTTCTGACCAACATGGTAACTTTTGAGCAAAGATTTGCAAGATATGTAGCTTCTTCGGCTGCGGTATCACCGGCACCTACTACGATTACTTCTTTGCCTCTGTAAAAGAAACCGTCACAAGTGGCACAGGCCGAAACGCCACCTCCTGAATATTTTTTTTCATCGTCCAGGCCCAAATAACGAGCTGTAGCCCCTGTAGAAACGATTACTGTTTTGGCGTGTATTTCTTTATTTCCTGCCCATAATTTATGAATACCCCCAACTTCTTTAGAAAACTCGGCTTTGGTAATCATTTCGTAATGAACTTTGGTATCAAATCTTTCAGCTTGTTTTTGCAGATCCATCATCATTTCCGGTCCTGTAATTCCTTGTGGATAGCCCGGGAAGTTGTCGACTTCCGTTGTGGTGGTCAACTGTCCGCCAGGCTCTAGACCTGTGTACAATTCTGGTTTCAGATCAGCTCTTGCTGCATATATTGCTGCGGTATAACCGGATGGTCCGGATCCTACGATTACGCAATCGAGTATATTTTGCTCCATAAAAGTTTGATATTTTTTATAAAATTTATATTTTCAAATTTAGAGGTCAAAAATCGTAAAATATTTTGGGAAATATCCATTTTGAATGATGAATTTTATCAATGAACCCGTGTCTTTTTACAAAAAAAGACATGTTGTAGCAATTCATTTATTTCAATCGTCTTTCTTTAATCATTCCGCCACGGGTATCTTTCACCCCGGACATTACGACAAATGCATCGGAGGTTATCTTTTCGATTTCAGAATTCAACTTACTCATTTCCAAACGAGTAATCACGGTATAGATAATTTCTACATCGTTATTCACCCCTCTTTTTCCGAAGCCTTTTTTGCCTTGATATACGGTATACCCTCTTCCCATGATATCGGCAATCATCGTTTTTATTTCTGGGTTTCTATTGGAAATTATGGTTACTCCGATATATTCTTCCAAACCTTCCACCACATAATCGATGGACTTGGAGGCAGCCAGATAGGTCAGCATGGAATAAAGAGCCACTTCTATCCCTAACAAATAGGCAGCAACTGAAAAAATCATCACATTGATAATCACAACAATATCTCCGATGGTAAATCCAATTTTTTTACTGAGATAGATGGCCAAAATTTCCGTACCATCCAAAACAGCTCCTCCCCTAATGGCTAAACCTACACCTGTTCCCAAAAAGAATCCGCCAAAAATAGGAACCAATATTTTCTCGTCGGTAACATTAGGAAATTCGACGAAAGCCAATACCAAAGCCAAACCTAAAATCGCCAAAATGGTTCTAAAAACAAAATCCCTACCCAAAACTTTGAAACCCAAAATAATAAAGGGGACATTGACCAAAATAATGTACAAATACAAAGGCAACCCTGTGGTCGAAGTCAGAAGAAGAGATATCCCTGTAGCTCCACCATCAATAAGTCTATTGGTAAGTAGGAATCCTTTGAAACCAAAAGATGCCGAAAAAATACCCAAGACGATTAATAAAAAATCCCGGATTAAATTTTTGGTAATTATCTTATTTTTCCTCCTTCTAACCAGCTTTTCGTACCTGGTTTTGTTGGAGTCGAATAAAAAAGTTTTTAGTTTATTGATCATCTTTTATGTTTTAATTTTCAGTGCTTGTACATTCAGTATTTTATAGACCAACTCGGTCAACAATTCCGAATCTGCTGTTTGGTTGGCTCCCAATCCTTTGCTTTTGAGATCCGTTTCCCTAAGAATAGAAATGATTTTAGTGGTCAGTTTCATGGGATAAAAACGAGCCGCTTCGGCATAATCTTTCACAAAAAACGGATGAACTTTTAGTTCCTTTGCAATTTCTGCTGGTGGCAAAGTCGAAATGGTTTGATAGAGCAAAACATTGGTAAAAAATTCGTACAATCGGCCAATGGTCATCACAATGGGATTGTTTTTAGGATTTTTCCCCATGTAATATACGATTTTCATGGCTTTGTTTCTGTCTTTTTGCCCAACAGCTTTTTGCAATTCGAAAACATTAAATTCTTTTGAAATTCCGATGTGCTTTTCAACCAATTTTTCACTGAGAACTTCATTTTCAGCAAGGATCAACTGAAGTTTAGAAAGTTCATTTTGTATCCTGGAAAGATCAGTTCCTAAGTATTCCGCCAAAAGAAAAGAGATATTCGGCGCTGCATTTATTTTCAGCTTTTGTATTTGTTGCTGTATAAATTTGGGCACTTCATAATCCCTCATTTTCTCGCTTAGAAATACATATTTTTTGGATTTCAAAACCTCGTTCAGTTTTCTTTTTTTACCATCCAAAGTCTTATTTTTATGGGCAAATACCAAAATGGTGGTTTCCACAGGATTTTCCAAATAGGTTATTAAAGCTTTGGTTTCCTCTTCACCCAACTTTAGATCTTGGGCTTCTTTGACAATGATCAGCATTTTATCACCCATCATCGGAAACTGCCTCGCCAACGAAAGTACTTCGAGATAGTTGGTATCTTTTCCGTACACGACGGTTTGGTTAAAGGCTTTTTCATCTTCGGTCAGGACATCGTTTTCCAAAGACTTTACGGCCATATCGATATAAAAAGCTTCTTCGCCATGAAAAAAATAAACCGGCTGAAGTTCTTTATTTTTAATATTTTTGAGAATTAAATCTAAATCTTTCATAAAGTATGGAATTGCCGAGGCTAAATTTTACTAAAACCTACGATTTTAAGTTCAAGAAAGACAAAGATAATTTTTTTATTTATGATTTACCACGAAAATCTTGGCTTTTACTCACTCCGGAAGAATGGGTAAGGCAACATTGGATACAGTATTTTCTGAATGAAAAAGGCTATGCTACATCGGCATTGATTGCGGAGAAAAAAATTGAAATTCATGGACTTACCAAAAGAATAGACCTTTTAGTAACCGAAAAAACGATGCCTAAAATCCTAATCGAATGCAAAGCTCCAGGAGTAAAATTAACGGAAAAAACTTTTGAACAAATTGCTCGATACAATTCGGTAATTGGAGCCCAAGAAATAATCCTGAGCAACGGACTGCAACACATATTTGCCGTTTGGGAAAACAATGAATACCGATTTTTGCCTTTTTTGGGATAGATAACTTTTGAACCCAATCTACTAGCCCATGAAAATTAACAAATTAAATAACTTAAGCATAAATCAAAAATTAGAAATTTTGAATTTATGGAATCATGAATATCCTGAAAATCTCAAATACCAATCGTTAACCGATTTTGAAAACTATCTGAACAACCTTACAGAACCTGAACATTATATTTTGCTAAATTCAGATCATAAAATAAGGGCTTGGGCTTTTACTTTTATCAGAGCGCATGAAAAATGGTTTGCGATCATTGTATCTTCTGAACTTCAAAAAAAAGGGATAGGCACCCAATTGCTAAACCGCTTGAAATCTGAAGAAAAAATACTAAACGGATGGGTAATTGACTCTGAAAATTATACCAAAACCAATGGTGAGAAGTACAAATCGCCGTTGAATTTCTATGTTAAAAATAATTTTAAAATCCTGACGGAAACAAGACTTGAACTAGAAACGATCTCAGCAGTTAAAATAAATTGGACATTATGATGAAGATTAAAACGATAGAAACCATTCTCTATGTAAAAGACCAACAGAAAAGTACGGACTTTTACACCCAACTCTTCAGGAAAAATCCTGATTTGAATGTACCTGGAATGACAGAGTTCAACCTTTCGGATCATTTCAAACTCGGAATTATGCCCAACGATTCCATTGCAAAAATCCTATCCGAAAAAATACAACATCCCAGTTTAGGAAACGGAATACCACGATGTGAACTCTATTTTCTAGTAGAAAATATTGAAGTGGAATTTCATAATGCCCTGGATCTAGGAGCAATTCTGATAAGCGAAATCCAAGACCGAGATTGGGGAGACCGTGCCTGTTACTTTGCCGATTGCGATGGACACATCATTGCTTTTGCAGAGAAAATAGAGAATTTTTTACCTTAAAACTACCCTTCTCTATGCACCAAGTCCAAAGAAAAAGCAGGTAAACAAACGGAAACATATTCGCAAGGTTCATCAAAAGGATTGCTGTACTTCACCGTTGCACCTTTCTCTACCAAGATGCTCTGCCCTGCTTCCAAAACGACAACATGACCGTTAATTTCAAATTGTTTTTTCCCTTTCACAATTAAGGTGAACTCGTCAAACTCCGGTGTCTGAGCCGGTTCTGACCACAATGCGGGAGCTACCATTCTGGCAATAGAGATGTTGGAGTTTCTTGTAGAATTTCCCCAATGTTCTTCGATCAATTTACCGTCTGTAGTCGGAACGATAAAGGGTTTGCTTTGTATTTTGTATCCTGACATTTAAGGTTGAGGTTAAGGTTAAGGTTAAGGTTGAGGCTGAGATTAAAAAAAACTGTTGATTCTAATTATTTTTCACAAACAACTATACTACAACAGTTTTATTTCTCATTATTTTACGAATAATTTTAGTTTCTGGATTCCAAGTATTTTTGCCATTGCCAAGTGGTTTTCAAGGCTTCTTCCAAAGAAGTATCGGCTTTCCAACCCAATTCTTTTTCGGCTTTATCTGCATTGGCATAAGCCACAGTGATATCACCGGCTCTGCGATCACAAATTTTGTACGGAACGGCTACAGTATTGGCTTTTTCAAACGCTTGTACCACTTCCAAGACCGACGATCCTTTCCCTGTTCCAAGGTTATAAATATCCAAAACGGTGTCTTCTTTCTCGTCTATTAATTTTTTAAGTGCAGCAACATGAGCTTTCGCCAAATCGACCACATAGATATAATCACGAATGGCTGTACCGTCCGGAGTTGGATAATCGTCTCCAAAAACGCTCAATTCTTTTCTGATTCCTGCTGCCGTTTGGGTAACAAAAGGTACTAAATTGTTTGGGATCCCCAAAGGCAACTCGCCCAACTTGGCTGTTGGATGCGCACCAATAGGATTGAAGTATCTTAACAAAGCAATTTTTCTTTGGTAGGCTTTTGCAAAATCCAAGAGAATTTCTTCGCCCATTTGTTTGGTTTTTCCATAAACCGATTCTGGCATTTTCAGTGGAGTGTTCTCATCAATAGGCATTTCATCGGCTTGTCCATACACGGTGCACGAAGAGCTGAAAATAAAATTGGAAATCCCTCTGGTCTTAAACTCTTGCAAGATGTTGATAAGGATGAAGAGATTATTCTCATAATAATCCAAAGGTTTCTCCTGGCTCTCTCCTACTGCTTTATACGCTGCAAAATTGATGCATCCTTGGATGTTGTGGGCATCAAAAACCTGAGAAAGCAATTCTTTTTTTCTAAGGTCAAACGGATAAAAAATAGGTTTTTTACCGGCTACTTCTTCGATATTTTGTAAAATAAATTTTTCAGAATTGGACAGATCGTCAACGATTACAACTTCAAATCCATTGTTTAGCAATTCCACAACGGTATGAGAGCCAATGTATCCTAATCCTCCTGTTACAAGAATGGTCATTATGTTTTTATTAAATTAAAGTTAAAAACCTTATCCAAAAATGAATTTCAGATAAGGTTGTAGTATGGTATTTTGTATTAATTCATGAATTCTAAAACGGCATCCGTGATGAATTTCAGTTGCTCTTCGTCCAATTCGGTATGCATTGGAAGGGAGATTACCTCGTTCAAAAGCTTATCGGTATTCACAAAATCGGCATCGTTACTTTCTTGGAAATAGGCTTTTTGTTTTCTAAGAGCAACGGGATAATAGATCATGGCTGGAATTTCTTTTTCGGCTAAAAACTGTTGCAACTCGTTTCTTTTTCCGTTCAAAACCCTCAAAGTATATTGGTGGAAAACATGAGTTGAGTTTTCTGCTCTTTGGGGTGTAAGAATCTGTGGGTGATTGGCAAAAGCTTCGTCATAGAAGTCGGCTGCTTTTCTTCGTGCCTCGTTATAACCGTCCAATTGTGGTAATTTTTTTCTAAGAATGGCAGCCTGTACAGAGTCCAATCTGGAGTTTACGCCCACCTCATCGTGGTAGTATCTCTGGTACATACCGTGGTTGACAATCCCACGAAGTTTGTGAGCCAAGGCATCGCCGTTGGTAAAAATGGCGCCACCATCTCCATAGCATCCCAAATTTTTTGATGGGAAAAAAGAAGTCGTCCCAATAGTTCCCATGGTTCCGGATTTTTTTGTAGATCCATCGGCAAAGGTATAGTCGGCACCTATGGCTTGTGCATTGTCCTCGATGACATAGAGGTTGTGCTCATTAGCAATTTTCATCACTTCTTCCATATTTGCACATTGTCCGAACAAATGTACCGGTATGATGGCTTTGGTTTTTGGTGTAATTGCAGCTCTAAGTTTTTCTGTATCGATGGTAAAGGTGTTATAATCGACATCGACCAAAACGGATTTTAATTTCAAGAGCTGAATGACCTCTACCGTTGCAGCAAATGTAAAATCTGCAGTGATGACTTCATCGCCTTCTTTCAGATCCAAAGCCATCAAAGCAATTTGTAAGGCATCGGTTCCGTTGGCACAAGGGATTGCATGTTTTACATCTAAATATTGTTCTAACTCGGATTGAAAAGTTTTTACTTCTGGCCCGTTGATGTATGCTGAAGATTCCAAAACATTAAGCACCGCATTGTCAATTTCATTTTTAATTTTGAAATATTGCGTTTGCAAATCGACCATCTGAATCTTTTTCATATAAAGAATTTTTTTGTATTAGCGTTCTTTGTTTCTAAAATAACCGTCATTGGGCTTTCTAGTAACAAATAAATTTAAATTTTTGTAAAAATAAGAATTTATACTAGGGCAATAAAATTTTTAGGATTAAATTTCGCGCTTTAGACTTTGTTTAAATTAAAGCTCTATGCTGCCACCAAAAAATCGTACAATTTTTATTTAGAATTTAAGATATACAGTTCGGAGGTGTTGGAGCTGTTCTTGGTGCTATTATTGGAGGGTTAATAGGCGGAATTGGTGGCGGAATGTTGGGGCAAGTCGCAGGTGAAGCAATTATTGATGAAGTTCGTAGATAGCAATAGTTATGAGAAAATTAATTTATTACATTAATATTTTGCATTTTGTGATTTATGATAAGATTAAGAAATCTAATATTTTTCTTCTTGGAATACCAGATGTAACCTCAGGGAGGATAATTCTGTTGCTTTCTTTATTACCTGCAATGCAATTTTTTATTTTTTATTTAATGTATTGTAAAGTAAAAGATGAAAAATTCCAACCGGAAATTGTTTTTTTGTTTGTAATTCCTTTTGGGTTATTGGTTTGGTTTTCAGTAATTCAAAAAGACAAATACCTAACTTATTTTAAAAAATTTGAAAAAGAGCCGACTGCAGTAAAAAGAAAATGGGCTAGGATAAGTTTTGGGGTTTTGGTAGGAATTATCCTTTTATTGATAATCAGTATTTGGATAATGATAGAAGTAATACATTAAGTTAGAAGCCCAAGCTATTGCCAACATCTTGCATGTACCCCCTGCTACGCAAAGTCTCCTGACTTTGCGCCATCAGCATTACAAATCTTGTAGCTTTACCTTAATTCAAATACAGAAAATAAATTCTATCTTTGGTAGCAGATAATCCGGTTGTGAATGTAACGAAGACGAACGAATTTTGGAAATATAATAATTATGAGGACTGAAATATTGGTGCAAAGTCGGGAGACTTTGCGCAGCGGGAGATCGCCGAAAGTATATAATGCAGGGCAAACTTATGAAGGCCAAGAAGCCGTAGATTTGTTTTATGCCTTAAAAGACAGATCAGTCGGTATAATGTTTGAAGAAAAAGGACCCACTTATAAAACCTACTCTCTAGCCGATGATACTGGCTCTAGCGGAGGTAATAACCATAACCCCATCAATATGGAAAGCTTCAACCAAACCCTTTCTTGGCTACAAAGCTATAGTAGAGCTGGGTTGAATGATGTGATGCATGAAATGACTGGACCGGGAGATCCTCCAGGAAAAAATTCTGTTCAAGAAAAGCAACCTTGGGATTTAAATGGAGATGGTATATTACAAAAAAATGAAGCTGATAATTGGTGGTTAATGGGAAAAGGAGCTGACATTTGGGTGGACAATTCATTAATAAATTGGTCGGGATTGGAAATGCCTTTGAATACACCAGTAGGAAAAACATTCAGCATAGATACTCATAATGCTTTTGTAGATTTACCATATGAAACAGCATCTACTTATGGTGGAACTTCATTTGTGAGAACGGGAGAAAGGACAGCTTCTGTCATAGATCAAAAATATCACTATGATTATCGATCAAATACTTCCGTTAAAGATGTAATACGAAATTTCATGAATTGGTATGGCAAACCGTCTCTTCCTTGGCCAAATAACATACCTCGATTACAAGGTGTGGATTATATGATACACTATCAATACCCTCAAATAAAATTCAAATGAAAAAAAAAATGATAATTTTAGGAATAACGATTTTTATATTTTGGTTGGGTTATGAATATTGGGACTATGATGAGGATTTAGGAGATGGATATTACTTTCTACCAGAATATGAAGCCAAAGATATAGGTTTTCCAGATGGTGCAATTGTTTATAAATCTTTTGACAAGAATGTTTTTGAAGATATAAAAATACCTGCAACTGTTATTGAAGCAAAAAATACAGGAGATTATATTGTAGCTATACAAATTCCACAGAATGATACTATTAGAAAATATTTTGTCATAAATAAAAAGACTGATGAAATTATTGAAAATTTGAACAGAAAAGAATTTTTAAATATTTGTGCAAAACTTAAAATAAATCCCCGCTGCGCAAAGTCTCCCGACTTTGAGCAATCAAAATAACAAATCTTGTAGCTTTACCTTAATGCAAATACAGAAAATAAATTCTATCTTTGGTAGCAGATAATCCGGTTGTGAATGTAACGAAGACAAACGAATTTTGGAAATATAATAATTATGACGACTGATACATTGGGCTCAAAGTCGGGAGACTTTGCGCAGCGTGGAGGATTTTTCACTAATATTGGAGATGGAATTACTTTGGGAGGATATGGACTTACTATGACTGGTATTGGTGCCAAGGTTGGAGTTCCACTTGCTGGTATTGGAAATATGATTTCTACAGGTGGTGCTATTATTAGTTTATCAGATGCTTATTTAAATGGAAATTTTGCTGAAATGAATAAAATTATTGGTTTTCAAACAGTAAATATTGAGACAGGACATCTATCTTCTAAAGTACCTGGATTTAATACTTTGGGAAAAGAGATTTTTAAACAAAATGTAGGTTTGAAGGTAATATTACTTGAAAAATGGTATGACAACTCTAATAATAAAAAATAACATATGAATCTGATATTTAGTTTGTTAATTATACTTTTTGGCTTCGTTTTATTTATATTAATTAGAAATAAGTGGTTATATGAAAAATCTGTTTGTGATACAAGTTTTTACTCTAAAAGTCAAAATATTAGTGGAATTATTATGACTATATTTATTATATTTTTTGGTATTTGCTCTTTGTTGAAAGGTTGTAGTTAGCTAAAGTCCCCCCTCCGCTGCCGCACGATTGTATCATATGGCAAGAACAAAGAAAATTATATTATAGAAAGTCATTTCAGGCATTAGACGAGATTAGAAATTAGTTTAGTATCTTTGAAAATAGTAAAAAGAAAAAAATGGAAACCACACTTGAAATCAGAAAAAAAATCCACGAATTTATTGACCACGCAGACGAAAGGATCTTAAGAATTATCAATGCAATCATAACAACCGAAGAAGAAACAGAACCAAATGTTCCGGAATCTTTCTACGAAGAATTAGACAAAAGAAAGGAAAAACATTTAACAGGAAAATCCAAATCTTATTCTTGGGAAGAAGTTAAAGACAGAGCAAGAGCTAAAGTAAAATGATTTATGAATTAGAAATTGTAGAAGAAGCAGACTGGGAAATCACAGAAGCTTATTTGTATTACGAGCATAAACAATCGGGATTAGGCGAAAAATTTTTAAAACAATTAGATAAATATTTAGACCGAATTTGTGAAAACCCAAAGCTTTTTCAAATCAAGAAAAATGATTATCGAGAAGCTTATATCAGAAAATTTCCATACTTGGTAATTTTTGAAATAGAAGAAAACAAAGTCGTCATTTATTCAGTTTTCAACACGCCACAAAATCCTGAAAAAAAACCAAAATAAAATGTCAACAATGCTGTTTCGAGCGTCTCCATTGGCGGAGCAAATGCGTCGCCACAGCCCATACAATTATGCGTTTAATAATCCGATAAGGTATATAGACCCCGACGGGAGATCGCCAAAAGTATATAATGCAGGGCAAACTTATGAAGGCCAAGAAGCCGTAGATTTGTTTTATGCCTTAAAAGACAGATCAGTAGGTATAATGTTTGAAGAAAAAGGACCCACTTATAAAACCTACTCTCTAGCCGATGATACTGGCTCTAGCGGAGGTAATAACCATAACCCCAGCAATATGGAAAGCTTCAACCAAATCCTTTCTTGGTTACAAAGTTATAGTAGAGCTGGATTGAATCACACGTTGCATGAAATCGGGAATGAAAGCCTTTTAAATGACAGTGATGAAGGAGAAGATCCAGGAAAAGGTCGAGATACAAGAGGACATAAACCAGCACCTAAAAAATTACCAGGATTTCCTGATGCTGAAAAAGTGAAATCTAAAGATCCAAACAGAACAAGATGGAGAAATCCGGATGGGAAAATTTTGGAATGGGATAAACAACACGGAGATGTTGAAATCTATAACAAGAATGGAAAGCATCAAGGATCAGCGAGACCCGAAACGGGTGAAATATATAAACCACCAGTTCCAGGAAGGAGAATTGATCCCATCATAAAAGTAGGTGTTGGGGCAGGAATTATTTATGGAGGCTTGAAAATTTTAGACTGGGCAGCAAGTAGACTAACTCCGATGTTTATGACACCAATAATGATGTATCAAGTTAATCCAACATATCAATATCAACAAGAAACCTATTAAATATGACATTAGTAAGAGTAATAGAAGAGTTTAATAATACTGATGAAAAACTTAATAAAGAGTATATTCTTAATATTGCAGCAGAGAAAATTTTAGAAGTTTTAGATGATTTAGTTTTAAATGAAGATGATTACCCAAACGAAATATATGATCCATATGATCTTACGATTTCACAGATTGAAAAATTAAAACCTTTTTTAAATGAGAAATTGGAAGAGAATTTGGAAATATATTCTTATCAATTAAGTTGTTATGAAGAGTAGCTGGATTGAATGATGTGATGGCCGCGGGTAATGTAGAACCTCCAATAAAAGGGCTATCGTTTTTTAAAGACAGTACAGGGGAATATTGGTGGGATGCTCAAAAAGGAGCTTATCAGCATTTTAACCTTAACCAAAATGGAGATAGACAATTTGCAGGATATTACTCCGTAACAGGAGCTGGCCCTAAAGGGCAATATACCATTGTAGAAATGGGCAAACCTTATGAATTAGCAATTAGAGATAATGTTAAAGAAACGCAATATACTGATTTATCAAGAGAATTTATAGACCTTAAGATTACACATACCTATGGCAGTAGAGATGCAGTGTCATCTTCAATTTTTTCACGCCCCATTGGCACAGCTAACATAAGATTATTTGCAGGTAATACAAAAATAAACAATGGTTGGGGTTTAACTGGAACGATTTCAAATTATACAGAAACAAGAGCCTATGGAACTAGTTTTAATTCTTCAATGAATAGAGCATCTCTACAAGGAGGAATATTAGGTGCTGCTGGTAATGGTTCAGATGCATTTGGTTTACAAATAATAAAGGCTATTTGGCCATTTCTCTTTAAAAAATAAAATTTCACAAAATCATGCGAATACAAAAAATTGTCATATTATGTGTTTTAATAATGATCTTATTTTTAAGTTCTTGTTTTAAAAGGAGCTTAAGTGACGATAAGGATTTACAATTCGGTCGTTCCTATTTAGGAGAAAAATTGACGTCACATTTTCCTAACAATGATGTTTTTGAGAAATATGTAGTAATAAAAGATACTTCAGCATACTACAATACAATGGATATGAGTTTAACTTTGTTTGATTCAGATGCAGATAAACGAATTAACAAGGTATTAAACGAATATAAAAACAAAAATATATATATAGATAATGATAGTTGTATTGTTGTTTTAAATGATTTTATAAATAAAAATGATTTATCAAATATTTCTAATTCTATGGAAAATAATTCTGATTATATTTATTCCGAACCATTAAAAAATTATATTAGTAAAATATATAAAAATTGTACAGATAAATATAAGGTAATTCCAAATTTTTGGCAGGGTTATTATGGCGGATTTAGTTCTCAGGATCAAATAGCCGATACCCGAAGTCATTTGGATAGAAATTTCAAATTCATAATTATAGATTCGCAGTTCAGTGATACAGCAACATGGTCACCAAAACTAGATCCTCCAAAATCTTATATGCCAGATCCTGTTAGACATGGATATTCACGAGGTATTGCTTTTAATGAAAGAGAAAGAATAATTATTTATTGGGTAATATTATGGTAAGCCAAAACTTCTCGATTAAAAGTTAGAAATTGAAATCGCCCATACAATTGCAGCTCAGAAAATTAAATTGTAATCTTCCCATTCTTAGTAACACTCAAAAGTAGAGATTTTATTTAATATTTCTGTTGTTGGTGTTGAATAATTTTGTTGAAATGTGGGAAAATCTGCTGGATTAGTGTGGCTGATTTTTCCATATTTCAATAAAAAATCCCTCGGTGTGAGATATTGCAATGCACTGTGTGGTCTTTCGTTGTTGTATTTCCACATCCATATTTCTGCGTAATTTCTCATTTGTTTCACGCTTTCAAACAAATATACATCCAAAAACTCTGTTCTAAATGTTCTATTAAACCGCTCAATAAGAGAGTTTTGAGTAGGTTTTCCCGGTTGGATAAAATGCAACTCAATTTCGTGATATTGACACCAAGTTTTTAATTTTTCTGAAATAAATTCCGGTCCGTTATCCACTCGTATTTTGTCCGGTTTCCCTCGCCATTCGATGAGTTCTTCCAGCTTGGTAATTACTTTTGCAGAAGGCAAACTCGTATCAATACTTATTTGTAAAATTTCTCTGTTAAAATCATCTATAATGTTCAAACTTCTCACGCTTTTGCCGTTTTCCAAAGTGTCATGCATGAAATCCATACTCCATGTTACATTTGGATAGATCGGACGCAGAAGCGGCTCTTTCACTCTTGCAGGAAGCCTTTTCTTTCTCTTGCTTCTTAAATTTAGATTCATCGAAGTGTAGATTCTGTAAATCCGTTTATGATTCCACCAAAATCCCATGTTTTTCAAGCGATAACGCATTGTCCAAAATCCCCAAGTATGTTCTTGTATTGCCAACAACCGAAGTTCTTCACGGATGAGATCATCTTGAGAATCAATCCTCTTTTTATAGTACATAACCGAATAACTCAGCCCGAAACAACCGCATGCCTTCCTTATGCTTATCTTGTGGGTTTCTTTGGCATATACTACCATTTCTCGCTTTTCGGAAGGCGTTAAAGCTTTTTTTCTATAACATCTTTTAAAACAGTGTTCTCCAAAGTTAGTTCTGCGACAATTTTTTTATATTGTGACAGCTGTTTCTCAAACTCTTTGAGTTGTGCCAGTTGGTGCGTATCCATACCACCGTATTTACTTTTCCATTTGTAAAAAGTAGGTTGGCTGATACCGTAATCTCGGCAAATCTCGTTTACCGTTTTTCCTTGATTTTGTTCAGATAAGATCTTCACAATCTGAACCTCTGTAAATTTGCTCTGTTTCATATTTCCCAAAGTTAAAAACTATATTTATATTCGTTTCTGTTTTTGGGGAAGACTACAAAATCACAAACAAAAAAAGCTCTAAACATCAGTGTTTAAAGCTTTTTTTTGTGGAGAATACGGGATTCGAACCCGTGGCCTCTTGACTGCCAGTAATAACACCAAGTTTTATAGAAATTTAAAAAAATACATAGATCTAAAAATCAGTTAGTTACATTTTTACACTTTTGCTTTTTTTCCCTTTTTTATCATGATTTTACACTATTTTTACACTAATTTTACACTATTAAAATATCCTGAAACATCGATTGGTAAAGCAAAAAGTAGTCTTCCCAATACACCATTTCCATCTCGGAAAGGATGAAGATGCATAAAGAATTTTTGAAACTTATAGCATTGCTAAGCGGTTCGAGTTCTTGTCAATAAGAGGTGCTATGCAATGTTTTACACAATACTTTACACAAAAGTTTACGCAACATTTTTCACAAAGATATAAAAGAAATTGGAACAGCAAAGTAACAATGCATTCTCATTGAAGAAACTATCTAAATTTCTTAACAAGCGTAAATATCAATGTGTTATGTTTTAAAAACAAGGCTTAAGCGATGGAATGAGTACTGAAAAACAAGTCTTGCCGCATGGAAAATGGCAATAAAAAACAGAACGGTTCAAAAAGGATTAATTTTTCATTCAGATAGAGGAATTCAGTATGCAAACAAGAAATTCGCTAATACAATAGAGTTCTATGGCGTTATTAGAAGTATGAGCAGGAAAGGAAATTGTTGGGACAACGCGGTGGCAGAGAGTCTTTTTAAGTCATTAAAGACCGAGCTGATTTATGGTAACAAACTGATCTCAAAAGAGCAAATGGAATTAGAAATTTTTGAATACATTGAAATTTGGTACAACAAAAAAAGACGTCATGGCACACTAAATTTTAAAACAATAGAAGAGTTTAACAATCAAAACAAAATTTATCAAAATGTAGCTTAACTTAAACTGGAAATTTTATTTGCATATCTTGTTCTTTCATCTGGTAGATTTTCAAATCTTGCATTCAGTTCATTTATGATATCTTCAGCAGTTTGAGTTCATTTATCTGTTTCAGAAATATTCACTCCTTTGTCTGCGAGACTATGGTTAAATTATCAACCCCTAATATAGCAAGGTGAATCGTTTTTTTAATAAAGCTACCTTTCTCTCTTAGAAAAATCAACCTAAAATACTGACTTTTATCATTTTAATAAAAAAAAAATGTCTGTTTCTTAAAAAACTGTTAAATTCGTAAAAACTTATAATTAAAAACATAAAACCATGAGAAAAATCTCCATGAGTGTGGTGAGGTCACTGAAAAACCATCTTCATTTTGAATAAGATTTAATTTCAGACAAGAATTAAGAGCTTATTACACGACTTTAAAATCGGTAATAAGCTCTTTACATTTTTTGGAGTTCTAAATTTAATGGGTTTTGTAAAGCTTGTTTTGATTTAATTGGAGCTGAGTTTTAAAGATGATGATTTTGTTCTCTTTTTCTTAGATTAATTTCAGGATCCTCTTCAAATTGACTGCGAAAATAGCCAATGCTCCCTGCATTTGCATGTTTTCTATTCCATAAGAAGTGGCTCTTTTGTAACCATGAACATTTTTAAGTTCACTGTTTTTGGCTTCAATTTTATACCGGTGTTTCGACTTTTCTTTGTAATAATCACTTTCCTGAAAAGCCATCTGTTCTTGGTGTAATTCTGATTTTATAGAAACCGAGTAGGTTTTAGATTTTGCTCCGTCTTTGTAACAACCTTCTCTTAATGGGCAAACTTTACATTTTTCAACATCAAAATAATATACATCAGCTTGATTTTTGCCGACATTCTTTCTGTTCTGATGGGCTTTTCTGATGGCTAAATGCCCGGCAGGACAAACAAATCTGTCAGCATCCTTATTGTAATCAAACTGGTCTTTTTCTTTCCTACATCCTTGTGTAATGGATGGATTTAACTTTGCAACAATTTTTATATCCTGTTCGCTGGCAATTTTCAGATTTTCTTTTCCACTATAAGCCGAATCGCCAATGATGGTTTCCACTTCCATTCCGTTGTCTTGGCTCATTTGCAGTAATTTTGGCAATTCAGGCCCGTCTCCTTTTTCTCCCGAAGTTACCACTGCTGCGGTGATAATCCGCTCTTCACTCATCGCCAAATGTGTTTTGTAACCGAAAAAGGAACTGTCTGCGGATTTATGTCCGATTTTGGCATCCGTGTCTTTTGAGAAAGTTAGCTGTTCATCGGTGTCTTCGGCTGTTTCCCTCAAAAGATTTAATTTCTCTTTCACTGCCGGAATCTCACTTATTGATGGCTCATCTTCTATGCATTTTTCAAGTTCTCTACAATAAGCCAATTCTTTGTTCAGATCGTTTTCAGTATTCTTGACCGGCATTTTTGATTTGAAGTTTTCATCAAATTGATAAACCGTTTTACGAACTAATCTCGAACGCTCTCTCAGTACTTCTATGCTTGAAAATGGATTCGATCTAGATAAAGTATGTGTAGCGTCCACAATAATGGATCTGGATTTAATAATGCCTTTATCGATCGCTATCGTTACCGTTTTACCAATTAGAAGGTTCAACAAATCGGTATCTTTCAAGCGTAATTTCCTGAATTTTGTAAGTGAACTGGGGTTTATCACATCATCTTCGGGAGCCATATCTAAAAAATATTTGAAAGACATATCATAGCGGGAACGCTCTACCACATCTACATCAGAAACCGAGTAAATGCTTTTCAACAAAAGGTATTTGAACATCTTCACCGGACTTTCCGCATTGCGACCATTGTTCAAACAATACTTATTCAACAGTTCATCGTAGATGAAGGAAAAATCTATCAAATCATTAATTTTTCGAAGAAGATTTTCTTTCGGAACGATTAAATCATACAAATCGGAATAAGAACTAAACTGAATCTTTTGCTGTTGGACTAACATTCTTTATCTTTAAAAGACCTTATCAAGGTACAAAAAAAGGAGCTAAAATCCTAAGATTTCAACTCCTTCTTTTTCATATTTCCTGAAAATTCACTTTTTCAGTGATCTCGTAATCTGGGGGGAGACTTATTCGGATATAAAATAAAATATACCTCTGTGGATGGTTTAGAAACACCCGATACATCCGACACCAATCTAAAAGTAAAGCCAAGATACAATGGTAACATTGCCGAAGTGGACTGGAAAACCGCCATTACTGAAAACGATCCAATGAAACGCTACGGTTATGTGTACGATGACACCAACCGATTATTGGCAGGCTTTTATCAGAAATCCACAAACCCGTCCATAAGGGAATATTATGAAAAAGCCACCTATGATTTGAATGGTAATATCCTGACGATGAAGCGCACTGCACAACAGGTAGGCCCTACTGCTTTGCTTATCGATAACATGTCTTACCACTATGAAAATACAGGCGCAAGCAACCGCCTGCAAAAAATATCCGATGCCATAACCATTGCTAAAGGATATCCTTACAAAGAGACGCCTACCAATATTGGGTATGATGACAACGGAAATATCACGGTTTTTGCTGATAAAGGAATTTCCTCCATCCAATATAATTTACTAAATTTACCCAAGCAAATTACCCAAAACGCAAAAGTGACAAGTTATACCTACCGAGCAGACGGAGTAAAAGTAAAGAAACTCTTTGATGACAAAGAAACCCATTATCTCGACGGCTTTCTGCATCGGTTTACCCAGGCATGGGAAGACGAGTCCGGAAACCTGCAAACCGATGAAGTGAGACTAAGAATCATCCCGACTTCCGAAGGCTATTACGATGCATTGAGGAAACGCTATTTTTATAATTACACCGATCATCTGGGAAATGTACGCTTAACCTATAGCGAAGATGTAAACGGTGACGGCATAGTAACAGGAGATGTTGTGGTGAATAATTGTCATACGACACCGGATGGAAGTACGATGTGCAATAACTACATCATTACGGGAGAGATAGACGGAGTAACCAACTACTACCCTTTCGGATTGATGCACAACAGCGAATATCATACTTTTGATAATGCCTATCAGTACAAATACAACGGTAAAGAACTCCAAGAAACCGGGATGTACGACTACGGCGCAAGAATGTACATGCCGGATATCGGAAGATGGGGCGTAAGCGATCCGTTGGCAGAACAAATGCGTCGTCACAGCCCATACAATTATGCGTTTAATAATCCGATAAGGTATATAGACCCCGACGGGAGATCGCCGAAAGTATATAATGCAGGGCAAACTTATGAAGGCCAAGAAGCCGTAGATTTGTTTTATGCCTTAAAAGACAGATCAGTCGGTATAATGTTTGAAGAAAAAGGACCCACTTATAAAACCTACTCTCTAGCCGATGATACTGGATCTAGCGGAGGTAATAACCATAACCCCAGCAATATGGAAAACTTTAACCAAATCCTTTCTTGGTTACAAAGCTATAGTAGAGCTGGGTTGAATGATGTGATGTATAGACCGAAGACTTCTTTTAAAGTTTACGATGATGATGGTAACTATGTAGGCAAAATGAGAATAGCAGAATATCGTACTGTTACTTATGATGATGGTTCTATGTCCACAGAGATAGATTTACGCTTTACTCCAACAAAAAATAGTGGTTATGATTCTTTTCAATGGGTACAAACAGTATCTAAAAATGAATATGGAAAGTATACTGTGTTTAATGATCCTTTACCTGGGCCAGGACACGATTCTTCACCTTATTATTGGGATAAAGATTTACAAAGCCAAATGTATAATGCTAAAACAAATACTTATAGATTTTATGATAGTCCAAGAAGAGAAGTTAATAGTATGTATAATGCTTATTGGCGTGGAGAAGTATCACTTGTTGGTATAAATAGTTCTGGAGCGCACGCTTTAAGCACTTTCAAATGGGGTTTTAATTATTACCAAAATGGTCATTATTTAAGTATGCCACTTATGTCAATACCATATTCAGGAAGATATAAATGGTTAAAATAAATCAACGATGAAGAAAATTTTAATATTAGTTTTGGGTATGGTTTTTCTTTTAATAAGTTGCCAAAATAGAACAGAAAATATATTAATTAATGTCAATTATGTTGGAAACTATGACCATCAAATGGATATTTTAATAACCAATAAAATAAAAAAAGATACAAATATATACAAACAAAGAAGTTATGCTGTAACGGCTGAAAAAATGTTAGATAAAATAAGAGACTATGTGATTGAAAACCATTCTAAAAAAACATTTAGAACAAATAAGTTAAAAGTAGTTGTTTTTGTTGATAAAAAAGAAGAAATTTATTATTTCAATGCTAAAGATGGAATAAAATTCATTGATTATTTAATGAAGAATATACGAATTAAAGACAGTAAAACTTATCAATATCAAACAAATCAATATTTTCTTGAATCCGAACTACCACCATTTAAAAATCAATTAAAAATATATTCAGGTAAAGAATGGATGAATGAAAAATCGGAATAACCAAACTCCCCCCAATGCTGATGCGAGCATCTTGCTCGTACCCATTAACAATTAAAAAATGAGCAGAAAGTATATATTCAAAGAGTTTGAAGAAAAAGGACCCACTTATAAAACCTACTCTCTAGCCGATGATACTGGCTCTAACGGAGGTGGTAACCATAACCCCAGCAACATGGAAAACTTTAACCAAATCCTTTCTTGGTTACAAAGCTATAGTAGAGCTGGATTAAACCACGCGTTGCATACCATGGACGGACCAGACGATCCCCCAGGAAAGAAATATAAATTTCCAAGAACAAAAGTTAGTTTCAAAGTTGATCAGGGTGCAGCTCTTTTTATTGAAGAGGATAACAAAAGGTTTTTTGATGTAGATATTTATACAGTCAAGGGAACAATTGTTTTAGACGAAGGCGTTTTGACCATAAGTACTGTAGGAACAACTACTACAACCCAAGTAAATCCATATTTTTTTGGAACAGCCACTGTAACAGGAAGTAGTGCCTATGGTTTGTCTTCTTTTAGTGTGTCACTTCCGATTTATAGGGATTATGGTTACACCGCATTGCAATCGGGATATCAACAGATTGGTTCAACAACGTATACTCTTCCTAAAGGAACCACTAATGTAAATGTAAGTATTAAGGCTGGCTATATTTTCAATATACCAGGAAAAGGTGTCGGAACTCCTTTTCCACCCACTACAAGTTACAACTATCATTTCGGCAATGGACCAAGTATTAATCAATATCCTTTATTCAAATAGATATGATATACAGAGATTTACTAAAAATAAGCGTATACTTTATTGCAATAAAATTATTAATAGATTTTAGCTCTAAATTACCAGAAAGAATATATAATACCTTCTGTTTGAATATTGGGAATGTAATTACAAATATTTTATTGTATGCATTAATAAATATCTTTGTAATAGCACTGCTAATTGTTAAAGGAGGATTTATTGTTGAGTTTTTTTTTAAGAAAAATGAAAGTTTTTTAAAAGAGATTAACAAATCAAATGTTTTGTTTAGAGTTGCTCTAATAGTCTGCTCTTACTATGTAATTATAAGCAATATGTTCTCTTTTGTAACAACTTTGCCTGCTTTTACATTCGGATTGGATACAATAGAAATTTTTGTGAGCATAGCTATTTCATTGTTATTGGTTCTTTTTTCTGGCAAAATTACAAACAGTCTAACCTTCAATGAAAAGGAAAATGGATAAGCGGACTAAAGATAACAAATTAAAAGAAACAAAATCCGATTTTTTAGATAGTTTTGTAGTCTTCCCCAAAAACAGAAACGAATATAAATATAGTTTTTAACTTTGGGAAATATGAAACAGAGCAAATTTACAGAGGTTCAGATTGTGAAGATCTTATCTGAACAAAATCAAGGAAAAACGGTAAACGAGATTTGCCGAGATTACGGTATCAGCCAACCTACTTTTTACAAATGGAAAAGTAAATACGGTGGTATGGATACGCACCAACTGGCACAACTCAAAGAGTTTGAGAAACAGCTGTCACAATATAAAAAAATTGTCGCAGAACTAACTTTGGAGAACACTGTTTTAAAAGATGTTATAGAAAAAAAGCTTTAACGCCTTCCGAAAAGCGAGAAATGGTAGTATATGCCAAAGAAACCCACAAGATAAGCATAAGGAAGGCATGCGGTTGTTTCGGGCTGAGTTATTCGGTTATGTACTATAAAAAGAGGATAGATTCTCAAGATGATCTCATCCGTGAAGAACTTCGGTTGTTGGCCGAACAAGAACATACTTGGGGATTTTGGACAATGCGTTATCGCTTGAAAAACATGGGATTTTGGTGGAATCATAAACGGATTTACAGAATCTACACTTCGATGAATCTAAATTTAAGAAGCAAGAGAAAGAAAAGGCTACCTGCAAGAGTGAAAGAGCCGCTTCTGCGTCCGATTTATCCAAATGTAACATGGAGTATGGATTTTATGCATGACACTTTGGAAAACGGCAAAAGTGTGAGAAGTTTGAACATTATAGATGATTTTAACAGAGAAATTTTACAAATAAGTATTGATACGAGTTTACCTTCTACAAAAGTAATTTCCAAGCTGGAAGAACTCATCGAATGGCGAGGGAAACCGGACAAAATACGAGTGGATAACGGACCGGAATTTATTTCAGAAAAATTAAAAACTTGGTGTCAATATCACGAAATTGAGTTGCATTTTATCCAACCGGGAAAACCTACTCAAAACTCTCTTATTGAGCGGTTTAATAGAACATTTAGAACAGAGTTTTTGGATGTATATTTGTTTGAAAGCGTGAAACAAATGAGAAATTACGCAGAAATATGGATGTGGAAATACAACAACGAAAGACCACACAGTGCATTGCAATATCTCACACCGAGGGATTTTTTATTGAAATATGGAAAAATCAGCCACACCAATCCAGCAGATTTTCCCACATTTCAACAAAATTATTCAACACCAACAACAGAAATATTAAATAAAATCTCTACTTTTGAGTGTTACTAAGAATGGGAAGATTACAGTTTTGAGGAGTGGCATGATAGAAAATATAATGATGAGTATCGATATAAAAATAAACTTCCTTTTTATTATAATAAAAATAACTACTTGAAAATAGGTTTTTTATCCTTACTTATGCCTTTGTTGTGTTTGGCACTATCAATTATTTTAAATTTAGAAACTGGCTTTTACATGTTTTTCTTGTTGGCTTGCTTTCCCGGAATTAGATTAATTGTAAAATACTATAACTCTAAATAACCAAATCCCCCCAATGCTGGTGCAAGCGTTACGCTCGTACCCATAAACAATTAAAAAATGAGTAGAAAGTACAAGTACAACGGTAAAGAACTCCAAGAGACCAGAATGTACGATTATGGAGCAAGATTTTATATGCCGGACATCGGAAGATGGGGCGTTAGCGATCCGTTGGCGGAGCAAATGCGTCGCCACAGCCCATACAACTATGCGTTTAATAATCCGATAAGGTATATAGACCCCGACGGGAGATCGCCGAAAGTATATAATGCAGGGCAAACTTATGAAGGCCAAGAAGCCGTAGATTTGTTTTATGCCTTAAAAGACAGATCAGTAGGTATAATGTTTGAAGAAAAAGGACCCACTTATAAAACCTACTCTCTAGCCGATGATACTGGCTCTAACGGAGGTAATAACCATAACCCCAGCAATATGGAAAGCTTCAACCAAATCCTTTCTTGGCTACAAAGTTATAGTAGAGCAGGGTTGAATCATGCGATTCATTCTATTATGAATGGAGAAGATCCAAAGTATTATAAAAAAAAACCAAAATATGATAAAACCAATCCTTTACACGAACATTATAGTGATGCGATGACATTAGCAGAATGGACTAAAACATATGAAAATATGTCTTATAACGAAATAATAAATGAAAGCGGAAAAAATAGTATGGGATATGGCTCTGGTCCTAAAAATAGATTTGTATTTAACCCTATTGATGGAAGAGTAATGGATATGACTCATGTTATGGAAGTTGGATTTAGATTTGGAGGGGAAAATATTTTTGGAATTGGAAATGAAATAAAGCAGTGGTTTCAAGGATTTGCAGGTCTTGACCCTCAGAAAAGTGCATTTAATAAACAGGATTTTTATTCTAATATGATTGGAAATAAATTTTACTATTACAGACTCTATGAAACTGCTTATAACATAAACGGAAACATTTACAATAATTGGGTGAAAAATTTTAATAAATATTTTACGAAATAATATGAAATATACTTTAATTATAATAATTTTCCTTTGTTTTTCTTGTGGGGATAAGAAGGCTTTAGAAAAATTCCAACAATTTGATTTAAAACAAAAAAAGATAACTAAAGGGATGCCTTTCAAACAAGTATCTGAAATTATTGGAGTTCCTGAATTTATAAATCTTCGTGATAGCATATTTATTGGTAAATATAATTACGGAAATATAGATGGATATAGATTTACAGTAGGATTTTCTAAAGACAGTTTAGTCTTATGGAAAGAATACGAAAATTAAAACAAAACAATCTTGCTCGTACCCATAAACAATAAGAAATGAGTAGAAAGTACAAATACAACGGTAAAGAACTCCAAGAAACCGGGATGTACGACTACGGCGCAAGAATGTACATGCCGGAACTGGGAAGATGGGGTGTTGTGGATCCGTTGGCGGAAATGTCAAGAAGATTTACGCCGTATCATTACGGAAATAATAATCCTGTAAGGTTTATTGATCCTGACGGAATGAAGGCTATAGATGTAAACGGAGATGGAAGCCACATGGTATATGAAGGTCAAGATGCAATTGATATGTTTAATTCTATTAGAGATAGCATGCCAATTAGTAATTCTTCACCCGAATCCCCTTTTGTAAATTCCTTACAATCTTCCGGTGCAGGTGGTGGAAGCGGTGGAGGACCAACCTTTCAATTTCCTAAGGGAACAGAAAAATTTTATCAGGAAAATTACCCCGCTTTTTATGATTTAGTGAAGAATCAGCTACCAAAACTAGTGAATGACACCAACTTTATGAGTGCATTAAGCAAAGCAAGCGGATTTAGTATGGATGAACTGATTGAAATTTTTCAATACGGAAAAGGAATGGAGATAAAGATAATGGATTTAGCAGTTGGGGATGCGGAATATTTATATGGAGGCTTTACAGAAGGACATATAAGAAATACTGCTGCAATAAATACACCTGTTGCAGATTGGTTTGAAAAAGCTAATAAGAATTCTACCACAATAGAAGGTATTACTAATTTGCTTTACATGTCATCTCTTATTGCTCACGAAGCCGCTCATTGGGGAGATGATGTAAAAAGAACATTCAAATATAAAAATACAGGTCTTGAAACGAAATTTGGAGATGTGGGAAGTTTTTTTGAGAACAGAGCATTTGGTGGTTACATTGGTAGTTATAATGGTAATAATTTTGGATTTATAACTAATTATGTTAAGAGCAACTTTCAACTTATGTTACAAATTTTTAATAAATAATCATTATTATGGAATTGAAAACTAAAATATTGGCGAGTTTATTTTTTCTTTCATTATACTCTTGTACAATTATGAATAATAAGCAACAAAGAAATGTTTTTTTATCGCAATTTGCAGATAATGAAGTAATATATAGTAGTTTGTCTAATAATTCTTCTGAAAAAAAAATTGTTATTTACGACGAAAAAAGAATTATTAATGAAAATATAACATTTAAAAATGTGGGTAAAATAATTGAATTTACAAATATTAAGCCTCAGGATAATGATCATTATTTTATAGTTCATAATTTTATTCTTAATAAAAATTTAGCAACTTTAGTACTTGTGACAAATGATAGAAATTATGGAATAATATATTATTTGACAAGAAAAGGAAATAATGATAAATGGAAGCATATTAATATTATTCCTAGGAATACAAGATAGATGGTATTATTTCCTCATTACAAAAAGCTAAAATTAAGTATAATGAAATTTGAAAACACCGGAGCTCCGCAATTATTCGGAAGTACGGAAGTGGGACAGTTTTTTGAATATTCGGCTTTGAAATCCGCATATCCCAATTTTCCAGTCCCAACAGGATTGCATATAGGAAATTATGGAGACAATATTTCCGGAATACTGAAAGGCTTTGTAAGACAAAATTTCACTACATTATCTACTATTTTCTCAAAATAAATTTGCTATGAAAAAGTTCCAAATAATTTTCACTATTCTACCAATAATCGTTCTATTGATACATTCGTGTAAAAGTATTCAAAATCAAGATTCATTTATTGAGCAGTTTTTTTATAATCAGCGCACTCACTATGAGTTAAATGATTATTATGGAGATAAAGTAATAATTTATGATGAAAATAAAATTTTCACAAATACGGAAACATTATATGAGTTAGATAAAACTTCCATAAAAGTTCAAACCAATTTACCTTTGGAAGATAGTTTTTTTAGAATCCATGATTTTGTCCTAAATAAAGATTTAGCATTTGTTGCATTAACAACATCTGACAGGCTTCAAGGTATAATGATTTTTTTAAAAAGAAATTCAAAAACTAACAAGTGGAATATAATAGAAGTAAGAAAGAAACCTACTAGGTAATTTGGTAGTGTTATCAGTACAACGGCAAAGAATTACAGGATGATAACGGGATGTACGACTACGGCGCAAGAATGTACATGCCGGAACTGGGAAGATGGGGTGTTGTGGATCCGTTGGCGGAAATGTCAAGAAGATTTACGCCGTATCATTACGGAAATAATAATCCTGTAAGGTTTATTGATCCTGACGGAATGAAGGCTATAGATGTAAACGGAGATGGAAGCCACATGGTATATGAAGGTCAAGATGCAATTGATATGTTTAATTCTATTAGAGATAGCATGCCAATTAGTAATTCTTCACCCGAATCCCCTTTTGTAAATTCCTTACAATCTTCCGGTGCAGGTGGTGGAAGCGGTGGAGGACCAACCTTTCAATTTCCTAAGGGAACAGAAAAATTTTATCAGGAAAATTACCCCGCTTTTTATGATTTAGTGAAGAATCAGCTACCAAAACTAGTGAATGACACCAACTTTATGAGTGCATTAAGCAAAGCAAGTGGATTTACAATGGATGAGTTGATAGAAAATTTTCAATATGGAAAAGGGATGATGTTAAAAGGAATGATGTTATTATTTGGTGATGCAAGTTACTTATATGGTGGAATAGAAGAGGGAATGACAAAAAATACAGCAGGAGTGCAATTGGCTTTACTAGATTGGTATGAAAAAGCAAATAAGAATACAAACTCAGTTGAAGGTTTAAGCAATCTACTATATATGAGTTTACTAATTGGTCATGAAACAACACATTGGGGTGATTCATTAGGTAAGAGAAAAATCCCATACGAAACTGTAGCTAATTTTATACAAGCTGAATTTGGATATCGACCTACGGATGTTGGAAATTACTTTGAATTTCTATATTTAGATAAAGCACCTGGTGCAGGAATTGGTCATTATAATACTGAAATCTCAGCATATGTTAAAGGTTACGTTACAAAGAATTTCAAATCATTACAGAGTATTTTTAAATAATAAATTTCATTATGAAAAAACTGATTTTAATTTTCTTCAATTTATTATATGTTTTATGTTTGTTATCATGTGCAAATTTCACTAGTAAAAAACAAGATCAATTTTTTGTATCACAATTTTTTAATAATGAAGTTGTTTTTGATAATTTAGCTAAATACTATCCAAGAGATAACACCATAAAAATTTACGATAGAAAAAAAGAATTAGTTGATAAATCTATCACTTATGGTTCATCTTCAAAAAAAATAAAAATAGATATTTATGCCAATGAAAATCAACAGGATTACTTTGTAATATATAATTTTATATTAAATCAAGATTTGGCAACAATAGTATTTGCAACTTCCGACATGGAATACGGTATAATTTTTCATTTGCAAAAAATTAAAATTAAAAACGATATGCAATGGGTTGTTGTTAATACAATTCATAAGTACAGTAGATAGATATGCATCACGGCTTTTTTCACTATCATCAAAAAGAGTTATTTTTGGAAAAGAAATAAGAATCTGAAAAGAAGTAAATTGGTAGAGAAATTATCAGTACAAAGACCTTTTGGGTAATGTAAGATTAAGTTTTTATAAAAACAGCGCAGATGCAGCTACCATTTTGGATGAGAGCAATTATTATCCTTTTGGGTTGGAGCATTTGGGGTACAATGCAATGGCAGGAAATCCTTCCTACAGATATCAGTACAACGGCAAAGAGTTACAGGATGATAACGGAATGTATGATTATGGTGCAAGAATGTACATGCCAGAGTTGGGTAGATGGGGTGTAATTGATCCGCTTGCGGAGATGTCAAGAAGATTCTCTCCTTATGTATACGGAAATAATAATCCGATTATGTTCATTGATCCAGACGGAAGATTATCGCAATCATTTATTGATCAGATATTGAATTCTCCGAACGGTACAACATGGACTAATAATGGAATAGGATTTACAAACAACTGGGGAGGTATGATGGATTATGCGGGAAATGCTTTGAATTTTGGACCTAGTGGATCTCTTGAAAAACTAAATTTTTATATTAATAGTCTTGGTGCTTCAGGTGGAGGTGGAGGAACTTATCAAGTAAATACGACCGGAGCAATTTATCTCCAATTGCAAGGGATTGGATATGCAAACCCTGACAAAACAAGTGCTACATGGGCAGATGTTGCTAAAGTTTATCAAATAGAAGCAATACAAGATTTAATGCAAACTTTAAATAATGTTAATGGAACAAATGGTTTGGATGTAGAATTCTCTAACGTTGATTTGGGTGCGATGAAAGGTCATGTTGATGATAATAATGTGTGGAAGGTTCAATTAAATATGAAATCTATTACGAGTATTTTAGAATTAGCATTTGTAATGGGACATGAGATTAACCATTCGGTAACAAGTTATTTCAAAGTAATATATTATGAAAAATTAGGGCGTACCCCTATTACAAGAAATAGTTTTGGTTTTTTTTCAGAATACATATCATATTCTTGGGAAGCAAAAATGGGGAACTCAAGCATTTCTGACACATGGGAATATGTATTAGATAAACACGGCCCTAATGGTTCCAATGCAAAAGCAATTGAAAAAATACAAAATCCTATGTTTAAAGCTTTATATGAAAGATCAATTTATCATCAATCAGAAGTAGATAGAGTTAAAGAAAATTTGAATGAACTGATAAGAACTCACTATAAATTTATTAATAAAAAATAATGGAAAAATTACTTCAATTTATATTGATTTTTTCTTCAATTTTTACATTTAGTCAAATTGAAATTAAAATTGCACCGAGTGACAAACGTTTCCCTTCTACACAATATATTAAAATTGAAATTCTAAATAAAAGTAATCATAATTATATTGTTCCATTGGATACCTTAGATTTAAGACCTTTTGATGATAATTACGATTGGAAAGATTTTGATAAAAAAGGAGTCGTAGAAGGCAGCCTTAGGTTGCAAATTTACATGAAAGATGAAAGGTACAAACAGTATTTATTTGCCGATAATTTGCCAATTCATGTTAATGAGTTACTAACAAAAGAATTTGTAGACAAATTAAATTCTGAATACGAAGAAAAATTGAAGGAGCAAGAAGAATGGAAGAAAATGAACAATATTGAGGATGGAATTGACATAGAAAAAAATCGATACTTAACCGAAAACATGATATTTCTAAGACCCAATGAAAAAATTACATTCTGCAAAAAAGTGAATGATGGTTATGTACTGTCGTTTTCAAAGTCACAAAAAATTGGTTATTTTTTTGGTCTCATAAACAATAAAAATTATAAGCTTCATTTAGAATTAGTTGCCCCTAAAAACATCAAAAAATACTTAAGCAAAAAACAAAAAAAAGAATTCTCTAAATACAAAATATTTACAGGTATTGTTAAAAGTAATATTATTTCATTTAAATTTAAAAATGATTGAGATTTATATCTTTTTTAAGATAATTTTATCAGTACAAAGACCATTTGGGTAATGTAAGATTAAGTTTTTATAAAAACAGCGCAGGTGTAGCTAAAATCCTGGATGAGAGCAATTATTATCCTTTTGGGTTGGAGCATTTGGGGTACAATGCAATGGCAGGAAATCAGAGTTACCGTTATCAGTACAACGGAAAAGAATTACAGGATGATAACGGAATGTATGACTACGGTGCAAGAATGTACATGCCGGAACTGGGACGTTGGGGTGTAAGCGATCCGTTGGCAGAACAAATGCGTCGCCACAGCCCATACAATTATGCGTTTAATAATCCGATAAGGTATATAGACCCCGACGGGAGATCGCCAAAAGTATATAATGCAGGGCAAACTTATGAAGGCCAAGAAGCCGTAGATTTGTTTTATGCCTTAAAAGACAGATCAGTCGGTATAATGTTTGAAGAAAAAGGACCCACTTATAAAACCTACTCTCTAGCCGATGATACTGGATCTAGCGGAGGTAATAACCATAACCCCAGCAATATGGAAAGCTTCAACCAAATCCTTTCTTGGTTACAAAGCTATAGTAGAGCTGGATTGAATGATGTGATGGCCGCGGGTAATGTAGAACCTCCAATAAAAGGGCTATCGTTTTTTAAAGACAGTACAGGGGAATATTGGTGGGATGCTCAAAAAGGAGCTTATCAGCATTTTAACCTTAACCAAAATGGAGATAGACAATTTGCAGGATATTACTCCGTAACAGGAGCTGGCCCTAAAGGGCAATATACCATTGTAGAAATGGGCAAACCTTATGAATTAGCAATTAGAGATAATGTTAAAGAAACGCAATATACCGATGTGTACAGGGAAAGTGTAGACCAGAGTGTAACACTTTCTTATGGAAATAGAAGTTTGATTTCATCCAGAGTTATCACAAGACCCGTTGGAGTAAAAAATACAAGAACTTTCAATGGATTTGGATATCCGATAGATAACAAATGGGGGTTAACCGGTAAAGTTTCAAATTATACAGAAACTAGAGCCTACGGAACCCATTTTAATTCTTCCGCTAATAGCGCTGTAAGTACAGGAATAGGCTGGAGTATGTTAAAATTAATTCCAGGTATATTTGGTAAATAACAAATTTAAAATTTATATAATTATGCGTATATCACAATTTATGGTGTTGGGTATTTCAGCAATAATCCTCTTGTTTTTAAATTCTTGTTTTAAAAGGAGCTTAAGTGACGATAAGGATCTACAATTCGGTCGTTCCTACTTAGGAGAAAAATTGATGTCACATTTTCCCTTAAATGATGTCAATGATACATATTCAATGCTAGTGGACACCGTATCGTTCCATACCAATACTATAAATATGGGCTTAGCTTTATTTAATTCGGACGCAGATGAACGAATTAAAAAGGCACTAAATGATTACAAAAGCAAAAAACTTTATTCAGATAATGACAGCTGTATTGTAGTTTTAAATGACTTCCTTTATGAGAAAGATTTATTAAATATACTAGGTGTAATATACCCTAATCCAAATGAGTATGATCCTAATTTGGATTATAATAAAGTATACAAAAGTAAAATATTCAAAAGTTGCAAAGATAAATATGAAGTTGTTCCAAATTTTTGGAATGCTTTTTATGCTAAAGGAATCAATACCCGAAGTCATTTGGATAGAAATTTCAAATTCATAATTATAGATTCGCAGTTCAGTGATACAGCAACATGGTCACCAAAACTAGATCCTTCAAAATCTTATATGCCAGATCCTGTTAGACATGGATATTCACGAGGTATTGCTTTTAATGAAAGAGAAAGAATAATTATTTATTGGGTAATATTATGGTAAGCCAAAACTTCTCGATTAAAAGTTAGAAATTGAAATCGCCCATACAATTGCAGCTCAGAAAATTGAAATCACAAACAAAAAAAGCTCTAAACATCAGTGTTTAAAGCTTTTTTTTGTGGAGAATACGGGATTCGAACCCGTGGCCTCTTGACTGCCAGTCAAACGCGCTAGCCAACTGCGCCAATCCCCCATTGTTTTTTGTTGTGCAATAATAGGATTTTATTTCTGAATATAAAAACAAAAAGCAGAAAAATTCCTGCTTTTTGTTTTAGAATCTTTTAAAAATTCAATTTTATTTCCATCCACCTCCCAATGCTCGGTACAGTTCGACACCGGCATTTAGTTTGGTATATTGGGCATTGGCAATGTTCAGTTCGGCATTCAGCCTATTGACATCGGCATTTAAAACTTCAAGATAATTGGCCATACCGTAGTTTACCAATTCTTGAGAATAAGTTACCGATTTGTCGTAAGCCTCCAACTCTTTCTTTTTCAAAACAATAAAATCATCCTGAATACCGTAAACCGACAGGGCATCAGACACCTCTTTTCCTGCAAACAGAATGGCTTTTTTGAATCCCAAGTAGGCTCTTTCTTGGTTCGCCAGGCTGATCTCGTAATTGGTTTTTACTTGTCTTTTGTTGAAGATGGGTTGGGTAAGCCCTGCAATAACATTGGCAAAAAGAGATTGTGCTGAAAATAGTTGATCCAAAGACAACGATTGCAAACCACCAGAAGCGGTCAGCCTTAAACTTGGATAAAACTGAGCTTTGGCATTTTGACTGAGCTCAAAAGCATTCATCAAATTGTATTCGGCTTGTCGAACATCCGGTCTATTGGACAACAACTGTACCGCATAACCCGTCTTGTAGTTGGCGGGCAATTGTTGCTCCATCAAAGTGGTTCTGTAGATGTTTTGTGGCGCCTCACCCTTCAAAAACGAAATGGTGTTTTCCAAAATTTTGATTTGAGCATCGATATTCAACAAAGCACTTTGAGCATTGTACACCAAAGCTTCACTTTGCTTTACGGCAACTTCAGACAGGGTTCCTGCTTGTTTTAAAGCTTTTGTCGTTTCTAGATTTTTTAGACGAATTTTGATGTTCTCGTTGATGATTTTCTTTTGTTCGTCCAAAGACAAAAGCTGATAATAGGCTTTTGCAACGGAAGCCACCAAATTACTTTTCACATTTTGATGAGCGGCTACGGTGCCCAGATATTGTGCCATCTGAGCTTTTTCCTGGGATTTTAATTTGCCCCAAATATCCACTTCCCAACCGATATTTGCTGTAATATCGTACTGATTGACATAGACTCTTTCGGATAAATTTTGTCCGGAAGAAGAATTCAACGAAGGAGAGGCAAAGGTATAACCCGGACCTACGGTTGCCGTTGGAAAGTAAGATGCCTTGGCTTGTTTCAGATAGGCTTGCGCAGCAACCATATTTTGCACCGCCATTCGGATGTCCAAATTATTTTCCAAAGCTGTAGAGATGTGGTTTTGCAATGGCGCATCGGTAAAGATTTCTTTCCAAGAAAAGTTGGCAGCACTAAGACTGTCTTGAGAAATATTATCGGTTCTGAAAAGTTTTTCTTGTACCAAATCGTTCGGTCTTTCGTAGGATTTTTTAGCCACACAAGAAGTAAGTCCGGCTGCTAAAACCAACGACATAACCGTTTTCATGATATTTTTATTTGTATTCATACTTTTATTTTTAGTTTAAATTAAAACGAGATCTGATCCTAGAAAGGATTTATTCTGAAGTTTTAATTTGTTCAAAAACAACGGGCTTAATTTTCTCTTGTAGGGTCTGGAAAATCACATACAAAACCGGTATCACGATGAGCCCCAAAATGGTACCTATCAAAAGGCCCGTAACGGCTCCGGTTGCAATGCTCCGGTTACCCACAGCACCAATTCCAGAAGCCAAAACCAAAGGTAGCAATCCGAAAATAAACGCAAAGGAAGTCATCAGGATGGGCCTCAATCTGGCTTTAGCCGCATTGATGGCCGACATAACGATGGTCTCTCCATGATGCCTTCTTTGTACGGCAAATTCTACAATAAGAATGGCATTTTTCGCCAACAATCCTACAAGCATGATCAGGGCAATTTGAAAATAAATATTATTTTCCAATCCCAATAACCACTGACCAAGATAGGCTCCCATAACCCCAAGTGGCAAGGAACAAATCACCGTAAGAGGCAAAATATAACTCTCATACTGGGCTGCCAAAATGAAGTACACAAAAACCAAACTCAATGCAAAAATGACCAAAGTCTGAGATCCTGATGATAATTCTTCCTTAGAAAGTCCGGTGAATTCTACTTCATAATTACCACCCAAAGTTTGATCGGCAACTTCTTGTACGGCATGTATCGCATCTCCCGTGGAGAATCCAGGATTGTTAGCGCCTGTTACTTTAACCGAAGTAAATAAGTTATAACGATTCACACTTTGTGGTCCATATACCCTATCCAACGATACAAATTGTGAAATTGGCGACATGGCTCCCGACTTGGATTTTACATAAATAGAATTCAGGTTTTGCAATTCTTTTCGGTACTCTGGCAACGCCTGTACCATAACTCTAAATTGCTTACCGTATTTGGTGAAATCAGCCGTGTACACCCCACCAATATACCCTTGCATGGTCGATAATATATCCGAAACGGAAACACCAGATTGTGTTGCCAATGGTACATTAATATTCATTTGGTATTGAGGATACTTTGTGTTGAAAGAAGTCTGAGCAAACTGAATTTCCGGTCTTTGCATAAGCGCACCAATAAATTTCTGGGTTTCTGCATCCAACTGGCTGTATTCGGCACCGGCTTTATCCAAGAGTACCATCTCAAAACCGGCACTGGTCCCGTAACCCGGAACAGATGGAGGTTGGAAAAATACCACTTTGGCATCTTTAACTTTAGCAGCGGCTCCGAAAAGCATACCTGTAATTTTATCGGCCGACAAACCTTGCTTGGTTCTTTCATCAAATGGTTCCAACCGAACAAAAGCCAAACCGTTGTTACTCCCCGAACCCGAAAAGAAACTTCGGCCCGCAGAAACGGTTACTCCGCTCACGCCCGGCACATTCATTACTTCTTTTTGCAATGCTTTTAGAGCGTTGTAAGTTCTAGCCATAGAGGCTCCCGGTGGCAATTCGAGATTGGTAAAGATAATACCTCGGTCTTCATTAGGTACAAAACCTGTTTTCATGTTTTTATTTGCAAAAAATAGAAGCCCGCCTACCACTGCAAAAATGGCCAAAGTAATCCACTTGTGACGGATAAGATAGACAAAAGCCCTTCCGTATCTTTCGGTGGTTACATGAAAAGCCGTATTGAATTTGTGGAAGAATTTCTGAATAAAAGATTTCTCTTCGTATGCCTTGTCATGATGTCCTGATTTTAAAAATAAAGAACACAATACGGGAGATAAAGTCAAAGCATTAATCGCAGAAATCAGGATCGCTACGATAAGCGTAACCCCAAACTGCTGGTAAAAAACTCCGGTAGGACCCGTAATAAAAGTTACAGGGATAAAAACCGCTGCCATAACCAAAGTAATGGAAATAATGGCTCCTGTAATTTCACTCATCGCTTCTACCGTGGCTTTTTTAGGATCTTTAACACCTTGTTCCATTTTGGCATGTACGGCTTCTACAACCACAATGGCGTCATCCACCACAATACCAATGGCCAAAACCAAAGCAAATAAAGTTAATAAATTGAGTGAATATCCAAATAAATTCAGGAAGAAAAATGAACCGACAATGGAAACCGGAACTGCAATCGCAGGGATTAGGGTGGATCTAAAATCTTGCAAGAAAATATACACAACAATAAATACCAAGATGAATGCTTCGATCAGGGTATGCACCACCTTGTCCATAGAAGCGGTCAAAAATTCGTTGGTATCGTAGTTGATGATGTACTTCACCCCTTGTGGGAAAGTTTTCTCTGAATCTTTAAGATAAGCCTGAATGTTGTTGATGATCTGTTGTGCATTGGATCCTGGTGTTTGGAAAATACCCATAGAAACCGCTGGGAAATCGCCACTTTCTGCCAATCCAGAATATGATTGAGCATCCAAAACCACTTTGGCAACATCTTTTAGCATTAGGTTTTGTCCATTGCCCAAAGCTTTTATCACAATATTATCGTATTGTTCTTTCTCGTTAAATTTACCCACATATTTTATGATGTACTCAAAAGAAGTGGCGGAGTTTTGTCCCAAAGATCCTGCGGCAGCTTCTCTAGACTGAGCGTTGATGGCAGCAGTAACATCTGAGGGTTCTAGACCGTAGGCAGCCATTTTCACGGGATCGATCCATATTCTCATGGAATAGGATTTCCCGCCCATTACATTGGCATCACCAACTCCGGAAATCCTTTTAATTCCGGGTACGATGTTGATGTTCATGTAATTCTGAATAAAAACATCATCCAACTTTTTATTTTCAGAATAAAAAGAAAGATACATCAATGCAGAAGTCTGTTGTTTTTGGGTGACAACTCCGGAACGGGTAACTTCACTAGGAAGCAAAGGTGTTGCTCTTGCCACTCTGTTCTGAACATTCACAGCGGCAATGTCCGGATCTACTCCTTGTTTGAAAAAAATTTGAATTTGTGCTGAACCGTCATTTCCGGCAGAAGAGGTAATGTAGTCCATCCCTTCTACCCCATTGATTTGTTCTTCCAAAGGTACAATTACCGATTTCATGACCGTTTCGGCATTGGCACCGGTATAATTTGCAGATACATTCACCGTTGGAGGTGCAATATCCGGATATTGAGTCACCGGTAGCGCCACAAATCCCAATATCCCTAAAATGACAATGAGGATAGAAATTACGGTGGATAATACCGGTCGGTTTATAAAATTTTTAATCATTAGAACACAGGTTTTAAAGATTTTACAAGACTGTCCATGCTGATCGGTTTAGGAATAATTTGAGCATCGGGTTTTAGCCCACCAATTCCGGTTGCAACCACCTTGTCTCCTTTATTTATACCTGAAGTCACTACAACCATATTGTCCACTCTGCTTTTCACGGTAATAATTTCATTTTTCACTTTATTGTCAGCACCCACTTTATAGGCATACACAATACCTTGTTGTTCATAAGTGGCACTTTCCGGCAACACCACGGCATGATTGTAGTGAATTGGGAATCTTACCGATCCACTATTTCCGTTGCTCAACAATTTCTGAGCATTGGAAAATCCTGCTCTAAACTGTATGGTCCCTGTGGACGGGTCGATCTGTCCCGATACGGTTTCTATTTTTCCTTTTTCCGAATAGATACTTCCGTTTGCCAATTCCAAATCGACTAAGGGTAAATTTCTAAGTTTTTCCGGAACGGTGGCTCCTTTCATGTTTTCTAAGAAATCCAAATATTCCTTTTCATTCATCGAGAAATAGGCATAGACACTAGAAGTATTGGAGATGGTCGTAAGCGGTGTAGGATCTGAAGGACCTACCAAACTTCCCACTTTTAGAGGCAACTTACCAACCACACCAGAAATAGGTGCACGAATGATGGAATAATCGACATTGGCTTTTACACTTTTGTACCCGGCAACTGCTTGTTGGTGCGCTGCTTGTGCTTGGGAAAGCTGAGCCTGAGCCTTAGCCACATTGGCTTGTGCCGTTTGCAATTGTACCGAACTGATGATGTTTTTTTGCACCAGAGGTGTCAATTTATTCACCTCAACTTGTGCTGCATTTACCGCTGCTTTTGCGGCTGCAATGTTGGCTTGCGCTGCCGAAATACCGGACTTTGCAGCATCTTCGTTTTCGCTAAGGACATTGGTTTCCAAACGAAACAAAGGCTGACCTTGACTCACCATCTGACCTTCATCAACCAAAACCTGAGTAATATAGCCTTGAATTTTAGCCCTAACATCGTTATTAACAATCCCCTGTACCGTTGCAGGATACGAAACAAAACCCGTAAGGTCTTTTTCTTCTACCGTTACCACATCAAAAGGTTTGGGTCCGTCGTTGGGTTTCATCTCCTCTTTTTTACAAGACCATAAAGTCAATGACAACAGGGGTATGACTAAAAATTTCTTATTCATAAATATAATTTTATAAATGGTTAATAATTTATTATTTCTTTTGTCTTCTTTAAATTACAATTTCTCCAAAGTTTCTTGTATGTTTTGGATATTGCCTTTTAGCAAAGTTTTGTAGATTTCAAATTTACTTTCAGGCTGAGGTTCAATTTTTTTGAAGCGACTCACATCATTTAAAATTCGTAGCTCTTCGTTCATCATGGAGACTATTTTCTCGAATCTGAATTTGATATAATCGTCATTAAAGATAAAAAATCTTTTTCTTTGATCAATTTTTGCGATGTCTTTTATTAATTTTGAATGAATGAGTAAACTCAAATTGGTAGAAACTGAACTTTTTGAAGCCGAAAAAAACTCGACCAACTCATCAAAACTCACTCCTTTTTTTTCAAAATCAAAAATAAGACAAGCATATATTTTAGCAGCCAAAGGAGGAAGCCCAAATAAAGATCCGTAGAACTTTGCTAAATTCTGTAAGATTTCTGTATCTATTTCGAAAGAAAATTTCATGATCAAATTTTAAGCAAAATTATAAAATATTTAGTTCGGAACAAAACGAACCAATTACAACGGGTTAATTATGATTATAGATATTATTAATTACCCACCGATAAATTTTTCAAATGCTAAGCGCTCTCCCCCACGAAAATAAACTTTTCCGCAATAGACATATCCCAATTTTTCTGCTATTTTCAACATGGGCAAATTGTCGAAATTGGTATCCATTTTTATACTGAAAATACCTTGTGAAACGGCATACGCTTCTATTTGTTGAAACAAAACTTTCACCAAACCTTTACCTAAAAAGCTTTCAGAAACCGCAACTCTATGGACCACTAAAAAATCTTGATGGCTGATCCACTGACCTTTTATTTCCTCATAAGCCGGCTCGAAATTCTTGATCAAAGCTGCATAAACTGCAACCTCATCACCGACCTGCAGCACAAAACCCCATTGATTGTCAATATCATTATCGACCGTTTCCGGATTGGGATATCCGTCTTGCCACTGCTGGCTTCCATCGTTTTTTCTTCTGATGATGGCTTGTGACAGTATTTTCCATATTGCTTGTGCGTCATCAGGATTGGCTGGTCTGAAAACTATTTCCTTTTCCATGGCTTATCGTTTTGAAATGCAAAAATCGGAATTCATTACAAATTCCGATTTTCTAATAGTAAAATTTAAAATTATGATAGAAATTATTTGGTGTCCATTAATTTTAGGGCTGTTCTAAATAATCATCAATAAAAGTGAATGCTTTTTGTTCGTCCAAAAGAGCAACTTTTATTTGATAGTATTCAAAATCATCGTCTTCATCTACTTTTTTTTCTACTTCAGTTGCGATGTTTTGTTTTGCCAATAGTTGAAGAATTTCTTCAACTTCTTTAGGATTATCGGTTTCGAATACATTTACTTTATCTTCCCTTTTCATATTTCATTTTCGTTTGATAAAAGTATAAATTATTTTTAATACAGCAAAATAATTTTACTTTTTTTATTAATTATTTTAAATATTCAATTATTTTAACAGTTTTACAACAAATTCAATTTTCTCATTTTCAACACACTATAGTGGTTTTATGACACCAAAAAAAAATACAATAATTTTTGCATCGACGGATGTGAAAAACAAATGGATCTAACCATTCTATAAATTATTAAAATCTTATTTTATCAATAAAAAAACAGTCGAAATTTAATATTTACAAAAAAATAATAGCATATTTTTGCATTAACCAAATATTTAACCCCAATGAATCGAAAGCAAATCCAAAGAAAACATTATTACAGATTGATCCTTATTTCCTTTGCGATTGGTTGCATAACCGCTGCTTTAGCCTATTCTTTGAAACTTTTAACCGAACATTCCGAAGAGTTTATCTTTCATTTGGCTCATCAATACCACACTATTAGCCTTATATTTCTACCAACAATTGGGATAACCGCCATTTATTTTCTAAGGAAATATCTTTTTCAAAATCGAAAGAATAAAGGGATTGCCGAAATTTACAAAACGGTAGATCAAAGAAAAGATCATTTGCCATTTTTCAAGATTCCATCGCACTATCTCAACGGATTTTTAACCGTAATTTTTGGAGGTTCAACTGGGATTGAAGTTTCTACAGTTGTGGCTACAGCAACCGTTGGAAATGCCTTTTACGAAAAAAGTTTTACCGCCAATGTGTACAAGTTGGAGCTGATCTGTGCCGGTGTATGCGCCGGGATTTCTATTTTATTTGGCTCTCCATTGGTGGGTTGGTTGTTCGCCTTGGAAGTGATTGCAAGAAAAGTGAATAAAACACTTTTTATCAGTTGTACGACTGCTGCATTTGCATCTTGGTTGGCACTTTATTTATTTCCCACAAAGCCCATCATTTCTACACCCATTGGCGATTGGACTTGGGTTGCACTTCCTTTTATGATTGTGTTGAGCCTAATTTCGGGACTTCTTTCGGCTTACTTTACTTTATTGGTTGTTCATATTAAAGATTTCTTCAACCAAATTAACAACAACTTTTTGAGGGTAAATTCCGGAGCCATTTTGGTAGGTATCCTGTTGTTCTCTTTTCCATTTTTGTACGGCGACAGCTATCATTCACTCAACGAAATTTTCAAAAATCCGTACCAAAATTCCATACTTTTCTTACTTATTTTGGCGTTGCTAAAGCCCATCGCATCTTCACTAACTTTAGGTGCAGGTGGCGATGGCGGAGTTTTCGCACCAAGTATTGTTGCAGGAGCTTATCTTGGAGTTGCTTTCACTTTGATGTGTAATTCTATTTTTGGGACGAATCTCAACCCGTTAAATTTTGCTTTGATTGGTGCCGCCGCAACATTGTCCACCTCCATTTATGCGCCACTCACCACACTTTTTTTAATTTGCAATTTGGTCCCTAACGGCTTCAACTTGGCGTTTCCAATCTTGGTGGTAAGTTTTATTTCAAAATTATTTACCCAAAAATTCATCCTACCCTACAATGTTTATACTTACCTTAGTAAGCCTACAAAATAGAATAAAAAAACCGTCTCATAACACAATGAAACGGTTTTTTTGTACTCCTTTCAACAGGAATTTAAGATCCATTATTTAAAAATAACACGATTTTTTATTGAATTATTTTTTTCCAGCGTCCCATTCAATTTTTTTAGCTTCTTTTAGTTTTTCAATCATTTTGTTGGTAACCTCAGCTTTTGCCACGCGGATCGGCACAACTACTTTAGAGTTTTCCCATTCTACCGTCATGTCCAATTGATCGTCTTTTGCTGGATTTAGTTCAATTGTAAACCATTCCATAGTCTGTGGCAATTTTTGAACAGGAACATCGATATCGGTAACATTCAGCTTGTCGTTGTATCCATAAGCGCCCCATTGCTGAGAATCTTTATTCAAAATTAATTTCCATGATTGTGCTTGAGGTACGATAAACAAAGCATAAGTCCCTGCAGGAACTGTTTTACCACCAAAACTCACCTCTTGTCCAAATGTTATTTTGGTTGATGAATTGGCACCCGTTCTCCACACTTCGTTGAAGGGAACTAGTTTTCCGAAAATTTCTCTGCCTTTTACGCCCGGTCTTCCGTAATCTACACTTACTTTGGATATGGAAAATTGATGTTCAATTTTATGTCTGGGACTGGCTGCAGGCACTGAATAATCCTGAGAAAATGCCAATGAAGAAATCCCCAATGCTAGGGTTAAAATATACTTTTTCATAATTTTAAAATAATTTGAGGCTAAAATTAATCAAAATTTACAGATTACATGCCTTGGGTTGATATAATTCATGATAGAAATCTGAGAAATACCCCTCGTATGAAAGTGCACGATTTGAAAGTACACTTGTAATAGATTTATATATTTGTATAAAATTATTTTTTGTGACCAAAGTACTCATCATAGACGACGAAGAAAAATTAAGAAGCCTCCTTGTAAAAATAATATCTCTGGAAGGTTTTAAAGTATGCCAAGCATCAACCATAAAATCGGGGCTAAAACGATTGGAGTTAGCAGATATTGATGTGGTAATTTGCGATGTTAAACTCCCGGATGGTAATGGAGTAGAAACGGTAAAAGAAATAAAAAAACTTTATCCAGCACTAGAAATCATCCTACTTACGGCATTTGGAAATATTCCGGATGGTGTTTTGGCCATAAAACATGGAGCTTTCGACTACATCACCAAAGGAGATGATAACCACCGCATTATTCCCCTACTCTACAAAGCTCAAGAAAAGGTAAATCAAAACAAAAGAATTGAAAAACTGGAACAACAGCTGACCAAGAAATATACTTTTGAAAATATTATAGGCCAATCCAAATGTTTGCAAAATGTAATTTTTTTAGCTCAAAAAGTAGCAATTACAGACACCACGGTGCTTCTAACTGGAGAAATCGGAACCGGGAAAGAAGTTTTTGCACAAGCCATACACCAATCCAGTAGCAGAAACAAAGGGAACTTTGTTGCCATCAACTGTTCGGCATTCAGTAAAGATCTTTTAGAAAACGAACTTTTCGGACATAAATCTGGAGCATTTACAGGGGCAAACAAAGATCAGATGGGCTTGTTCGAAGAAGCAAATAACGGCAGCATTTTCTTAGACGAAATCGGTGAGATGCCTTTGGAACTACAGGCAAAAATTTTGAGAGTTTTAGAAACCGGTGAGTTTCTTCGTGTGGGCGATACCAAACCTAGAAAAGTTAATGTCCGAATTGTTGCTGCTACCAACAGAAACCTGGAAGAAGAAGTCGAAAAAGGAAATTTCCGAAGTGATTTGTTCTATCGACTCTCCGTATTCAGCATTGCTCTACCTGCTTTGCGGGAGCGAAAAGAAGATATCCCACTTTTGGCAAAATATTATGCGGATATGTTTGCACACAAATCCAACAGAAAACAACTGCAACTGTCCCCCAAATTTATTGATGCCTTACAAAACAACAATTGGAAAGGAAATATCCGTGAACTAAAAAACATCATCGAAAGAAGTGTTATATTATCCGATACCGATATTTTGGGAATTGAAAGCCTTCCACAAGAATTGCAATTTAACCCAACAATGGGCAAATCACTTTCTGCCTTTTCTATGGCCAGCGCAGAAAAACTGCATATTCAAAAAATCCTCAATCACACCGGAGGCAACAAGGCCGAAACAGCCCGACTTTTAGAAATTGGCATTGCCACTTTGTATCGAAAGATTGATGAATACCAGATAAAATAAGCATTACAACCTGAACTTAATTCATGTACCCACGAAATATTTCGTGGGTATTTTTTTTGTATCAATATCATTTTGATAAACACCCCTTTCATTTTGATAGGCTTTCTACATTTCAAAAAATAATAAAATCAATTATACAACTTATAGCCAATGACTTACAACTTCTCATTCCGCAACGGAACATAATTTGGCATAAGAACCATGAACAAAATTAAATAAAATGAGAAACCAGAACTCCCATTGGAATGAAAAGAAAATTCCTCCGTCCACAAGAAAAGGATTTACGCCATTTCACCTACTCGTCATCATCTATGCCATCCTCATCATTTTTGGTTTTTGCATACGATACAACGAAACCATTTTTAACACCTAAATTATGATTACCATTTTATTATTGATCGCAGGAAGACACCAACAACATCCTGAAAGCCAATTACAATACACTTTTGTATTCAAGAAATATGATCTTGGCTTTGGAAGACATGAAAAAAAATCCTCAAGTTGCTCTATTCAATTTTGAAAATAATTTAAAAAATCAAAGTAAAAACATTACGGAGGTTGGAGAAAAAGAGGCAACTCAATTGGTCTATCAACACTACCAACAACTAAGAAAAGACCTTGAAAATCCCCACTTGGTTTCCTCAGTTCGAAAGGATCTCACCGAGCTGATGCGACTGAATATGGATGCCATAGAAAGGAAGAGTTTCATAGCCGAAGATACCGCACAAGATGCTATTGTTGTCATCTCTGTTGTTGGGACGCTTTGTTTCATTTTTGCATTCATACTCTTGGTAAATTTACCATCCAGTATTGCCGATCCCATAAAAGAACTTACCGAAAGTACAAAGCAAATTGCCAATCAGAATTATAAAAACAGAGTTCATTTTCAAAGCAATTCAGAGTTTGGAGATTTGGCCAATTCTTTCAATACCATGGCAGAAAAACTGGAAGAATATTCCGAAAGTAAACTGGAGAAAATATTAAAAGGCAAGAAAAGAATAGAAACGCTAATCGATAACATGTACGATCCTGTAATCGGGATAGATGAAGATAAAATTATTCTTTTTATAAATGAAGAAGCACTGATGATTAGTGGGTTAAAAAGAGAAGACCTCATTGGCAAACCCATTCAAAACATCGCTGTAAACAATGATTTGATCCGTGAAATCATTAAAGATATATTTCCAGATAAAGATCAAAAAAAGAATAATCATCCACTGAAAATCTATGCACATAACAAAGAAAGTTATTTCGAAAAAGAAGTTATAAACATAAATATTGTACCAACAGGAGAACAAGACTCTCGTTTCATTGGACAAGTAATCATGCTCAGAAACATTACCGCCTTCAAGGAATTGGATCTTGCAAAAACCAATTTTTTAGGAACGGTTTCTCATGAATTCAAAACCCCAATTGCCTCCATACAACTGGGTACACAATTGCTTCAAAATCAAAATATTGGAAGTCTAAACACAGACCAGCGAGAACTTGTTTTGGGAATCATGGAAGATTCTAATCGGTTGTTGAAAATTACCCGAGAACTGCTCAACATAACGCAAGTAGAAAGTGGTGCGATACATATTGAACCTCAAATAACCACCATACAACCCATTCTAAAAGATGCTGTAGAAACGGTAAAATCTGTTGCTGAACAAAAAAAACATAAGCATAAAAAGTCCAACCGTACAAGATGATATAAAAATAATGGCCGATGCTGAGAAAACATCGTGGGTGCTAACCAATTTACTCTCTAATGCCATTCGATATTCTTATGAAAATTCAGAAATCAATTTAAGAATTGATATTAAAGAAAATCAAGTCATTTTCTCTGTAAAAGACCATGGACAAGGAATACAACAACAATATCTGGATCGTATTTTTGATAAATATTATAAAATCCCCGGTAATAAAAAAGACGGAACCGGTCTGGGACTAAGCATCTGTAAAGAATTTATAGAAGCACAAGGCGGAAAACTTTGGGTAGAAAGCAGCTACGGCGAAGGCAGCACTTTCTATTTCCAACTGCCACTTTGCACATAAAAAAAACAGTCTGTTAGAATAGGATCTAACAGACTGTTTTTATCATTTTTCAAGAGACGAAATTTGTTAATGAACAAATTCGATCTTCCCGGTAGAAACCTGATAATAAGCTCCTACAATTTTTATTTCTCCTTGATCTTCCATTTGCTTTAGGACAGGACTTTTCTCACGGATTTGGTTCATGGTGTATCGAACATTGTTTTCAGAAACATGTTTTACATACTTTTCATTTTTTGTCGTTTTTTCAGCATCAAATGATGCGCTCATCTGTACAGCCGGTTTTAGCTTTTCCAACATCGGAGTGATGTTTCCCAATTTCACATCGTCAATCGCACCTTTTATGGCACCACAATGTTGGTGTCCCATTACCAAAACCAATTTGGATCCTGCAACTTTACACGAATATTCTATACTCCCCAACATATCTTCGTTGACAAAATTTCCTGCCACTCTCCCAACAAAAATATCTCCAATACCCTGATCGAATACATGCTCCACAGGAACACGACTATCGATACAGCTCAACACTACTGCCTTTGGATGTTGTCCGTAACTGGTCTTACTGATGTGCAGTTGGTGGTCTCTATCTATGCCATTTCCATTTTGAAATCGAAGATTACCGTCCACAAGATCCTTCAAAACCTGATCCGGACTTGTCTGGGTTTGTTTTTCTTTTGTCATCACATGATGTGTTGCATTTTCTTTTGATTTGCTTGTCTTTGCTGTAGAAACTTGTTGGCACGAAAGAATCGCAAGACCAATGAACAGTGCAGAAAGGGATTTTATATTCATAACTTTAATAATTGAAATTCATTTTCGGATATTTTTATCTTATTTTCAAACACAATTATGTGTTCAAAATTATTTGGTAAAAATAGTTTAGAAATCTATTGCATCACGATACAAATACATGATTTTTCTCCATACAATCTGCTAAAACAACATGATTTTTAGCATACCAATCATCAAATCCTCTCCTATTGTTTTCAAAAAACGCTGTGTTTGTACAAAAGTTAGAAAACAAGATTTATCGATAAAATTTCAAAATCAGCTTCCAGCAATATGCAAAAAAAAACCGTCCAAAAAGTTGGACGGCTCTCATAACTTATACTTTTAAAAAAATTACAATCCGATATCGGTTTTCACTTTCAATTTAGAAACGATGTCTTTCGGAATTCCATTTTTATTGAGCAAAATTCCAGTAGATTTAAACTGTACATACGGTTTAGAAACATAAAGATATCCTTTGTAATCGTTGGTAGCACCCCAAGAATTTTTCACGATATAATACTCTTTACCGCTTTGGTCTTTTGCCAATCCTACGATATGCATACCGTGGTCGTCTGTTGTGGTAAGATCATTCAGACCTTCCTGACGCATTTCTTCGGTAATTTTTTTATCCGGTTTTGGCCCTTTAAAAAGTTCAGCTTTGGTTTTGGCATCGATCTCGTCCAAGTTGATATCCGGAACATAGGCTACCCCATTTTTATACGAAAAATACGGCTCCGAAACATCGGTTGCCCAACCTACGGTATATCCTTTTTCCAAAGCATAGTCGATAATTTTTGTAAGATCCGTCATCGGTACATTCCACATCATGTCGTGGCTCCAGTTATCCGGGATTGGGGTTACAAATTTTTCGTAATACGGATAATCTTTGTACGAAGTCAGCTCTACATAATCATCGGCATTGATGCCCACCACTTCTTTGGCAAACGATTTTGGTGTATATTTTTTTCCTTTGTACTCAAATTCTTTTGGATATTCGCCCAAATAACTGTCCATAATCGCATCGATGTTCGACAACCAATTTGGAGATAATTTTTTAGACGGATTTTTAGCATAGGTATCCAACATATTTTTTACCACGGCTTGCATTTCGGTAAAGTTGTTACGGCTCTGTCCAAACTGCAATCCGGTGTACACCTCTTGTGGTACAGCTCCGTATTTTTTATACATATTGATCACATCGTGCAACTCGCCTCCATCGCCCCAAGAGATGGCTCCACCAAACAAAACAAATCTTTTTGCTTTGTCGTGATATACATTTCTCGCCGTAAAAATCTCTGCAATATCCACAGGTTGCTTACCATTTTTGATCATTTCCGACTCCAAAAAAGAATTCCCGGAATACGACCAACAAGTCCCCGACGAACCCTGATCTTTAACATTGGTATTTCCGATTTCCTTTAGGATGGTAAATTTAAAATCCGGATTTTCCGAAACATTATTTTTTAGGCTGTTCACCAAATGGTCTTGTGCCATTGAAAAAGTCCCCACAGCAAGCAAGGCCATCATCAACATTCTTTTTTTGTTCATAATTTTTAGTTGAAAATTTTACCGCACAAATTTAATCATCACAAGCATACAAACACGGTTTTTAATTAATTTTTAATCATATTTTTCAAAAAAATCCATAAAAATATCGCTTTTTTTGGGAGCATCAAGACGGATCCCCAATTCTCTACCCGTCCTATTGTCCGCTCTATCTTTTGTGCCAAGCCCTTTCCACAGTTTACAAAAGGATGCCGCTACCACCAGGGCTAGGATGTCTGGGCTTGCTTTGCTTCATCTTTTTCAAAATCGCACACATTGTCATAACCCAGAAATCAAACTCCATGTAAAACAAAAAATATTCAACAAAAACAGCTGACAAACGACATAAACCTTCAAAAAAAACATTTTTTTTCATATATTCGTAAACCTATAAGATTAGTGAAGATGGCTTACGACTTAGAAAAAGAAAACAAAGAGATCCTTGCTCGTTACAAAGACCTCATTTCCAGCACATACAGAACTCTCGATGAAGATCAAAACAAACTGATCCGAAAAGCATTCGACATTGCCTTGGATGCTCACAAAGATCAACGCAGAAAGACCGGCGAACCCTACATCTATCATCCCATTGCGGTAGCCAAAATTGTGGCTAAAGAAATTGGTTTGGGGGCAACATCCATCGCATGTGGACTTCTACACGATGTGATCGAAGATTCCGAATACACCTACGAAGATCTGGAAAAAATATTTGGAGATAAAATTGCAAAAATCGTTCAGGGATTGACCAAAATCTCCATCATGAACCACCAAAACATCTCCATACAAAGTGAAAACTACAGAAAACTTCTGCTCACCCTTTCAGAAGATTTCCGTGTGATCCTGATCAAAATTGCCGACCGACTTCACAACATGAGAACTTTGGAAAACATGAGACCCGACAAGCAAATGAAAATTGCTTCGGAAACCGTGTACATCTACGCTCCACTTGCCCATCGTTTGGGGCTATACAACATAAAGTCCGAATTGGAAGACCTTTCCATGAAGTACAACAATCCGGATGTGTACACAGAAATTACAGAAAAATTAAAACACGATAGAGAGCTTCGCCAAACTTATATTGACGAATTTACCAAAGAAGTTTCCAGCCATCTGAAAGAAGAAGGGCTTCATTTCAACATAAAAGGTCGTGCAAAAGCCATTTCGTCCATTTATAGAAAAATGCAAAAACAAGGCGTCCCTTTCGAAGAAGTCTTTGACAATTACGCCATTAGGATCATTTATAAATCCGATGCCAAGAATGAAAAATTCATCGCTTGGAAAATTTATTCCATTGTCACCGACCTGTACCACAGCAATCCGTCCAGGATGCGAGATTGGATCACCCAACCCAGAGCCACAGGCTATGAAAGTTTGCACCTAACCGTTTTGGGTCCGGATAAAAGATGGATAGAAGTACAGATCCGATCCGAAAGAATGGACGATGTTGCCGAAAAAGGAGTTGCGGCACACTACAAATACAAGGAAGGTTTTAGGCAAAACTCCGACGATACCAATTTTGAATCTTGGGTATCCGAAATCCGTGAGGTATTGAAAAATCAACAATCCCTTTCCACCACCGAATTGTTGGACAACATCAAACTAAACTTATACTCCAAGGAAGTTTTTGTGTTCACCCCAAAAGGAGAAATAAAAATTTTACCAACCAATTCTACCGCTTTGGATTTCGCCTTTAGCGTACACTCGGATTTGGGATTTCATTGTTTGGGTGCCAAGGTCAACGGCAAGCTGGTACCGATCTCTTATGTTTTACAAAACGGTGACCAGATCGACATTCTGTCTTCAAAAAATCAGAAACCAAAATTGGATTGGTTAGAATTTTTAGTAACTTCCAAAGCCAGAGCGAGGATAAAAACCTACCTGAATACCGAAAAAAACAATCTCGTATCCGAAGGAAAAGAAATCCTACAAAGAAAACTGCGCCATGCCAAATTGCCCTACAACGACAAGGAGATCAATAAAATGCAAAAGTTCTTTGGTTTCAAAACCTCACAAGACCTTTTCATGGGCTTCCAAGACGGCAGTTTGGATGCGTCGGATATCCGAAAATATGTGGAGCACAGCAAAAATGTACTGAACAATATCTGGACCAGAATTAGAAAATCGCCCACTAAAAATACCGCTTTTGAAGAACAACCCAAAGAAAATCTGGACATGATTGTCTTTGGAAAAGATGAGGAAAAACTCAACTATTCCTACGCAAAATGCTGTACGGTAATTCCTGGTGATAAAATTTTTGGATTTATTACCATTTCCGAAGGCATCAAAGTACACAACGACAATTGCCCGAATGCCATCAACCTAAGAGCTCAATACGATTATCGGGTATTAACAGCCAAATGGGTGAACGAGGAAAGCTTTAAAAATCGTGTTAAAGTTGACATTGAAGGATTGGATAGAATGGGCATGATCTCCGACATCACCCAAGTCATCACCAACTCCATGAGCATGGACATGAAGAGCATGTCCATTGCATCCAACGATGGTATCTTTACAGGAACCATAATTTTGGAAGTTAAAAATAAATTACAGTTGGAAGAAACCATCAAAAAATTAAAAACCGTAGCCGGAATTAACAAAGTCATCCGCTCTTAACTATACCACATGAAGATCAGCAGATATTTTAGTCAATTTTTTCACAACTCCCAATCGTCTGGGATTGTACTCCTTGTCTGTGTTTTTATTTCCTTATTGCTGGCCAATTCGTCTTTGGGCACCTTGTTTCAGTCGCTTTTGGATACAGAATTGGGTAACGAAAGCCTGCACCTAAAATATCCTGTAAGCATCTGGATCAACGATGGTTTGATGGCCATTTTCTTCCTATTGGTCGGACTGGAAATAAAAAGAGAATTGGTAGAAGGCGAACTTTCTAACTTAAAAAATGCCTCACTTCCGATTTTTGCTGCAATAGGCGGCATGGTTATCCCTGCCGTTATCTACATGTTTTTCACCCAAAATACAGAATACTCCAACGGATGGGGAATTCCGATGGCTACCGATATTGCATTTTCTTTGGCGATCATTTCCATGTTGGGTAATAAGGTTCCGGCTGCTGTCAAAATTTTTCTAACGGCACTGGCAATAGTCGATGATTTGGGAGCAATCTTGGTTATTGCACTGTTTTACTCGGAAAAGCTTGAGACTTCTTACCTTTTTATTTCACTGGGAATTTTTATTCTGTTGCTTTTGCTGAATTTTTTTAAAGTTAAAAAACATATTTTTTACATCATACCGGGAATTTTTCTTTGGTACTTCATGCACCACAGCGGTATTCATGCTACCATTGCCGGCGTTTTGTTGGCCTTTACCATACCGTGCAACACATCCGAAACCGAAATTTCGCCTTTAGAAAAATTAGAAGAAAAGCTGCATTTGCCGGTTAACTTTCTCATCATGCCCATTTTTGCTCTTGCCAATACCAACATCAGTTTTCACAAAGGCATGGTCGATCATTTAGCAAGTCCCTTCAGTTTAGGAATTATTTTGGGATTGTTTGCCGGTAAGGTCATGGGCATCAATCTATTTTCTTTTATTGCCATAAAATTAAACATCTCACAACTGCCCGACAAAAGCACTTGGACCCATTTGATCGGAGCCGGTCTATTGGCCGGAATTGGCTTTACCATGTCCATTTTTATTGCCGTTATCTGCTTCAAAGATCCCATCATTCAGGACGAAGCCAAATTTGCCATCTTGATCGCTTCCATCGTTTCTGGTTTTGCCGGATACAGCCTTCTGAATGCGTTAGCAAAAAGAAAAAGAAATTCTTAATATCGATGTGAAATTCATTTCAATACAAAAAACAAACAGATTCTTGGTCTTTTTTTGTTAGATTTGTTTTTAAAAACTCTAAGTACATAACTAAAATTGTAACTTAAAAACAATCAGTTCATTAAATCACACAGCCCATCGTGTATACAGGAATAAGATTGTATAACTGCACTTAGTATCTGTCAAAGACGGAAATCTTATGCGTGCAATTACTTTTTATTTTTGCAAAAAGCGACACTTCCTTTGTGACCATCCCGAAAAATCGGGACAAGTTGTGGTTTTTATTAAGTTATTTTTTGTCATGTATAAAAAAAAATCGAACATGTTAAGAAACACCCTAACCGAAGAAAATTATCTGAAAGCTTTTTTTCATCTTGCCAACGAGAAAAACGAAGTGAGTGTAAATGAAATCTCTAAATTTCTGAATGTAAAAATGCCAACGGTAAACAACATGATGAAAAAATTTGCCGAAAAAAAATGGATCGTTTACGAAAGTTACAAACCCATAAAAATAACAGAATCGGGAAGAAAAGAAGCGGCTTTGGTGGTGAGAAAACACCGTTTGACAGAAATGTTTTTGGTAAAAAAAATGAACTTCGGCTGGGAAAATGTTCACGAAATTGCTGAACAACTGGAGCATGTACACTCCCCTATTTTCTTTGATAAAATGGACGAGTTGTTAGACTTTCCAAAGATGGATCCTCATGGCGAACCCATTCCGGACAAGGACGGAAACATCATTTCTCAGGATTTTGTAAAACTAAGCCAATGCAAGTTAAAGTCTAAAGTCATTTTCTCTGCTGTGACCACCTCCGAAGACGATTTCCTAACCTATCTGAATGAAAGAAACCTAAAACTGGGACAGAAATTAGAAATTGAAAAAATTGAAAAATACGACCTGTCCATGACCATAAAAATAGAAGACAGAACCGAAACTTTGAGCCACATGGTCTGCGAAAAACTTTTGGTAAAACTATAAACAACACTGCATCTTACACAACAAATGAAATACAAAAATATCCGAAAAGAAGAACTAAAAATGGCGGTTTTGGCAGACAAAATAAAACCCAAAATATACGAGTATGGATTTTTGAGAGAATAGTTTAAAACCTTTGGACGGTAGAGAAATAGAATGTAAATAAACATTTTCATTTAAAAAATTTCCCTTAAATTTGTATCCTAATGAATACACTTTTAAAGCATGTACTTTATTGAGAAAACGGCTGAGTTTGATAAATGGCTTAGAAAACTAAAAGATACCCGAGCGAAAGCTAAAGTTTTATTTAGGATTCAGAAGTTAGAAAAAGACGAACATTTTGGTGATTATGAACCAGTTGGCAATGGAATACGAGAGCTAAAAATCAACTATGCAAAAGGATATAGAATTTACTTTAAAGAGACCGATGGGAAAATTATCATTCTACTCATTGGTGGAGACAAGTCTTCTCAACAAAAAGATATTGAAAAGGCAAAAGACATTTGGAATAAAATAAAAAAGTAAAAAATGGAAACATCAAAATTTGATATTGCAGATTATTTGGACAGCAACGAAATGATTGCTGAATATCTTAATGAGGTTTTAGAAAACGGTTATGATTCTGAAATTATCACAGCAATCGGAAACATTGCAAAAGCAATTGGAATGACAAAAATTGCTGAAGAAACAGGACTTAGCAGACCAAGTTTGTACAAAGCATTATCTGAAGGTGCTAAACCTCAATTTTCAACAATAATGAAAGTACTGAGAGCTGTCGGAGGACAAATACAAATCAACCCAGCACATATATAATAGAACGAACAACAAGAATTTTAAATACTACCTGCTATCGTTTTCTTGGAATCCCCCCCCTGAAAACTTACACATTGTATAAAGTTGTGCATCAGCATTTATATAAAACCACCTATATTTTTTAAAAAAAAATTAAAAACAGGAAATTATCCGTCACACTTTGTTTCCTAAATAAGAAACTTCTATCTTTGTACAAAATATTCTTGAATGGATGATTACAAATTTCGAGTTAACTTTTTGGAGGAGGCAAAATCCTTTCTTGATGAGCTTGATGAAAAATCAAGAAATAAAATCATTTACAACATCTGGAAAGCAAGAAGTACGAATGACAAAGAACTTTTCAAAAAATTACAAGATGAAATTTGGGAATTTAGAACAAAATATAACAAAGCATATTATCGACTTTTTGCATTTTGGGACAAATCGGACAAACAAGATACGGTGGTAATTTCAAGTCATGGATTAATCAAAAAGACAGATAAAATTCCGAAAAGTGAAATTGAACGAGCAGAGAAATTAAGAGAGGAGTATTTTAACAAGAAAAGCAAGAAATAATGAAAACATATAGTTTAGATGAATTAACTGACCAATACATTGGAAAAAAAGGCTCAAAAAAAAGAGACGAATTCGAAAATGAACTTCGTTTGGATTTATTAGGTCAAGCCATAAAACAGGCTCGTCAAGAAAAAAAATTGACACAAGAAGAATTGGGTGACCTTGTTGGTGTAAAGAAGGCTCAGATTTCAAAAATAGAAAACAGTACAACTGATGCGAGATTTACAACTATTCTAAAGGTTTTTGAAGCTTTGGGCGCAAAAGTTCATTTTAATGTGGAAATAAACCATAAGAACCTTGCCTTATAACCATGCCGAAGGCACAACAAGAATTTTAAATACTACCTGCTACCGTTTTCTTGGAATCCCCCCTGAAAACTTACACATTATACAAAGAAAAAGCTGCCCAAAAAGTCTGGACAGCTTTATTCTTTTGAAATGGATAAAAATTATTTTTTATTCATTGCAGCGGCTTTTGCTTTGTATTCAGCAGCTTTTGCTTCATTTTTTGTAGAACGATACAGATCGGCAAGCAACTCAACAACATCTATATTTTTGTTATCGATTTCGTACCATTTTTCTGCGTAAGGAAGGGTTTTAGAAAAACGATTTCTTCTTTCTTGCAACAATTTATTGAAGAGTTCTGTCTTACCCGCTTTTCTTGCAGTTTCGATATCGGCAACCGCTTTTTCATCATCACCCATGGCTAAGAAAGTAAGATTTTGCCAAGCACTCACCATTTTAGGATCCAGGTCCAATGCTTTTTTGAAAGAAGCTTCAGCCTCTGCAACCGTTGCAGGATTTTTACTTTGCAGAACACCTAAATTGTACCAATTGGTTTTGTCGTTCGGATTTTTGGCCACTTGAGCTTTCAAACTTTCTAAGAACTGATCGTTTTTCCCGGACTTGTAATAGACCACTCCTTGCAATTCTGATAATCGTGCATTGTTTGGGAATTTTTTCAATCCTTTGTCAATCAAAGCAATGGCTTCGTCATTTTTACCTGCTTCAATTAGCAATCTTACGGTTTCTTCGTAGATTTCCGGCTCTATACTTTTTGTTGTTTCCGTTTTGAAGTCTGAGTAATCTGCTGATTTTTTCAACATTTCCCAAGTTGTTTTATCGAAATTTTCAACTTTTCCCGCTTTATTTTTTGCTAAATAATTGGTTTCTACACCTGTATAACCGGAGTTCACCAATTGTTGCATGATTTCTAGGGCTTTGTCGTTTTTCTTAGCATAAGCATAGCTCAGCGCAGCGTTGTACAAAAACTGACCGTTGTTTTGTCCACCCACTTTTAGCAAGTAATAGGTTTCTTTAAATTTGTCTCCAGCTTTGTCATAATTTTTTGCATTGTAGGCATCCACAGCATCTTGGTTGGCTTTTTGCAAAAATGGATTGATCAATGCGTTTAGTTTTGGTAAAGTAGTCGGAGCATAACGATCTTCTTTCAAACCGGCAATTCCAGAGGCTTTAGCAGCTTCTTCTCCCCAATAGTACACTTTGTTTTTCTCTGCATCTTTTCCGGTATAGACTTTTTGTCTTGCCATTTCGGAAATTTTGGAAAGCATGGTAGCCCCTTCGGAAGTTTGTCCGGCAGTCATTAGCTCAAGACCTTTTACGAAATAATATTGCTCAAGAGTTTCCGGATCCAACAGATGAGTTTTCCCACCCAAGAGAGAGCTGGCTTCGTTAATTTTGGTTTTCGCTACCGTTGTTTCTCCACCTTCTAAAGCTTTGAAAGCCGCTTGTATTTCCTTTTTTTGTGCAAATGAAAAGCTGAAAGCTAATACCAATACACTTAGAACTATTTTTTTCATAAAAACTAAATTATCATAAAAATTAAAAAAATGGACAAGCAAAAACCTGTCCAAAGTTAGTATTATTCGTTATCGTTATTGATTTCTGTGTTTTCAGAAGTGTTTTCAGAATCGTTCAATTCTGTATTTTCAGGATTAATTTCTTCACCTTCAACTACCTCTTCTTCTACCTCTTTATCCATTTCTACTTTTGCAATGGCTGCAATTTCGTCTTTGGCTTTTAGGTTGATGACCTTCACCCCTTGTGTATTTCTACCCATCACACGCATCTCGTCCATTCCCATACGGATGGCAACACCGGATTTGTTAATGATCATCAAACCGTCTTCATCGGTAACATTCTGTATGGCAATCAACTGACCCGTTTTCTCAGTGATATTTAGGGTGATTACCCCTTTTCCACCACGGTTGGTAATACGATAGTCTTCCACGGCAGTTCTTTTTCCGTATCCTCTTTCAGAAACGACCAAAACGGTTTCTTTCTCCACATCATTTACCACAATCATGCCTACCACTTCGTCTCCGTCTTCCATGGTAATACCACGAACACCGATGGATCCACGACCTACTTCTCTTACTTTTTCTTCAGGGAAACGGATGCATTTTCCATTTTTGGTTGCGATCATAATTTCGGACTGTCCGTTGGTCAATCTAGCTCCTAAAAGCTGATCGTCTTCACGGATTTCTATGGCATTGATTCCGTTGGTTCTTGGTCTGGAATAGGCTTCCAATGAGGTTTTTTTGATGGTTCCGTTCTTGGTAATCATCACCACAGACATGGAGTTTACATAGTCGCTGTCTTTAAGATCGTTGGTACGGATGTAAGCTTTGATCTTATCGTCTGGATCTATGTTGATGAGGTTTTGCACGGCTCTACCTTTCGCTGTTTTGGAACCTTCAGGAATTTCGAACACCCTTAGCCAATAGCATTTTCCTTTTTCGGTAAAGAACAACATGTATTGGTGGTTGGTTGCCGAAACGATGTACTCCAAGAAATCTTCGTCTCTTGTAGTCGCAGCACGGTTTCCTACGCCGCCTCTGGATTGTATTTTGTATTCGGAAAGCGAAGTTCTTTTGATGTACCCGGCATGAGAAATGGTAAGTACCACCGTTTCATTCGGGATAAAATCTTCAATCGACATATCGCCACCTGCAAAGTCTATTTCGGATCTTCTTTCGTCTCCGTATTTTTCTTTAACTTCTAACAATTCGTCTTTGATGATCTGGAATCTTCTGGATTCGTTGGCCAGGATATCTTCCAAATCTTTGATTAACGCCATTATTTCTTCGTACTCAGCACGGATTTTATCCAATTCCATTCCGGTAAGTCTTGCCAAACGGAGATCCAAAATGGCTTGAGCTTGAAGATCGGAAAGTTCGAATTCGGTCATTAATCCTTCTTTTGCTTCTTGAGGATTGGCAGAATGTCTGATGATGGCAATGGCTCTGTCCAAAGAATCTTGAGTTCCGATAACTTTCATAAAGCCCTCCAAGATGTGTGCTCTTTCTTTGGCTTTTTTCAGTTCAAATTCGGTTCTGCGGATGACCACTTCGTGTCTGTGATCTACGAAATGATGGATGATGTCTTTCAGATTCAGTTGTTCTGGTCTTCCTTTAACCAATGCAATATTATTCACCGAGAAAGAAGTTTGTAACGCCGTATATTTGTACAATAAATTGAGTACAACATTCGGGATGGCATCGTTTTTCAGTTCATAAACGACTCTTAGTCCGTTTCTATCGGACTCGTCACGAATTTCGTAGATGCCCGGTATTTTTTCATCTTTCACCAACTCGGCCGTTCTGGCTATCATTTCGGCTTTGTTTACTTGGTAAGGGATTTCGGTAACGATAATGGCATTTCTGTTTCCTATTTCTTCAAAGCCTACTTTTGCACGAAGTACAATCCTACCTCTTCCGGTGTGGAAAGCATCTCTAACCCCGTCATAACCGTAGATAATACCACCCGTTGGGAAATCCGGAGCAATAACATGCTTCATCAATTCGTCAATGGTAATGTCTCTGTTGTCGATGTAGGCACAAATTCCGTCGACCACTTCTGTAAGGTTATGAGGCGCCATGTTGGTTGCCATACCCACGGCAATACCCGAAGTTCCGTTTACCAAAAGGTTTGGAATTTTTGTAGGCATTACGGTAGGCTCTTGCAAAGAGTCGTCGAAGTTATTTTGGAAATCTACCGTATCCTTGTCCAAATCGGATAGGATATCGTCGGAAATCTTTTTCAGTCTGGCCTCCGTATAACGCATTGCTGCTGGTGGATCACCGTCCATGGAACCGAAGTTACCCTGTCCATCGACTTGTGGATAACGCAAGCTCCAAGGTTGAGCCATACGCACCATGGCAGCGTAAACTGAGAAATCTCCGTGGGGGTGGTATTTACCCAAAACATCCCCAACGATCCTGGCCGATTTCAGATATTTTCTATTAGAAAAAACACCCAATCCGTACATACCGTAAAGTACTCTTCTGTGGACGGGTTTCAAACCATCTCTTACATCGGGCAATGCTCTGGAAACAATCACAGACATGGAATAATCGATGTAAGAAGATTTCATTTCATCAACAATATTGATGGGAATAAGTCTTTCTCCTTCTTTTTGCATATTAATTTTTTAATAAAAACCTTCAACCGAAATGGGTCAAACGATTCTTTGAATTTTCAAAACGAAATAACGGGTAAATTTACAAAATTTTACCGATTTTTGCAACGAAATTTATCCACATTAATCAAAAAATAAATATAAAAATGAGCATACTGAGCCTTACCTTTCATTGCGTTGCAGAACGACTGACGGAATGGGAAGATTACTTCAACAACACCGTTTCGGAAATGGTTGAAAACCTGATGGATGTGGAGAAATACATTCTCTCTGAAGTGGAAAGTGACATGATACAAGAAGGTAAAAATTATAACCTTTTGATGGTTTTTGAGAACGCTGAATTCCGACAACAATTCCTAGAAAGTGAGCTGGTCAATATTGAAGACCGAATTGCGTCTAAATTCGGAAATCAAGTCATGCTCTTTTGTACATTTCTCAATCCTAAAAAGTCAAAACTGTAAGATTTTTCTGAGTACATGACAAATTTGTAACACCTATATAACCCGTTGTTTCAGCCTAAAGTACGCTGTGAATTATCGTAAAATTTTGTCATTCTCGATAGATTAAAAAAAATAAAGCACCTTGAAAATTGGGTGCTTTATTTTTTATCATTGGTGTTTTCTTTTTCTATGATTTCTACTTCAAAAAAAAATACAGCCGTTAAGAAAAATCCTTCTCGCTTCGTCTTTCAAAAAGGAATACATCCTTCCAAACCCCATCGATCTGGTTGATTTTTTCTCGTTTTCCTACTTTACGAAAGCCAAATTTTTCAACTATTTTTATAGCGAGAACATTCTCCTCCATCAAATGGGTTTGTAAGGTCCAAATACCATTTTCTTCGCTATCCAAGATCAGTTTTTCTAAAAGTATCTTGCCCAAACCTTTGCCTTGATATTCCTTTTCTAAAAAAATAGATATTTCTGCAACCCCATTGTACATTGTGGTATTTTCCGGTTTTTTCAGAGCGCACCAACCTACAATTTCGTCGTTTTGATTTTCCAAAACAAATCGGCTGTGCTCCAAATGGATTTTCATCCACGATTTTTCATCGGATTGTTCTTGAAAAGTGGCGATTTTAGAAGAAATTCCTTCTTGGTATATTTCCAAAACCCGACCAAGATCGTTGTATTCCATCGTTCTTATTTCGTAAGAATTAACGGTTTGAGGGATGCTGTTCTTTTTCATATCAAGATTCCATTTCTTTTTTTAGAAAAACTCCGGTAACCGATTTTTTATTTTTTATTATTTCTTCCGGTGTACCTTCAGCAACGATCATTCCACCGTGTTTTCCCCCCTCTGGTCCTACATCTATGATGTGATCGGCCAATTTGATGACATCCAAATTGTGTTCAATAATAATGAAAGAGTTGCCCAAATTAACCAGTTGTTCTATGGCGTCCATCAGAACTTTAACATCTTCAAAATGCAGTCCTGTTGTGGGTTCGTCCAAAATATACAAGGTATTTCCGGTTTGTTTTTTGGAAAGTTCTGTCGCTAATTTTATCCTTTGGGCTTCACCACCACTTAAAGTGGTAGATTGTTGCCCGAGAGTTATGTAGCCCAAACCAACATCGAAAAGTGTTTTTACTTTGTTATAAATTTTTGGGATGGGAGCAAAAAAATCTACAGCTTCGGTGATGGTCATGTCCAATACATCGGATATCGATTTTCCTTTGTACCTTACTTCTAAAGTTTCTCTGTTGAAGCGTTTTCCGTTGCAGGTTTCGCAATGTACGAAAACATCCGGAAGGAAATTCATCTCAATCACTTTCAGTCCGCCACCCTGACAGGTTTCGCATCGTCCGCCTTTGACATTAAACGAAAATCGTCCGGCCTTATACCCTCGTATTTTACTTTCGGGCAGTTCTGCAAACAGGTTTCTGATGTCGGTAAACATTCCGGTATAGGTTGCAGGATTGGATCTTGGAGTCCTGCCAATTGGGGTCTGATCGACATCTACGATCTTATCAATGTTGTCTAATCCTTCGATGCTTTTGTACGGTAAAGGTTCTTGAACTGCTCTATAAAAATGTTTGTTCAGAATGGGATAAAGTGTTCCGTTGATGAGTGAAGATTTCCCACTGCCCGAAATTCCGGTAACCAAAACCAGCTTTCCAAGGGGGATTTCGAGATTTACATTTTTCAAATTATTTCCCGTTGCTCCTTTTAGGACAATGGATTTTCCGTTTCCTTTTCTTCTTTCGGCTGGAATTTCTATTTTTCTTTTTCCGGTGATGTAATCTGCGGTGATGGTGTCGGCTTTTAGCAAGTCTTTGGGGTTTCCTTGCCAAAGAATTTCACCACCAAACTTTCCTGCTCTTGGACCAACATCAAGGACTTCATCGGCTTCCAAAATCATATCTTTGTCGTGTTCGACCACCAAAACGGAATTTCCTATATCTCGAAGGTTTTTAAGAGAATTTATCAATCTTTCGTTGTCTCTTTGGTGGAGACCAATGGAAGGCTCGTCCAAAATATAAAGTACATTGACCAGTTGAGAACCAATTTGTGTTGCCAAACGAATTCTTTGGGATTCGCCACCAGAAAGCGTTCTGGAACTGCGGCTCAGGCTAAGATAATCCAAGCCTACATCCAACAAAAACTGAAGTCGGGTTTCAATTTCTTTTAGAATTTCCGTGGCGATTATTTTATTTTTCTCGGAAAATTTATCCTTGACCTCATGCAACCAAATCTTGAGATCCGAAAGGCTCATGGCGTTGATCTCGGCAATGTTTTTGCCATCAATTTTAAAGCTCAAACTCGACTGAAGCAAACGCGTTCCTTTGCACTGCGGACAAGTTTCTTCTTGGGTAAAATGCCTTTCTAAAACCGTGGCTTCATAACTTTCTTTATCTTCGATAATCTGATCGATTGTGGGTACTAAACCGTCAAAATTAATTTTTATTTTTTTGGTTATCCCAGCGTGCTTCAGCACTTTTTGTTCTTCTTTGTGAAGTCCGAAATACATCATTTCAAGAGCTTCACTTGGGATTTCCGAAAAAGGCGTGTTAAAATCCAACTCAAAAAGTTCCAAAATATTTTTAAGCTGAGACAGAATCCATTTGTTGCTTTTAATATCTTCCAAAGGCAATAACGCGCCTTGAGAAATGGATAATTTAGGATTTTCTACAAAAAAATTGGTATTCACTTTTTTAATGGTACCCAAACCTTTGCAGTGGTTGCAACTTCCTTTTGGTGAGTTGAAAGAAAAAGTATTGGGTTCGGGTAATGCCAAGGAATGTCCGGTATCGGTATCCATTAATTTTTTTGAAAAATAATCGACCTTATCACTGGATAAAATTTGAATTCCGATAATTCCTTCGCCCATATCCAAAGCCGTGCGAAGGGATTTTTCCATTCTACTTTCGGAGGAACTCTCACCGATAATCCAGCGGTCGATAACGATGTCGATATCGTGGGTTTTGTAACGATCCAATTTCAGGTCGTATTCGATGTCCATCAATTCGCCATCAATTCTAGCTTGACCGTAACCTTTTTTAGCCATCTGAACGAAAAGTTCGTGGTAATGTCCTTTTCTTGATCGAACGACAGGAGCCAACAGCATGACTTTTTGTCCTTTGTAATTTACTTTTATGGCCTCCAGGATTTGTTCTTCTGTGTAGGAGGTTAATTTTTTTCCGCTTTGCAGGGAAAAGGCATCGGAGACTCTTGCGAAAAGTAGTCTTAGAAAATCGTACAATTCGGTAACAGTACCAACGGTAGATCTTGGATTTTTATTGGTTGTTTTCTGTTCGATAGCGATCACTGGGGATAGTCCGTCGATTTTATCGACATCGGGTCTTTCCATACCGCCAAGAAATTGTCTGGCATAGGCGGAAAAGGTTTCTATATATCGTCTTTGTCCTTCAGCGAAAATGGTATCAAAAGCCAAGGAGGACTTGCCACTTCCGGATAGTCCGGTGATGACCACCAATTCGTTTCTTGGGATTTTGACATTGATGTTTTTAAGATTGTGTTCGCGGGCACCGTAAACTTCGATATATTCTTTTTTCTGATCCATGAAAGAAAGTTAAGCTTGGATTTTTAATTAAAAAATCTCACAAATTTAAGCATTTCAAAAGGAAAAAAATATTTTGAAAGTAAAAGAATGCAGAGAATTGTTGGAAAGGATCTGTAAATGATCTGTTGGGTTAGTAAACGGTGTGGTGGGTGCAGCCCGACTTGAGTGGAGCTCTTTTTGTGGAGCCTTGGCGGAGCAAAAAAGCGGGAACGGAAGGCGGTAAAGCTGCCCAAATAAAAAAGCATCGAAAAAAAATCGATGCTTGGTATGTTTACAAGTTGTTGTATTAACTTTTTAGGGCTTCGGCTCCGGATACAATTTCCAAGATTTCGTTGGTAATTGCTGCCTGACGCGCTTTGTTGTAGTAGATCACCAAATCGTTCTTCAAAGCTTGTGCGTTATCGGTTGCCTTGTGCATGGCGGTCATCCTGGCTCCGTGTTCTGAAGCGATGGAGTCCAAGATTGCTTTGTACACCTGAGTTTTGATGGATTTTGGGATCAAAACATTAAGGATTTCTTCGGCATTCGGTTCGAAAACATATTCGGTAACTACAGGGTCGTTGCTTTGTTCCGGCATGGCAATAGGCAACAATTGTTCGGTCTGAACTTCTTGAGTTGCAGCGTTCACAAATTTGTTGTACACCAAATATACTTTATCAAAATTACCTTCGCGGAAATTTCTCATGACATTAGAAACGAATTTAGAAACCGCTTCGAAGGTTAAGAAATCGTAGATTGCACTTTGGTTTTCGAAAACCGTTCTGGATTTTCTAACGGCATCGAAGGCTTTTTTACCTACGGTAAGGATTTCTATTTCTGCATTAGGATTTTCTGCAATTTTCTGATTGAGTTCTTTGATTACAGAAGAGTTGAAAGCACCAGCCAAACCTCTATTGGAAGTAATCGTTATGAAAAGGATTTTTTTAGTATCTCTTTGTACAGAGTAAGGAGATGCTATTTCCTGATCCGGATTTACATTCAGGTTTTCGATAATTTCTTGTAATTTTTCAGAATAAGGACGAAGCATTACAATGGCATCTTGTGCTTTTTTCAATTTAGCAGCAGAAACCATTTTCATAGCGCTGGTGATTTGCATCGTAGAGCTAATTGAAGCAATTCTTCCTCGTATTTCCTTTAAATTTGCCATAGGGTTGGTGTCTGTTATCTTTTTTGTTTCGGAATTTAGGTTGAGGGTATCAACCTAAATTCTTCCACTTAATTTATTAGTTATATTTACTTGCGATATCGGATGCAGCAGCTTTCAAAACATCGGTAATTGCGTTGTCAATTTTCCCAGCTTTGATTGCAGTCATGGTATCAGGATGTTTCGTTTTCAAGAACTCAACATAGTCCACCATAAATTCTTTAACTTTAGCTACAGGTACATTTCTCAAAAGGTTTTCTGTTCCTGCGTAAACCATTGCTACTTGACTTTCTACTGGAAGTGGAGAGTTAACAGGTTGCTTAAGGATTTCCACATTTTTTTCACCTTTAGAAATTACAGAAAGAGTTGCAGCATCTAGGTCAGAACCGAATTTAGCAAAGGCTTCCAATTCTTTGTATTGAGCTTGGTCCAACTTCAAAGTTCCGGATACTTTTTTCATGGATTTGATCTGAGCGTTACCACCTACTCTGGATACAGAAATACCCACATTGATTGCTGGTCTAACCCCTGAGTTGAACAAGTCAGACTCCAAGAAGATCTGTCCGTCTGTAATGGAAATTACATTGGTTGGGATGTATGCTGATACATCTCCCGCCTGAGTTTCGATAATTGGAAGTGCAGTTAAAGATCCGCCACCTTTTACGATAGGTTTTAGAGATTCTGGCAAATCGTTCATTTGCTTTGCGATGTTGTCATCCGCAATTACTTTTGCAGCTCTTTCCAACAATCTAGAGTGAAGGTAGAATACATCTCCAGGATATGCCTCACGACCCGGTGGTCTTCTCAAAAGTAGGGAAAGCTCACGGTAAGCTACGGCTTGCTTGGACAAGTCATCATAAACGATAAGAGCCGGTCTTCCGGTATCACGGAAGTATTCTCCAATTGCAGCACCTGCCATTGCAGAATATACCTGCATAGGAACTGGATCTGAAGCATTAGCAGCAACAACTACGGTATAAGACATTGCACCTTTGTCGGTTAGGGTCTTAACGATTTGTGCTACAGTAGATGCTTTTTGTCCAATTGCTACATATATACAATATACTGGTTGTCCAGCATCATAAAATTCTTTTTGGTTAAGGATGGTATCGATAGCAACAGTTGTTTTACCGGTTTGTCTATCCCCGATGATCAACTCTCTTTGTCCTCTACCTACCGGGATCATGGAATCCACGGCTACGATACCTGTTTGAAGAGGTTCGTTTACCGGTTGTCTGAAGATAACACCTGGAGCTTTTCTTTCCAAAGGCATTTCGTACAATTCTCCAGAGATAGGGCCTTTTCCGTCGATAGGGTTACCCAAAGTATCTACAACTCTACCCAACATACCTTCACCAACTTTGATGGATGAAATTCTGTTGGTTCTTTTTACAGTATCTCCTTCTTTTACCAATTTAGATTCACCCAAAAGGGCAACACCAACATTGTCTTCTTCCAAGTTAAGAACGATACCTTCTACCCCTGAATTGAATTTTACCAATTCACCGTACTGTACTTTATCAAGACCGTAAACACGAGCGATTCCGTCCCCGATTGTCAGTACCGTACCAACTTCTTCTACATTAGATTGTGTGTCGAAATTGGCTAACTGTTGTTTTAAAATTGCTGAAACTTCAGCCGGATTTATTTCTGCCATTGTATGGTTGTTTTATCTTAATTTAATTGAAATTCTTTTTTCAAATTAGAAAGTTTGGTTCTAACCGAAGCGTCAACTTGTTGATCACCAATTCTTAGTACGAAACCGCCTAAAATTTCGGGTTTGATGATGGTTTCTAATTCGTATTTTTTAGAAGCATCAAACAAAGAAGTTGATTTTAGGATTTTGTCCAAATTGTCCGGTGACAATGTCGTTGCGGAAGTCAAAGTAATTCTTTGTACTCCGTTGATGTCTTCAACTTTATTGATGAATTCTTGAGCGATATTCTTAAGTTGAGTTTCACGACCTTGTTTGATAACCAAAGAAATGAATTTCTTGGATGGATCTGAAAAAGATACAAAGATTTGTGCAGCGGCGGCCTCTTTCTTTTTAGCATCGATGAAAGGAGTTGCAAAAAAAGCATTGAGGTCTTTAGAAGCATCCAATACTTTAACGACTTCCTTCATTTCATTAAAAACGGTAGATACATTTCCGGTATCTGTGGAGAAATCCAACAGACCCTGTGCGTATCTTTTTGCTACTTTCGATATCAACATCTTAGTTCAAGTTTGATTTGTTAAGAATGTTTTCTACCAAAGCGTTTTGAGCGTCAGCATTATCTAATTTTTGCTTTAGAATTTGTTCAGCAATAGAGATCGACAAAGTACCGATTTGCATTTTGATGTCTGCCATTGCAGCATTTTTCTCTGCTTGAATGGTTTGTCTAGCTTGGTCGATTAGTTTATCTCCTTCAGATTTTGCAGCATCTTTAGCTTCGCTAACGATTTTATCTTTGATTTCTCTAGCTTCTTTCAAAATAGCATCGCGTTGGTTTTTAGCCTCACGAATGATATTTTCGTTTTCAGTTTTCAAGTTCTGAACTTCTTGTTTAGCTAATTTAGCCTGATTAAGAGCATCTACGATAGAAACTTCTCTTTCGTTGAGTGCTTCTGTAATTGGTCCCCAAGCAAATTTCTTTAATATCATTAACAATACCAAGAAAATAATAGTTTGAATAATAAACAAACCTGATGAAAATTGTGCTAATAACTCGCCCATAATAAATTATGTTATACTTTTATAATTCTTTTAATAAATTTTTTAAAATAAAACCGCCAATCACAACCAACCGTTGCAGATTGGCGGTTAACCTTTTGTAGATCGATTAGTTAACAGCGAACAATGCTGCGAACGCAAGACCTTCAACAAGTGCAGCTGCAATAAGCATCGCTGTTTGTAGTTTTCCAGTTTGCTCTGGTTGACGAGCCATACCTTCAAGAGCTGCAGCACCGATCTTACCGATACCTAAGCTAGCTCCGATTACTACTAAACCTGCACCTACTAGTTTTGGAATTTCCATAATATATAATTTAAAAAATTAGTTTTCTATTTTATTAATTAGTGCAAAGCACCCTCTTCTCCTTCGTGTCCATGCTCTTCATTTGCCATTCCGAAATACACAGCAGAAAGCATTGTAAAGATGTACGCTTGTAAGAATGCTACCAAAATCTCTAACATATAAAGTACCATGGTCAGAATTGGAAAAGCAATTCCTGCAATTACATTTTTAAAATAATACACCATTGCGATTAGTGACATTACCACGACATGGCCTGCAGACATGTTAGCAAAGAGACGGATAAGCAATGCAAACGGCTTGATAATCATACCGATAATTTCGATAGGCATCATAATAATTTTCATAGGCCAAGGCAATCCCGGCATCCAGAAAATGTGTCCCCAATAATTTTTATTCGCTGTAAATTGTGTAATTAGGAAGGTGAACATTGCCAAAGCAGTTGTAATCGCAATATTACCTGTTACATTAATCCCGAAAGGGGTAAGACCAAAGATATTCAAGAATAAGATAAAGAAGAAAATCGTCAATAAATATCCTAAATATTTTCCGTGTTTGGCACCGATATTTGGTTTAGCAATCTCATCTCTTACGAACAATACAAGAGGTTCAAACAATTTCGCAGCTCCTGTAGGCACCATAGATTTCTTATATCCTTTTGCCATAGATCCGAAGATCCAAATCATCAAGAATGCAGTTACCAAAATCATCAAAACCGACTTTGTAATAGAAAGATCAATTACCTTTTCATTTTTAGCATGGTGATGCTCGTCCATTTCAATTGTACCGGCAGCATCAGTTTTATAAATTTTTTCGTGGAATAATTTATAATGAGCACCTTTGCTTTCTACCACATTTTCTCCATGATGAAAAGCAGAACTCATCATCATGTGCAATCCGTTTGACTGATCATAGAAAATCACAGGCAAAGGAAAACCGATATGATCACCCGATTTGGTCACCATAATATCAAAACTGTGCGCATCCATCAAGTGATGCTTTACAAATTCTTGGTTTTCTTGTTTTGTTTTTTCAGCTTCAGAAACCGCTTCTACCGCAGTTGTAGCTTCATGACCGGCCGCAGCCACTTCCGTTGCAGATGCAAATGAAATTGTTGATAAAAATCCGACTAAAAGGATAACTCTTTTAAGCATTGATACTTGTCTTTTTAAAGTTTTGCAAAAGTACTATAAATATTCAAATTATAAAAATAACTAATCGTGATTTTTTTCACTTTTTTGAATCAAACCAACAGAATAAAGCGTTACCAAAGCCAAAGAAGCCAAATAGGGTAAAATAAAATGATACTTATAATGAGGGACTTGGCTCAAGTTAAGCTTATTCATAACAACAAACATCATCGCCAACTTCAACATAACCAACCCCATAAACACAAAGCCTAAATACTCCGGGTAAAGATTTTTGAATATGGACATCACGGTAATCACCATGATAAACATCATGCTTAGAAACAAATAATACTTGATAAAAACCGTTTCGCAACATCCTGCCGTATTTTGAAACAAAAAGAAATGCACTATGAACATCACAAAATACAGTCCGATGTATAAAAAATTATTTTTCATTTTTCTCTATTTGATTTAATTGTCTTAATAAATTATAAAATGCCAAACACATCCCCAACAAGCCTATCCCAACGGTCAATAAATTACTTTGAATTTCAAAATAATTGTTTAGTTTTTTCCCGCCCCAAAAAGACAAAGCCATGGTTGCCAACATCTGAAAAACAATGGAGGAATACCTGCCGTATTGCGACATACTGCTTGTATTTTTCTGATCGGTTTCGACCGGCTTTTTAGAATTAAAATCCTGGTTTTGCATAATTTTTTGCAAAAATAAAGTATTAAAATCATTTTCAATGGACAAATATCATATATCTTAAATTGAATTCCTAAGCAAATACTCAATTCTCCCCTTTTATATAAAATATTTTTAGAAAAAATACTTACTTTTGCAAATCATAAAAAAATAATATGTTCAATAGTTTACAGGATAAATTAGACAAGGCGTTACACAATCTTTCCGGAAGAGGAAAAATTACAGAAATAAATGTTGCTGAAACGGTTAAAGAAATCCGTAGAGCCTTGGTGGATGCCGATGTTAATTATAAAGTAGCAAAAGACCTTACCAAAAGAGTCCAAGACAAAGCCATTGGCGAAAATGTACTTACCAGCCTTACTCCAGGACAATTAATGACCAAAATTGTACACGATGAGTTGGTAGATCTTATGGGAGGAACACAAGAAGGAATCAATCTTTCTGGGAAACCTACCATTATCCTTATTGCAGGTTTACAAGGTTCTGGTAAAACCACTTTTTCTGGTAAACTGGCCAATTATCTTAAACTAAAGAAAAACAAAAAACCTTTATTGGTAGCCTGTGATGTGTACAGACCTGCAGCGATAGACCAGCTAACCGTTCTATCAGAACAAGTTGGGGTAAACATCTACAAAGAAATTGAAAACAAAAACCCTGTCGAAATTTCTCAGAATGCCATTCAATACGCACAAAAAAACAACCACGATGTGGTTATCATCGATACCGCAGGTCGTCTTGCAATAGACGAAGAAATGATGAACGAAATCCGTAAAGTTCATCAAGCAGTAAAACCACAAGAAACCCTTTTCGTAGTGGACTCCATGACCGGACAAGACGCCGTGAATACCGCTTTGGCATTCAACCATGTCTTGGATTATAACGGAGTGGTCCTTACTAAATTGGACGGTGATACCCGAGGTGGAGCAGCACTTACGATTCGTTCAGTTGTGGACAAACCCATCAAATTTATTTCTACTGGAGAAAAAATGGAAGCCTTGGATCTTTTCTATCCGGAAAGGATGGCCGACAGAATCCTAGGAATGGGAGATGTGGTATCCTTGGTAGAAAGAGCTCAAGAGCAATTTGATGAAGAAGAAGCGAGAAAACTCCACAAAAAAATTGCAAAAAATGAATTTGGTTTTGATGACTTTCTAAAACAAATTCAGCAAATTAAAAAAATGGGAAACATGAAAGACCTTATGGGCATGATTCCTGGAGTTGGAAAAGCGATAAAAGATGTGGACATCAGCGACGATTCTTTTAAACATATCGAAGCAATCATCCACTCTATGACACCGGAGGAAAGAAGAAGACCGTCCATCATCAACACCCAAAGAAAAGGTAGAATTGCCAAAGGAAGTGGTAGAAAAATTGAAGAAGTAAACCAACTGATGAAACAATTTGAACAGATGGGTAAAATGATGAAGGTCATGCAAGGCCCACAAGGAAAGCAACTGATGCAAATGATGAGCAAAGGAATGCCAAATATGCCAGGAATGGGAGGCAATCTTTTTGGAAGATAAACAATCAATCATCGATAAATAAAAAACGCTTCGGAAAAATTTCTGAAGCGTTTTTCTATATTTTATCTCAACGATTTTAAGCTTTTAAACTGAGCATCGTCTTTGCATTTACTGAAATAAATTTCCATTCGTGGATTATCCTTTGGATAGACCAAAAGATACTCAGAACAAGGCTCTGCTTGTGCTTTACTTTTATCAAAATCAATAGATCCTTTCGTCAAGATGGAGTCTTTGATAAACTTTTCATCCATCTTCAGTTCGGTCATTTTTTGTTGAAACTCCGGTGTAAAGCTGAATTTTTTAGTTGCTGTTTCGGCGCGTACCCTATCGTTTGGAAAATAAGAACAACTGGCTCCTTTTTTGTTTAGGAAAAATAAAACCACTAAAAGCCCCGGGATGAACCCTAATAAATAAAACTTAAGTTTTTTCATTTAAAATTTTTAGAAAATTAATAGATTAATATCGTGATAGGTCAATCCAAAACGATCGCAAAGAATTTTTTTGGTATGTCGGCCTTTGTACATGTACAACGATTGTTTCATCTCGTTATTTTTAAGCAGCATATTCTCAAAACCGCCCTCTTCATCGTAATTTAGAAGATAGCTGAGGAAGAAATTGGATATTGCTTTGGAAGTGGTTCTTGGCATTTTAGAAGTCAAGTTGGGCAAACCACAATGGATGACATCGTGTTTCACAAAAAATGGATTTTCTTGTGTTGTCAGTTCCGATGTTTCTATCACTTTTCCGTTGTCTATCGTTACATCAATAATTACCGAACCTTTTTTCATCATGGTAACCATTTCCTCGGTAACCACCGGTGGAAAGTTAAGTCTTGGCAAACAACCAATGACCACATCGGCTCTTCTCAGACTTTTAGAAAGCTCTTTGGGATCGATAATGGAAGTGGGTACCCTATTGTCCACCAAAGTATGCAATCTTCTAAGTTTGGACAAAGAGTTATCGAAAACTTTCACACTTGCACCCAATCCTACTGCGGCTTTCGTAGCAAATTCGCCGACAATTCCGGCTCCAATAATCACGACTTCTGCCGGTCTAACTCCTGTGATGCCTCCTAACATCAAACCGTTGGACAGAGCCAAAAGTTCTGAAGCATAAAGTATGGATATATTTCCGGCAATCTCACCAATTAGTCGTACCAAAGCTTGTTGTCTGTACTCGTCGGTTATAAACTCGAATGCTATGGCGTTGATTTTCTTTTCGGCCAAACGGCAAAAATATTCTTTATCTCTAAGGTTGATTTGAAGTGCTGAAACCAAATAGGTATTCGGTTTCAGATAATCGATTTCTTCCAGAGTTGGCGGATTGACTTTCAGCACCAAATCTTGCTGAAATGCCGTAGCAGCATCGTGCACAATTTGTGCACCCACTTCGGAATATTGCAGATCGGTAAAAAAAGATCCGACTCCTGCACCGGACTCTACAATTATTGTATGGCCATGCCCGACCAAAACCTGTACGGCATCCGGTGTAATGCAAGTTCTCCTTTCGTTAAGGCAAGTTTCTTTTGGAACGCCAATACTGAATTTTTTTCCTTTTTTCAAAACTTCCAATTTTTCTTCTTTCGGAATAAGATCTTGTTCGGAAAACGGAGTAAATACTTGGGTTGTACTCATGATAAATTATGTACCTAAATTAAGCAAATACAAAGATACGGATGTTTCTACTTTTACTGAATAATAAAGTTTAAACTTTTAGTACCTCTATCGTTTATGTTTATTGAAAATGGATTGTCCTACTATCCCCATCAATTTCTATGGTCATTTCATGGTATCCATAGTACGAGAGTTCGTCTTCATAAATTTCCGGCCATTCTATGATGCAAAGTTCTGAGTTTTCAAGATATTCATCCATACCAATATCGTACACCTCTTCGATGGTATTGAGTCGGTAAAGATCAAAATGAAAAACTTTTCCTTTTGGAGTATTGTATTCGTTGACAATGGCATAAGTTGGTGAGGTAACGGTATCGGTACTGCCCATTTTCTTCAACAAAAACTGAGAAAATGAAGTTTTACCAGCGCCCAAATTTCCTTTTAGAACAAGAATTTTATATTTCAGGTGCGGGTAAATTTCATCCACCACTTGTTGCCAATCACCTATGTTATTAATTTTGAAATTCATGCAAAATATTTTCTTTGAGATGCAAATTTAACCATAATAAGTACGAAAATAAAAAGTCCCGGAAAATTTCCGGGACTTTACACTATATTAGAATAGTTGGTTATTTGAATAAATATTTAACACCGAAAGTGATGCTGTTCAAATTCAAACCGATACCGAAGTTATCCGTACTGCTACCTCCTTCTGGTTTGAAAGAATTGTAACCAAATTGACCGATTGTAGCTTCAAAAGACCAATTGTTGTTTACGAAATAATCCAAACCTGGTCTCAAGTTAACACCAAAAGAAGTGTAGTTAGCTTCTGTAGAAACACCAGCTACTTCATTTTTAACTTTTCCGAAAGCCATAGGCACATCCAATTGACCGAAAACGAACAATTTCTCACCTAAAGACCAATATTTTCTAGCGAAAGGCATAATTACAAATGCACTGTTTGTGTTTTTTGTAGTTATTGCAGTTGTGTTTTCAACAATAGAAGATTGGTAACCTAAAGCACCACCAACAGCGATAGTTGGAGTTACGAAAGTACCTACAGATGGTAAAATTGCAAAATTATCAACCGTTGTGTTAGATCCATTGTTATTGGTACGGTTGTACTCTACTTGTCCAGAGATGAATGAAGTTCCTTCGAAACCTGTAGATTGAGCTGAAGCCAATCCGAATGCAGCGATACCTGCTGCCATTAATAATTTTTTCATTGTTCCTATCTTTAATTTTTAAAGTATTGCAAATTTAGATGAGATGGAATTTGAAAAAAATGACGAAAATCATCGTTTCACATTTTAGAATAGGAATAAATTAAATTTTAGTCAAAAGAAAAGCCACCAACAATTGGTGGCTTTCATTATCAATATTTTTATTGATTTACTTGATGTAATATGAATATCCTAAATTGATAGCAGAAATTGTGCTTCCATTTTTAGATAATCCTTGGTATCCTAGAGAAACTTCTCCATTTCCGATGTGGTAAGCCGCTTTTGGCTGGTAATAAAATCCGCCATCGCTACTGCCTCCGCTACCAAAAACGAAACCGTAACCCAAATCTGCTGCTAAACTGAAGTTTTCAGCAATTTTATACTGTCCTGTTGCAGCAATAGGAACCATGCTCATGGTGTCGTACTTTACAGAAACAGGTCCATAATTTACTGTTTTTCCTAACCAAGCAGAATATCCCGAAGTAATCCCTGCAGAAAAGCTATCGGCTACAGGCCACATGTACGAAGCATCTGCTCCTAGTGTAAAGCTGTAAACATCTCCAGCGTCTCCTACCGGTAAACCAACATGTGCACCCAATTTAAAACCAGACTGTGCATTCATTGAACCAAAAAGTGCAAAAGCACCTAATAATAATAACTTTTTCATGATTTTGTAAATTTAATTTGTTAAACCTATATCAAAGATAATAAAAAAAATAATACAATTAACAAATTTTTAACAAATTTTTATTTTTATTTAACATAATACAAATCCTTAACAGCATGTATAACTTAGATAAGGACTTATAGATCACCTACTCTTCCCTTAGCCGCTTCTCTTCTCTACCGTAGGCATTAATAATTTTTCTAACCACAGGATGTCGCACCACATCTTCCTCGGTTAGGTGTACAAAACCAATTTCATCTACATCTCTCAGAATTCTCATGGCTTCTTTCAATCCTGATTTTTGTTTTAATGGCAAATCGACCTGACTGGGATCTCCAGTAATGATAAACTTGGCATTCATCCCCATTCGGGTCAAAAACATTTTCATTTGAGAATGGGTGGTATTTTGAGCTTCATCGAGAATAACAAAGGCTTCATCCAAAGTCCTCCCTCTCATGAAAGCCAAAGGAGCCACTTCTATAATTTTTTTCTCAATAAAGCCTTCTAATTTTTCGTGAGGTATCATATCTCTTAATGCGTCGTATAGAGGTTGCAAATAGGGATCTAACTTTTCTTTTAAATCTCCGGGAAGAAAACCCAAACTCTCCCCCGCTTCTACCGCCGGTCTGGTCAGGATAATTCTTTTCACCTCTTTATCGCGCAATGCTCTTGCTGCAATTGCAACCGAAGTATAGGTCTTGCCGGTTCCTGCCGGACCGATCGCAAAAACCATGTCTTTTTTCTCCACTTCTTTCACTAATTTTTTCAAATTGGTGGTTTTGGCCTTGATGATTTTCCCATTAACTCCTTTTACAATAATATCTTGATCAAAGACCAATTGTTTTTCGGATTCGTCTTTCAGTTTTAGGATGCTTTCTACATCTTTTACCGTTATCGAATTGTTTTTAGAAATAAAATCAACAATATCGTTTAGTTTAATCTTCAAAACATCCAAGGCCTCTTGATTTCCCATGGCGAAAATAAAATGATCTCTGCCCGTAATTTTTAGAGTGGGAAAACTGGATTTTATTAAATTAAAAAATTGATTATTAACTCCGTAAAAAGATTTGGAGTCAATATCCTTTAGTTCAAAAGTTAGCTCGTACATCATGTTCGTATTTAGATTCCTAAAGTTATCGTTTTTTTTTATAACCTCTGTCAATTTGTTATCCACATTCATTTTACATTCATGTAATTTTAAATTACTTTTGCAATTGGAGGTAAAAATTAGGTTCAAAACATGTCAATCATCACTTTAACAACAGATTTAGGATACACCGACCACAAAGTGGCTGCTATAAAAGGAAATATCTTATCCTTGAATTTCGATGCGAAAATCATAGACATCAGTCATAACATACAACCCCACAACCTTCTAGAAACTTCCTATATTGTAAGAAATGCCTACAAGCATTTTCCAAAAAACTCCATCCACATCATTGCGGTTGATGCTCTTTATCATCCTTCTAGACGCTTTTTATTGTGCAAAGTCAATGGACATTTTTTTTTAACCGCCGACAACGGTCTTCTGTCTTTAATTTTTTTCGATCTAAAGCCCGAATCTATTTTCGAAATTACCATAAACAACCGTTTTGATGATGTTGTAAAATGCAGCATCCTGGATATTTTCTTACCCGTCGCCAATCACCTATTAAACGGTGGCGTTCCGGAATTGATTGGCAGAAAAATTAACGATCCAAAAGAGCTCTCATTGCCAAAAGCTCAGTTCCTGCCAAATGAAAATATGATTGTAGGAGAAGTTATATACATCGATCATTATGGAAATGTGGTCTCCAACATTACCCAAGAAATGTTTAGCCAAAGCCATTCTGGGAATGACGAATTTAAGATTACATTCAGAAATCTAAACATCAAAAAAATTCATCAACATTATACAGAATTCATCAAAGATTATCAGAAGGAAAACAAATTTCACGGCAACCAATTGGCCCTGTTTAATGAGGCTGGATATTTAGAGATTTCCATCTATAAAGGCAGTAAGAACAACGGTGCCAAAACCCTATTTGGCTTGGACATTGGAGAAAAAATCTATGTTGAATTTTCAAAATTAAAATAACTCTAAAAAATAAACGAAATTTTTGTACTTTTGTGAAAATCTAAAATTTAAAAATGGCAGAATATAAATTATTACTCCCTTCCATGGGAGAAGGGGTGATGGAAGCTACAGTAATCAGCTGGCTCTTCAACGAAGGAGACCTGGTAAATGAGGACGATTCCGTAGTAGAAATTGCAACCGATAAGGTAGATTCCGATGTTCCGACACCAGTTTCGGGGAAAATTGTAAAAATTCTGAAACAAAAAGATGAAGTGGCTAAAGTTGGTGAAGCCATCGCTATTTTAGAAACTGAAGGTGGAGAAGCAACAAGCACTGCACCGATTCAAGAAAATAAAGCTCCTGAAACTGCACAACCTAGTGCACAGATCGTTGCCGAGCTTGAACAACCTTTGCAAAAAGTAGATCCCACACAATTCTCTGATGACCTATACTTGTCGCCGTTGGTAAAATCCATCGTTACACAAGAAAACATCTCAGAAGCCGAACTTAAAACCATCAAAGGTAGTGGCTTAGAAAATAGAATTACTAAAGAAGACATTCTTCAGTTTGTTGCCAATAGAGGAAAGACGAGCCCTGCAGCAACTGCAGCTCCAGCAGCAACAAGTCCTGCTGTTGCACCTGCACCAACTCCTGTTGCCACCCCTGTTGGTGAAGGCGACGAAATTATCCAAATGGATAGGGTGAGAAAGATCATTGCTGATGCCATGGTGAATTCTAAGAGAATTTCTCCGCATGTTACTTCCTTTATCGAAACCGATGTAACCAATGTGGTAAAATGGAGAGCTAAGAACAAAAATACTCTTGAAAAAAGAGATGGTGAGAAACTAACATTCATGCCAATTTTCGTGAGAGCCGTTGTGAAAGCCATTCAGGATTTCCCAATGATCAATGTTTCTGTTGATGGTGATAAAATTATCAAAAAGAAAAACATCAATATTGGTATGGCAACTGCATTGCCGGACGGAAACCTTATTGTTCCGGTAATTAAAAATGCCGATCAATTGTCACTTTCAGGGTTGGCAAAAGCCATCAACGATTTGGCATACAGAGCTAGAAATAAAAAATTAAGACCAGAGGATACACAAGGAGCTACCTACACCATTTCTAATGTAGGAAGTTTCGGAAACCTAATGGGTACACCGATTATCCCACAACCACAGGTCGCTATTTTGGCCATTGGTGCTATTGTAAAAAAACCAGCAGTGGTAGAAACTCCAGAAGGAGACTTAATCGGTATCCGCCAATTGATGTTCATGTCACACTCTTATGACCACCGAGTGGTAGATGGATCTTTGGGAGGTATGTTCCTAAAACATGTACACGATTACCTGCAAAATTGGGATCTGGATACAGAAATATAATTCTAAAAGCAATACCTCTGAAAATCCTTCGGAGGTATTCTTTTTTTTAAACCAAAATTATTGAAACATGTCGTACATCATTCGCCAAGCAAAACCCGAAGATATTGAAATTGTTTTTGAACTCATGAAAAGCCTAGCCATTTACGAGAAAATGGAAGACGAGTTTGTAACCAACCCCGATACTTTGAGAAAAAATATTTTTGAAGACCAATTTGCATCTGTACTTATTCTAGAAGAAAGTGATGTTCCGGTTGGATTTGCGCTTTACTTTTTCAACTATTCCACATTTTTAGGGAAACCCGGCCTGTATCTAGAAGATCTTTTTATAGATCCCGCTAGTCGAGGAAAAGGTTATGGCAAAGCACTATTGGCCGAACTTGCACGGATTGCAAAAGAAAAAAATTGCGGCAGAATGGAATGGGCAGTACTCAACTGGAACGATCCAGCGATAGAGTTTTACAAATCTTTAGGGGCAAAACCAATGGACACTTGGACTGTTTATCGATTGGAACACGATAAAATTGAAGAATTATCCAAAAAATAAACAATAACGATTTAAAAATCTTTTGTTTATTTATAAAATAATTGTATTTTTGCACCTCGAAATTTTAATTAAAATCATTAACATTATGAACAACTACGAAACTGTTTTCATTTTAACTCCCGTTCTATCTGACGCGCAGGTGGAGGAAGCAGTGAAAAAATTTGAAGATCTTTTGACTTCACACAATTGCGAAATCGTTGCCAAAGAAAATTGGGGACTTAAGAAATTGGCTTACCCAATCCAATTGAAAAAGAACGGTTTCTATACTTTGATCGAATTCAAAGGAGAAGGAACTGTAGTAGCAGATTTGGAACTTGCTTTCAAGAGAGATGAAAGAGTAATCCGTTATCTAACTACTAAATTGGACAAACACGCTGTAGAATACGCTGTTACTAGAAGAGCGAAATTGAAAGCAGCTAAAGCTTAATCATTAACCCATTAAAAGAAAAAGACATGGCAATAGACGAAATGGCAAAACAAGCCTCTAATGGTGGCGAATCTGAAGTAAAATTCCTTACACCACTAGATATCAATACAAAATCTGAAAAGAAATATTGTAGATTCAAAAAATACGGTATCAAGCATGTTGATTATAAAGATGCTGACTTCTTGTTACAATTCGTAAACGAGCAAGGAAAAATCCTTCCAAGAAGATACACCGGAACTTCTTTGAAATACCAAAGAAAAGTATCTGCAGCCATCAAAAGAGCAAGACACTTGGCAATGTTGCCGTATGTGGCTGACCTTTTGAAATAATAAAAAATTACAATTAGCCATTAGCCTCAAAGCTTTTGGCTATTTGTTGCTGAATATATCATTTAATTCTAACTGTTTTAGATCGTGATAACATCACTTAATTCTAAAATCTAAACAAGACAACAACAATGGAAATTATCCTAAAAAAAGATGTAGAAAACTTAGGACTTGAGTTTGATACCGTAAATGTAAAACCAGGTTATGCAAGAAACTTCTTGATCCCTCAAGGTTATGCATTATTAGCAACTCCAAAAAACAAAGCAGCTCTAGAAGCAACTTTGGAAGAAAGAAAAGAAGAAGAAGCTAAATTGATCGCTGCAGCTAACGCTATTGTTGAGCAATTAAAGAAAACGACCATCACCATTGCTACAAAAGTAGGTTCTGGAGACAAACTTTTCGGTTCTATCAACAACGCTAACCTTTCTGAAGAATTGGCTAAAGCAGGTGTTATCGTTGACAGAAAATACATCAAAATCCCTGGTAACTCTATCAAGAGAACTGGTAAAGTTGAGGCTTTGATCAGACTACACAGAAATGTAGAGTACAATTTCGAATTCGATATCGTATCCGATGCTCCAGTTGAAGCTCCTAAAAAAGAAGAAGTAAAGTCTGAAGAGGCTTAATTCTAAATTTTAAGAAATACCATGAGAAGCTGTCCGAAAAGGTCAGCTTCTTTTTTTTCTCCTAAAATAGAAAATCAAGTATATTTGATGAACTAAAACTAAAGTATGAATTTTGAGGTTCTGGTTCAGCAACAAAAATCCTTTTTTGAAAATCAAAATACGGCATCCATTCCGTACAGATTAGAACAACTAAAAAAACTAAAAGATCTGATCATAAAACATGAAGAAGATCTGTACGAAGCGGTTTACAAAGATTTCAAAAAATCAAAATTCGACACCTATACCACAGAGATTTCATTTGTAATTCATGAAATCAATTTTTATTTAAAAAATCTCAAAAAACTCTGCAAATCCAAAAGAGTTAAAACCAATTTAATCAACCAAGTTGCCAAAAGCTGCATCTTGCCAGAGCCTTTGGGAAACATCTTGGTCATTGGAGCTTGGAACTATCCCATACAACTGTCCATTTTGCCCTCAATAGCTGCATTGGCTGCAGGAAATACCGTAATCCTAAAACCCAGCGAATTGGCCAGTCATACGGCTTCTGCCCTAGCCGGTATTATCAATTCCCACTTTGATGAAGGATATTTTAAAGTAATAGTAGGTGGAATTGAAGAAACAACTGAGCTTCTAAAGAATAGATTCGATAAAATATTTTTTACCGGAAGTACATCGGTTGGAAAACTCATATACAAAGCAGCCGCCGAAAACCTAAGCCCCGTTGTTCTGGAATTGGGCGGGAAATCTCCTGCAATTGTGACTAAAAACGCCGATCTAAAAATCGCAGCCAAAAGAATTGTTTGGGGTAAATTTCTAAATGCCGGACAAACCTGTGTGGCTCCGGATTATGTATTGGTGGACGATCAAGTTAAAAATGAATTTCTAAAGGTATTGAAAGAATACCTCATCCTGTTTGATTATTCTAAAATTTCTGAACACTATCCTCAAATCATCAACACAAAAAATTTTCATAGACTGACGAGTTATATTGATGGGGATAAGATTTTTTTTGGAGGTCAATACGATGAAAACAATCGATATTTTTCACCAACCGTCCTCTACCCTTCTACTTGGACGGATAAAGCCATGCAAGACGAAATTTTCGGTCCTATCTTGCCCGTCATCCCTTACGATGATCTAGATTCGGTTCTTAAAAAAATTCGATCTTTAGAAAAACCTCTTTCAGCCTATATTTTCACAAAAAATAAAGATGAGAAAAAACGATTTCTGAACACCATTTCTTGCGGAGGAACTTGCATCAACGATGTTGTCATGCACATCACCAATCCTCATCTTCCGTTTGGAGGTGTGGAAAATTCAGGCTTTGGAAATTATCACGGAATACACGGTTTCCAGACTTTTTCTCATTACAAAGCAGTATTGGAAAAGAGCTCTTTTCCAGAACCCAATTGGAAATACCCGCCTTACAATGAGAAAAAGCTAAAATGGATCAAACGGATTCAATAAAAATCATTGGGTAAGATAGGCATACAATTCATCTTTTAGATGCATGCGTTTCTTCCTAAGGTCGGTCAGATGATCGTCTGTGGTGTGATTGACTTCATCCTTTTCGTAGTGGAGAATGAGAGCATTCAACTCTTCATAATTTACAAACATTTTTTTGAAATTTTCATCAGAAACCTTTAACTCCGTAATTTTTTGGATGTGCTCTGGGAAGTCGTGTGCTAAAGTATGATTTTCCATGATTCAAAATTTAATAATTGGTTAGGTTAAATTTAAGAAATAATTTATTGAAAATCACCACGATTCTGTACAAAAAAAACAAAAAAACAACGACATATATCATACATCGTTGCTTTCAGTAGCCCCATGAGGAATCGAACCTCAACCTAAAGAACCGGAATCTTTAATTCTATCCATTAAACTATAGGGCCAAAAAATTGGGAAAATTAATTCCCTAATTTATCTTTTTAAAATACAATTTTTACTCCACCTGTGATTTGTGCTCCAAGAACTTTGTAGCCTTGAAATCTTTGGTATTTCGAGTTTAGCAAATTGTTTCCGAGCGCGAAAATACTGAAATTTTTGTGGACTTTGTACTCAGCGGACAAATTCAGATCGGCATAGCCTCCGATTTTGGCATCTTTCTTTTCAACAGAATCGTACAATATAGGATTGATGGCATTCTGTGTCAATTCAAAACCATTGCTGTGTGCATCCGTTCTAAAAATTCCTTTGAAACCCAAAAGTAATTTATTGTCCAAAACTGCATATTTTGCACCAATACTGGCGTTCAACAAAGGTTTGTTGTAGATTTCATCGTAATGATCCAATTTGTATTGTGTGAATTGAGCTTCGGCATCCAAGGACAAATTCTGCATCGGAAAATACTGTATTGATCCTTTTATATGGCTTAGATTTCCACTATCGTAGGTAGCTGAAAAAACATTGGCATAGTTGTACGCCGAACGATTTTGGGTATATAAATTGTCGAAAATTGAATTGGCTTGGTAAAATAAAATATTTTCCAATTTTCCGAAACCTGCCGACACATCGTACTTCAACTCTTGGTTAATGTCCCCCTTCAAACCAAAATAAAATTGATATTTGGTTTTTGTCGGTAACAAAAGTTGGTCCGAAACCAAAAAAGGATTTTCCTTCAACATTTCGGAATACGAATTCAGTTTTATACCGCCATCAACTCCTGTGTAGAATTTGAACATGTCATCGGCATCGTACTGAAATTCGGCTTTTGGAAACCATTTGAATTTAAACGACTCCGAATAATTGGGCACCATCAAACTTTCAAATTCACTGTTTAACAAACTGAAATGAGAACTGATGGTAAGTTTGGATCGGTCATAACCCAAGACAAATTTGGGTACAAAATCCAACAATAAATATTTAGAATTGTTTTTGTTGAGCAAATCAAAACGGGTATCTTGACCTTGGACATTAATCCCAAAATCCATACGAAAATTGATGTCGTCTTTGAAAGTCGTTTCGTATTTCGACAAATTCAGATGAGCTTCTGAAGAGCTTTCTTTTGCCGAAAAATGATCCGAAAGAAAATTACTCTTAAAGCTTAAGTCTTTGAAAATGGGATTATCGTAAAACTCGTACATACCTCTTACCCCAAATTGGTTTACTTTCTGTTGCAAATCGATAGAACCAACGGTTGGAAAGGCGTAGATGCCGTAATAATTATAGTTGTCCAAACCGTATTCTGCAGTGACATTCAGTCTTCCCAATTTACCATAATGGTTTAAAAACGCCGCAATATCTGCCTTGGTCGATTTGGAATCCCAATCGTACTCGTTCTTCAGGCCGGTTGTGGAGAGGTAATGCACATCGGCTCCGACTTCAAAATTATTCTCCAAAGCTGTAGAAATATTGGCATCGCCCAAGATTTTCCCATAATTTCCCATACCAAAACGAACATAATTGCTGTAATTTTCTGTTTTAAATTTTGGTGAAATGTCCGTTCTTTCTATGGTCGAAGTTTTGAAATCCGATACGGCTTCTACATCTTTGATTGAATATTTCAAATTCAAAGAGTCTTCAACTTTTTTGGATTGTGGCGGATAATTTTTGACCAAGTTAACCGCTGTTTTCTTTTTTTCGATTTTTTTAATTTCCGGTTCTCTTTTTCGGTCCAAGATCAATTTTTCTTCCTTGATTTGAGCTTGAGCCAACATTGAAATTCCTAAAAACAACAACGAAAACGCTTTTATGCCTACAGCCTTCATTGGTTTTTCAAATAATAATGATGATGAAATTATGTGATGATGATTCATTTTTTCTGATTTAAAAATTTTTGAAATAGCGAAAATTAAAAAATTATTTTATCGATTTTTTAATGGCTTGAGCTTCGTTTACAATCTCTGGATAATCTCCGTAATGATTGATGATTTGATCGCAAGTATAACTGGCTTGGTAATGATCCTTCAGGCCAACATAATTTTGCGCCATCAACACCAAAGATTTAGCTCCCCAATATTCTTCAGTTGCATAATTATTTGCCAACTTAAAGATGGTTTCGTTGGATGCTTTATAACTTTTCGATTGATTTTGGTAATAGGCTTTGGCATAGGTTGCTTCTGCTGCCACTGCGGTATTGCTGGATTTTTCCAAACTTGCAAATTGAGCTTTCGCTTCTTTGTCTCTACCTTTTTGCATCAAAATTCTCGCTTTCAGTACCTTCGCCGATTCCTGAACGGCAATGGAGTTTTTGGTATTCGCAATCACCAGATCGGCATATTTCTCGGCTTTCGAATAGTCTTTTTTCAAACCATAAATTTTCATCAATTCCAAATTGGCGAAATTTTTAATGGTGACATTGGCCGAATTTTCTAATGCCAACAACTGCTTTTCAGCTTCAGCGGTATTGTTTTGAGCCAAATAAATCTGTGCCACTCGGGTCTGTGCATCTTCTTGATAATCGTTCTGGATCTGAGCTACCTCTTGCAATACCAATAAAGATTTTGCTGTTTCTTGGGTTTGATACAAGCTCTCTCCCAATTCGTATTTGGCTTGGTACAATCCCTCACCTGTTGGGTTTTGGCTTAAGTATTTTTCAAACAACGGAATGGCTTTTTTATAGTCTTTTTTAGTAAAATTGCTTTTGGCCAAATTCAAATTCAGCTCTTCTTTGTCCGAAGCATTCAGCTTGATGCCCAAAGAATTGGCAAATTTTTCGTATCCATCGCTATCGCTCGTTTTTAGATAGGCCGGTTTTGCAGCTTGTACAATTTTCTCGGCAAAAGCGGTATTTTTATACTCAGCTCCTAATTTATTGAACTCGGCGATGGCTTTGTCGCTCTCATTTTGTTCAATTAAATTCTGTGCTTTATAAATTTTGGCATTCGCCAGTAAATCTCTATCCTGACTTTCGGCAATCACCTTGATCAAGAAATCGTTGGATTGCTTAAACTCATTTTGTGCAGCATAAGCCGATCCAATTTCGAACCAAGCATCGTCCACATAATCGGATTTGGGATATTTGGAAACCAATGTTTTTAGTTGTTGTATTTTTCCAGAATAATCGCCCTTGAAACCAAGAGCCAACGCTTTTTGGTATTGAGAATAATCGTCCAGATTTTCTACTTTGTTGTAAATGGCAATGGCTTCATCCAAATTGTTCAAAGCATAATAAGAGTCGGCCAATCGAAGTTCTGCATCGTTTTTAAACTCGGATTTTGGATTTTTTAAATAATCGGTAAAATAGAGTTTGGCATTATTAAAATCTTTGGATTTAAAATAAGCATAACCCAAGTCGTAATTGAGCTGACCTTTTTCTTCAAAATTTTGTCCAGACAATTGTTTGAAATTGTCAATTGCATCATTTAATTGACCCTTTTGGTAATAGGTCTGTCCCAACCAATACAGTGCACGATTGTAAAAATCTTGGTTCAAGCTAAACGCCAACGATCTTTTGAAGTAGTTTTCTGCACTGTCGTAATTGCCTTTGTTGTACTCTTCCGTACCCAGTAAGAAAGATACTTCTTGATTAATTTTTTCGGTTTCAGAAGTTTGCTTTGGCAACTTGTCTATAGCATCCAAAGTTTCTTTAAAATTTCCAGAATACAAATAGGATTTTACCAACAATTTTCTGATTTCATCGGTTTTCTCGCTTTTAGGATATTTAGCAATGTATTTTTGAATGACTTGAGGGGCGCTCTCAAAAGGGTTACCTATTTCATAACTCAATTTTGCATATTGTTCATGTGCATATTGTTGCACCAACGGATCGTAAGACATTTCGTAAGACGATCTGAAAGCTGAAAGTGCTTCTTGCTTTTTACCGGTTTGCAAATACGCATTTCCCAATTGGTAATAGGCATTTTGTGCCATTGCCGAATTGGAGTTAAGCAATTGGTTGTAGTAAGAAACGGCTTCGTCGTACTTCTGCAGCTTGGCAGCAACAAATCCCATTTCATACAAATCGCTTTCCGACGGTTTTTCTTGATGCTGTATGTATTCTTTTAGATGAGGATACGCCGCTGAGTAATCGTTTTTCATAAAATAACTTTCACCGATAATTTTATGAACTTCTTGCTTGTACGAGTCGGATACATTTTCATTTAGCAACAACTGTCCTTCGGTAATGGCTTTTGTAAAATCGCCTTGGTTGTAGTATAGTTGCACATAATACGGTTGTACCAATTGTCTGTATTTTTCATTGTTTTTGATCTGATCAAAATACAAAAAGGCTTTATCGTTCTGCTGTTTGGCATAATAAAGATGTCCCAACATGTAGGCCACCGATGGTTTTTCATTTTCATCCACCACATCGTAAGCATCTTCCAAGGTATGAATGGCATTTTTGGTGTTGCCGGTCATGAATTGTGCATAGCCCAACTTAAGTATATACTGGGTATTCTCGGATCTTGAAAGTTGATACTGATTTACTTTTTTCAGCGTTTCCAAAGCTTTGGGGAAATCTCTTTTTGACAAATAATAATCGGCCAAAGGCAGATGAGCTTGAGAAAAATAAGCCGATTGTGGATATTCTTTCATGAAGGCTTCCAGCCCTTTTTCGCCGTATTTTTTTTGCATCAATACCCCAATGATGGTGTCGTAAAAGTAGGCTGCTTCTTTTTTAGAATGATCCAAAGTTTGATTATAAAAATACTGCTGGGTATAATTGTATTGGGCAGCATTGAATACTTTGGTTTTGAAAAGGTTGTCGGAAAAATCCCAATGATAATCCTCTTGATTGTTGTAATATGTCGATTGTTGGGCATTGCCTAGGGTATAAAAAAATACGGCAGTTGCCAAAAGCATCTTTTTTGTGTCCATTGAAATCCGGAATTTTTAACAGATTAATTATTTGAGTTACGAATAAAATAGATTAAATTTTATCCACAATTTTATCAACGAAAATATAAAAAACTTATTGCTTGACCAAATAAAACTAACATTGTGGAAATGTGGATAAGTCATACCCTCTGATTCTACAAATTTTCTGTATTGACTTTTTTCTTTTAAAAAATCAATTCCTAACCAAAAGAAGATGGTAAGAAATCGTAATTAATAAAAGAAACATGAAAACCAACTTCAAATTGTTTTTTCATCAAAAATATCCCATTATATAGTTCATTTTTTATCGAAATGATTACTTTTGTTTTTATCATTATTGAAAATATACAAAATGAATCAGCTTTTTAGAAGAAAAATATACAATGCAAACGACCGTCCTTCTGGACTTTTAAGAGTTTTGGGCGTTTGGGACATCGTTTTTTTTGGAATTGCAGCCATTATTGGTGCCGGTAGTTTTTCCAGTTTGGGCGAAGCCATATTCAAAGGAGGACCCGGTGTTATTGTGTTGTATATCATTTGTGGTTTTGCTTGTGCTTTTACAGCGCTTTGCTATGCTGAATTTGCCAGTAGAATTCCCACGGCAGGATCGGCGTACACCTATGCCTATGCAAGTTTCGGAGAATTAATCGCATGGATTATTGGTTGGGCTCTCATCATGGAATACTCCTTTGGGAATATCTATGTTGCATTTTCATGGTCGGATTATTTTACTTCCTTCCTTGGAAGGTTGGGTTTTCATATTCCAGAATTTCTCACTTGCAGTTATTCCGAAGCACATAAAGCGTTTTTGGCTCAATCGACCAATAAAGACCTGATCACGGCTTGGACTTCTGCTCCAACAATTGGAGGCCTAAAGTTTATCGTTGATGTCCCTGCCTTAGCGATCAATGCTTTGATAACCTATGTCTGTTACCGTGGAGTAAAAGAGAGTAAAAACTTGAACAATCTCTTTGTTTTAATGAAACTTGCTGTTATCCTTTTGGTCATTTTTGTAGGGGGTGCTTATGTACAAACAGAAAATTGGACACCAATTAATCCGCAAACCGGAGATTCTGGTTTTATGCCCAACGGTTTTGCGGGAGTCATGTCTGCCATTTCAGGAGTTTTCTTTGCCTATATCGGCTTTGATGCCCTCAGTGTTTTGGCAGAAGAAACAAAAAATCCGGAGAAAAACCTTCCAAAAGGAATGATCATCTCGTTGGTGCTTTGTACTTTAATCTACATTGCGCTCACATTGGTACTAACCGGAATGGTAGATTATAGAAAATTTGACGGCATTGGAGATCCTTTGGCTTTTATTTTTGAACAATCCAACGCCAACATTGCTTGGATGGAATTGGTGGTATCCTTTGTAGCCGTTGTCGCCATCACTACGGTATTGTTGGTATTCCAGATGGGGCAGCCAAGAATATGGTATGCCATGAGTAGAGACGGATTGTTGCCAAAAAAATTTCAAGACATACACCCAAAATACAAAACTCCGTCGTATGCAACCATCATGACAGGTATTGTCGTTGGCTTGCCTATTTTATTTACAGACAAATCTTTCATATTGGACTTCACCAGTATAGGAACGATCTTCGCATTTGTCTTGGTGTGCGGAGGAGTTTTGCTGCTGCCAAGAAAAGAAAAACTTCCGGGTCGTTTTCACCTTCCATACATCAACGGTAAGTGGATATTTCCGATTCTTTTCATCGGCGGATTGTTTGGTTTTTATCTTTGGCAACCCGATTTTTTCAAAACTTTATTGGACTGGTCGGATCCAAATGAAGGCGAGTTTAGATTTTCCATGACTATTTTCATCATTATTAATCTCATTTTGTGTGGAGTTGCTTTTGTAAAAAACCTATCGCTCATCCCATTAATTGGGCTTTGCTCTTGCCTTTATCTTTTAACCGGGATGACACACAACAACTGGTTTTGGTTCGGATTGTGGTTTTCCATCGGATTGGTAATTTATTTTGTATATGGAAAACGAAATTCTGTTTTGGGCAAAACACCAGAAAACGATTAGAATTTTACACTTAAAAATAGAAAATAAGCTGTCCTGACTTTTTGGACAGCTTTTTTTATTAAAAAAACAAAAATTTGGATTGTATAAAAAATAAACTGTAATATTGCAAAAGTAATCATCAAGAGTTTCTGATTTTTCAGAATACCAACCGAGCTTTAACCTGCCACGGTGGTTTAGAATGAGGGCAAACCTGCCAAAACAATTAGGTTATCTCCCAAAAAATTTCTCTTGCGATGATTTGTAATTATTAACATTATAAATTATGCACTATGACCCATCATCCACATTTTAGTACAGAAAAAGCCACTGTACACAAAGAAGGCACAACCTACAAAGACGATTTCGGTGTTGGCAACATTTCTGATTTTCGAAAATTAGCCTTTATTGAATACGATCTTGGGATTGCCGAAGCACCCATCCTCTATTTTTATAGAATTACTGATGACGATTACCTACAATGGATCGATGTTTTTTTAGATGACGAAAATGATGAAAAATCGATTCTTGAAGCTTCAAAAGAGCCACTAAAAATTGTTTGTCAGTACAAATATGATTATGATTTTAGCTTTATTGATAATCTTCTCATTGCGTTTGCTGAATTTATTCATGGAAGAAGTATGTATGACGGACGCATTATCCAATTTAAATCAGAAATTATCTCAAACGCTCATTTTCTTCAAATTCAAAAAAATATTGCAGATCGAAAAAAGGGAATTGTAGAAAGCATACTTCTGGAATTCACGAAAGAAAACAATCTTTTTCCTAAAGTACATGATGCCAAAAAAGGATTATATTTTAGCCAATGTGTGAATTCAGAAAACCATTATTTACCGATTTCTATAAGTCCCGAAAAAGAAGAATGGGGCTGCGGATATTGCGGAAGAAAAGGCGGAATCGAAGAATTGAAACAATGGATATCAGAGAAAAAACAATCAAAAAATTAAGAATATGGACACAAGATTTAACGAAAAAAGCAATCAAGATTTAGTTGATATTTTCAATAAAGAAGTTGGAAATCCGGGTTGGTGCACTACTAGAGCAAAGTTTCTATCAGAACTAAGAGCAGAAATGCTTGGTAGAACGATAGATTTTAGTTTAATAACACATAAAGATTCATTGCATCTTTCAAAAAAAATAATTCTAGTGAAAGATAAAATTGTTTTTGAAAAAAATGGAGAAATTGACCCTAAAATAAGTTTGTGAAAGTGTTATAAAAACAAGAAGCTGTCCGAATAGCCCGGACAGCTACTTGCTTGTTAATCAAGGCGTTCGCATTTAAATTTTATGCTATTGTGAAAGCAATGCTTCTATGAAAAGAACTCTCTATTACAAACCAAAAACTTATGTGACTATGTGGTGAAAATATTAAAGCACATAGATTCATAGACTTTTTAAGTAAAATAATGAATAAAAGAGGTCATAGAAAATAAATTTTTCACATAGTTTTTTAAAAGTGAATGCCGTGGCTTGTTAATACTTGTTGAGGATTATCCCAAAAAATCTTTTTCCAAATCCAAAGGCAACATGTAGCTTCCGTTTTTGTACACACGCATGTTACCACCGGAAATTTCATCGATTAAGATGATCTCTCCACTTTTTTTGCAACGACCAAACTCCAGTTTGATGTCGTACAAATCCAATCCTTTTCTGGACAGGTCATCCTTGATGATGTTGCAGATGGTCTTTGTTTTTTCTTTTAGAATTTTATATTCATCTTTCGATAAAATTCCTAAAGCATCCAAAGCATCATCGGATATGGTAGGATCTCCCCTTTCATCGTCTTTAATGGTTACTTCAACAAAAGAATCCAAAGGTTGTCCTTCGGTAACATAAGCACCGTATCTTTTTAGGAAGCTTCCCACAGCACGATATCTACAGATTACTTCTAAGCCTTTCCCGAAGGTTGTCGCTTCTTTTACCGTCATGGTTACCGCATCGATATCGGCATCTACATAATGCGTATCGATGTTACGAGATCCCAAAAGCTCAAAAAAATGTTTGGTCATTTTCAAGCCACTTTTCCCTGCTCCATCAATCGTAAGTCCTACGGTATTGGCACCTGGATCAAAAACTCCATTTTCCCCAGTGACATCATCTTTAAATTTTAGCAATACCAAATCGTTCTCTAGACTGTACACATTTTTTGTTTTTCCTTCGTACTTTAAGTTCATTTTTTTTAGATTTATTTAGGGTCAAAATTACATTAAATAATTAAAAACAAATTCCCAATGTCCGTTTACTTTTTCTATTTTCTGTAATAAATGGTGTAAATGAAAAAAGCTGCCCTACTGGACAGCTTCTACATATTATGTATTTGGAAAATTCGATTTTGAAGGTGGGAGTTTGGTTTCTAAACTTCCTTTGAAAGTCTCTGCCGTGGACATAGCGACTACCAAATCGTTGAGCATGGAACTGGCCGCTGTTGGTGAGTTGGGCAACAAGACCAAGTTGCTTCTGTTGTTGGCTCCTACCGATTGCAAGGTATCGTAATGTTGCGTTACCACAATAAGCGCAGAAGCTTCTTGGGCATTGATGTTTACGGAATTCAGCATATCTACAGATTCTTGTAAGCCTTTTGCTATCTCTCTTCTTTGGTCGGCAATCCCTTGTCCTTGCAATTTTTTAGACTCAGCTTCGGCTTTTGCTACGGCAACAATACGGATTCTTTGAGCTTCAGACTCGTATTCTGCAGCTGTTTTCTCTCTTTCAGCAGCATTGATGCGGTTCATGGCGTGTTTTACTTGTTCATCCGGATCAATATCGGTTACCAACGCCTTGATGATGTCGTATCCATAGCTTTGCATAGCTTCTTGCAGTTCTCCTTTTACAGCAACAGCGATATCATCTTTTCTTACAAAAACATCGTCCAATTTCAGTTTTGGCACTTCTGCTCTTACCACATCAAAGACATACGATGTAATTTGGCTTTCAGGAAATTCCAATTTATAATAGGCATCTGCTACTTGATCTCGAATGACCTGATACTGCACAGAAACTTTCATCTTCAAGAAAACATTGTCCAAAGTTTTGGTGTCTATCATGACATCCAATTGTTGAATTCTAAGGTTCATTCTTTTAGAAATCTGATCGATGTACGGGATTTTCAGTTGCAGACCTGCATGTCGAACCGAGTGAAACTTCCCTAATCGTTCTACAATAGCAGCAGTTGCTTGTTTTACGATAAAAAATGAGGCAAAAAGTGTGACCAGCCCCAAAAATAATAGTACTCCTAAAAACGCCATAATTTTTTTATTTTTTTGTGTTAATTTATTAGAACCTGTTTAAACTTTATCGAAATATTTATTTTTAATCATTTTTGTATTTCTTATCTATTTTTTCGTTTTCTTTTCAGCGTATTTTCTCTTTTAATTTCTTGTTTTAGCCCGCTAAAACTTCGAATTTTAAATAGAAAATCCATCTAAAAACACCTACAAAGAAATGAGACACAAAATGTAAACAGACTCTTATTCGAAATGGAAAGATACAAATAAAAACCGTTCGGAAAAGATTTTTTTTACATGGTCATTCCAATATCAATCCCTTTAATTTTTCTGTACAAATCGGTTGCAAAATTATCCGTCATACCGGAAACGAAATCCAATACTCCCAATACTTTTTGGTAAACCGTGCCCTGATCATAATGAAATTGAGAAGGCATTAATTGTAAGGCTTTCTTCTCATAACTTTTCCTGTCGTCTTTATTTTTGATAACCGGTGGTATAAAATGATTGAGCAACTCGTACATGACATTGTACCCGGCGTTCTCTATCTCTACCACCGAACGGTGGTTGTATATTTTGGAGATGGAGAATTGTTCGATCTCGCTAAGAGATGGGCTGGATTGTTTAACCGTATCAATCAGACCGATGTTGTGCGTGCCGTTTACAATACTTTCAAAATGTTTTTTGTACAAATCCATTCCCGAAACGATAAGAGAGCCAATAAGTTTGGCTCGGAGGTACGATATTTTTTCGTTTGAATTTTGCATAGAACAAAGTTTCTGTTCTATCCTTTTCATGTCGTCGCTCGTGGTTTGGTTGATGACTTCTAAAAACAACGATTCGCAATCGTGAGTAGATATAATGCCCAATCTGTGAGCATCTTCCATATCGATAATGTTGTAGCAAATATCGTCTGCCATCTCTACCAACCAAACGAAGGGATTTCTCTTATAGATCAAGGGTTCTTCGCTTTCAATCGATAGGGCTGTTTGACTTGCTATTTTCTTAAAAGTTTCTTTTTCATTTTGGAAAAAACCAAATTTCTTTCTGTTGATTGCTCCTTTTTTCTTTGCAATAGCCTCACAAGGATATTTGGCAATACTGGACAAGGTAGAAAAAGTAAGTTGTACACCGCCTTCATCTTTACCATTTTGTTGATGTGTTAAAACTCTGATGGCATTCGCATTTCCTTCGAAATTTATAAGATCGGCCCATTCTTTATCCGTGAAAAAGTCCTTCAGTTCCGATTGATTTTTCTCAAAATAAGAAGCAATGGCATCTTCACCGGAATGTCCAAAGGCAGGATTTCCAACATCATGACAGAGACAGGCTGCCGCAACGACAGATTGCAAATCGTAAAGATAAAATTGCAACGACTCTGGACTTAGGTAATTTTCATACTCTTTTTGAATAAACTCACCAGCCAAACTTCCCAAACTCCTCCCCACAGAAGAGACCTCGAGGGAATGCGTAAGTCTATTGTGCACAAAGACACTTCCCGGTAGCGGAAAAACCTGAGTTTTATTTTGCAATCTTCTGAAAGCGGAAGAAAAAATGAGCCTGTCAAAATCCCTCTGAAAATCTGTTCTGGACACTTTTCTCGGGCTGTGATCTCCTGTTCTTTGGTTGGTGTATAAATGATTAAGTTGTTCCATAATATAAAATACAATCATCGGTAGATCTTGTGCAATACCGATGGAAATAAGGATATCAAAAGTAAGACAACCTCTCTATACTTACAAATTAGTTCTACAATAATTCATAAATGTATTCCTAAAAAATTTTAACCTCTTTTATTACTTCTAAACACAAACAAAAAAATCCCGATTGCTCGGGATTTTCTATTATTATTTGATTGAAAATTACATGTAAGCTTCAATAGGTTCGCAGGTACAAACCAAGTTTCTATCTCCGTAGGCTTCATCGATTCTAGAAACGGTTGCAAAGAATTTGTGATCTCTAACCCAATCCAAAGGATAGGCTGCTTTTTCTCTGCTGTACGGCTTGTCCCAAGCATCAGAAATAACCAATTGTTCGGTATGCGGTGCGTTCTTCAATACATTATTTGCAGCATCTGCTTCACCGTTTATTACTTCATCAATTTCTTTTTTGATGTTGATCAAAGCTTCAGCAAATCTATCGATTTCGGCTTTGCTTTCCGATTCAGTAGGTTCTATCATCAAAGTACCTGCCACTGGGAAAGATACTGTTGGTGCATGGTAACCGTAATCCATCAATCTTTTCGCAACATCTGCCACTTCAATACCAATTGATTTGAACTGACGGAAATCTACGATACACTCGTGAGCCACTCTTCCGTTTTCATTAGCATAAAGAATTGGGAAATGTTCTGACAATACTTCTTTCAAATAATTGGCATTCAAAATAGCATGAGCCGTAGATTTCATCAATCCTTCAGTACCCAACATTTTGATATACGCATACGAGATGTTTTGTACCAAAGAAGATCCGTAAGGAGCTGCAGAAATCGCATCGATAGCAGTTTCTTCTCCAATTTTGATGTTCGGGTTAGATGGCAAGAACGGAACCAAATGTGCCGCAACACAGATAGGCCCAACTCCAGGTCCACCTCCACCGTGAGGGATTGCGAAAGTCTTGTGTAAGTTAAGGTGACAAACATCTGCTCCGATATTTCCTGGACTTGTAAATCCAACTTGGGCATTCATGTTAGCACCATCCATATATACTTGACCTCCGTTATCGTGAATTAGTTTTGTAATTTCCTTGATATTGGCATCAAAGAAACCGTAAGTGGATGGGTAAGTAATCATCACACACGATAGGTTGTCTTTGTGCTGTTCTGCTTTGGCTTTCAAATCTTCAAAATCAATTTCTCCATTTTCAAGATTTTTAACCACCACCACTTTCAATCCTGCCAATACTGCAGAAGCCGGGTTGGTTCCGTGTGCAGATTGAGGAATCAAAACGACATTTCTATGTCCTTCATTTTTGGATTTTTGGAATTCTCTGATGACCATTAACCCGGCATATTCACCTTGAGCACCTGAATTGGGTTGAAGAGAAGTACCCGCAAAACCGGTAATTTCTGCTAAATCTTTTTCCAATTCGGCAATCATCGTTTGATATCCTTTTGCTTGATCTACAGGTACAAATGGGTGAACACCACCCCATTCTGCCCATGACAAAGGTAACATTTCAGCTGCAGCATTCAGCTTCATGGTACAAGAACCAAGAGAAATCATGGAATGCGTAAGAGAAAGGTCTTTTCTTTCCAATCTCTTGATGTATCTCATCAATTCGGTTTCTGTGTGGTATTTTTTGAAAACATCATCGGTCAGGATGGCATCTCTTCTCAACATTTCTGTTGGAATGCTTGTTTTATCTTCTAGAACAAGTGCAACTGTTGCTTGATCTTTAAACGAAGCCAAAGCAGCAACCAATTTTTCTAATTTGGCCACAGAAGTTGTTTCGTCCAAAGCGATGCTTACAAAATCGGTTGTGAAATAGTTAAGGTTGATTTCATTTTCTTCCATTTTAGCTTTTAATAATTGCTTGTCAATCTCGTTCATTTTAATGGAAACGGTATCAAAAATTGTTTGATCTACCACATCATACCCCAAAGCCGTTGCTGCAGTTTTCAACGCATTGGCTTTTGCATGAACCTGATCTGCAATATATTGTAGTCCAGATGCACCGTGATAAACGCAGTACATACCTGCCATTACGGCCAATAAAACTTGGGCTGTACAAATGTTAGAAGTTGCTTTTTCTCTTTTGATGTGTTGCTCTCTGGTTTGTAGAGCCATTCTTAGTGCTCTCCTACCGTACATGTCTTGAGAAACCCCGATAATTCTTCCCGGAATATCTCTTTTATAATCTTCTTTACACGTGAAGAATGCAGCGTGAGGTCCACCGTAACCCATTGGGATACCAAATTTCTGGGTTGTACCAACAGCACAATCTGCACCTAGATCTGCAGGAGATTTTAATTTAACCAAAGCCAAAGGATCACAAGCAAGTGCTACTTGCAAAGACAATTCTTTGTATTTTTTAATAATTTCAGTATAATCGACTACAACACCATTTTTACCAGGGTATTGCAATAAAACACCGAAGAATGTAGCATCCAATTCCATTGAATTGAAGTCTCCTACTACGATGTCGATGTCCAAACCATCCGCTTTTGTCATAAGAACCGCTATGGTCTGTGGCAACACCAAATCCGAAACAAAAAACTTATTGGCGTTGGATTTTTTTTGATCTTTGGATCTGTTGCTGAAGAACATGTGCATTGCTTCTGCAGCTGCCGTACTTTCGTCCAGCAAAGAGGCATTAGCCAAAGGCAATCCTGTAAGGTTAGAAACCACCGTTTGGAAATTCAATAGAGCCTCCAATCTACCTTGTGCTATTTCTGCTTGGTAAGGTGTATAAGCCGTGTACCAGCTTGGGTTTTCAAAAATATTTCTTTGAATGGCTGCCGGTAAAATAGTTCCGAAATATCCAAATCCGATATAATTATCGTACAATTTATTTTGTGAAGCCAAATCTTTGGAATGAGCAAGCATTTCATATTCGGATAGAGGTGCCGAGATCTCCAAATCCTTTTCCAAACGGATGGATCCAGGAATGGTTTGGCTAACTAACTCATCGATTGAATTTACTCCAATTCGTTTCAACATAGCCTCTGTATCGGCTTGTGAAAGGGAAATGTGACGGTTCACAAATTGTTGTGTGTTCATATTTTTTTATTAGATTTTATACGAAAAATTGAAAGCGTAAAAGTACAATTTTTTGCATAATTGTACAACGCAGTTTGTTGAGTTAAAATTTTAGCTAAAACAGTTTTTAACCACAATTAGCAGAATGAGTATCACAAGTAAAGCTTTTACCAAAACCACAAAATCCATTGTTTTTTTTCTGACAGGATTTTTCATGGTATCTGTGGCCTCGAAGTCTTGTTTTTCTTCGACAATTTCAGTTTCTCCAGGAAGCATTTCTAGAATACTAATCCCTTTTACCACCGATTTATTCAGTAAAGAGTTGGTTGCCTGAAGCACCACATGAAACTGTCCGTCTTTGAATTCTGTTATTTTAAAACTCCGTTCTCCATAGGATTTTTCCAATCCAAAAGGCAGAATTTTAACCACATCAGCATTGTGTGTTTGCCATTTTAGGTGAATGGTATCTCCTTTCTTAGCACGAACTTTACTGGAAGAAAAAGAACGAATATAGGGAGGCTGGCTGGATCTTTTACTTCGTTGTTGATGTCCAAAATCTTGATCGTAAAATCTTCTTTTTTCGGGATCGCTCAACACATCATAAGCTTCTTGAATTTCCATAAAACGAGCTTCGAAAAAAGGATCGTTATCGTTTTTATCAGGATGATATTTTAAAGATAATTTCCGATATGCTTTCCGTATATCCTCCTCAGTTGCTGTATGTTTTATCCCTAGAAAATAGTAATAATCTTTCAAAATTTATGATTTATAAAGGATTATGATCCGGTCCAACTTTGTTAAAAAATCCCTGTCGACCATAGGCTGACCGACAGGGTTAAATTGTTATTTAAAATACTCCACTCCGTTTTTGAAGATGTTGTGGTAATTGGCCGATGGAATATTTTTGAACAATCCGTCAGAGAATCGTTCAGGATGTCCCATTCTACCGTATATTTTACCACTTTCGCTGGTAAGTCCTTCAATTCCGAAAAGTGAATTGTTCGGGTTGAAAGGCATTCCGTGCGCAACATTTCCTTCAAAGTCAATGTATTGAGTAGCGATTTGTCCTTTTTTATAAAGCTCGGTCAGCACCTCTTCAGAAGCCATAAAACGACCTTCGCCATGAGAAATCGGAATGGTGTACACTTCGTCTTTCATCCCCTTCAACCAAGGAGAATTGTCGCTCACCACTTTCACATTCACCATTTGCGAGATGTGTCTTCCGATGGCATTGTGGGCAAGAGTTGGCGAGTTTTCGTCCAAATCTCTAATCTCGCCGTACGGCAACAATCCGGATTTTACCAAGGCTTGGAAACCGTTACAGATCCCTAAAATCATTCCGTCTCTACCCAAAAATTCATGAACTGCATCTTTCATTTTGGCATTTTTCAACACATTCACAATGAATTTTGCAGAACCGTCCGGCTCGTCACCGGCAGAGAAACCACCGGAGAAAACCAAGATTTGAGATTCTTTAATTTTAGAAACCCAACGGTCGATGGACTCTTCCAAAGTATTGTGATTGATGTTGACCAAAGGCAAACTTTCTACCAAGGCGCCTTCTTTTCTGAATGCATTTTTGGTTTCGAATTCACAGTTTGTTCCCGGGAAAACCGGTGCAAAAACTCGAGGACTTCCTAATTTATGCGAAATGATGTTGATGGATTTTTTCTCGATTCCATTCAAGTTTTCATCCAATTCGATGTCAATTTTTCTCGGCTCTTTCGTTGGAAATAATTTTTCAAAAGTACCAAAATTAACTTCAACCAATTTTTTGATTTCAACAGTTAAATTATTGATTTTCAGACTTCCCGAATTTTCGACTTCACCAATCAGTTGAAGTAAATTATTTTCTAATTTTTCTGTAGTTTCAATTATTAAACCTCCTATATTTTTGGTTAATGCTAATTTATCATCGATACCAACCGAAGCACCCAATTGGTTACCAAAAGACATCTTAGCCAATGCAACAGCTACACCGCCTTCTTTAATGGTCTTTACAGAAACCACTTTTCCGGCTTTAATTTGAGCATGGATAAAATCGTAGATTGCAATTAAATCTTGATAATTTGGCAACCCATTTTCCTGAGTTTTATGCTGGAAATGATAGATGAAATTTCCGGCTTTTTTAAACTCTGGAGAGATCACGGTTTTCTTTTCACCATGAGCACAAGCAAAAGAAATTAAAGTTGGTGGCACATGGATGTCTTGGTAAGTTCCGCTCATGGAGTCTTTACCTCCGATGGCTGCCAAACCAAAATTCATCTGTGCATCATAAGCACCCAAAAGCGAAGCCAAAGGTTTGCCCCATTTTTCTGGAAGCGTACCCAATTTTTCAAAATATTCTTGGAAGCTCAAACGGATATTTCTGAACTCGCCACCCATGGCTACAATTTTCGCCACCGATTCTACAACCGCCATAGAGGCTCCTATCATGGAGTTTTGCTTAGAAACTTCCGCATCAAATCCCCAACTTGCAAAGGATACCGTTTCTACATTTTTCGCTCTAAGTACCGGGATGGCTTGTACACTACCTTCGGTCTCGGTAAGCTGGTATTGGCCACCAAAAGGAAGTGCAACAGTTGTCCCACCCACGGTAGAGTCGAACATTTCTACCAATCCTTTTTGGGATGCTGCATTTTTATCTTTCAGAGCATCGAGGAAGTTTTCTTCGTTAAATTGAATTTCCTTTTGCTCTACTTTTTCTAAATGATTAATTTTTGCAGTTTGAGTCTTGCTACAACCGCTGGTATCTAGGAATTCTCTGCTTAGATCAACAATTTTCTGACCGTTCCAGAACATTTGCATCCTGCCACTATCCGTAACTTTTGCAATCTCTACGGCTACAATATTTTCTTCTTTACAGTAATCTATAAACTGATCTTTGTCTTTAGCTTCAATCACCACAGCCATTCTCTCTTGAGATTCTGAAATGGCCAATTCGGTACCGTTCAGACCTTCGTATTTTAGAGGGAGAACATCCAGATTAATTTCCAAAGAATCGGCAATTTCGCCAATAGCTACCGAAACACCACCTGCACCAAAATCGTTGGATTTTTTGATCAGTTTGGTGACTTCTGGCTTTCTGAACAACCTCTGAATTTTTCTTTCTTCTACGGCATTCCCTTTCTGAACTTCAGTAGAAAGCGTATGTATAGAGGTTTCGTCTTGTTCTTTAGAACTTCCTGTCGCACCACCTACACCGTCTCTTCCGGTTGCACCACCAAGGACAATTACGACATCGCCAGGAACTGGTTTTTCTCTTCTCACCCAATCTTTTGGAACGGCTCCGGCAACAAATCCAACCTCCATTCTTTTGGCTTTGTAGCCTTCGTCATAAATTTCGGAAACATGTGTTGTTGCCAAACCAATTTGGTTACCGTAAGAAGAATATCCGTTGGCAGCTTGTTTGGTAATGGTTCTTTGTGGAAGTTTGCCCGGCAAAGTTTTAGAAATAGGCTCCAAAACATCGGCAGCACCCGTCAATCTCATGGCTTGGAAAACAAAAGAACGACCGGACAAAGGGTCTCTAATCGCACCTCCAAGGCAAGTGGAAGCACCACCGAAAGGTTCTATTTCTGTAGGGTGATTGTGGGTTTCGTTTTTGAATAAAAGATACCAAGGCTCTTTTTTGCCATCGTATTCAACTTCAATTTCCACGGTACACGCATTGATTTCGTCGGAAACCACCATGTTCTCTAGGTTTCCAGTTTTTTTGAAATATCTAGCGGAAACCGTTGCCAGATCCATCAAAGAAATGGGCTTGGCTTCTCTGCCTAAGAATTTTCTTTTTCCTAAATAATCGTTGAATATCGATTCTAAAGTCGATTGAAACTGACCTTCAAAAGTGATGTCCGTCAATTCGGTTTCGAAAGTAGTATGTCGGCAATGGTCGCTCCAATAAGTGTCCAAAACTTTCAGTTCCGTTTCTGTAGGATTTCTGTTTTCTTTTTTGAATTGATCTTGGATCATTTGCAAATCATCAAAACCAAATGCAAAACCATAACTGTTATAAAATTGCTCCAATTCAGCATTATTCCAAGAAATAAATTGGTCAAAAACCTTGATTTTATCCGGAGTTTCTTCCGCAGGAATCTCCAATACAAGAAGGTTTTTTTCCTGAGATTCAACTTTATTGATGAGCAGATTTTTCACCTCTATCAAATCATTTTCCGTAAGCCCTGTTACCTCGAAAAGCTTACCACTTCTTACCGTAACCTTATCATTACCCGTAAGTAAAGCAATACATTGCTGTGCCGAGTCGGCTCTTTGATCGTACTGTCCCGGTAGAAATTCGGTTGCAAAATGCAGGGTTTGAGCTGGATTTTCGTTGTGCAGAATATCCACCACAGGATCTACAAATGTATTATGAAGGACTTTTGAAAGATCATCATTTTCTATCCCGAAAACATCGTAAATATTATAGACTTTTACCGATTCTATGTTCGGAAAAATACTTTTAATTTCGTTCAAAACTTTTGGACTTTCGACATCGAAAATTCCTCTTTTTTCTACAAAAATTCTTTTGTTCATTATTACTTATTATTGTTTTTTTAACACAATGCTACGCCCTATGCTAATGATTTCTATCATAGGACTATGTCCTATGCTAATGATATCGCCACTTCGTGGCTTTTTTTTGAAATTACTTTAATTAAAAAAATATGCAGCCCAAAAAGACTGCACATTATTTATACTTTCAGGTCTGTTTCTAGCCCGATTAAATCTGCATATTTCTGTAAAATGGGTTGGATTTCGTTCTCCACAAACTGCTGGGTTTGTATCGGTGAAAATCCGATGAAATTTTTAGGATCCAAAACTTCCATCAATTTAGATTTGTCAAATTTCAAGGAATCGTCGTTCATGATTCTCTCGATCAAATCATTGTCCTTACCTTCCATTTTCACTTGTTTCGATGCTTCCATAGAGTGTACACGGATGGTTTCGTGTATTTCTTGTCGGTCGCCACCGGCTTTCACCTCTTCCATAATGATGTATTCTGTTGCCATAAAAGGAAGTTCTTCCATGATGTGCTTGTGGATTCTGTTTTCGTAAACCACAATTCCGCTCAGGATGTTGTTCCAGATCAACAAAATGGCATCTACAGCCAAGAAAGCTTGTGGAATGGCCAATCTCTTGTTGGCAGAATCGTCCAAAGTTCTCTCGAACCATTGAGTAGCTGCCACCATTGCTGATGAATTTTGCAAAGAAATAACGAACTTGGACAATGCCGAAATTCTTTCGGAACGCATCGGATTTCTTTTATACGCCATGGCAGAAGATCCGATTTGGTTTTTCTCAAACGGTTCTTCAATTTCTTTTAGGTTCGCCAATAATCTAAGGTCGTTGGTGAATTTATGGGCAGATTGAGCAATGTTGGACAATAAAGCCTGAACTTTTGCATCAATTTTTCTATCATAAGTTTGTCCAGAAACTCCGAAAACTTTTTCGAAGCCAAATCTTTTGGAAAGTTCTTTATCCAAATGTTGAACTTTGGAATAATCACCGTTGAAAAGCTCCAAAAAGCTGGCTGCTGTTCCTGTAGTTCCTTTTACGCCTCTAAATCTTAAAGTTTCTAAGAAAAACTCCAACTCTTCGAAATCCAACAATAAAGATTGCAACCACAGAGTGGCTCTTTTACCAACGGTAGTCAACTGTGCTGGTTGGAAATGGGTAAACCCAAGTGTTGGCAAATCTTTGTATTTCAGGGCGAAATCGGACATTTTTTTGATGACATTCACCAATTGCTTTCTCACAATTAGCAGTCCGTCTCTCATCTGGATCAGGTCGGTATTGTCTCCTACAAATGCCGAAGTAGCTCCCAAATGGATGATTGGCTTGGCTAGTGGTGCCACATCTCCGTAAGCGTGTACATGCGCCATCACATCGTGACGGAATTTCTTTTCGTACTCTGCAGCTTTGTCGAAATCGATATTCTCGGCTTGTTCTTTTAGCTGAGCAATTTGTTCATCGGAAATTTCCAATCCCAGATCTTTTTCAATTTCTGCAAGAGCGATCCAAAGTTTTCTCCAGTTTCTAAATTTGTTGTCTGGTGAAAAGTTGTACAACATTTCTGCACTAGAATAGCGTTCTTCAAGTGGATTTTTGTAGGAATTCATTTTATACTTTTACTTTAATTTTAGATTTCACAAAATTACGCTTTTTAGTTGAAAAACTAAAATCACTGCATTTTTAAAACATTAAAATCAAATAAAAACAAAAACAAGAAATAAAAGCTTCAATTTCTTAAAAAAATAGCGAGTAACTATACTACAACCTTTGAAAAACTATTTCACTTCAATTCCTGTGATGTAATAAAATACGGCCGAAACCCTTGCTAAAAATTCCCGAAATTGGTTGCGATAAAAGCTTTCATTTTTATAAACATCTCGTGCTGAAAACGCAAGAGCATTCATATTTAGACTTCTGGCATAGAAAAGTGCTCTAAGATTATGAAAGCCTTGTGATACGATGATGATGTTGTTCTTTTGAAATTTTGTCTTGCAATTGTTGATGGATAAACGCGTATTAAAACCTTTGGTATCTTTGATGATGATGTTCTCTGGTACCCCTTCTTGATAAATGAGGTAATTTTTCATGGCTTCGGTTTCGTCGTAGCCTTTGCTTTTCTCGCCACTTACCAGTATGCTTTTTATTTTCCCATGATGGTACAGCAATGCTGCAGCATCCATTCTTGCAACAAAATAGGGATTGGAGATTCCGGATCTCATTTTGGGAGAAGTTCCTAGTACCAAAGCGACTTCTCTAGGTGGTATTTTGGATATTCTGTCGTAAGTCCTTCCGTTGGTTTCTGAATACACCCAGATATTGGCCAAAATCATGAGCAAAAAAGTAATTTCTGCCAAATTGATGATGGATTTAAATATTTTCAGAATGGAATTCAAACTTTCTACGATTTTTTTATCAAAAACAAATTAACTTAAATCAAAATTAAGAATAATTTTTGGGGTAAGCGGTATGCACATGCATGCTAAAATTTTTCCTTGTTCAATTTCTTTATCGGTTAGGTATTCATTTTCCAACAATTCGACCTCCCCTTCTATTAACTTACATTCGCAGCTTCCACAGATGCCGGACTTGCACGAATACGGAACAGGAAAATCCTGTGACAACAGGTAATTGAGCAATTTATTTTTATTATCCGGGACGGTTGTAGTATACTTTTTGTTCATTAAAGTAAAATCAACTTCTATATTTTCAATCAAAGGGAATTCTTTTTCTTGAGGATAAATATCCGAATCGAACGAATCAAACAATTCAAAATGAATATTTCTTTTTTGAATTCCGTGATGAAAACAGGCGTTTGCCAAAGATTTTATCATCTCACCTTTACCACAAATCAACACTTCATCCACGGCATCCCAAATGGTCGATTCTTCATCCGTATCGTCCAAATGCAAAATTTGGTTGATGATTAAAACAAGTTTTTTAGCATCCAATCTGCCCTGATAGAGTGAATAATTTACTTTTTCTTGAGAGTAAAAGTAATGAACCTCCAATCGGTCCTTGTGCATTTTAACCAAGTCGTCCAATTCTTCCTTAAAAACAGTTTCGGATTTGGATTTATTACCATAAAACAAGAACAACCGCGTTCTCGGTTCATTGAACAGAATGCTTTTGAAATGACTGATGATGGGCGTTATGCCTATCCCCATGCAAAAGCCAATAATGGTTCGGAATTCGTGAGGTTTGGTTTCCACTGTAAAACGACCAGCAGGTTCTGAAATTTCCAGGACATCTCCAATTTTGTAATTTTTGTACAAATAAGCCGATGGACTTTCTGGAGAATTAATTTTGATGCCCAACGAAAATTTTCCTTCGTGTGGAGCCGATGTAATGGAATAATCCGCTTGGTAATCTTGCCCATGAAAAGGAAATTTAACACTCACATACTGCCCGGATTGAAACCGATACGACTGTTCTAAGTTCGTAGGAATTTCAAATTCCAGAGCAAATGCATTTTTGGTCAGTTCCTTTTTTTGAACTAATTTTAGACCGTGGAAAACAGATTTTTTTGTCTTAGTTGTAGGTTTCATAATTTCACTCAAAAATAAATATTTTCTTTTAAAAAGAAAAATAAAATAGAGAATAACTATACAAACTGGAAATAAAAATCATATTAAACTATTGAAAATCCAACTCTTATGAAGAAAATTATATTAAGCTCCTTATTTGCGATCACTTTAGTAGCATGTAAAAAAGAAAGTGCTTCTACTGAAAGTAACAGCGCTCAGGTAAGCGAAACGACCGAAACAACAAGTCCAGATAACGCGCCTGCTTTAGTAGAAATTAGTTTGGAAAAAGCAAATGAACTCTTTGCAACCAAGGAAAACGACACCCTTTATGTGACCAATTTCTTTGCAACTTGGTGCGGTCCTTGCATGAAGGAAATCCCACATTTCAAGGATAAAATGGCTGAATTAAAAGATAAACCTGTAAAATTCACCTTCATCAGCTTGGATGACAAGACCGATTGGGATTCGGTGAAAGATTTTGGAGCCGAGCATCAACTTTCCAAAAACATTGTATTGTTGGACGGAGCTTCTTTAAATCCTGAGTTTTTCACAAAAAACTTCAAGACTTGGCAAGGAGAAAGCATTCCTTTTACTTTCATGAAAAAAAAGAATGCCAGCAACGAAACCGTGGGATCCATGACCAAAGATCAATTGGATGCTAAAATTTCAGCTTTGCTAAAATAAATCAAGACCAACCTTTCAATCTTTCTTAATATAGAGCCCGTTTAAAATTTTATCGAAATAATAATTCGACTATTTTTAATATTTACTTATCTGACTTTTTGTATAGATGTTTAGATACAAAATTTTAAACAGGCTCCTAGAAAGATTGATTTTTTATATCATACAATTTCTCTACAATGACCAAAAACTTTAAAATAACAACGGGACTTTTATTGTTCATCATCATTGTATGCATCATCATCAACCTGAATACCGGTTTTGTTTCTTTAAAATTCGAAGATTTTTTTGGCAATTCCGAGCAATCCACCATTGCGCAACTAAGAAGTAATAGAGTGATTGCCATGCTGTTTGCAGGAGTTGCCATCCCAACTTCTGGATTTCTGTTGCAAGAATATTTTCAAAATCCCTTGGCCGGTCCATCGGTTTTGGGGATTACATCGGTGGCTAGCCTATCGGTAGCTGTTTACATTTTTTTGTCTCAAGATTGGGTCATTCCGGAATTTTTGCAAAATTCTTTTCTCAGTTTTTTTGCCATTATAGGTTCTCTTATGATGATGTTCGTTTTGTTGGGAATGTCCAAAAAATTTCCTGACAAATCCTTTCTCATCATCCTTGGTTTCTTGGTTTCAGCACTATCTGGAGCTGTTGTTTCTATACTACAACTCTATGCCGATAACCAAAGTTTGAAAAATTATATCTTGTGGAGTTTTGGGGCTAACAATATCCTTTCCACCAATCAAATTTACATATTAGGACTGTTTATCATTTTGGGATTGGGTCTAAGTTTCAAAACCATCAAACCGTTGATTGGAAACAGCCTGGGCACACAATATGCGCAAAGTTTGGGGGTCAATCTCAAGCATTTAAAATTGCTGATCATCCTAGCTTCATCTTTACTATCAGCCACCATAACGGCATTTTTGGGTCCTATTTTATTCATCGGAATTATTGTTCCTCATTTTTGCAGAATGATCTATAATCCTTCCAAACTGTGGCAACAATGGATACTGAACATGCTTCTGGGGATCTGCATCATGCAGATATTTTCCATTTTGTCCGAAGTATCCAAACTGCCTCTCAATGTCATCACCTCGCTATTTGGAATTCCTGTTATTTTGATGATGCTCGTAAAATCCAAATCGTTCAAAGCCGGATAAATTATGTTTTTGGAAATAGAAAATACCACAATTGGATACAACAAATCTTTAGTCGAAGGCATCAGTACCCAGCTTGCATTGGGCGATGTATGTTTGTTGATCGGGAATAACGGCGTTGGGAAAACCACTTTGATCAAGTCCATCCTCAATCAATTGCCCCTTCTTAATCACGGTAAAATTCTTATGGATCGCCAAGAGATAAAAACCCTTTCCGTAAAAGAAATTGCACATTTGATATCTATCGTTTTTTCAAAATCAGAAATCCCAATGAATTACACCGTTAAAGATTTGGTTTCTTTGGGCAAATACATTCATTATCCGTATTATTTTGAATTGAATAAAGACGATCAAACTGAAATTGAGGATATTATAAAAAATCTAGGCTTGAATGTTTATGAAAAACTACAATTGAGACAACTTTCGGACGGTAATTTACAAAAAGCATTTATTGGTCGAGCTTTAGCACAGAATACACCCATCATTATTTTGGATGAACCTACCACGCATTTGGATGAAAATAATAAAGTGGCCATCCTAAAACTTCTCAGAAATATTGCCAAAAAGCAAAATAAAATCATCTTATTTTCTTCACACGATTGGCGATTGGCAAAGGAATTTGCCGATAAAATTTGGTACATCAAAAATGGGAATTTCTATTCTGGAGTTACAGAAGATATCCTGATTCAGCATAAAGAATTGACCCAACCCACACTTTTCAATATGGATACGGGCTTTGTCGCACCCCAAATTGTGGCTCCCGAACTTCAAAAAGAAATGCTCTATTCTGTACTCCAAAAAAACTTCAATTTTGACCTTTCAAAAATCAAATTCGAATTCAACAACGATGTTTGGGTGATTTTCATTGAAAATTCACAACTAAAAGCAAGAAACTTTAAAGATATCATTGATATTATCCAAAACACTCATTAATACTACATTTACACTTCTTTCTCAAAATACTATGCATGCATAGTATTATGCTTTTCATATATTTTAATTAACTGATAATCATCTGTTTAAAAATAATGTTCATTTTATAAGTATTATGCATGCATAATATTATTATATTTGGAATACAACAAATCTCAAATGATTATGGATCTTAAAAATAAAGATAAAGTTGAAAATATCGACCTTATCCTGAAACAAACTTGGCTTTCGGTTTCCAAGATGTATTCCGAATTGGCTCAAGATTACGACGCTACAGCGGTACAAGCCCTCACTCTTCTAAAAATTGACCCAAAAGACGGCACCAGAAGCACCAATCTGGGCCCTAAAATGGCGATTGAACCTACATCTCTAACCCGAATTATCAAACTTTTAGAAGACAACGGCTACATCTACAAAGAAAAAACATCCAGCGACAAAAGAGAAGTCATCATAAAACTGACTGACAAAGGATTACAATCTAGAAATTTATCCAAAGAAGTCGTTGTGAATTTCAATAAAAAAGTAGTTGAAAAAATTGCTCCTGAAAAGCTTGAAACCTTCAAAGAAGTGATGACTGAAATTATGAAAATATCAACCGAACTCAATTCAAAAAAATAAAATAATATAATGAAAAGAAGAATAAAACATGTTACGGTTCTGGGTTCCGGAATTATGGGAAGCGGTATCGCAGCCCATTTTGCCAATATCGGAGTGGAAGTTTTACTGCTCGATATCGTTCCGTTTGAACTCTCTGAAGCCGAACAAAAAAAAGGTCTTACCAAAGAGGATAAAGCGGTAAGAAACAGAATTGCTACCGACTCCTTGGCTAAACTGAAAAAAGCCAGTCCGGCCCTGCTCTACACTCCAAAATTTGCCGACCGCATCAAAGTTGGAAATTTTGATGACGACATGCCTAAAATCAAAAACACCGATTGGATTATAGAAGTCGTAGTCGAAAGATTGGACATCAAAAAATCGGTGTATGAAAAAATTGAACAACACAGAAAACCCGGTACTTTGGTGTCTTCCAACACTTCGGGGATTCCAATCCATCTTTTAACAGAAGGCAGAAGCGATGATTTCAAAGATTATTTTGCAGGAACTCACTTCTTCAATCCGGTACGATATTTACCTTTGTTAGAAATTATTCCAACACCACACACACTTCCGGAAATTGTAGATTTCTACATGTCGTACGGTGCAAAATTCTTAGGAAAAACTACGGTTTTAGCCAAAGATACTCCTGCCTTTATTGCCAACAGAATTGGAGTTTTCGGGATCATGAACATCTTTAATACCATTGGAAAATTAGGCCTTTCTATTTCCGAAGTGGATAAATTAACCGGTCCCGTTATTGGCAGACCCAAATCTGCAACTTTCCGTACTGCTGATGTAGTAGGTCTAGATACCTTGGTGCATGTTGCCAACGGCGTTAGAGAAAGCGGTGTAGAGCAAGAGTTGTTCAAAAATCAGTTCGAAATGCCTGCTTACATTGATTTCTTAATGAAAAATAATTTCCTCGGTTCCAAAACCAACCAAGGTTTCTTCAAAAAAGTTAAAGGTGATGATGGAAAATCCGAAATCCTTCAACTCAATCTTTCAACTTTAGAATACGAAACTCAAGGAAAAGCCAACTTCCCAACTTTAGAATTAACAAAAAACATCGATAAACCTATAGATCGTTTCAAAGTGTTGATTGGTGGAAAAGACAAAGCAGGTGAGTTTTACAGACTTTCTCTAGGAGCTATGTTTGCTTATGTTTCGCACAAGGTACCGGAAATTTCAGACGATATTTATAAAATTGACGATGCCATGAAAGCCGGTTTCGGTTGGGAAAATGGTCCATTCGAAATTTGGGATGCTGTTGGCGTTGCAAAAGGTGCAGAACTGGCTAAAGAAGCCGGTTACGACATTTCCGATTGGGCTAAATCTATGGTAAAAAAAGGAGAATCTTTCTACAAAATTAATGACGAAGGTCAATCCATTTATTTTGACAAAAACTCCGGAGACTATACTACAATCCCAGGAAAAGAGTCCTTTATCATCCTTGATAACATCAGAAAAAATAAAACTTTGTGGTCCAATTCCGGAGCTGCAATTCAGGATTTGGGTGACGGAATCATCAATTTCGAAATCCGTTCTAAAATGAATTCTTTGGGTGGCGAAGTTTTGGACGGACTCAACCGTGCGATCGACCTTGCCGAGAAAGAATACGACGGTTTGGTTATCGCTAACCAAGGCTCTAACTTTTCTGTAGGTGCCAACCTTGCCATGATCATGATGATGGCGGTGGATCAAGATTGGGACGATCTGAACATGGCGATTGCGTATTTCCAAAACACCATGATGAGGGTTCGTTACTCTTCCATCCCAACCGTTGTCGCTCCACACGGAATGACTTTGGGTGGTGGTTGCGAAATGGCGCTACACGCTGACCGAGTGGTTGCTGCCGCCGAAACTTATATCGGCTTGGTAGAGCTTGGCGTTGGCGTAATCCCTGGCGGTGGTGGTACCAAAGAATTTATCCGCAGAACTTCCAAAGATTTTGTAAAAGACGATGTCAAAACCAACCGTCTGAGAGATGCTTTTATGAATATCGCCATGGCAAAAGTGGCTACTTCTGCTTATGAAGCTTTCGATATGGGAATTTTTGAACACGGAAAAGATTTTGTTGTGGTAAACAAAAACAACCAAATTGCTGAAGCCAAAAAAGTAGCATTGCTTATGGCAGAACAAGGCTATACCCAACCGATCGAAGAAAAGGTACTGGTTCTGGGTAAAGATGCTCTCGGTATGTTCTTGGTAGGAACCGACCAAATGTTGGCCGGGAATTTCATCTCCGAATATGATAAAAAAATTGCCGACAAATTAGCAAGAGTTATGGTAGGTGGCGAACTTTCTGAACCTACTTTGGTCTCCGAAAGATATTTATTAAACCTTGAAAGGGAAACCTTCTTACAACTCTGTTCCGAAAGAAAAACCTTGGAAAGAATACAATTCATGTTACAAAAAGGGAAACCGCTTCGTAACTAGAAGTTAGACATTAGAAGTTAGAGGTTAGAGGTTAGATTTTAGAAATAGAAGCTCCGTAGGAGCGACCTGTTAATAAAGACCAATAAAGTTTATGGCAAATACATATACAAAAATTTATATTCAAATTGTCTTCGCAGTTAAAGGAAGACAAAATTTGATTTCAAAAGAAAACAGAGAAGAATTACATAAATTTATTTCAGGTATTATTTCCAACAGAAATCAAAAATTGTATGCCATATTTGCAATGCCTGATCATGTTCATCTTTTGATAAGTATGAGTCCATCTATTTCAATTTCAGATTTGGTAAGAGATATTAAAGCAGGATCTTCAAAATTTATTAATGATAAAAAATGGATTAATGGTAAATTCAATTGGCAGGAAGGATATGGAGCGTTTTCTTATTCTAAAAGCAGTCTTGATTCTGTTGTAAAATATATTTTAAATCAAGAAGAACATCATAAAAAGAAAACATTCAGAGAAGAATATTTAGATTTTATGGAAAAATTTGAAATTGAATATGAATCTAAATACCTATTTGAATGGATTGAAAATTAACAGATCGCTCCTACGGAGCTCTACTCAATCACAAAACAATAATCTACGAACAGTAAACCTCTACGAGGCTTAAAAAATTCAAAAAAGTTTAAACCAACAAACAATGAAAACAGCATACATCATAAAAGGATACAGAACCGCAGTAGGCAAAGCGCCGAAAGGTTCGTTAAGGTTTACAAGACCTGATGAAATGGCAGCAACCGTCATCAAAAAACTTATGGGAGATTTCCCACAACTCGACAAAGACCGAATAGACGATGTCATCGTTGGAAACGCCATGCCCGAAGCAGAGCAAGGACTCAATGTTGCAAGATTAATCTCACTTATGGGACTCGACACCGACAAAGTTCCGGGAGTTACCGTAAACCGTTATTGTGCCTCAGGATCTGAAGCCATTGCCATTGCCACTGCTAAAATACAATCCGGAATGGCCGATTGCATCATTGCTGGAGGAACAGAATCTATGAGCTATATCCCGATGGGAGGCTACAAACCCGTACCGGATGCTGCTTTGGCAAAAACCAATCCCGATTATTATTGGGGAATGGGCTATACTGCAGAAGCCGTAGCCAACCAATTCAAAATCTCAAGGGAAGTTCAGGACGAATTCGCTTTTCATTCTCACCAAAAAGCGTTGAAAGCATTAACAGATGGTAAGTTTGTCAACCAAATTGCCGCTCTTCCTGTAGAATATAATTTCTTGGACGAAAACCAAAAAATGCAGTCCAAAAAATTCGATTTCATGGTGGACGAAGGACCTAGAAAAGACACCTCTTTGGAAGGTTTGGCAAAGCTAAGACCTGTTTTCGCCAACGGCGGAAGTGTAACTGCCGGAAACTCTTCACAGATGAGTGATGGCGCTGCTTTTGTCATCGTGATGAGCGAAGAAATGGTTAACGAATTGGGACTAAAACCAGAAGCCCGATTGGTGACTTATGCTGCTGCCGGAGTAGAACCAAGAATTATGGGAATGGGTCCCGTAGCCGCCGTTCCAAAAGCTTTGAAACAAGCAGGTCTTCAGTTGAAAGATATCGAATTAATCGAGTTAAACGAAGCTTTTGCTTCCCAATCGGTGGCGGTAATGAACGAGTTGGGCATCAACCCAGAAATCACCAATGTCAACGGTGGAGCAATTGCTTTGGGACATCCACTGGGTTGTACCGGGACCAAATTGGCGGTGCAATTATTCGACGAAATGCGACTGAGAGGAAACAAATACGGCATGGTTACCATGTGCGTAGGAACCGGACAAGGAGCCGCTGCGATTTATGAACTTTTATAAATTATGAATTTTGAATTCTAAATTTTGAATTATTAAAAAAGACAATAAAAAATTCTTATTGAATCATGCAAAAAAATAATTTAATAAAGGATAAAACATTTGATTTTGCATTATTAATTATTGAATTATATAAGATTTGCAAAACCCAAAATGAATATGTAATATCCAAACAGTTATTAAGAAGTGGAACCTCAATCGGTGCAAATGTACAAGAGGCAACAGCTGGTTTTTCAGAAAAAGATTTTTTATATAAAATGTCTATTGCTAGTAAAGAAGCCAGAGAAACATAGTACTGGTTGGAACTATTATCAAAATCTAAAATTGTAACTTTTAATGAAGAAATTTATACATCTGAAATTAATAGTATTGTAAACATATTAACATCTATTGTTAAAACTCTTCAGCAAAAACCTAATAACAAATAATTCAAAATCCAAAATCCAAAATCCAAAATCCAAAATCTAAAATTAAACAACAATGAACAATAAACTTATCGGTGGCGAATTTTTAATTAAAGAAATTCCTGCAACAGCAATTTTCAGCTTAGAAGAACTAACAGAGGAGCAAAAAATGCTCAGAGATTCGGCAAAAGAATTTATCGACAGAGAGGTCATTCCGCAACACGACAGATTCGAGAAAAAAGATTATGCACTTACTGAAGAGTGTATGAAAAAACTGGGAGAAATGGGAATGCTCGGCATTACCGTGCCGGAAGAATACGGCGGAATGGGAATGGATTTCGTGTCCACCACCCTTGCGTGTGATGTACTTTCTGGTGGCAACGGCTCTTTGGCAACGGCTTTCGGAGCTCACACCGGGATTGGTACATTGCCTACCCTTTTCTACGGTACTGAAGAACTCAAGAAAAAATACCTTCCAGATTTAGCAGCTGGATTAAAATTTGGTTCTTACTGTTTAACAGAACCCGATGCCGGTTCTGATGCCAACTCCGGAAAAACCAAGGCCGTACTTTCTGACGATGGCAAACACTACATCATCAACGGACAAAAAATGTGGATTTCAAATGCTGGTTTTGCAGATACTTTTACCTTATTTGCTAAAATTGACGACGATAAAAACATTACCGGTTTTGTCATCAACAGAAGCGAACTTGAAGATCCAAACTCTTTGACTTTGGGTGAAGAAGAACACAAATTGGGAATCCGCTCTTCCTCTACAAGACAGGTTTTCTTCAACAACATGAAAGTTCCAGTGGAAAATATGTTGGGCGAAAGAAACAATGGTTTCAAAATCGCCTTGAACGCCCTGAATGTGGGTAGAATAAAATTGGCAGCTGCCAACCTGGACGGACAAAGAAGAATCCTGGGACATTCTATAAAATACGCCAACGAAAGAAAACAATTTGGTGTTGCCATCTCAACATTTGGTGCGATCCGCAAGAAAATTGCAGAAATGGCGACCGGAGTTTTTGTTTCAGAAGCCGGAACTTACAGAGCTGCAAAAGACATTCAGAATAAAATAGACGAATTGGTTGCTGGTGGAATGAACCATCAAGAAGCCGAACTGAAAGGTGTGGAAGAATTTGCTGTAGAATGTTCTATCCTAAAAGTTTTCGTATCCGATCTTACCCAAAACACAGCCGATGAAGGCATTCAAATTTTTGGTGGAATGGGCTTTTCAGAAGATACGCCTATTGAATCTGCTTGGAGAGATGCCAGAATTGGTAGAATCTACGAAGGAACCAACGAAATCAACCGTTTGTTAGCTGTTGGAATGTTGATTAAAAGAGCCATGAAAGGTCAGTTGGATCTATTGACTCCGGCAATGGCCATTTCTAAAGAATTGATGGGCATTCCTTCATTCGAAGTACCGGATTATTCGGCTTATATGAGTGAGGAAAAAGCCATCATTGCCAATTTGAAAAAAGTGTTCTTGATGGTTTCCGGAGCTGCACTTCAAAAATACATGATGGACATCGAGAAGCAACAACATCTATTGCTAAACGCTTCCGAAATTCTGAACCAAATCTACATGGCAGAATCGGCAATATTGAGAGCTGAAAAGCATTTTGCTGCAGACTCTGTAGAAGCATCAATGGCTCAGTTGAACCTGTACAAAGCAGTGGAAAAAATTATAGTTTCGGCCAAAGAAGGGATCATTTCATTTGCTGAGGGCGACGAACAAAGAATGATGCTTTCTGCTTTGAGAAGATTTACCAAATACACCAACCACCCGAATGTTGTGGCGCTTACTGAAAAAGTGGCTGCACATTTTGTGGAGAAAGGTCAGTATTAAAAAATACGATGCATCAATAAATTCTAAGCCTGCAAAATTGCAGGCTTTTTTGATGGAAAACCATTCATTTAAAAAATTGAATTTTAACAATACAAAGAAATAAACAAAATATAAAATAAATGTAAAATATATTTTACATTTTGGAATATATTTTTTACATTTGATAAAATAAAAATTCAAAATATTATGAAAAAACAATTGTTATTACCTCAAAAATTCAAAATATTTGGTTGGTTACTTTTAGCACTTAGCACTTTACTGTGGAGTATTTATGTCGTTTTCAACGAAGAATATCACATGAATACGACGGTGTTTTCAATAGTTGGAAGCGAAGGCTTTCTATTTGGAAGCGATACAAAATATTTTAGTTTCATTAAAACAGACATTACCAATACTCTACTTGGAGCAATGTTCATCGTTGGTGGATTTCTTGTTGTATTTTCAAAAGAAAAAGTAGAAGATGAATTCATAACCAATCTTCGATTGACATCTTTCCAATGGGCTTTTTTTATGAATTATGCTGTTCTTTTGTTTCTCTTTCTTTTTATTTATGGAATTGATTTCCTGAATGTACTGATCTACAATATGTTTACAGTTATGATCTTATACATCGCTCGATTTCATTATTTGCTTTTTATGAATCAAAGAAATTTTCAAAATGAAGAATACGATTAAGATACAGAGAGCTACAAAAAATATTACGCAAGAAGAATTGGCAAAAATTATTTCCGTAAGTAGGCAAACCATCAATGCTATGGAGAAAAATAAATATGTACCTTCTACTCTTTTAGCTCTAAAAATTGCAAAATATTTTGGTAAACCGGTGGAAGAAATATTCATTCTTGAAGAAGTCGATTAATGAAAAAGGCTACCCAAAATTGGATAGCCTTTTATTATTTAGTTTTCTTAAATCTTATCTCGCGATGTTTACCGAACGAGTCTCACGGATCACGGTAATTTTCACTTGTCCAGGATAAGTCAATTCATTCTGAATTTTTTCTGAGATATCGTAGGACAATTGTGCCGATTGTTCGTCATTCACCTTAGCACTTTCCACCATTACTCTCAGCTCTCTACCTGCTTGGATGGCATAGGCACTAGAAACACCATCAAATCCTAAGGCCGTTGCTTCTAGATCTTTCAACCTTTGGATGTAGGATTCTAAGACCTGTCTTCTGGCACCCGGTCTAGCTCCTGAAATACCATCGGCAACTTGAATAATTGGTGAAAGTAAAGAGGTCATTTCAATTTCGTCATGGTGTGCACCAATCGCATTGATTACTTCTGGGTTTTCTCCGTATTTTTCTGCCCATTGCATTCCCAAAAGTGCGTGTGGCAATTCGGATTCTTGCTCCGGAACTTTACCGATATCGTGCAATAGACCTGCTCTTTTAGCTAATTTAACATTCAAACCAAGTTCTGCCGCCATGGTTGCTGCGATATTTGCTACTTCTCTGGAGTGTTGCAACAAATTTTGTCCGTAAGAAGAACGGTACTTCATTCGGCCAACAATTTTCACCAATTCTGGGTGCAAACCGTGGATACCGAGATCAATGATGGTTCTTTTTCCAACCTCAATTATTTCTTCTTCAATTTGTTTTCTGGTTTTTTCTACAACCTCTTCAATTCTCGCCGGATGAATTCGACCGTCTGTTACCAATCGGTGAAGTGAAAGTCTTGCGATTTCTCTTCTCACCGGATCAAAGCAAGATAGCAAAATGGCTTCAGGAGTATCATCAACGATAATTTCTACACCTGTTGCAGCTTCTAGCGCACGGATGTTTCTACCTTCTCTACCGATAATTCTACCTTTAACCTCATCGGATTCGATGTTGAAAACAGAAACTGAATTTTCTACAGCTTGCTCTGTTCCAATTCTTTGTATGGTTTGGATGATGATTTTTCTGGCTTCGTTTTTCGCATTCATTTGTGCTTCTTCCATGATGCTTTGTACATGAGCTTGAGCTCTTGTTTTGGCTTCAGATTTCATGGTTTCTACCAAATCATTTTTAGCTTCCTCTGCGGTGTATCCAGCGATTTTCTCCAACATTTCTACTTTTTGAGCATTGGCAATGTCCAATTCATGTTGTTTTTTATCGATGATTTCATTTTTTCTGGAATAATCGGCTATTTGTCTATCCAGATCTTTTTCCAATTTAGAAGTTTTACTAAGCTCGTCGTTCAGCTTATTTTCTTTGTCTTTGGTTCTTTTTTCAACTTCTTGCATTTTTCTCTCTCTGGCCTGAATGTCTGAATCGTGTTGAGATTTCAGTTCCAAAAATTTTTCTTTGGCTTGAAGGTGTTTTTCTTTTCTAAGGGCTTCTGCTTGTACAGTTGCTTTCTCTATGAGATTTTCGGCATTTTTCTTGGCATCATCCAAAATAAATTTTGCTTTGGTATTCAGGGAACTTTTGGAAAAAAGCATTCCAACAACGGCTCCTAAAATGAGACAAGCAATACCGACGATTACTACGGTTATCATATATTAATTATTGTTTTGTTATAACTATTTCTTCTATACTTTTGGGCATTTATGCGCCCGATTATTGTTTACAAAAAAAACCTGCAACAATTCAGAGATTTAGAGTAAACTCCTAATCAACACGATTTGGACTGATTTTCACACGCTGTAATCCGAGTAGATCGGCACGCCATTGTGTAAACATTCATCCGGTAATAGTATAGCGTTGAGTTTACCTTAATGTGTTAGAATTATTGCAGGCAATTCTTCGGAGATGCTATTTCTCCAAATCTTCCAATTGCTGATCCATTTGCATCAGTCGTTCTATGGAAGCTTTTATATTTTTCTCATTGGTTTGTGACATCAATTCGGCATTGGTTCCAAACTTTAGGCAACACATGGCGAGTGCATCTTGTTTGTCTCGAATATCGAAATTGGCTTCAAACTCTTTAATCATATTCTCAATTTGTTTTCCTACTTTCCTAAGAGTTTCTTCTTCGGACGAAGGAACATTTAGCGGATATATTCGTCCAGCAATATTGATGGTTATTCTTCTATTATCCATTATAGTCCGCTATTTTGTAATTGGGCAATGCAGGTATCTACTTCTTTTATCAATCGGTTGATGTGGTTTTTCATCAATCGGTTGTGTTCCGGATTTCCGGAGATGGCTGCATGAAGTTTTATTTTTTTCTGTTCTTCTGCCAATACCTGATTTCTCGATCTTTCATCATCATACTTTAGCTTCAACTCTTCGTGTTCTTGGTGGAGTTCTGCCAAAGATTCTTTCAACTTTAGATATTCTTTTTGCAGGTTCGAAATTTTTTTTTCGAGCGCTAAAAAGTGATTATCCAATTCTTTGAGCATCTCAGGTGTTTTTTTTCTAACAATAAACAAAAATAGAAAAAATGACCTAAGAAAACAAAAAAGTCATTGAGTTTTTTTATTAAATTTTTAACAAATAAAAAGAGAAGCCCTTCTGGACTTCTCAAATATCGTTTTGGGTTATTTTATTCAAATTTCAAGACGAACATGATCGCTCTGGACTGAATGGTTGAAATGGCTGATGCCCAATACGGTGGTGTTCCCGGATTGTCTGCAACTTTTTCATTATTTAAGAAGAAAGTACCTCTAATCCCTGGTGTCAACTTGAAGCGGTTGAAATAGAATTGGATACCCATTTCTGCAGACCATGCAAAGTTGTGTGTCGTGCTTCTATATACGCCTTGCATATTGTCTTCTGGACTACCGGAGTTGGATTGCAAATTCACAATATAGTTAACCCCTGCAGCAGCATACGGTCTGGAGTTGTACCATCTTAATCCGTGATATTCTACCAATACGGGTATGTCCAACAAAGTCGATTTTACAATTCTTTTTTTATCTTCTTCTTTCAATCCGATTGGTGTAAATGCGGGATTGGTTAAAGTACCAAATTGGTATTGGTCGTTGGATTGCGTTTGGAAAGTCAATTCTCTTTCAGCAAATTGCAAGCCCGGTTCTAGTCTCAAATCCACATCATCGGAAATTCTCATTTTCCCAATTAATCCGGCACCAAAACTGTAACTAGGTTTAGAAGATACCAGATTATGATTAACATCCATTCCGTATCTTGGGTGAAGAACGATTTTATAATCGTACATGTTTCCATTGAGGTAGAATCCCCATGAAAATTTCTGCAGATCAAAACCTTCTAACTTGTCCATTCTATTATTGGTGGAGAACAATTGCGCTTGGGCCAAAAAGGTAGTCCCGAATGCGGCAAGAATTAATGCTTTGGATAAAATTTTATTCATAGTTTATTTTGTTGCTTTATAGATGGTGGCTATGCCAAAACTTAGTTTTTTGTATTCTACTTTTTTAAATCCTGTTTCTAAGAGGATTGCTTTCATTTTTTCGCCATAAGGAAATGCATTTACAGAATCGGGAAGGTAGGTATATGCTCTATTGTCTTTTGAAATAAGCTTTCCGATTGCGGGTAAAATATTTTTGAAATAGAACATGTAAAACGGCCCTAAAAAACCTTCTACTTTTGAAAATTCTAAAATAAAAACACTCTTCCCTTCCTTTACTACTCTTCTCAGTTCTGCAAGTCCTATGGGCAGGTTTTCAAAATTTCGCACACCGAAGGCTACGGTGACTGCATCAAAACGATTGTCAGAAAATGGTAAATTCTCCGCATCGCCTTTTTGCATAGAAATTTCGCCGTCTAAATTAAGTTTTTTTATTTTAATAACACCAACATTTAACATTTGTTGCGACAAATCCAATCCGACCACTTTGGATCGGGTCCCTTTTTGTACAGCAATTGCTAGATCTCCTGTGCCTGTAGCGACATCTAATACCTCTTTGGGCTGGTCTTTTTTAAGCCAATTCACCAAGGTATTCCTCCACATCACATCGATTTTCATCGATAAAACATGATTGAGCAAATCGTATTTTGGTGCAATATTATCAAACATATCCTCCACCTGGCTTTTCTTGCTGGCTTCAGAATTATACGGGGTTACTTTATTGATATCTGGTGTCAAAACTTGTAATATTCTTTATAATAATTCAAAAAATCTTGTTTTCTGAAAATCTTGGATCGACTTTCTACTTTCTGTATATTTTTAATGACTTTATCATAATCTTCATCGACATTATAATAAAAATCATCGGTGTACAATTTATTAAATTTCTTTGGAGCGCCTACAAAATCTTCACCATCAATCTTGGTATTCCCCAATGCCATTATCAGGGAATCCTTATTCAAGTTATATCCATAGTATTGGGTATTGATATAATAATCCTGATGGGCGATATTGATCAAGCCTCTTTCTTTTTTAACCTGAAAAGTCGAGTCGAAAATTATTTTTTTATGGGCATCAAAAACTTGGATATCATTTTTACCTTTACCCAGATCTACAGGTACGGTTTGTCCAGCAGTTATTATTTTTTCTTCACCATTATTTATTTTAAAATAGTAGGTGGAAGGTGTGGGATTATCGACTACAAAGTAATTTTCTTTTGCCAAAAACATAAAGTACAGTCCAAAAGACAGTATCCCTGCCAATAATGCAATGATAAAGCCTTTTAGTGCCGGATTGTTTTTCATAGGTAAATACTGAATTTTTGCAAATTTAATAATATTTTTAAATACTTCTTAATTTATTAATTATTAACTTTGTCAGCTCAATTCAATATTTTATATGCCTAGTACAATCATAATTGGTTCGGGATGCTATATACCGACAAGAGTTATCGGAAGATCTCATTTCATGGATACAGAATTCTATACAGAAGACGGTGAAAAAATTGACAAACCCAATGAAGAGATCATCGGTAAATTTGTAGAAATTACTGAAATTGAAAACAGAAGATATGTAGAAGATCATCTTTTTAATTCGGACATCGGGTACGAAGCCTCTAAAATGGCGATTGAAAATGCAGGTATCAATCCTGAAGAGATTGATTACATCTTGTACGGTACCAATTTTGGGGAAGTAACCCATGCAGGTCACGCAGACTTTATGCCCAATATGGCGGCCAGAGTAAAAAACAAACTCGGCATTAAAAACAGAAAATGCATCACTTACGACATGGTTTTCGGATGCCCGGGATGGGTAGAAGCCATGATCCTAGCCGATACTTTAATAAAAGCAGGTAAGGCAAAAAATATTTTAGTGGTGGGCGGTGATACACTAAGCCGCGTTACCGATCCTTACGATAGAAACAAAATGATTTTCTCGGATGGTGCAGGTGCTGTTGTGGTTACCCAAACGGATCAGGAAAATGTAGGCATCATCAATCACAGTACCATTTGCGATAACGATGCCGAGTTGAACTATCTTACCAACGGATGCTCACTGAACAAAGACAACACAAAGGATGCACTTTTCATCCGTATGCAAGGTAGAAAAATCTACGAATACGCATTGAAAAATGTACCTCAAGCCATTAAAGACACTATCGATGAAGCCGGACTGAGCATCACAGACATCAACAAAGTGCTTATACACCAAGCCAATGCTAAAATGGATTATGCCATGATTGATAGGCTACACAGACTTTACGGAATTAGAGAGTACGACCACAGCATTTCTCCAATGACCATTCAAGAATTTGGTAACTCATCTGTAGCAACCATCCCTACGATGTATCATTTGATTAGTGAAAACCAATTGGGCGATCATAAATTCGACAAAAATGGTGTTATTGTTATGGCTTCTGTAGGTGCCGGGATGAACATCAACTGCATCATCTACAAATTCCCTAACTAGTTCTTACGATTATCATCAACAGATCAGCCAACGATTGATTTCTAACTAAAGGTTAGAATATTTTTTGAAAATATGGTATTTTTGAATAAAAATTTATAGTATTTTGAAATATTCCAAAATCTTTACAAAAATCAATCGTTGGTTTGTTTTTCTACTTATGACCTTGGTGGTTGCCGGTATTGTCCTGGCCACAACTCTTTTGGTAAACTACCTTAGAAAAGAAGAAATAAAGCGCATCAACCTTCTTTCCAAATCCATTAAAATACAGAAAGAGCTCACCTCTCCGGATCCTGCCATCCTCGATCTGTTGCCGGAAATCCTCAACATCAACAGTAACATCCCTGTGATTGTGGCGGACAAAAATAAAAACCCAATTCCCGACGAAGGTTACCACAGAAACATTCCCGAAAATATCTGGAACAATCCAGTGAAACTCAAAGAATTGATGCACAAAATGGAAAGCAACAACAAGCCTTTTGAAATTGAATTTCCTGACGGCAACAACCAGTTTGTGTACTACGACAACTCTGCATTGCTGAACAACCTTAGATACACCCCCTACATTTTGGGTTTCATTATTTTAGGATATTTTTTATTTTCTTTTTGGTTTATGAGAACCCTAAAAAAAACCGATGAAGGCTTCCTGTGGGCAGGCTTGGCAAAGGAAACCGCTCACCAAATTGGCACACCTCTATCCTCCATGATTGGTTGGATTGAAGTTATGAAACTCGACAACCCACAATCCGAAGGGATCAATGAAATTGAAAAAGACATCAATCGGCTGAAAACCATCTCCGAAAGATTTTCGAAAATTGGATCTGTCCCTGAACTGAACGACACCAACCTGAGCGATACATTAACACAAAATTTTGAATATCTGAAAAGAAGAATCTCTTCTAAAGTCAACTTCAGATTGAACATGAAGAAAGAAATTTTATGGGTCAATCACAACAAAATCTTGATGAGTTGGGTGATCGAAAATCTAGTAAAAAACGCCGTTGATGCCATGAAAGGAAGTGGCGATTTGGAAATTTCACTTTATGAAAAAAGCAATTCCATCTTTATCGACTTCAAAGATACCGGTTGTGGAATGGCTCAAAATCAAATAAGAAATGTTTTTAACCCGGGTTATTCCACAAAAAAAAGAGGTTGGGGCTTGGGACTTAGTCTTGCCAAAAGAGTGATTAATGACTATCACAATGGCGACATCAAAATTGCACAATCCGAAATTGGCAAAGGAAGCACATTTAGAATTATTCTAAAAACAAAACAAAAAAAAGAGGTTTAAACCTCTTTTTTTTTAGGAAAATGACTTCAATTAATATTGAAACAATACAGAACCCCAGGTAAATCCACTACCAAAAGCAGAAAGCAATATCAAATCGCCTCGTTTGGCTCGTCCTTGCTCTACGGCTTCACTGAAAGCAATTGGGATAGAAGCCGCCGTGGTATTTCCGTATTTCTGAATGTTATTGAAAACCTTATCATCCGGCAAACCAAATTTCTGCTGTATAAACTGTGCTATTCTCAAATTCGCTTGATGCGGAATAAACAAATCCAAATCGGAAATGGTTTTCCCAGCTTTATCCAAGGCTTCCATCATGGTTTCCGGAAACCGGGTAACGGCATGTTTGAAAACAAAATTCCCGTTCATAAAGGGATAAACATCCTGTTTCGTTATTGCATGATTTTCAGACCATAACACATCCGACCAACCCAATTTGGTACCTGGAAATTTAACCGCCAATTCCTCAGCATACTTCCCTTCAGAATGCATATTGACCGCCAACACATCTCCATCATTTTCGCTCTCCGAAGCCGATAAAATCATAGCACCTGCACCATCTCCGAAAATAACAGAAACCCCTCTACCTTCGTCTGAAAAATCCAAACCAAAAGAATGAATTTCAGCACCAACCACCAAGATGTTCTTATAGACACCGGATTTTATAAACGCATTGGCAACCGACATGGCATATACAAAACCCGAACATTGGTTGCGCACATCCAAAGCACCAATGGTATTGCAACCCAATTGCTCTTGCAACAAAACGCCACAACCTGGAAAAAAATAATCCGGCGAAAGCGTTGCAAATACGATGAAATCTAAATCTTTAGCAGAAAGTCCTGCCGAACGCAAAGCCATTTGTGATGCTTTCAGCGCATAAGTTGTGGTGGTTTCTTCTGAATGGACTCTTTCTTTTCGGTGTCTCCTTTCCTTAATGCCTGTTCTTTCGGTGATCCAATCGTCGTTGGTGTTCATTAAATTAGAAAGATCGTCGTTGGTCACCCTATTTTCAGGGACATAATGTCCCGTTCCTTTTATGATACTTTTAAACATCTATTTAAAGTTTTTAAAAGCAAATATACAAAAAACACATTTTTGTTATGCATTGAATGACAACAGATTTATAAAAAAAGAACACCTTTCTTTCTGAAAATTTATGAAAATACAAAGTATTGATACAAATCCTAACACATAAATAATCAGCCGCTCAAACCACAACTTATCTCGTTACAAAACCACAAAGAAGCAAAGTATAAATAGCTATAAGACTGCATGGTTACACACAATGTTCCCTCTGTGTCTATCCCGAAAAATTGGGACAAGTTGTGGTTTTAATTGAGTTATTCTGATTTTTTGTCATGTATACAATAAATCCCGATAAGCATTCCATACGAAGGACAAGACCCCATTAAGAGGGTGCCGAAAACTACATTTTGCTATTAAAATCCAAATAAAAATCGAGTTGTAAATTTTGAAAAAGTTATAAAACTGAATATGGTATCAAATAAATTCATTTTTTTTATTTGATATTTAAAAATAATTTATACATTTGGCTGAATTAACAAAAAACAAATAAATACCTAAATCAATGAAAAAATTATTAGCAATCGCAGCCATTTCCATGTTCACTTTCGGTTATGCTGCCAACACTTCAGTAACTTGTGACAAAGACAAAAAAGAGTGCAAAGACAAGAAGAATTGTAAAGACAAAGACAAAAAATCTTGCGACTCCAAAGAGAAAAAATCGTGCTGCTCTTCTAAAGATAAAAAAGAAAAAGCAGCCTAATACACTACCACTCCTTGCGAGTGGTTTTTTTATGCTTTTTTTCAGTTGCTTTGTACAATCAAATATTGCTACCTTTGGTAACTTTTAAAACAATATGGAAGAACAGGTAGTATTGGTTACGGAAAACGATGCCGTTTTGGGATTGATGAACAAGCAGGAAGCCCATGAAAAGGGAGTTTTGCACAGAGCTTTTTCAGTTTTTTTATTCAACAACCAAGGAGAAATGCTCCTACAAAAAAGGGCAGCAAAAAAGTACCACTCACCAAGTTGTTGGACCAATGCCGTTTGCTCTCACCCAAGAGAAGGAGAAACTTATTTGGAAGCTGCCAACAGAAGACTGAAAGAAGAATTGGGCATAGACACCGAATTGGAAGAAAAATTCCATTTTATCTACAAAGCTGATGTTGGACAAGGACTTTGGGAACACGAGTTGGATTATGTTTTTTTTGGCAAGTACCAATCGGATTTCCAACTGAACCCCGAAGAAGTTGAAGAGGTGCGCTACATAAGTGTGGAAAATCTTCTAAAAGAAATTGAGAACAAACCCGAGGAATTTACCGCTTGGTTCAAAATAATTTTAAAAGAATATCTAAACGAAATTCAGAACTAAAACAAGGCTTTGCAAAGCATCTCTACCCGATGTCCTAGCCCCGATTGCAATGGAAATCCTTTGTTTTTGATTGGGCAAAAGCCAGGGCAAAAACAAAGATTGGAATGAAAAGCGGGAACGATGGTTGAAAGCATCTCTCGTGTGAAGCTCCAAATAAAAGAAAATTAAAGACAAAATAAATTATAATAAATTATGGTAAAAAAGACTGCACTTTATGACAAACATGTTGCACTAGGTGCTAAAATGGTACCTTTTGCGGGTTTTGATATGCCGGTACAATACTCCGGAGTTACGGAAGAGCATTTCGCTGTAAGAGAAAAAGTAGGTATTTTTGATGTTTCGCATATGGGACAATTTTTTGTAGAAGGTCCTGCCGCAAAAGATCTTTTGCAATTTGTTGGAAGTAATAATGTAGATACCCTTGTAGATGGAAAAGCGCAATACTCTTGTCTCCCTAACGAAAATGGAGGCATTGTAGATGATCTTATCGTTTACAAAATGGCAGACGAAAAATATTTTGTTGTGGTAAATGCTTCTAATATCGATAAAGATTGGGCGCACATTTCTAAATACAACGAAAAATTTGGAGCTAAAATGACCAATGCATCAGACGAAATGTCCCTAATCGCTATACAAGGTCCAAAAGCTACTGAAACTTTACAAAAACTTACCGACACCAATCTTTCGGACATCCCTTATTACCACTTCACTACCGGAGAAATTGCTGGTGTAAAAGAGGTGATCATCTCCAATACCGGATATACAGGTAGCGGTGGTTTCGAAATTTATTTTAAAAATGAAGATGCAGAAAAACTGTGGAATGAACTGACTGCAGCAGGTGAAGAGTTCGGACTAATCCCTTGTGGTTTGGCTGCTAGAGATACTTTGAGATTAGAAAAAGGATTCTGCTTGTACGGAAACGACATCGACGATACCACCTCTCCACTAGAAGGAGGTTTGGGTTGGATTACAAAATTGGACAAAGATTTTGTAGCAAAAGAAATCATTGAAAAACAAAAAGCCGAAGGAGTTAGCAGAAAACTGATCGGTTTCGAAATGTTAGAAAAAGCCATCCCAAGACACGACTATCCAGTAGTTGACGCTGAAGGTAATGTCATTGGAAAGGTAACTTCCGGTACAATGAGCCCGATGAGAAAGGTTGGAGTTGGATTGGCGTATGCCGATAATCCGCACAACAAATTGGGATCTGAAATCTACATCCAAATTCGCAATAAAAACATCCCTGCGAAAGTGGTGAAATTGCCATTTGTATAAAAAATATTCTGAATCTCATCCTTGAAGGATTTAAGATCCTTCAAGGATTGAATACAAAACAGAAGCGGACAAAATTTTGTCCGCTTTTTTCTATTTTAGAGGGTTTGGAAATAACGATTAAGATTTTCCAAATTATCTTTTTCATTTCCTATAAATATTTCTTGATCGCTGACAAAAACCGGTCTCTTCAGAAAGCTGTAGTGATCTAAGATTAAAGCCTTGAAATCCTCCTCCGACAAAGACTTCACATCAATACCTCTCGCTTTTATTTGGGTCGATTTTTTAGAGAAAAGCGCTTCATAGGATTTTGCAAGTTGATACAGAGATTCCAGTTCAGGTTTCGTCATCGGCTTAGATTTTATCTCCCTCAGCTCCCAATCCGTAAGGTCCAAAGCCGCCATAATTTTCTTGTTAGTCCCACAAGATTTTAGGTAAAATACTTTTTTCATACTTATAAAATTGACTGCAAAAGTAAGTTAATTTTCAGTTGAAAAATGAAGAAAAATCATATCAAAAGCCTTTTGTTAAATTCATTGATTTGCCTTAAATTTGTAAGAATTATTCAGTGCAAATAAATTCCATAGTCTTTATGGAAATATTTAATTTTACTTAAACAAAACAAATATGTCAAAAGCAATTTCGCAAGTTCCATACGCTGTGAACGAACCTGTAAGAAGCTATGAACCTGGATCTGCAGAGGTAGAATCCCTATTGGCAACCTACAAAAAAATGTGGAACGAAAAATTAGAAGTTCCCATGATCATTGGAGGTAAAGCCATAAAAACCGATACCCACAAAAAACTAGAGTCTCCTCAAGATCATCAGCACGAGTTAGGATTTTACCATTATGGAGATATGAGCCATGTGGATATGGCGATTGAAGCCGCTTTGGCTGCTAAGAAAAAATGGAATGCCCTAGGTTGGGAACAAAGAGCTGCCATCTTCTTAAGAGCTGCCGAATTAATTGCAGGTCCGTACAGAGATCGATTGAACGCTGCTACCATGATTGGTCAAAGTAAGAATGTGCATCAAACAGAAATTGATGCGGCTTGCGAATTGATCGATTTCTTGAGATTTAATGTCGAGTTTATGACAGAAATGTATTCTGAGCAACCCGTTTCTAGCGAAGGCATCTGGAACAGATCAGAGTACAGACCGTTAGAAGGTTTCTGTTTTGCAGTTACACCGTTCAACTTTACGGCCATTGCTGGTAACTTACCAACTTGTATGGCTCTTATGGGGAATGTTGTCGTTTGGAAACCGTCTCACGCTCAGATTTATTCGGCTCATGTACTGATGGAAATCTTCATGGAAGCCGGCTTACCGGATGGGGTTATCAACTTGGTATTTGCCGGAGGTGCAGACAGTACGAAGAGAGTACTTTCTCATCCAGAATTTGCAGGTTTGCATTTCACAGGATCCACAAGTGTTTTCCAAAGCATGTGGAAAATGATTGGCGAAAACATCCATACTTACAAATCGTACCCAAGAATTGTAGGTGAAACGGGAGGTAAAGACTTCGTTATGGTACACCCTTCTGCAAATGCTATCGAAGTAGCAACTGCTTTGGTAAGAGGTGCTTTTGAATATCAAGGACAAAAATGCTCTGCAGCATCCAGAGCTTACATCCCACAATCTCTTTGGGAAGGGGTGAAAGCTGAAATGGGAAGCCAACTTTCTACAATAAAAGTAGGTTCTCCAGAAGATCCGTCTAACTTTGTGAATGCGGTGATCCACCAAACTTCTTTCAATAAATGTAAATCCTATATCGAGAATGCCAACAATGCATCGGATGCCGAAGTTATTTTTGGAGGTAAATGCGACGATAGCAAAGGCTGGTTTGTAGATCCAACGGTGATCTTAACCAGCAACCCTAAATATTCTTCCATGTGCGAGGAAATTTTCGGCCCTATCCTGACCATCTATGTCTATGAAGATGCAAAATGGGAAGAAACTTTGAAATTGGTTGACGAAACCTCTCCATACTCTTTAACAGGTTCTATTTTCGCAAAAGATCGTTACGCTATTGAAGAAGCTTACCATGCATTAGAAAATGCAGCGGGTAACTTCTACATCAACGACAAACCTACAGGTGCAGTTGTTGGACAGCAACCTTTCGGTGGATCCAGAGCTTCAGGAACCAATGACAAAGCCGGTTCTAAAATGAACTTGATGAGATGGGTTTCTGTAAGATCGATTAAAGAAACTTTCGTTTCTCCAAGAAACTACAAGTATCCGTATTTGGGTTAATCCAAATTCAACCAAAATAATAAAGGCTGTACCCGTCATGGGATACAGCCTTTTTATTTTGACAACTGGTTTATTTTATTGTTAAGGAGCTATTTCCGGCTTTTCGCTGTATCTTTTGTTCCGCTGAAGCTCCACAAAAGGATGCCGCTACAATCCGGGCTAGTAAACTTCGTACTCGTTTTCCACTATTTCAAAGATTGAGGAATTGAAATGAATTTCATAATCACAATGAATTAAAAAGGCTCTAAGCAAATTTTTTATTCAAGAATCTTCTCACCAAAAGCACCGCAGAGATGGTCAAACCAATGCCAAGAGCGATCCACATTCCCCAAGCTCCCATCTCTCTCTGTACACAAAGATAATATCCCAAAGGAATGGTGATTACCCAATAAGCTACAAAAGTAATAATGGAGGGGATCTTCACATCTTGCAAGCCTCTCATTGTCCCCAAAGCGGTAACTTGTACCCCATCCGACAATTGGAAAAGAGCTGCAATAATGAGGAGTTTAGATGCCAAAGCGATTACCTCAACATCTTCCTTTTTAGTAAAGAAAGTAGGCAAAACATCTCTGGCTATGATAAAGAAAACACCACTGCAAAGCATAAACAGAAAGGACAACTTCAAGTTATTGATGCCGATCTCTTTTATTTCCAAGAATTTTTTCTCCCCCAATTTTCCACCAATCATCACGGTAGAAGCCACAGAAAAGCCAATACAGAGGTTGAAAGTAAAACTCGCCATGCTTAATGCAATCTGATGCGCCGCAATATCTGTTGCTGAAATAAGTCCACAAATAAATGCTGCAGCTGCAAAAGCGGTCACCTCAAACAACATTTGCATTGCCGTTGGGAAACCCAATTTCAACATTCTGTTGAACATATTCTTGGAGAATATTGTTATTTTCAAAGAAAATTCTTTAATGTATCTTTTGGTTTTCTCTTCCCTCATCATCACAAAATACAAGAAAATCATCATAAAAATTCTTGCAATTAAAGTAGCTAATGCCGAACCTTGCACACCCATTGGACTAAACCCAAACATTCCTTTAATGAAAACATAGTTTAGAATAACATTGATGATGTTGGCCAAAATGGTCGCCTTGGTCACTCCAATGGTAAAGGACAAACCTTCGGAAACCTCACGATAGGTCTGGAAAACCATGAAAGGGACAATACTTACAATCATGATGGATAAAAAGCTCACGGTATCCGGAATAATCTTTGCAGGTTGATCCATGTGGTACAAAAGCGGCATTGCTGCAAACAAAATCCCCATAAGGAGAATACCAATTCCTAAGTTGATAACAAAACCATGTCTAAAAACCGAGTTGATCTTCTCATGATCTCCCTTGGATTTGGCTTCAGATACCAAGGGCGGAATTGCAAAAGAAAAGCCCAAAGCAAAAACAAAAACAGAGAAAAAGATAGCATTTCCTAAGGATACCGACGCCAAAGCATCGGCACCTAAAAGTTTCCCAACAATGATGTTATCAAAAAGATTAACCGAGACCTGCCCGACTTGCGTTAGCATTACCGGAAAAGCTAACTTTAGGCAATCTCTTGTATATTTTGCATTTAAAAACATAAATTAAAGATATATTTGAAAAAAAAATTGCGGCAAAAATACCGCAATTGATTGATTATTTGTGTTAAAAGTATATTAAATAAATGATTAACTGTTATTGTTATTTTCGAACAAAACTTTCAACATCGTCTGCAGTAACCGGGTTATTCCCTAAAATAATCAGTCGTTCCACCACATTTCTCAGCTCTCTGATGTTTCCTGTCCACGAGTATCCTTTCAGAGTTTCTATTGCATGTTGATCAAATTCTTTTACGGATGATTTTTGTTCCTCGGCAATGGTTTTTGCAAAATGTTCGACCAACAGCGGAATATCTTCTTTTCTATCGTCCAAAGAAGGCACATGGATTTCTATCACCGACAAACGGTGATAAAGATCTTCACGGAATTTTCCTTCGGCGATTTCCTTTTTCATGTCCTTATTGGTTGCCGCAATAACACGGACATCTACTCTAACTTCCTTGTCACTTCCAACCGGAGAAACCTTGGATTCTTGCAAAGCCCTAAGTACTTTTGCTTGGGCAACAAGGCTCATGTCTCCTATTTCGTCCAAGAAAATAGTTCCTTTATTGGCCAACTCAAATTTTCCTTGCTTATCTTTAATGGCTCCTGTAAAAGAACCTTTAACATGCCCAAACAATTCGGACTCAATAAGTTCCGAAGGAATTGCAGCACAATTCACCTCAACCATTGGGCCTTTACACCTTTCGGATTGGTTGTGAATGGCGTGGGCCACCAATTCTTTTCCTGCTCCATTGGGACCTGTGATCAGAACTCGAGCATCGGAAGAGGCAACTTTATCAATCATGTCTTGAATTTTTTTCAAAGCAGAACTGTCGCCAATCATTTGGTATTTTTTATTGACTTTTTTCTTTAAAGTCGAATTTTCTTTTTGAAGTTGCTGATTGTTTTTTTGCAAATCCCCTCTATCCAAAGCAATTTTAACACTTTGAAACAAACGGTTGAGATCTATGGGTTTGGAAATATAATCGAAAGCACCTTCCTTTAAACACGAAACGGCCAAATCGATATCCGCATGTCCTGAAATCATTAAAAATGTAGATTCAGGCTTTATTTGCATGGCATTCTTCAACATTTCGTCACCGGATAATTTGGGCATTTTGATGTCTGAAATCACCAAGGCATAATCTTCGGTTTGAATTTTTTTCAGCCCTTCAGCGCCGTCTTCTGCCAAATCGAATTCGTAATCGGTAAGTTCCTCAGAAAGAACATTTAACAATGCCGTACTGATCGGTTTGTCGTCTTCTACAATTAATATTTTTTGCATAGGTGCAAATTTATGGATTTATTGGGATAATAAGATATTGAACTTTAAATATTGTAATTTCTATTTCCAAAAATGGCCGAGCCTACTCGTACAGAATTGGCACCGCACTCAATAGCCAAAGGAAAATCGTCGCTCATCCCCATGGAGAGGGTTTCTAATGGTTTTTGCATTGACAATTGGTCAAACAATCTTTTTAAAAATAAAAATTCGTTTTTTATTTGTGTGGCATCGTCTGTAAAGGTTGCCATGCCCATCAATCCGGTAATTTCGATATTTGGAAACTGTCCTTGAAGGTATTTTAAAAACAATTCTTTGGTTTCAGAAACTTCCAATCCAAATTTGGAGTCTTCTTCGGCTATTTTTACTTGCAGAAGTACTTTTATTTTTCGATTGTGCTTTTCGGCTTGTTTATTAATTTCATCCAAGAGTTTTTCGGAATCTACACTTTGTATGGTATCTACAAATTCGGCAATGTATTTTACTTTATTGGTTTGCAAATGACCGATGAGGTGCCATTGGATATCGCCGGGCAAGAGCGGTTGTTTCTCTACAAGTTCTTGGACTTTATTTTCTCCAAAAACCCTTTGTCCGGCATCATAAATTTGTTTAATTTTATCGATAGGATGTGTTTTGGACACCGCTACCAACTGTACTTCTACAGGCAATTGTCTAACAATAGTATTGTAATTTTCGATTAACATGGCTGAAAAATCTGTTTTTCTGGGGTAATATTTAATGTATTAATGCTCAAAAATAGACTATTATTGTGAATTAAAATAATTGATCACTATTAAAAAAAACAATCATTATGGATTTCAAACAAGAAATGATCAAAATATTCATAGATCTCCTTGGCTTTTTGTGTTTAACATTTCTCATCATTTATAGAAAAAATTTGGGAAAATACATCTATTATTATATCGCATCTGTAGCCCTCTCTCTATCCACTGCTTTATTGGAGAAGATTTTAGTTTACAACGATGTCATTTTGTCCAACCAAATCATTTTCAATATGGGTTATTTATTTCTAACCTTTTTGTTATTGCTTATCTATTTTTACAAAAAAACCACACGAGCACCACTGAAACGGTTACAATTTTATCTTATTACAGCATTCATCATTTTATATCTTGGGTTTTCTATCTTTGATAAGTTTTTTTACTTCATTTTCCCCATTAATTTTTATTTTTTAGAAATATTAATCTTACTGGCATCCATATCCATATTTTTATATCAAACCTTCAACACCAAAATCATTCTAAATATTAAAAATTACTTCCCATTTTGGATATGTCTGGGGCTAATTATAGAATATTGTGGATTGCTACCGATACTCTTTTTTAGCACCAAACCCCAGTTCGGCATCAACATGACTCTATTCTTTACCATCATGTTTTTCATTAATTTTATCGCAAAAGGGATTGTTATTTTAGGAACTTTTTCAACCAAAAATTAAGAAATAATTAATATATTTGATATATGAAATTCAACGAGTCCGATTTGTTAATCCTCTACTCAACCATTATTATCTTATTGGTAATATCCATGATGTTTTTCATTTATTCGTATTTTTTAAAGCAAAAATCACAATTTGTTTTAAAAGAAAAAGAAAAGGATTTGGATTTTCAAGAAGTATTGGCGTTCTCACAAATAGAAATCAGGGAGCAAACCCTAAGCTATATCGGGAGAGAGTTGCACGACAATTTGGGGCAAAAACTATCGGTTGCTAAGATGTTGGTAAACCAAATTATGCATGAAGATTCTAACAATTGTAACGAGAAAATAGAAGATGTAAACCAAATTTTGGCAGAAACCATACAAGATATCCGTAACCTATCCAAAAGTTACATTATGGAACAGGTAGAGCATTTTGGCCTTATCGACTCGTTGGAAAGAGAGATAAAAAGAATAAAGAGACTTAACCTAATTGAAGTAAATTTTGATTGCAACAACCATGACATCGACATCCATTCCAAACACGCTCTGATCCTGTTCAGAATCATCCAAGAATGCATTACCAATATCCTAAAACACTCCAAAGCCAAAAATATGACCGTTAGAGTGATTGACCAAACCGGACATTTAAAAATCATGATTATGGACAATGGTAAAGGCATGGAATCGGAAAAAAGCTATCACGGAAGTGGAATAAAAAACATGAAAAGTAGAATAAAAATGATTAACGGATATTTCAATTTGGTCTCAGAAAAAAACAAAGGAACCGCAACACACATCACTTATATAAAACAAAAACTATGAACCCCATCAATATCGCTTTAGTTGATGATCACAAGATCTTTTCTACCGCACTTGAAAACATGATATCGTCCAATCCTTTGTATAAAGTCAGCATCATAGGTAACCACGGTGATGATTTTATTGAAAAACTGAACGCTGCCAAAGTCCATCCGGAAATTGTTTTGATGGATGTTAGAATGCCTTACAAAGACGGCATCGAAACAACGCAATACCTTACAGAAAACCATCCAAACATCAAAGTGATCGCCCTTACCATGGAAGACAATGAGGACAGCATCATAAAAATGCTGAAAGCCGGTGCCAAAGGCTATCTCCTAAAAGACATCCATCCACAAATACTTTTTGATGCCCTAGAAACCGTACACCAAAAAGGCGTTTTCTATACCGATGACCTTACCCAAAATCTTTTGAAAATAAAAACGGAAGAAAAAATCGCTAACGAACTTATTTCCAGTTTAAAAAATACAGAAAAAGAATTCATAAAATTGGCTTGTAGCGAGATGACTTATAAAGAAATTGCCGAAAAAATGTGCCTGAGTCCCAAAACCATAGACGGATACAGAGACTCCGTATTCTCCAAATTGGATGTGAAAAGCCGCGTAGGAATCGTTCTTTTTGCGTTAAAAAATAGGTTGAGTTGATGCTAAAAGCAGATCATTCCTCGATTACCACCACAAAAAATATAGGATAATTTTGATTTTTTTTATACATTTATCCCATGGCAAAACTTCTAAAAATATATCCGGACAATCCTCAGGAAAACCTGATCAAAGAGGTCGTTGATTGTCTTAAAAACGGAGGGATCATCATCTATCCATCCGACACCGTCTATGCATTGGGATGTAACATTTTCGACATTCGAGCAATGGAGAAGCTGGCAAAAATTAAAAAAACAAAATTGGAAAAAGCACATTTTTCTATAATTTGTAATGACCTTAGCCATCTTTCTCAATTTACAAGACCCATAGATACCACGGTTTTTAGATTTTTAAAAAGCCATCTTCCCGGTCCCTTCACATTTATTTTAGAAGCCAACAAATCTTTGCCTTTGGCCTACAAAGGAAACAAAACCGTAGGGATCCGTGTTCCGGATCATACCGTACCCCAACTGATTGTAGAAAAATTAGGACATCCCATAGCTTCCACCTCCATAAAAGATGAAGACGAAATAATCGAATATGCTACTGACCCCGAATTGATTGCTGAAAAATACGATCATTTGGTAGATATTGTCATTGACTCGGGATATGGAGATAACCATGCCTCAACCATTGTTGATCTTTGCTCCGGCTCACCGGAAGTCATCCGCGAAGGAAAAGGAATATTATAAAACCACTTTATTTTTTTAATGAAAATTATTACTTCCCCTGCAAAACTCATGCAGTTGGACTATACCTCAACCGTGTTAAAACCTTCGGTGCCCAGATTTATTGAAGAAGCATCCGAAATCCAAAGCCATCTGAAAGAAAAAACACCACAATTTCTTTCGGAACTGATGGAAATATCACCTAAATTGGCCGACGAAAACTGGCACAGAAACCAAATTTGGAACAACAATCCTAAAAAAAACGAATCTTGTCCTGCCATTTTTGCATTTACCGGAGAAGTATATAGAGGCTTGAATGCCAAATCGTTGAACGATAATTCCCTGCACTATCTACAAAAAAATCACAGAATTCTTTCCGGCCTATACGGACTTCTAAAACCTTCAGACAAAGTGATGCTTTACCGTTTGGAGATGGGCAGAAAATTCGAATTTGACCAATACAAAAATCTATACGCGTTTTGGAAAGAAAAAGTTACGGCACAACTTAATTCTGAATTTAAGAAAAACGATCTTCTGCTCAATCTCGCCAGCAATGAATACTCTAAAGTTGTGGATAAAAAAAACATAAACGCCCAGTGGGTAGATTTTGATTTTTACGAACTTAAAAGTGGCAAACCAAAAACCGTAGTTGTGTACACCAAACATGCCCGAGGTTTGGTCGCTCGTTTTTGTGCTGAAACAGAGGCCAAATCGCTGAACGATGTGAAAGCCTTCAACCTTGAAGGGTACAAAATTGACGAAGAAAAATCTTCCAACAACAAATTGGTATTTGTACGATAATGAACTTAAAACAGCTTCAAGAAAAATTCGAATCCGAATTGCAAAACAAGTACACCAGAGAAGAGTGTATCGAGCTTTTCGTTATTTTCGTTCAAGAATGTTTGTCTTTGGAAAGATTCCAAATACGATCTCAATCCGATCTTAAAATTAATTCAGAAAACACATCTTTTTTCGAAAAGGCCATCGCCGAATTAAAAACAGGAAAACCTTTTCAACAAATTTTGGGTTGCACAGAATTTTTTGGTTTAAAATTTTATGTGGATGAACATGTCCTGATCCCAAGACCAGAAACCGAAGAACTTTTGGAGTTGGCCATTTCTAAAATAAAAAATTGGAACAAAAAAAACATTCGTATTTTAGACATCGGTACAGGGTCAGGGATTATCCCTATTGTTCTTAAAAAACATTTTCAGAATGCTCAGATTACCGCATTGGATTTTTCTGAAAAAGCTTTAGAAATGGCTAAAAAAAATTCTAATTTTCATAAAGTTGATATCAGTTTTATCCATCAAAATTATCTAAAAGCAGACTTGCAAGACCGTTGGGACATCATCATTTCTAATCCACCGTACATAGGAAAAGACGAGTATCATCAGATTGATGATGAGGTTAAAAATTTTGAACCCAACATGGCACTCTTCTCTCCCACCTCTGACCCTTTAATTTTTTATAAAAAAATTGCACAAGATGCCCTTGAAAAATTAAACCCTGAAGGCATGATTTTCCTTGAAATCAACCAAATTTTAGGTCCCGAAACTTTAGATATTTTTAAAAACTTCGACACCAAAGAACTCATCAAAGACATCTCCGGTAACGACAGAATGATTTTTGTCCAGAAATAAAAAAAATGTCCATCAAATTTTTCGATGGACATTTCACTTTTCTTCAAAACCAAAAAAATTACTTCAACGCATCAATCGCTGCGGTATAATTGGGTTCTTGCGCAATCTCTGGCACCTGCTCCGTATAGATTACTTTTCCATTTTCATCGGCTACAATTACCGCTCGGCTCAACAAACCTTGCAACGGCGAATCGGCTATGGTCAGTCCATTATCTTCACCAAAAGAACCTCTAAAATCCGAAAGCGTTTCTACATTATTAATGCCTTCAGCTGCACAAAAGCGACCAAGAGCAAATGGTAAATCTCTTGAAACATTGATTACGACCGTATTCTCTAAAGATGCTGCTTCTTCGTTAAACTTTCGTGTAGATGCAGCACAAACTCCTGTATCAATGCTTGGGAAAATATTAAAAACTTTTTTCTTCCCGGCAAAATCCGACAATTGCTTCTCTCCCAACTCGCTATTAATCAGTTTAAAATCTTTCAACAAACTTCCTGCTGAAGGCAATACACCTACTGTATTGATCTCGTTTCCGTGTAATGTAATTTTTGACATGTTCTTTTTATTTTTATTGGGTCTAAATTACGAAATAATAAGTGTGAAATTACCAACCATTGATTTGATTTTAAAATAAAGAAAATAGTGAAATTCAATAAGACAAAAAAGTCGGAAAAAGACTCCAACCAATTAAAAACAGCTCTCCAACTTGATTTTTGATTTTTTCAACATGTTTAAATACATTTTGTTAAAACTCAATTTAAAACTTCACTTTAAAATGAAAATTTCATTAAATTTGTGCTTCTTAAAATTTGAATAAAAATTAAACAATAGAAATGTCAAAATCAAAAATTCATTACACGCTTACCGATGAAGCGCCCATGTTGGCAACCCACTCTTTCTTACCTATCGTTGAGGCCTTTACCAAAACGGCCGATATCGAAATCGAACTTTCTGACATCTCCCTTTCGGGAAGAGTTTTAGCTAACTTCCCGGAATTCTTAAAAGACGATCAAAAAATTGAAGATGCTCTTGCAGAGCTTGGTGCTTTGGCAACCACTCCAGAAGCAAACATCATCAAATTACCGAATATTTCTGCTTCTATTCCGCAATTGGCAGAAACCATTGCAGAATTACAAACCAAAGGTTATGCTGTACCCAACTATCCTGCAGATCCTCAAAATGATGCCGAAAAAGAAATTAAAGCAAAATATGCTAAAGTCTTAGGTTCTGCCGTAAATCCTATTTTGAGAGAAGGAAATTCCGACAGAAGAGCTCCAAAAGCGGTGAAAAATTATGCTAAAAAACACCCACATTCTATGGGTGCTTGGTCTGCAGATTCTAAAACCAAAGTGGCTCACATGGAAAGCGGTGACTTCTACGGAACAGAAAAATCGGTAACGGTTGCTGATGCTTCTCAATTCAAAATTGAATTTGTAGCAAAAGACGGTGCTGTAACGGAATTGAAAGGATTGGCTCCACTAAAAGTCGGAGAAATCATCGACTCTTCTGTAATGAATTTGGCTGCTTTGAAAGCATTCACCAAAAAGACAAAACAAGAAGCCAAAGAAGCCGGCGTATTGTTCTCTGCTCACCTGAAAGCAACGATGATGAAGGTTTCTGACCCTATCATTTTCGGAGCAATCGTTTCTGTTTATTTTGAAGATGTTTTCGCAAAATATGCTGATCTATTCAAAGAATTATCTGTAAATCCGAACAACGGTTTGGGAGAATTGTACGCAAAAATCGCTGGACATACTCAAGAAGCTGAAGTAAAAGCGGCTATCGATGCTGCCATTGCAGACGGTCCGACTATTGCCATGGTAAATTCTGACAAAGGAATTACCAACCTACATGTTCCGTCCGATGTGATTGTAGATGCATCTATGCCTGCCATGATCCGTACTTCCGGACAAATGTGGAACAAAGAAGGTAAACAACAAGATACTTTCGCCATCATCCCGGACAGATGTTATGCCGGAATTTACACCGCAGTAATCGAAGATTGTAAAAAGAATGGAGCTTACGACCCAACCACCATGGGATCTGTACCGAATGTTGGTTTGATGGCTCAAAAAGCCGAAGAATACGGTTCTCACGACAAAACTTTCCAAGCTTCTGCTGAAGGTACCATCCGTGTGGTGAATGCCGAAGGAAATATCTTTATGGAACAAGCCGTTGAGGAAGGCGACATCTTCAGAATGTGCCAAACCAAAGACGCTCCTATCAAAGATTGGGTAAAATTGGCGGTAACAAGAGCCAGACTTTCTGCAACTCCTGCTGTTTTCTGGTTGGACGAAAACCGTGCCCACGACAGAGAAATCATCAAAAAAGTAAATCTTTATTTACCTGAATTTGATACGACAGGTTTGGACATCAGAATTATGAATCCTACCGATGCTTGTAAATTCTCCATCGAAAGAATCCGTCAAGGATTGGATACCATTTCGGTAACCGGAAATGTTCTTAGAGATTACAACACCGACCTTTTCCCAATTTTGGAATTGGGGACTTCTGCAAAAATGTTATCCATCGTTCCATTGATGAACGGCGGTGGATTGTTCGAAACCGGAGCGGGAGGTTCTGCACCGAAACACATCGAACAATTTATTGAGGAAGGCTATTTGCGTTGGGATTCTCTAGGAGAATTTTTGGCGTTACAAGCTTCTTTAGAGCATGTTTCTCAGACTCAAGGCAATGCAAAAGCCCAAGTTTTGGCCGATGCTTTGGACGAGGCAAACGACAAATTCTTGGATACCGACAAATCTCCGGGTAGAAAATTAGGAACTATTGACAACAGAGGTTCTCACTTCTACTTGGCAATGTATTGGGCAGAAGCTTTGGCCAATCAAACCAAAGATGCTGATTTGGCAGCTAAATTCGCTCCAATTGCAGAAGCCATGAATGCGAACGAAACAAAAATCAACGAAGAATTGATCGCTTCTCAAGGCAAAGCGCAAGATATTGGCGGTTACTACAAACCGGTTGAAGCAAAAACTTTCGCTGCTATGCGTCCTTCAGCTACTTTGAATGCTATTGTGGATGGGATTTAATCCTTAATAAAGATACAACACGCAATCAGGGTTTCACACAATGTGAAGCCCTGATTTTTTTTGACTGAATTTTTATTTTGGGCGCCTTTAACCGCCTTCCGTTCCCGCTTTTTTGTTCCGCCAAAGCTCCACAAAAAGAGCTCCACTCAAGTCGGGGCGCAAGTCCGAGATATTAAAAAAGAAACAAAATTTCCACATACGGTAAATACACCAATACACCGACCACCACAGAAAGTATAGCCAACAAAAACACGGCACCAGCTGAAATATCTTTTATCAACCCTATTTTGGGATGGAAAGTTGGATGTAGGAAATCACAAAGTTTTTCAACAGAGGTATTGATCATTTCTGCAGCAAGAACCGTAAAACAACAAATCAGAATAAGAATGGCATCAACTAAATTTAAGTCAAGTAAAAAAATCAAAATAACATTTATCAACAATGCCAAAAACTCTATCTTAAAATTCCTCTCGCTCTTTACCATATAGACTAATCCTTTCCAAGCAAAAAGGATACTTTTATTAAAAGGAGGTTTTGATTTCATGCTAAAATAATTTACACAAAGATATCCGCATTCATAAATTCAACAAAAAAAAACAATGAAGATTGTGGATAAAAAGAATATAAATCAGCTATAAAAAACAAATGAAACTGCAACAAGATTAAGTTCAATTCCTTATATTTGTAGAAATAATAATTATAGCAAATGAAATTCATTGTTTCTAGTGGAGAATTGCAAAAAGCATTGCAAACCGTAAGTGGCGTTATTTCTGTTTCACAAAGCCGTCCGATCTTAGAGAATTATCTTTTCGTTTTAGAAGAAAATAATTTACAAATCACCGCTTCTGATGGAGAAACAACCTTGATTACCTCTATTGAAGTAAAGTCCGATGAAAAAGGATCCATTGCTGTTCCTGCAAAAATTTTCCAAGATTTCATCAAAACTTATGGCGAACAACCTCTTACTTTCTCTGTTAAAAACAATGAAGAAGGTAACGGTCAAGTTTTAGAGATTTTGGACGAAAAAGACAATTTCTTTGTAGCCTTGGATCGTGCTGAAGATTATCCTGAGCTTCCTGAATTTGACGCGGCACAGTCGGTTGTCATTCCATCATCTGTATTGTCAGAAGCTTTGGCCAACACTCTATTTGCGACCTCCAATGATTCTTTGCGTCCGGTAATGACGGGTGTTCTTTTCCAATTTAACGAAAACGAAACCAATTTTGTAGCAACCGACTCGCATCGTTTGGTGGTGTACAAAAGAACCGACTTGGTTGCAGAACCTATGGAGTTCATCATGCCTAAAAAACCACTTTCGATTTTCAAAAATATCCTTGCGAATGCAACTGAGGATGTTACGATAGAATTTAGCGACAACATGTCCAAATTTGTATTTGGAAACCACATCTGGATCTGTCGATTGATCGACGGAAAATACCCGAACTACTCCGCAGTTATTCCTAAAGAAAATCCAAATGTATTAACGGTAAACAGATCGTTGCTGCTTAACTCCATCAAGAGGGCCTCCATCATGTCCAACAAATCGACCAATCAAATTCGATTCAGACTTTCTGGCAATTTATTGCATTTGCATGCCGAAGATACCGAATTTGCAAACAAAGCGGATATGCAAATCCCTTGTACCTATAACGGAGAAGACATCAACATTGGCTTTAGCTCTAAATTTTTATCCGAAATGCTTTCGGTTTTAAATTCGGATGATGTTATGCTGAAAATGTCACAACCCAATCGTCCAGGAATCCTAGAACCTATTGATGGTTTGGAAGAAAATGAAAATCTATTGATGCTGTCCATGCCGGTAATCGGAATGTAAACCATCCACAAGATAATTCTAAAGAGATTCGACCCAACATCGAGTCTCTTTTTTTATGAGTAAAACACCTAAAACTCCGATTTTATACAGATAAAAACCGTGATTTCTTAACTAAAATCACGATATTTGCACTCTTAAAAGTTTAGACTTACAAGAAGATTAATTTATTGAAACAAAGCATATTCCGTTTATATTATGAAAATATCTAACAATTGGCTAAAAGACTATATTCAAATCGATTTAAAATCTGATAAAATTGGGGATTACCTTACCGATATTGGTCTGGAAGTAGAAGGAATAGACAAATTCGAAAGCATAAAAGGCTCTCTTGAAGGCATTGTGGTGGGCAAAGTTTTAACTTGTGAAAAACACCCGAATGCGGATAAACTAAGCCTAACAACGGTAAACCTTGGCAATGACAAAGTGGTAAATATCGTTTGTGGTGCTCCCAATGTTGCGGCTGGACAAGTGGTTCCTGTGGCTACTGTTGGAACAAAAATCTATGCAAAAGACGGTTCTTTTTTTGAAATTAAAGAAGCCAAAATCCGTGGCGAACAGTCCCAAGGAATGATTTGTGCCGAAGACGAATTGGGTCTGAGCGAAGACCATGGTGGCATCATGGTTTTGGATGAAAACAAATACCAAGTTGGAGAAAAATTTTCAAAATATTTTGATCTTGTAAATGATGAAATTTATGAGATTGGACTAACCCCAAACAGAACGGATGCCATGTCCCATTACGGTGTTGCCAGAGACCTGAATGCCTTTTTGGTTTCCAACGACATCCCTTCTTCATTTGAAAAAATACAAGCTTTACCCGTAGAAATCAACAATCAACATCCATTTGAATTGGTGGTTGAAGATAGCGATCTTTGCCCAAGATATTTGGGAGCTGTCATTGAAAATGTAGAAGTTAAAGACTCTCCAGATTGGCTGAAAAACAGATTGAAAGCCATTGGACTAGGCCCTATCAATAATATTGTTGATATCACCAACTACATTCTGCACGGTCTAGGCCAGCCTTTACACGCCTTTGATGCAGATAAAATAGAAGGAAAAAAAGTTATTGTTGGCACCAACAATCAAGGGACAAAATTTAAAACTTTAGATGGTGTTGAAAGAAACTTGAACGGCCACGAAATTATGATTAAAGATGGAAGCAATACCCCAATGTGTATTGCCGGAGTCTTTGGTGGTGAGCATTCTGGTGTTAGCGAAAACACCAAAACCATTTTCTTGGAATCCGCATATTTTAATCCTGTAGCCATTAGAAAAGGAGCAAAACATCACGGGTTGAATACCGATGCGTCTTTCCGTTTCGAAAGAGGTGTAGATCCCAACATGACCCGCTTGGCATTAACACATGCCATAAAAATGATCGAAGAAATTGCCGGAGGTACTTTGGCCGGGCAAATTTTAGAACATTATCCACATCAGATTGAGGATCATTACATCATCTTGAGATTTTCAAAAATTGAACAAATTTTAGGAACTAAAATTCATAAAGAAAAAATTAGAGAAATCCTTAAATCTCTAGAAATAAATGTGTTGAACGAAATCCAAAATGGTTTTGAAATTTCCGTCCCTCCATACAGAGCCGATGTAACCCGTGAGATAGATGTGATTGAAGAAGTCTTGAGAATCTACGGTTACAACAAAATTGACAATCCACAAAAGTTGACATTTACCCCTGTAAAATTGAGTTTCAACGATCAAGATGCTTTGGAAAACTCTTGGGCAAGAACTTTACAAAGCAACGGATTCAACGAAGTGATGAACAACTCTTTGAGAGGTCTGAAAGACGAAACCCATGCTGTAAAATTGCTCAATCCGTTGAGTAACGATTTGGCTTTCATGAGAAAATCCCTTTTGGATGGACTTTTAGAGAATGCGGCCTACAACATCAACAGAAAAAATGCCGATTTAAAACTCTTTGAATTGGGTAAAATCTACCATAAATTCGAGAAGTACGAAGAAAGAAAACAATTGGCCTTATTGGTTACCGGAAGGGAAAAAGCAGAAAACTGGATGCAGCCAAAATCCGCTACCAATTTCTATTACATGAAAGCCTATGTAAAAGTATTATTGGATAAATTGAATATTGAATATACTGAAAAACCATTGGAAGATGCTCGTTTTTCTGAAGGTTTGGAAATAAATCATGAAGGAAAAACCGTTGCACGATTAGGAAAAGTTGCTCCAGAATTATTAAAAGATTATGATGTAGATCAAGACTGTTTCTATGCAGAAATAGAGTTGCAAACCGTACAATCCGTCCGACCTGCTGAAACATTCAAGTTTGTAGACATTCCTAAATTCAACACCATAAGAAGAGATCTGGCCTTGTTAGTTGATAAAAACATCAGCTATGCAGAATTGTATCAAGTTGCAAAAAAATCACCTTCAAAATTCTTGAAGAATGTTAATCTTTTTGATGTTTATGAAGGTAAAAACTTGCCTGAAGGTAAAAAATCCTATGCATTGAGTTTTGAATTGTTGAATGAAGAAAAGACTTTGGAAGACAAAGAAATCACAGCAGTGATGAATGGGTTAATTAAATCTTTTGAAAAAAATCTAGCTGCTGAGTTAAGATAAAACCAAACTTATACTCTTATGAAAAAAATAATTTTAGGTCTTACTTTAGCCATCACCATGGTGGCTTGTACCACAACCAATACAGCATCCAAAAGCAGTAGTTCTAGCGCCCAACCGTCGCTATCGAACACCCATTGGATATTTTCGGAACAAGTGAAAGGAAACACCCCAACTTTGGTATTTGAAACCGAGAAAATAAGTGGAAATGCGGGCTGCAACAATTATTTTGGTAGCGTTGTGATCAATGCACAAAATGGAAGTTTAGAAACCAAAGGAATTGGATCGACCCGAATGGCATGTCCCAACATGAATTCGGAAGCCAATTATCTAAAACTTTTGGGTCAAGCCAATCGCTATGTCGTAAAAGGCGAAACTTTAGAATTGTACAAAGACAATTTGTTGTTGTTAAAATTTAACAAAAGCTCTAAATAAGTCAAAAAAAATGGAACTCTGTTTGAGTTCCATTTTTCTTATGCTTCGTCTTCTTCTTCGTCATACTTAGCCAGTTCATCCTCACACCAAAGGAATGCTTTTTCTACAACTTTAGTTGCTTCATCAGCCATGGTTTCTTCATCATCACCTTCCAAATCATCTAACCATTCTACTTCTTCTTCCTCTACATTCAAGATAAATCTTGGATACTCGGTATGAACAACGAATAAATCTTCAGGAAATTCTGAATTGTCTGCCAATAAAAATTTAGGTAGTTTCATGTTATAAAATTTAATGCTTCAAAGATAGTAAATTTATTGAAATTTGTTCTTATTGATTTTTATCTTGGTCTGAACTTTATAGGCTGTTAGCACCTCTTTTTTTAAGGTATCTTTGGCCTGATGACTGATGTAAACTCTAGGATTAACCGTTGATATCAACTCTGCAACTTGTATCTGTTCCGGAATATTTTCTTTGGGATTGGCATAGAAAATTATTTTCTTATCGCTCAGATGTTCTCGATTTAAAAATTCAGAAATTGTTTTTCTATTTTCTAAATAATTCCCCTTGGAAAGCCAAGTGAACGCAAAGCCCGTAACCAAACTCAGAACCGCAACTGCGTACATCCATTTTCCGAAAACTGCATATAGTTTTCTGAAAAATACCAACCAAATCGGTAAGATAAATGGAGAAAGCAATCGATAATCCAAAGGATCAACCGAGTAAAAAAACTGAATAAAAAATGAACATAAAACACCAATTATCCCTGTAAAAATCATGAATTTTTCGGTTTCGGACAATGGATTTTTTATGAATAATACCATCATCACCCCAATGGTGAGCGTTCCAACACCATAAATGCCATAGTTGATCACACCACCGGCAGGATTGGCAATGTGTACAAAAGGATTGAAACTGGTAGACAGTCCTTGATACAATTCGACCAAGAGTTTTGAGGTGGGGTGCAATCCCATTTCCAGAAACTGATTGACATAATTTTCGTTAAAATAATCGACAAATAAAAATTTGTACAAAACAACAAATGCAAAACCGATAAGCGAGGAATATAAAAATGATTTTCCGTAGCTTTTCTTCCAACCCATCAACCCGAATAAGAAACAAGTGCCCATAAAAAACAAAGCACTGTAACGGATGTTGTACAATAAAATCAATACCGCACTCAACAAAACGATGGATAAGATTTGAGTATATTTCCCAATGATGATGTTTCTACTGAGGTATAAAAACACCAATACGACGGGCAAAATTAAAGGTTCGGTAAGGCTGAATGAAAAAATAGATACATAGGAAAACAAAGCGCCCAGAACTACCGTTTCTTTAAAATAAAACTTCTTCTTCCATGCAAAACCTACCATAAATACATAGGCCAAAATACCCAGCATTTTGGAAGCCCAAAACTCATCAAAACCCAAAAATGTGAAAAATTTCAAACTCAAAGGATAACCCAAAGGAGTTGTCGTATTGTCAATGGTGGGGAAAACATTTGCTGTACGCATCAGTCGGATGGAATCCGGTGTTACTCTGCCTTTTTCGTTCAATAGAAATCGAAGTACAATCATCAATAACGAGATCATTACAATTCCGATTTGCAAAAATTTTTCCTTCTTTCTGTTGCTTAATTTCATAAAAAAACCTTCAAGCTTTTGTAAAACTTGAAGGCTTAAAAATACTGAATATTTTCAGAATTATTTTGCAAACATTTTTGCTACTTTTTCGGCTTTTTTAGATTCGGAATAATCGTAGAAACCTTCGCCAGATTTCACACCTAGTTTACCAGCCATTACCATGTTCACCAACAATGGGTTAGGCGCGTATTTAGGATTTTTGAATCCGTCGTACATTACATTCAGGATCGCCAAACAAACATCTAACCCGATGAAGTCTGCCAATTGCAATGGTCCCATTGGGTGTGCCATTCCCAATTTCATTACGGTATCTATTTCTTCCACGCCGGCAACTCCATTGTAAAGGGTTTCTATGGCTTCGTTAATCATCGGCATTAGGATTCTGTTGGCCACAAAACCTGGATAATCGTTTACTTCTACCGGAACTTTTCCTAAAGTTTTCGACATTTCGAATATGGCATCAAAAGTTTCTTTAGAAGTAGAATAGCCTTTGATGATTTCTACCAATTTCATAATCGGCACCGGATTCATAAAGTGCATACCGATTACTTTTTCTGGTCTTTTGGTAGCCGCAGCAATTTTGGTAATGGAGATGGATGAAGTATTGGTCGCCAAGATGCAATTTTCAGGAGAAAATTCGTCCATTTGTTGGAAGATTTTCAATTTCAAATCTTGGTTTTCGGTAGCCGCTTCTACGATTAAATCAGCAGATTTCACTGCTTCTGAAATGCTGGTAAAAGTAGTGATGTTACCCAAAGTTGCATTTTTTTGGTCTTCGGTAAGGTTGCCTTTAGCAATAATTCTGTCCAAGTTGTTAGTGATGGTTTTGATGCCTCTATCCAAAGCATCTTGCGAGATGTCTGCCAAATTCACTAAAAATCCTGCTTGTGCAAAAGTATGTGCAATCCCATTCCCCATGGTTCCTGCGCCTATAACTGTAATGTTTTTCATTATGATTTTTTAATAATTATTTATCGTTTATATTGATCAAAATGATGTTTAATAAAAACATCAAATAAAATTTTTGCCCAAATTTAGGATTTTATCTATATTTGGTACAATAAAATCGACAATAAAATTAATATGAAAAAAATACTCTTCTCCTTACTGATCGGTGTTGCTACTTTTGCAACGGCTCAAAAAAAACCAATGAGTGTAGCTACTCCTGGTACGACCACCAATCCTACAACTTTGGTCATGGTAAATGGAAATTTGGCCAGTCAAGATTTTTTGGAAAGAATGAAGAAAAATACAAAATTTATACGACCCATTCTTTCTGCCAACCAAGTTCCACAATCTTTGAAATCTGTTACTGGATTGAGATTTCCAATGATAATTGCTGAGGCAAAAGAAAATTACTACGATAGAATTGCTCTTTCTACATTAAACGAACAATATGGATTAGCAAAAAACAATCCTGTATATTTTGATGGGAACAAGATTTCCGACACCTCCTTAAATGTTATTGGCGATGTCTTGGTTGAAATGAAAGTAGGGAAAACCGATGGACAGGAAGTTTTGAACATCTGGACTACAAAGCATACCATGCACGCTATTGCAAACTAAGAACTTATAATACAAAATAAAAGTCGTGATTTCTTTATTGACATCACGACTTTTTTTATTTAAAACGAAATATTCAGGTTGACTTTTGGATTTCTCGGGTATCGTTGTTCATAAACACGATAATGCCTTTCCGGATGTCTATCCAACGGCACATCGTCAACCATTACCATTCTTGCTCGACCAAAATCTACACGAAGGTATGCCGAAGGAACGGATTTAGAAAACACCCATCTCCCTCTCGACTGACATACATAACCATCTCTGTAGGGATCATAAAACATTTGATAATCTGGGAAGTACACATGATTGTTGTACTGATATCGATGAGAACTGGCCCACCTGTGCTTTCTATGGTAGTGATGTTTCTGTTTTTTATATTTATAATGACTTTTACGATAATGTCTATCATCATCGTGGTCATCATCACGATCATATCTTCTGTACTCTCTGTCGTCATCGTGCCTGTGATGTCTCTGAGCACTCATTTCATGGGTTGAAAAAACTACAAGTCCCAACACCATCATTCGAATCACTTTATTCATATCCTGTATTAAAAATTAAAAAATAATAAAGATCCGCTTCATTCGTTAACTTTAAGCTTGTAAACGAAGTAAACAACACTTTATTGTCTTGCTTTCAATTTTTATACCATTAAAAATATTTATTAAAAATTTAACATTTGTGATTAATAATTATTTATTGATTCAAATTCCTAATAAATAGCATAAAACAAACTAAATATCAATAAAATGGCACTTTTTATTCTTTAGAGTACTTGTTTTTCCATTTTTTTTCTATCGATTCTTTAATTTTTTTTTCTGTCGAATTATTTCCAGGAGAATAAAAAACACTTCCTTTCAACTCGTCTGGCAAAAACTCTTGTTCTACAAAATTACCTTTGTGGGCATGTGCATATTGATAATTTTTACCGTAATCCAAATCTTTCATCAATTTGGTGGGTGCATTTCTAAGATGTAGTGGTACGGGTAAGTTCCCCGTTCTTTTCACCATAGCCAAAGCATCATCAATGGCCAAATAAGCCGAATTGGATTTGGGCGAAACAGCCAAATACACAGCAGTCTCGCTGAGGATAATTCTGGATTCAGGATTGCCAATTACATTAACAGCCTGAAAACAAGATTGGGCCATCATGAGCGCATTGGGATTTGCCAAACCAATATCTTCTGCTGCCAAAATCAGTAGTCTTCTGGCAATAAATTTCACATCTTCGCCGCCATCAATCATCCTCGCCAACCAATATACCGCAGCATTGGGATCGCTGCCTCTAATGGATTTTATAAAAGCCGAAATGATATCGTAATGTTGTTCTCCATTTTTATCGTACACGGACATGGTCTCTTGTAGAACGGACAAAACATGGTTGTTGGAAATTGCACGAATTTGGGTATTCTTAAACTGGTTCAATACCAATTCTACAGAATTAATAAGCTTCCGAGCATCACCTCCGGAATATTGTATGAATGCTTCGTGTTCTTCAATTTCAAAATCGGTGTTCTCATCGGTATTATAACGATACAGAGCCGTAGCAATTAGTTCTTCTAATTTTTCGTAACTCAAAGACTTTAAAACATAGATCTGACTTCTGGAAAGCAATGCCGACACCACCTCGAAGCTCGGATTTTCGGTAGTAGCACCTATGAGAACAATCCAACCTTTTTCCACAGCGTGCAGCAAGGAATCTTGCTGAGATTTATTGAAACGATGGATTTCATCAATAAACAGAATGGGCGATTTTCCGGAAAAAAGATTTTGCTTTTTGGCCTCGTCAATCACTTCCCTCACCTCTTTCACTCCGGAAGAAACAGCGGATAATTTGTAAAACTTTCTACCCGATTTTTGCGAAAGGATCTCTGCCAAAGTGGTTTTGCCGGTACCGGGAGGTCCCCAAAAGATTAAAGAATTTAGGGTATCGTTATTCAGCATCCTTCGGATAGGACCTTGGTCTCCTGTTAGGTGTTCCTGTCCCAAAACTTCATTGAGATTTTGGGGTCTAAGTCTTTCTGCAAGTGGAATATTCATGGATACAATTATGCTGAATGCAAAATTATGAAGTTATTTTTTAAAATAAATATTAAGAGCCCGTTTAAAATTTTACCGAAATAATAATTCGGCTATTTCTAATCTTTCTTATCTGCTTTTTTGTATTCTATTTAGCGTATTTTGCATTTTATATTTTTGTTTTAGCCCGCTAAAACTTCAATTTTAAAATCCAAAATCCATCTAAATATCTATACAAAAAATCTAGATATAAAATTTAAACAGGCTCTAAGAGTCCGTTTTAAATTGATTGATAGTAAACCTTTCCTTGCACATACTAAATTGCTGAAAAAATACTTCTTGTTCTTCGTTCTTAATGTATTGTTTTTTAACTTCAATCGTTTTGTTCATAAATGAAAAAAAATACGATTGATTTTTATGTTCAATTTTTGTTAAATCCTTGAAGTAATATTTTTTCTGGTTAAAGAGTTTTACTTGGATATAATCATCGGTAAATTCTACATACTTCTGTGTATAAGACAGGTACATAATAAGTATAAAAAACAGAGATGCCAGTCCAAATAAAAGTGAGTTAAAATTATTTCCCCATATATAATTTAATACAGAAAAAATAATCATGTTTATAAAAAAAACTGAATTGAATAAAAAATACTTTTTGGAATATGAAAAAATGGTTTTCATACGGTTTTTGGTCTATTTACAAATTGATTTTCAACTTGGCCATATACTTTTTTAAAATCCAAGAGTTGGCTTTCTGGTATTCTGGATTTTTCAATCACTATCGTTGCATCTAAAGTTTTGAAAAAGTACTCGCCTCCAAAGTATTTTATTTCTATTAAATCAGAAAATTTGATTTTCTTTTTGAAAAAACCAAGGGTTGAAATTTCATTTTCGTTGTATTCAAAATATTTTGTGAAATACTCGTAAAAAGCATTGGCAATACATAAAATTCCAACAGCCAATAGAAAAAAGCCTGTCCAACGAATACTTTCTTCATATAAAAAATCATAGACTTTAATTATTACTAGAAGTCCACCATAAATAAAGTTCCAAATTATTCGTCTGATTTTATACGCTACTTTAATCATTTTCTGTCATTTGATTTCAAATCTAAAGATAATATTTTACATTTGCAAAGATTTGAAAACGACCATTAATAAAATAATTTCTCTTCCTTTGGTGATCCTTATTCGGTTTTACCAATGGTTTATTTCACCTTTACTTCCTAAAAATTGCAGGTACGAACCTACTTGCTCTCATTACATGGTAGAAGCTTTGCAAACGCATGGGATTTTTAAGGGGTTGTACTTGGGAATTAAAAGAATTATGCGATGCCATCCTTGGGGTGGTAGTGGTTATGATCCTGTCCCACCAAAATGTAAACATTAACAAATAATTAATCTAATAATATGCTATTCACCTTATTATACATCACTTGGGATCCGTCCAAAGGTATAGAGCTAGGCCCCTTTACCTTGCATTACTACAGTCTTATGTTTGTTTTGGCTTTTGGATTGGGCTATATGCTGATGACCAAAATTTTCAAAATAGACCAAGTTAACCAAAAATATTTGGAACCTTTGTTTACCTGGACCTTGGTAGGCACCATCTTGGGAGCGCGATTGGGACATGTCATCTTTTACCAACCCGAGCTTTTCCAACAAGACTTTTGGTCGGTTTTCTTACCCATACAAACCCAACCCGAATTCAAATTCACAGGATTTTCTGGTTTAGCAAGTCACGGAGCAACCATTGCCATCATCTTTACAACGCTATACTATTCTTATAAAATTATAAAGAAAAGTCCTTTCTGGGTTTACGACCGATTGGGAATTGTAGTAGCTTTGGGTGGTGCTTTTGTACGCATTGGTAACTTTTTCAATTCAGAAATCATCGGGAAACCTGCAGGAAATTCTCCTTTTGCAATACTTTTCCCACAACAAAGTACAGAATACGGCGAAATTGTCCCAAGATATCCGACACAGCTGTTTGAGGCTTTTGGATACTTTGCATTGTTCTTGCTTTTATGGTTCTTGTATCGTAAAACCAATAAAAAGTACGAACAAGGTTGGTTGTTTGGTTTGTTCTTCATCATCCTTTGGGCAATTCGTTTCTTTGTCGAATTTTTAAAAGAACCACAAGGCGATGAATTCATTACTTTTGCTGGGCTTAATACCGGACAAATCCTGTCCATACCGTTTATGATTGCCGGTTTCATCATCATGCTGACTTCAAAAAATAGAACGATTACCGAAGAAGAAAATTCTAAAATGGATTAAAAATCTTTGTAATGCATTCTTTCTCTCAAATACAAACACTTTTAGGACAACTAAAGGTGTTTTTTTTTGTGTTAAATTTCAAAAAAATAAAATTATCTATATATTTGTTTAAATAAACATTAAAAATTCAAATTATGGGAATTGTACAAGAATTTAAAGAATTTGCAGTAAAAGGAAATGCCTTTGATCTTGCCGTTGGGGTGATTATTGGTGGGGCTTTTGGTAAGATTGTTACCAGTATGATCGATGATATTATTTTGCCAATAGTAGCAGCAATTGTTGGGAAACCTGATTTCAGTAGTATCTACTTTGCCATGGGCGAAGGTGCTGATCTAATCCCAGCAGGTGCCAACTTGGCAAAAGCCAAGGAATTGGCTCCCAATGCGGCGATCTTTGCGTATGGTAACTTTATTACAGTAGCCATCAATTTTTTCCTACTTGCATTGGTTGTTTTTATGATGGTAAAAGCCATCAACAAAATGAAGAAAGAGAAAGCAGTGGAAGAAGTTCCTGCAGAACCGTCATCTACCGATCAACTTCTTATGGAAATTCGAGATGCTTTGAAAAAATAAAAACGAAATACTTTGGGAAGACCAAAGTATTTTTTTTATCATTTGTAATCGGTAATTCATTAAATTTGAATAAAATACAAAATATGAATTGCCTAGAATGTGGTGAATTAATTATTGGCCGAAGTGATAAAAAATTCTGTAACGACTCGTGTAGAAACTCGTACAACAACAAACTCAACAGCGACCACACCAACCTGATGCGGTCCATACACAATAAACTCAGAAATAATTATAGAATTTTATCTTCTATAAATTTTGTTGATGGTAAACACAAAACCACCATGGGCAAACTGAGAACTTTGGGTTTTAATTTTGAATTCATCACCCATATAAAAACCTATAAAAATGGAGCCGAATATCGGTTTTTATACGATATTGGTTATCGATATTTAGATGATGATTGGGTGTTACTCGTAAAAAATGAGCAATAAAAATTGCTCATTCTTCGGTTATCTCAATCGTATTTTATCTTCTAATATGTCGATCATATTATCTTTGTACAGGCCTCCAATGGCTTTTTTAAAGTTCTTTTTACTCATACCCAGCTCTTGTTTTATCTCTTCTGGAGTCGATTTGTCGGAGAGGTATAACAATCCGTATTCGGCAGTCAGTTTGTCCAAAACCAATTTTCTAAATTCATCGATATTTTCAAAACCTTCGGGCTGAAGCGTCACATCTATTTTCCCATCCTCCCTAATTGCTTTTATATAACCAACTTCTTCGGACAACGGATATAATTTTTTAAAAACATCAGATGCATATACCAGTCCCAAATATTTTTTATTGATAACTACATTCCAACCCAACTCACTTTCTCCTACAATGATCAAATCTACTTTATCACCTTTTTTAAAAGCTAAATTATCGTATTGTGGGTTTCGTTTAAACTTATTGGTCCCGGTAATTAATCCCGTTTTTTCATCGATATATACATAGACCAAATAGCGCTTATCTTCTTGCATTTTACCTTTCTGCTCCTTGTATGGAACAAATAAATCTTTGATTATACCCCAATCCAAAAAAGCACCGGAAGGGAGGTTCTGCAAGCATTTCATCACGGCATACTCTCCTACTTGTGCATAAGGCATCTCTGTAGTTGCTTTCAGCACATTATCATCTTGGTACACAAAAACTTCAACCTCCTTATCGATATCCCAATCTTCTTCTGAAAAAATCTTCGGAATAAAACATTTTTCATTTTCAAGATCTTCCAAAATAAATCCTGAACCAATTTTTTCTTTTATTGTTAAAGTTTGAGTTATTCCAATTTCCATAAATTTTATTAATTTAATTATTTCATATTCAATCAAAATGAAAGACCTTAACTTTCATTTTTAATAAGAATTTTCAAAGATACAGAGATTAGTTGATATTTGATTTATCGTAATAAAAAAAGCGATGTGACCATCGCTCTTCAATTCTTTATTTTTTAATAAATTTTATTGTTCTTTGAACATCTTTCCCTATTAATTTCAAAATATAAGTACCTGGAGTCAGATTTGATATATCAATTAGCTCATTTTTTACTAAAGATTTCTTTAGATACTTTCCTTCAAAAGAAAAAATCTCCACTTCTAGCTGATTGTCAATCTTCCCTTTTAACTTAATAAAATTTTGTGCCGGATTGGGATATATAACAAAATCCTCAACAAACTGAACATCTTTTGTACCTAAAAACGCCGTAGATTGCGCAACAGCCTGATTTGTACTTTGGTTAAATGATAGAATAGGTACAGAAATATTTCCAGAAATAGAGGATAATAAAGGTTGCTTACTGGAGGCATTATAGTACTGATACGATGTACCAGTTATTGTACCTATGGGAAAAGTATAAAATGTATCTGAACTTTGATACAAATTAAAATTCTGAACCGTTTTCACTCTCAATACATTGCTGTAGGTATTTCCACTCATGATCAATGTCCCAGAAGCATCTGCAGTTATTGTTACCGTACCTTTTATCAAACCACTTGCAGTAGTCGATGTAAAAGTTCCCTTTGCGTTATCAACAACACTATTTCCAAATGCAAAAGGATACTGAATTGCAGTAGCATTGTCCCCTGCAAAACTCAATGTCCCTTCGGTTGTGATCAAAGCTGTAATTTCCAATTTCGAAGACGATTGTTTGAAAAAAGAAGTCGTCGCACCATCACTACTTTTTATTGTAGTTCCTGGGTACGAAGTAATTTCTGCACTTGTAGGCGTAGAAAAAGTCGTTACAATAGGAGTTCCCGCAGTAAGTAGAGAATTATCAAAAGTTTGTCCACTCCCACTACCAGCATTATTCACCGTACCTACAACATTTTTATTATTAACAACATCACCAACAACAGGATCGTTGAACGCCTTGGTAATAGTAACTTGCGAAAAACAAATTTGTGAAAGTAACAAAGAAATCAATAAATTAATTTTCATCCTAAAATATTTTATACAAAAATAAATAAAATATGTAAACAATTCTTTTATTAACTGAATTTTAACATATTAGGTCAATACATTTGCAGCACCACAACTCCGTCACTCTTCACTACACCACCCGCTGTCCGCTGTATCTTTTGTGCCTGGGCTTTCCCAAGGCTTACAAAAGGATGCCGCTCCCATCGGGGCTAGGACAAAGAGAAGGACCCTCCAGTTTGGATGGAGGTTTGGTTTTTAGTTTTTGGTTTTTGGTGTTTAGCTTATGGAGAATTTGAGGTTTCAAAATCTTTTAATCAAAAGCACAAACAATCCCTTATTTCATACCCACTCAAATTTTTTCCAGAAGACAGATACTATTGAAACAGTCCCTATCACTCCATCCAGTCGGAAAATAACTTTGAATATTTGTGTGATTGAGTGTTTGAGTTTTTAGTGATTAGTATTTAGTTTACGGTGCATTTGAGGTTTTCCAAATCTTTTAATCAAAAGCACAAACAGTCCCTTATTTCATACCCACTCAAATGTTTTCCAGAAGCCAGATACTATTGAAACAGTCCCTATCACTCCCATCAAGTCGGAAAATATCTTTGAATATTTGTGTGATTGAGTGTTTGAGTTTTTAGTGATTAGTATTTAGTTTACGGTGCATTTGAGGTTTTCCAAATCTTTTAATCAAAAGCACAAACAATCCCTTATTTCATACCCACTCAAATTTTTTCCAGAAGACAGATACTATTGAAACAGTCCCTATCACTCCATCCAGTCGGAAAATAACTTTGAATATTTGTGTGATTGAGTGTTTGAGTTTTTAGTGATTAGTATTTAGTTTACGGTGCATTTGAGGTTTTCCAAATCTTTTAATCAAAAGCACAAACAGTCCCTTATTTCATACCCACTCAATTTTTTCCCAGAAGACAGATACTATTGAAACAGTCCCTATCACTCCCATCAAACCGACAACCATCAACCATCAACCAAACACCAAAGAGTTATAAGCAAAAAAAATCCCCGACTACTTTCGTAATCGAGGATTTTAATAAAAACTGGCGGCGACCTACTCTCCCGCGTTAGCAGTACCATCGGCGCTAGAGGGCTTAACTTCTGTGTTCGGAATGGGAACAGGTGAGCCCCTCTGCTAAAACCACCCTAAAGGTTGTTTGTACAAAAGGTTGTACAGTATATGTTATTAATTAGAGATTAGTTTGAAGTGGTTAGACATTAGACACAATCTAACTTCTAACATCTCATTTCTAACTTCTAAGTAAAAAATCGATAAAAACAAATCACAAAGAGCAAACCTCTTCACTAAGAGTGCCCAACCATTAGGCTATAAATCTACGGGTAATTAGTACTACTCGGCTATGCTGTTACCAGCTTTACACCTATAGCCTATCAACGTGGTCATCTCCCACGACCCTTAAAAGATGTCTCATCTTGAGGCGAGTTTCGCACTTATATGCTTTCAGTGCTTATCTCTTCCAAACATAGCTACTCTGCGGTGCGCCTGGCGGCACAACAGATACACCAGAGGTTTGTTCAAATCGGTCCTCTCGTACTAGATTCAAGTCCTCGCAAACATCTAACGCCCGCAATAGATAGAGACCGAACTGTCTCACGACGTTCTGAACCCAGCTCGCGTGCCACTTTAATGGGCGAACAGCCCAACCCTTGGGACCTTCTCCAGCCCCAGGATGTGACGAGCCGACATCGAGGTGCCGAACCTCCCCGTCGATGTGAGCTCTTGGGGGAGACTAGCCTGTTATCCCCGGAGTACCTTTTATCCTATGAGCGATGGCCCTTCCATACGGAACCACCGGATCACTATGTCCTGCTTTCGCACCTGATCGACTTGTAGGTCTCACAGTCAAGCACCCTTATGCCATTACACTCTACGCACGGTTACCAAGCGTGCTGAGGGTACCTTTGAAAGCCTCCGTTACTCTTTTGGAGGCGACCACCCCAGTCAAACTACCCACCACGCAATGTCTCCCGCTCAGCGGGATTAGGCTCCAAGTAAGTAAAGGGTGGTATTTCAACGATGACTCCACAAACACTAGCGTGCCTGCTTCAAAGTCTCCCACCTATCCTACACATTACTTACTCAAAGTCAATACGAAGTTATAGTAAAGGTTCACAGGGTCTTTTCGTCCCATTGCGGGTAATCGGCATCTTCACCGATACTACAATTTCACCGAGCTCGTGGCTGAGACAGTGCCCAGATCGTTACACCATTCGTGCAGGTCGGAACTTACCCGACAAGGAATTTCGCTACCTTAGGACCGTTATAGTTACGGCCGCCGTTTACTGGGGCTTCAGTCAATGCCTTCGCTTGCGCTAAGCACCTTCCTTAACCTTCCAGCACCGGGCAGGTGTCAGACCCTATACAGCATCTTTCGATTTAGCAGAGTCCTGTGTTTTTGATAAACAGTCGCCTGGGCCTTTTTACTGCGGCCAGCTTGCGCTGGCGTCTCTTCTCCCGAAGTTACGAGACTATTTTGCCTAGTTCCTTAGCCACGACTCACTCGAGCACCTTAGGATTCTCTCCTCGACTACCTGTGTCGGTTTTGGTACGGGTTGCTTCTCTTCGGCTTTTCTTGGATCTCGTTACACTGCAACAGCTTCGCCCGAAGGCTAGGCCTTGACTATTCCGTCAGTCTCCAGCAGCTACACAAAACCGTCCCCTTTATTCGAGAGCAAGTTAGGGAATATTAACCCTATGTCCATCCACTTCCCCTTTCGGGTGCGCGTTAGGTCCCGACTAACCCTCAGCTGATTAGCATGGCTGAGGAAACCTTAGTCTTTCGGTGAGGGGGTTTCTCGCCCCCTTTATCGTTACTTATGCCTACATTTTCTTTTCTGTCCGCTCCACAATACCTCACGATACTGCTTCGGCGCAAACAGAATGCTCCCCTACCAGATATAATATAAATTATAAATCCATAGCTTCGGTACTATACTTATGCCCGATTATTATCCATGCCGGACCGCTCGACTAGTGAGCTGTTACGCACTCTTTAAATGAATGGCTGCTTCCAAGCCAACATCCTAGCTGTCAATGCAGTCCAACCGCGTTGTTTCAACTTAGTATAGATTTGGGGACCTTAGCTGTTGGTCCGGGTTCTTTCCCTCTCGGACATGGACCTTAGCACCCATGCCCTCACTGCCGACGAACATTTATTAGCATTCGGAGTTTGTCAGGAATTGGTAGGATTTGACTCCCCCGCATCCAATCAGTAGCTCTACCTCTAATAAACTTAACATCGACGCTGCACCTAAATGCATTTCGGGGAGTACGAGCTATCTCCCAGTTTGATTGGCCTTTCACCCCTACCCACAGGTCATCCGAAGACTTTTCAACGTCAACCGGTTCGGTCCTCCACTTTGTGTTACCAAAGCTTCAACCTGCCCATGGGTAGATCACAAGGTTTCGCGTCTAATCCTACTAACTATCCGCCCTATTCAGACTCGCTTTCGCTCCGGCTCCGTAACTTAATTACTTAACCTCGCTAGTAAAATTAACTCGTAGGCTCATTATGCAAAAGGCACGCCGTCACACATATAAATATGAGCTCCGACCGCTTGTAGGCGTACGGTTTCAGGTTCTATTTCACCCTTCTATTCGAAGTGCTTTTCACCTTTCCTTCACAGTACTTGTTCACTATCGGTCTTTCAGGAGTATTTAGCCTTGGAGGATGGTCCCCCCATATTCAGACAGGATTTCACGTGTCCCGCCCTACTCTTTCTTCACTTATGTATACCTTTCGAGTACAGGATTATCACCTTCTACGATTGTTCTTTCCAGAACATTCCTCTAAATATATAAAAGCTTTTGGGCTAATCCGCTTTCGCTCGCCACTACTTACGGAATCTCTTCGATTTCTTTTCCTCCGGGTACTTAGATGTTTCAGTTCTCCGGGTTTGCTCTGCTTACGCAGTAATACATCTTCAATGTATTGGGTTGCCCCATTCGGACATCTCGGGATCAATTCGTGTGTGCCAATCCCCCGAGCTTTTCGCAGCTTACCACGTCCTTCTTCGCCTCTGAAAGCCTAGGCATCCGCCATACGCCCTTAACGATTTCTTTCCTAATTTTATTGGTTACTCGAGCACTCTTGTGCTCGGTTTTCTCTTTGTGATGTCTTTATCGTTAATGTCAATGATCTTTAATTCTTTAGTTGCCAGTGATTCGTTATCGGTTGATAGTGGCTCTCACTATACTTAGTACCAAGTTCTAATCAATACATACTAACTGTGGAGAATAAGGGAGTCGAACCCTTGACCTCCTGCGTGCAAGGCAGGCGCTCTAGCCAGCTGAGCTAATTCCCCCTTATATTGTTGTCGGTCCTTAGTTGTCGGTTGTTGGTTCTACCAGCAACGGATAACCATAAACCATCAACCAAATTAGTAGTCTCGGGCAGGCTCGAACTGCCGACCTCTACATTATCAGTGTAGCGCTCTAACCAGCTGAGCTACGAGACTTCTTTGTTTTTAGTTGTCGGTTGTTAGTTGATAGTTGTCAGCTTTACTAACTTCTAAGGTCTAACTTCTAACTTCTTAAACTAAAATCTCTTCATCCCTTCTACTAATTTCTAGGGGTTATGTTGTGATTCAACCAAAAAAGTAAAAAAACTAAAGCACTTTTTGTAAGTCTACTAAGAATAGTATTTTTTTTGACGTGTTGTCTCTAAAATGAGATGTTCCAGCCGCACCTTCCGGTACGGCTACCTTGTTACGACTTAGCCCTAGTTACTTGTTTTACCCTAGGCAGCTCCTTTTACGGTCACCGACTTCAGGTACCCCAAACTTCCATGGCTTGACGGGCGGTGTGTACAAGGCCCGGGAACGTATTCACCGCGCCATGGCTGATGCGCGATTACTAGCGATTCCAGCTTCATAGAGTCGAGTTGCAGACTCCAATCCGAACTGAGACCGGCTTTCGAGATTCGCATCACTTCGCAGTGTAGCTGCCCTCTGTACCGGCCATTGTATTACGTGTGTGGCCCAAGACGTAAGGGCCGTGATGATTTGACGTCATCCCCACCTTCCTCTCTACTTGCGTAGGCAGTCCCAATAGAGTCCCCAACTGAATGATGGCAACTATTGGCAGGGGTTGCGCTCGTTGCAGGACTTAACCTAACACCTCACGGCACGAGCTGACGACAACCATGCAGCACCTTGAAAATTGTCCGAAGAAGGCTCTATTTCTAAAGCTGTCAATTCCCATTTAAGTCTTGGTAAGGTTCCTCGCGTATCATCGAATTAAACCACATAATCCACCGCTTGTGCGGGCCCCCGTCAATTCCTTTGAGTTTCATTCTTGCGAACGTACTCCCCAGGTGGCTAACTTATCACTTTCGCTTGGTCTCTGAGTCTTAAAAACCCAAAAACGAGTTAGCATCGTTTACAGCGTGGACTACCAGGGTATCTAATCCTGTTCGCTCCCCACGCTTTCGTCCATCAGCGTCAGTTGTATCTTAGTGACCTGCCTTCGCAATTGGTGTTCTAAGTAATATCTATGCATTTCACCGCTACACTACTTATTCCAGCCACTTCAAATACACTCAAGACCTACAGTATCAATGGCAGTTCGACAGTTAAGCTGCCGGCTTTCACCACTGACTTATAAGTCCGCCTACGGACCCTTTAAACCCAATAAATCCGGATAACGCTTGCACCCTCCGTATTACCGCGGCTGCTGGCACGGAGTTAGCCGGTGCTTATTCGTACAGTACCTTCAGCTACCCTCACGAGGGTAGGTTTATCCCTGTACAAAAGAAGTTTACAATCCATAGAACCGTCGTCCTTCACGCGGGATGGCTGGATCAGGCTCTCACCCATTGTCCAATATTCCTCACTGCTGCCTCCCGTAGGAGTCTGGTCCGTGTCTCAGTACCAGTGTGGGGGATCACCCTCTCAGGCCCCCTAAAGATCATCGACTTGGTGAGCCGTTACCTCACCAACTATCTAATCTTGCGCGTGCCCATCTCTATCCACCGGAGTTTTCAATATCAATTGATGCCAATCAATATATTATAGGGTATTAATCTTCCTTTCGAAAGGCTATCCCCTAGATAAAGGCAGGTTGCACACGTGTTACGCACCCGTACGCCGCTCTCAAGATCCCGAAGAATCTCTACCGCTCGGCTTGCATGTGTTAGGCCTCCCGCTAGCGTTCATCCTGAGCCAGGATCAAACTCTCCATTGTATGTTTGTTTCCTTGTTCGACTCACTCAAAGTTTTTGACGCTTTAGTTTTTTTTCCTTACTTTTATTTTGGTTGTATCTTGTATTTCAATGATCTCTCTCTTTTCGCTTCCTCTTATTTCGCTGTCTCAGCGACTTCCGATTTGCGAGTGCAAAAGTAATAAACTTTTTTAACCTGACAAAATAAATTTTGATTTTTTTTCGAACTCTTTTTCGTAAGAACGATTGCTATCTCAATTTATCCCATCTTTACTCCTGCGCCTCTTTTTAGAGACTGCAAAGGTAAAACGATTATTTGTAATGGACAAATTTATTTTCTTATTTTTTTAAGTCAACTTATCTGTCTGTTTTGCTTCTGCGCTCCCTCTCTTTCGGGACTGCAAAAGTAGAAAGATTATGTTAAATAACAAGCGTTTCGCCTATTTTATTTTTAAATCTTTCTTAACTCGTTGATTATGACGGTGATTTTTTTGTGTTTGGTGTTTGGTTTTTGGCTGATGGGGATGTAGGATCGCTTTAAATGATGGGAAATTATTGGTGGGGCTGAATTAACTCCTTCAAGGATGGGGAATCCTTGAAGGAGGGTGAAGTTGAATATTCGTGAATATGTTGATGTTGATGTTGGTGTTGATATTAGATGAGTGAGGTGATGCTTTATATGATGGAGAAATATTGGCGATACTGAATAAAATCCTTCAAGGATGGGGAATCCTTGAAGGAGGGTGAAGTTGAATATTCGTTAATTTGTTAATCTAGAATATTAGATGAGTGAGATGTCGCACCCCGACCTGAGTGGAGCTCTTTTTATTTTTTTTGCTTTTGAAGGTTGCTTGGTTGCAAAAAAAATAAAAAAGCGGGAACGGAGGGCGGATAAGGTGCCCAAATAAAAAAGAGAAACAAAAAATGTCTCTCTTTTTATATAAGTATGTGATTGGATATTACATATGAATGGCTCTTTTGCCAGTTGCGTCTAATGCTGCTTCCTTAATGGCTTCTGCATAAGTTGGATGCGCGTGCGACATACGGGTTAGGTCTTCGGCGCTTGCACGAAACTCCATTGCGGTAACTCCTTCTGCAATTAGATCGGCTGCACGAGCTCCGATGATGTGGAATCCTAGGATTTCGTCGGTTTTTTCGTCGGCCAATATTTTTACAAAACCATCGGTATCTCCAGAGGCACGGCTTCTACCCAATGCTCTCATAGGGAAGTTCCCCACTTTGTATGCGGCACCTTCTGCTTTCAATTGCTCTTCGGTCTTACCTACTCCGGCAACTTCTGGCCAAGTGTACACAACACCTGGAATAAGGTTATAATTGATATGCGGTTTTTGTCCGGCTAAAGTTTCTACAACAAATACCCCTTCTTCTTCGGCTTTGTGTGCAAGCATTGCTCCTTTCACGACATCTCCGATGGCATAAATGTTAGAAATATTGGTCTGTAAGTGGTCGTTGGTTTTTACTCTACCTCTTTCATCCAGCTCTACTCCTACTTTTTCTAATCCTAGTCCGTCTGTGAACGGTTTTCTACCTACAGAGACCAAACAATAATCTCCTTCGAAAACAACTTCTTCGCCTTTTTTGTTTTTTGCTGAAACTTTAACTGCATCTCCATTTCTTTCGACACCAGAAACGGCTGTAGAAAGTTCGAATTTCATTCCTTGTTTTTTAAGTACTTTTTGTAGTTCTTTGGACAAAGCACCGTCCATACCCGGGATTATCTTATCCATAAATTCGATTACTGTGACTTTAGCTCCTAACCTAAGATATACAGAACCCAACTCTAGACCAATAACTCCACCACCAATAACCAACATGTGTTCCGGCACTTCTTTCATCTTAAGTGCTTCGGTAGAGGTGATGATTCTTTCTTTATCGATGTTGATGAATGGCAAAGAAGAAGGCTTGGAACCGGTTGCGATGATGGTGTATTTGGACTCGATAGTTTCTGAAGAACCGTCGTTTTTGGTTACTTTGATCTGAGTAGCCGACTCGAAGCTACCGATACCTTCGAAAACGGTTACTTTATTTTTATCCATCAAAAAGCTAATTCCTTTTGTAGTTTGATCAACAACCGCATCTTTTCTGGCGATCATTTTAGCCAAATCTACTTTAGGCTCGTTGATGATAATTCCGTAGTCTGCAAATTCATGTTTTGCTTTTTCGAAATGTTCTGAACTATCCAACAATGCTTTGGAAGGGATGCACCCTACATTGAGACAAGTCCCACCCATGGTTGGATATTTTTCTATAATTGCTGTTTTGAAACCCAATTGAGCAGCACGGATTGCTGCAACATATCCACCAGGACCAGAACCGATTACGGTAACATCAAACTGTGACATTTTTATGTATTTTTTATTAAAATTAATTTTTGGCGAATTTACAAAAATTTGATTGATTAGAATGACAAATCACAAGGTAGTTTTACAAGAAAATAAAAATTACCAATTTCTAAAATCTTGAAATAAATTAAAATAGCTTTGAAAAATAATTTCTTTAGAAAATCGAGATCTGATCGATTCTTTAACCGTTTCTCTATTGAACTTTTTTTGAAGAATGCTTTTAATTTTTTCTGCAAAAGCTTCAGGTTGTTCAATATATTCTATTTCTCCGTTAATATTCGGAAGGATAATTTCTCTAATCCCACCCGGACAATCGTTGGCTAAGGAATAAGTCCCACAGGCACCGGCCTCTAAAAGTACATTGGGGAAACCCTCGTAACGAGAGGAAAGAACAAATAAATCGGCATGCTTCAAAAATTGATACGGATTTTTCTGTTGTCCATGAAAGATTACATTTTCTAATCCTAATTCTTTTTTTAAATTCAACAGCAATTCTTTATCACGACCATCTCCGAGGATGTGCAAGAGGATTTTTTCATTTTTCAGACGGGCAAAAACATTTAACAAGAGATCAAAACCTTTTCTTGATGACAAATTTCCGATTGCAACAACATTTTTGAAATCAGAAGAAAATTTTTGCGGAGCCAAAGCATCACGACTTTGCTTTTCGATAAAATCAAAATCTACAGGATTGTTGATTTTCACTGTTTTTGAATTTTGAATATGAAAATTTTGGAGCAAATCCTGTTTCATATCGTCGCTTTGGCAAATAATTTTGTGGTAATTGTTGTAGAATTTATAAAAAAACCGAATTTCTTTTCTTGTTACATGTTGGGAAACTACATTGGTTTCTCTGGCGATAAATTTTGTTTTTGGGAAAAATTTCACAAAAAAAGACAGATAGGCATTCACCTCTCCAAAACCAGAAAAGACCAATTCGGGTTTTCTTATTCTAATTTCTTTTAGAATTGGAAGCAAACCGTTGCGAATGCGTTGTGTTTTGAGATCAATAATTTCAACATCGTCTTTTACAAAAGAAAGATACCCTCCTTCTTTTCGTAGGAGCAAAATTTTTGGAATAAAAATTTCTCTTGGCAAATGATTGGCCAAAGACACGACAATGCGTTCTGCACCACCCGTTTCCAGATCCGGTAGAATAAAGATGATTGTAATTTTTGGATTTTCTTTCATCAATTGGTTGTTCTATTTCATAAAAATACCCGATTTATTTTTATTAAAGTTAAATAAATCGGGCAGTTAAGTTAATTCAAAAATAAATTAAATTTCTTTGAAACTCAAATTATTTTCTTTCAAATATTGTTCAGCTTGCTGTTTGTATTGTCCAGAAACCAATTTGTCATGGATGGCTTCAAAAGCAGCTAGTGTTTCGTTGATTTCGGAATCGGTGTGAGAAGCAGTAGGGATCAGTCTCAACAAAATCATACCTTTAGGAATAACGGGATAGACCACCACAGAGGTAAAAATACCGAAATTCTCTCTAAGATCTTTTACCAAAAGTGTAGCTTCCACGGGGCTTCCTTGCATGAAAACCGGAGTTACACAGGTATTGGTATTCCCTAAGTTGAATCCTCTTTCTATCAAACCACTTTGAAGTTTGTTTACATTTTCCCAAAGTTTGGCTTTAATTTCTGGTCTTGTTCTTAGCAATTCCAATCTTTTCAATCCGCCCAAAACCATTGGCATGGTAAGGGATTTTGCAAAAATCTGAGAGCGAAGGTTGAATTTTAGGTATCTGATGATTTCTTTGTTTCCGGCCAAAAATGCTCCGAATCCTGCCATGGATTTGGCAAAAGTAGAGAAATACACATCGATTTCGTCTTGGCAACCTTGCTCTTCTCCAGCTCCGGCACCTGTTTTCCCCAAGGTTCCGAAACCGTGAGCGTCATCGACCAATAGACGGAAAGGATATTGTTTTTTAAACGCTACAATTTCTTTCAGTTTTCCTTGTTGTCCAGTCATCCCAAAAACACCTTCGGTGATTACCAAGATACCGCCACCGTTTTCTTCGGCTACTTTTGTTGCTCTTTTGATGTTTTTTTCGAAGCTGTCCATATCGTTATGACGGAACATAAAGCTTTTTCCCATGTGCAATCTAACCCCATCTACAATACACGCATGAGAGTTGGAGTCGTAAACGATAACATCGTGTCTGGAGACAAGAGCATCAATAGTAGATACCATCCCTTGATATCCGAAATTTAGAAGATATGCCGAATCTTTTTGTACAAATTCTGCCAGTTCTTTTTCCAGTTTCAGGTGGTTATCGGTTTCTCCGGACATGGCTCTGGCTCCCATAGGATAAAACATTCCGTATTCTGCAGCAGCTTTGGCATCGGTTTCTAAAACTTCCGGGTGGTTGCAAAGTCCTAAATAGTCGTTGGCCGACCAAAAAATCACTTCTTTACCTTGAAATTTCATTCTAGGTCCGATAGGACCGTCTAATCTTGGGAAAATAAAATACCCTTCTCCGTAATCTGCAAATTGTCCTAGAGGACCAGGATTCTGTTTTATTCTATCGAAAATATCTATCATTTTGCGAATTTTTATTAATTTTTTATTAATTATTAAACATAAATCAGTCTTTCACGGTGAGTAAAAGACTGATTTATGTTTTTGTTATTCATTATTATTTTACAACTTCTGTTTTAAAAACCTCGTCATAATTGTGAACACAATTATTTACGAAACCTTGATCCGCCATCCATTGATCGCTGTACACTTTTGTGATGTATCGGGAACCGTGATCTGGGAAAATTAAAACTACCAAATCATTTTCTGATAATTGATTGTCTTCTGAATATTGTTTGAACGCTTGCAGTACAGCTCCTGTGGTATAACCTCCCAAAATAGCTTCCTTTAATGCAATTTCTCTGGTGCAATATGCGGACATTTCGTCATTAACACGAACAAATTCATCTACTTTATCAAACAACAAAGCTGAAGGAATTAAATTTTTCCCAAGACCTTCGATCTGGTAGGAATGAATTTCAGAATGATCAATTTTTCCAGTTTCGTGGTAGGTTTTCAATATTGAACCGTCGGCATCTACACCGATTACTTTGATGTTTGGATTTTTTTCTTTTAGAAACTTTGCAGTTCCGGAAAGAGTCCCACCGGTACCGGTACAAGCCAAGATGTGAGTAATTTTACCTTCGGTTTGCTCCCAAAGTTCAGGGCCTGTTGTTTGGTAATGCGCATCAATATTCAATTCATTAAAATATTGATTGATGTAAATAGAATTTGGAGTTTCTGCAGCAATTCTTTTAGCAACTTCGTAATAGGATCTTGGGTCATCTGCTGGAACGGAGGCCGGACAAATATGAACTTCGGCACCTAAAGCTTTAAGGTAGGCAATCTTTTCGGCTTTGGTTTTATCACTTACGGATAAGATGCATTTGTATCCTTTGATGATGCTGACCATAGCAATGGAGAACCCTGTATTCCCAGAAGTTGTTTCCACAATAGTTGAACCGGGCTTCAAAAGACCTTTTTTTTCTGCCGCTTCAATAATATGAAGAGCGATTCTGTCTTTGGTGGAGTGCCCAGGATTATATGATTCTAATTTAGCATAAACTTTTGCAGGACATTGTTTGGTTACTTCATTCAATTTTACTAACGGAGTATTCCCAATTAATCCTAAAATGTTATCGTGAACATTAGTCATTATATTATCATTTTTCTCTAAAAAACCGTTTGCAAAAGTATAAAAAAAATATTTTTATTCTTGTGATTTAAGTCAATAAAATTTTCAAAAACCTACAAACAGTACAATTACAAATATTTATAAAACACTTTTCAGGTGCAAAAATCAAACCATTTTTTAATAAAAATCACTCACCACACTTAATTTAGATAAAAACATCTGAAATATTCATTCACTGAAAACTAAAAATCAAGGCGTTAAGCTTTCAAGAAAGTGAGTGATAAAATTAAAAACTTTCAAAAGATTAAAATACTTTTAAAAAGATTTGATTCTCACTAAAAATTCCAAATAAATGATTGAAAAATACTATTTTCGCAGAATTGTATAAATAAATCATGAAAAATTGGACATTTAAAAAATGGAACACCCTTTTGGGATGGGTTGTTTTCATCATTGCACTAACCACTTACCTTAGCACCATGGAAAGGAGTTTCAGTTTTTGGGACTGTGGCGAATACATTTCATCCGCTGTAAAACTTCAAGTTACCCACGCTCCTGGAGCGGCTCTCTTTCAATTGGTTGGAGCCGTAGCAGCGATTTTTGCCATGGGACAAGGCGAACTGTACTCCATTGTGATCAATGCCATGTCGGCTTTGTTTAGTGCATTTACCATTTTATTTTTGTTTTGGACCATCACGCATTTGGTAAGAAGACTTCTAAACAAAGATTTTGATGAGATCACAAAACACCAAGAAATTTCCATTTTATTTTCAGGACTTATCGGTGCTTTAGCCTTTACCTTTTCGGACACATTCTGGTATTCGGCTGTGGAAGGCGAAGTATATTCTATGGCTTCCATGTTTATTGCTTTGATTGTTTGGCTCATCACCAAATGGGAAAATGAATATCACGAAAACGACAACCAAAGATGGATTATCCTTATCTTTTTTGTAACCGGACTTTCTGTTGGTGTACACATGATGTGCATGTTGGCCATACCGGCAGTTTGTTTGGTGTACTACGCTAGAAATTACACATTTTCTTGGAAATCATTCATTTGGGCCAATGCCATCACTCTGGTCGTACTGAGTTTTGTTTTCAAAATCATCTTCCCGGTGATCATGACTTTCTTTGGGAAAACGGAAATATTCGCGGTAAACGGTTTGGGATTGCCTTTCCATTCGGGTACCATCATTGCATTTATTTTATTGATTCTTGCGAGTTATTTCGCTGTTAAATACGCCAACAAATCGGGTAGGAAAATTATACAAACCATAGCATTATCGGTTGTTTTCATGATTCTTGGATTCTCGTGTTGGTTGGTTATCCCTATCCGTGCCAATGCCAACCCACCGATGAACCTGAACGATCCGGACAATGCCATCGGGATGTTGGATTATTACAACCGTGTACAATACGGCGATTGGCCAACCATCTACGGACAAAACTACACCGCTTATTTGGATGCAAATGGCATTGAAAAAAATGAAGACGGCAGCTATAAAAGTGTGGACAAAGGAGTAATTTATGAAAAAGACGAGCAATCTGGAGAGTACCGCGAGGTAGGCAGAAGATTTGATTATGTGTACAACCCGGCCCATGTGAGTTTTATGCCAAGAATGTTCAACGAAAGTCAGGATGTTATGTCCAACTACATCAGCATGTACGGCGCACCGGACTTCACCTTCAACTATTCCAACGAAGCCATAGCAGACAGTCCGGAAGCCAAACAAATTTTTGAAGATTTGCGATCCAAATACGAAGACAAAAGCATCAAGCTGGAGGATTATCTTCAAGCCAAAAAATACGACTTAATCAATGTTCAAAGACCTAGTTTGTCACAAAATTTAGATTATTTTTTCACTTTCCAAAACGGATATTATTTTGTGAGATACCTTCTTTGGAATTTTGTTGGAAGACAAAATGACCTGGAGGGAAATATGGAAAACACCAAGGGAAATTGGATTTCCGGAATTCCGTTTATTGACCAAGCCAATGTTGGAGATATGAGTAAAATGCCTGCAAAATTCAACAATGAAAGTACGGTTAAATTCTTTTTCTTGCCACTTTTGCTAGGGTTAATCGGCTTTTTCTTCCAACTGAACCGCGATTTCGGCAGATTTTACGCCATCCTATCTTTATTTGTACTTACCAGTATAGGAATTGTTTTTTATACCGGAGTAAAGCCTTTCGAACCTAGGGAGAGAGACTATGCCATGGTGGGCTCGTTCTACGCATTTGCCATTTGGATTGGTTTGGGAGCTGCGGCTATCTTGTGGTTTATTCAACAAAAAATAAAATCCAATGGAATTAATATTGCAGCCGGAGTGATCTTGTTGGGTATTCCGCTAATGATGGGCTTCCAAAATTATACACCACACAACAGAAGTGGCAGAGAGGCGGCTCACGATTACGCCTATTCTGTACTGAAATCTTTGCCAAAAAACGACATCATATTTGTGTACGGTGACAACGACACCTATCCGGTTTGGGCGATACAAGAAACTGAAAACTTCCGTGACGATGTGAAAGTGGTCAACTTTACCCTACTTTCTACCCCTTGGAATATTGACCAAGTAAAAAGAAGAACTTACAATGCCATGCCTGTACCAAGTGTACTTTCTCATAACGAATATAGAGAAGGCACCAACGACCAAATCTATCTGATGACACCGAACGATTGGAAAGGAATTTTCGACAATTTGCAAGAACAAGGAGCTCCGGAAACTGCTTTTGCTGGATTTAGGAAGTTCATCACTCAAGATTCCATGACCATGAAGGAAGCCATTAACTTCATAAAACATAAATCTGCGGAGAAAGACGAGATCTTGAAAATGATTTTCGGTGAAGAAAAGTACGAAAAGTTCAACTTCTTGCCGGTTAGTAAATTCATACTTCCGGTGAATAAAGAAAATGCGGTAAAAGCAGGAATTATCACAGCAAAAGATGCTGCATTGGCTGCAGATCAAATCGTTATCGATTATAAAAAATCGTCGATGTTTAAAAACAATTTGATGCTTATGGACATCTTGGCCAACTTCGATTGGAAAAGACCGATCAGCTTCTCAAATGGTGGAATTTATGATGATGAAAATGTTTTTTTCCTTCAAAATTATCTTCAGATGGACGGATTCAGTTTCCGTTTGGTACCGATATATACGAAACAAGATGCCAGTGGCGAAATCGGAAGAGTGGACGGCAACCAACTGTACCAAGTGGTGAAAAACTTCAAATGGGGCAACTTTAAAGATCTAAATGTACATTTTGATGAAACCTGCACCTCCAACATCATCACTTACAGAAGCACGGCTTCCAGAGCTGCTCAGGCTTTGGCAAAAATGGGAGAAAAACAAAAAGCAACTGAACTTTTGGATTTGGCAAATGCTGAAATCCCGGCAAGCAAATATTCCGATGTGCGATCGTTGAGCTATTTGGTTACTGGATATATCGCTTCCGGACAAGAAGCCAAAGGACTGAAAATGGCCGACGAACTTAAGAAAACCATCTTCAAAGAATACGATTATTACTTGGGACTAAGCGCTAAAGAGCAAAAATTTGTTAAAAGAGAAATGAGGGTAAAACCAATGGAATACTCTCTTGTGGTGAGTGCTGTTGCGGATGCTTATGAAAGAATGGGACAAAAGGACAAGGCCTACGATTACATTAGCAAATCCTTAACACCAATCGACAAACGCTTTAACGAATTTGTAAAAGATTTGGAAATGATCGGCAAGGAAAAAGCCATGAAAGAATCGGAAAAAGTACAAAACATCACCCCATTTTACCAATACTTATTTGATGTGATGGATCCTTACGACTCCACTTATTCCAAAGAGAAAGAAAGCCAGATTACCAACGCCATTATCAAGGTAACCCAATAAAACAGAACGGACAGCAATGTCCGTTTTTTTATTCTCTTTTTAAAAATTATATTTGCAAAGCACAAAAATACATAGACTTGAAAAACACAAACAAAATACCGGTTTACGCAGTAATTTTCACCATTCTTTTCAAACTGATTTTCCTAGCAACCCAACACATTCAGGAAGATGCACTCATCACTTGGAGGGTCGCACAAAACCTGTTGGATTATGGAGTGATCGGCTTTAATGGAGAAGAGAAAATATCCTCATCGACCACGCACTTGTACATGTTTACCTCTTATTTTTTCAATCTACTTTTTGGGAAAATCAACTTTGTCTATCCACTTTTAATTTTCAACTCCATATTATTTACAATAGGCTCTTATCTGCTGTCGAAAGTATTACTAAAAGATGTCTGGCATCAAGCTGTATTCATCTTTTTATTTGGGATACTGCCACCCTCCATTAAGATTTCTATTTTGGGTATGGAGTACGGGTTGTTGTTTTTCTTAGAGATGAGTTTAATTTATTTTGGGTTTTTCAGAGAGAAAAAATGGGCGCTCATCCTCTTCCCCATTCTCATATTGTTTGCAAGAATAGATACGGTAATTTTCCTAGGAATTGTCTTTTTGGTGGATCTTATTTGGACAAAAAAAATCCGATGGTCTTATATTTTGGGGGGAATTTTGGGACTTGGTGTCGTTTTCGGATTCAATAGCTTGTACTTCCACGAAGTGGTGAACAACACCATCACAGCAAAACAATTGACCTACGACAGAAGCTTTACCACGGCACAAAACTGGGAATATTTTTATTTGAATTATGGAAACTTTTGGGGAATGATAAAGCTTCCCGGAGCCATCAACCCGATTACTTGGGTGGTTCTTGTATTCGAAATTTTAGCTTTCATTTTCATCATCAAAAAGAAAGAAGAAAGAAACCGTTTTCTATGGATGGTTTTTATTTTTGGTTGGGCAAAACAGTTGATATTCATTTCACAAAAAAGCCTATTCGATTGGTATTACTGGGTACCACAAATTCTGCTTTTTGTCCCTATTTTGATCTTGATTTTGGAACAAGAAAGGAAGAGAAAACTTTGGCTTTCGCTCTTAATTATTTTCTATATTTTGCCCATGGTAGCCTTTCAAACCGTGCATTCTATCGCCACAGGAAATGGAGAGTGGAATTACAGAAGACACATCGGCTTGTACTTGGACAGTATAGAAAAAGATAAAAACCAATGGATTTTCTTAGAACCTGCAGGTTATGTTCCGTATTTCTCGCATCTAAAAACCATTGACGAAGTAGGATTGGTCGATAAAAAAATTCAAGATGAAATAAAAAAGGACAAATCCCATTATAAAATTAACACCATCAAGAACAGAAAACCAAAATATTTGCTTTCTTACAAGGACCTTTCGCAAGACGAAAATGCCGATTATTACAAGGAAAATTATAAACTCATCAAAGAATTTAGAATTAAAGACCATCTGAAATCCAACAATAAAATTTTGGAGAAAATCTACAGACTAAAACCATCGGGGACGGATTACAACCTTTACCAAAGAAAATAATCCCGATAGTCAATTAATATATCATTTAATTTCAATATTTTTGATTCTCTGTAAAAAACAACATGAAAAAAATTTCAATTGCATTTTTAATAACATCATTCACTTTTGGTTTCGCACAAAAAACCAGTGATTTAAAATTTGACACTCCAATTTCAGAAGCAGAAAACCAATACATTGCTACTGAAAGCAAAACACCCAAGCAATATACTTTTGGTTATGTATATTACGACTCTATGGCGGGTTACAGTTATAGGCACATCGGAGAAATACTCAGTGATGAAAATGACAATATAATTTTAAAAAAAGATCCCAAAGCAGAGCATGCTTTTATTATTTTTAGAATAGAAAATTTTGCTTTGAAAGTTTCTAAAATACCACAAACATTTATTGAAAAATCTAAGCTAGAAGCAGAACCGGAATGGTTAAAATTTTATAAAACAAATGATACGGATCAAGAAAAAAAATTAAATAGAGCCAGCTCTTTGAACGGTGGCAATGCTCCACAACTTGCCCTGCCCATCTTAGAAAAGTTAAGAAGTGAAAAATTCTTCAACAATAAATTCTATTTTGAATTGGCTTTTTCCTACAATGCTTTAGGAAAATTTCCCGAGGCAGAACAAATTTGTGACGAAGCCTTTAAAAACAATTTCAAAGACGAATTAATTTATAAAGAATACATCTATTCTTTACTCAATCAATCCAAAATTACAGAAACTGAAAAATTCATCGTTAATAATATTTCAAATTTTAAAATCCCGACTTACAAAGCCGAAGCCATAAGCAACCTGATCCTTCACAGCAGTCACAAAAAAAGAAATGATATTGCTAAAAAATGGTTGATAGAATTTAAAAAAGAATTCGATACAGAACGATATAAAAAACAAATAGAACTTTTAGAATCTACAATACAAAAAAATGATACAACATCTTCATAACATCCAACACAAAAATTCAAATAACTTTTTCCTAATTGCCGGTCCATGCGCCATAGAAAGCGAAGAGATGGCTTTTGAAATTGCAGAAAAAGTAATTGCAATAACAAACAAATACGAAATCCCCTACATTTTTAAAGGAAGCTTTAAAAAAGCCAACCGCTCCAGAGTCGATTCTTTCACAGGAATTGGTGACCTGAAAGCCCTTGAGATCATCAAGAAAGTAGGACAACATTTCAACATCCCAACCACAACCGACATCCACGAAAACGAGCATGCCGCTCTTGCTGCACAATATGTTGATGTATTGCAAATCCCCGCTTTCTTGGTTAGACAGACCGATTTGGTCGTTGCAGCAGCAAAAACCGGAAAGGTAGTAACGCTGAAAAAAGGACAATTTCTGTCTCCTGAATCCATGCAATTTGCCGTACAAAAAGTGAAAGACTCCGGCAACGATAAAGTCGGCATTATCGAAAGAGGAAATTCTTTCGGATATACCGATTTGGTTGTAGATTTCCGTGGGATTCCTACGATGCAAAAATACGCCCCGGTTATCCTGGACATCACCCACTCTTTGCAACAACCCAACCAAGAATCTGGAGTTACCGGCGGGAGACCAGAGCTTATAGAAACCATTGCCAAAGCCGGAATTGCTGTGGGTGCAGATGGACTTTTTATAGAAACCCATCCGGATCCTTCGTGTGCAAAATCCGATGGAGCCAATATGCTGAAATTGGATCTTTTGGATGACCTCTTGGGGAAATTAACCAAGATTAGAAAAGCAATTAATTAGAAATAAAACTCATCAACCTCATAAAAACTCACCTCGTTTGAAAAAACTTATCCTCACATCTCTGGTTTCTTTACCTGTATTTTTTATCGCTCAGAGTAAAAAAGATACAACAGCAAGAGAATCAAACATAGAAGAAGTGGTTTTCCAAAAAAGGAATGCTCAGAAAAACACCGACCTTACCCGTGTGAAGATTTCAGCAAAAGAAGCTGCACAGATTGCCTCAATCTCTGGTGGTATCGAAGGACTAATAAAGACTTTGCCTTCGGTGAACTCCAACACCGAACTCTCTTCACAATACATGGTAAGAGGTGGAAATTATGACGAAAACCTAATCTACATCAACGATATAGAGATTTATAGACCTTTTTTAATTCGAAACTCCATGCAAGAAGGGATGAGCATCATCAACCCGGATATGGTTTCCTCGGTTAATTTTTCTGCGGGTGGTTTCGAAGCCAAATACGGCGACAAAATGTCATCGGCACTTAATATTTATTACCGAGAACCAGAAAAATTTGAAGTGGCCGGAGAAGCCAGTTTGATTGGAGGGAGATTGTCAACCGGTTTTGCTACTCGAGACAAAAAACTTACGGCACTTATCTCTGCTCGTTACCGAAATACCAATTTGGTACTGAATACTTTGAAGGAAGATACGGACTTCAACCCAAAATATATGGATTTCCAATCGTACATCAACTACCACATCAACCCGAAACTTTCGGTTTCATTTGTTGGGTTTTGGTCCAAGAACGATTACGAAATGATTCCTAAGAAAAAAGAAGTCGATTTTGGTAGTTTGCTCACCCCACTAAAGCTCACCGTGTACTACAACGGAAAAGAGAACGACCAGTACAAAAACATGATGGGTACAGGAAGCATCACCTACAAACCTTCAAAAAAAGTAAAAATTACTTTGGATGGTTTTGCATACCAAAACCGGGAAAGAGAATACTACACCACAGCTTCTGCCTACATGTTGCAAACTTTTGATCCAGTAACCGGAGAGCCTGTAACTTCTTATGATGTGGGTGGGCAAATCGATCATGCCAGAAACGATTTATTGGTAAAAACCTACGGATCCCAACTGAGAACAAAATTTTCTCCTAATGTAAATACCGATATCGAAGTAGGTTTCAAATATGAAAAAGAAAACCTAAAAGATTTCACCAACGAATGGCAACTGATCGACTCCATAGGATACAGCGTCCCGAGAGTGGTTACCAATCCTGGAACATTGGACGGATCGGCTTTGGAACTAAAGCATTACATTGCCGGAAACAATGCCATCTCTCCTACCCGACTATCGGCCTATTTGCAATATTCTCAAAAGTTGATGTGGGGAAGTTCAAAAGTATTTTTAAATGCCGGAGCTAGAGTTTCGAATTGGTCGTACAACAAAGAAACCATTTTTTCGCCAAGGGCACAATTTGCCATAAAACCCGATTGGGAAGCGGACATGCTCTTTAAATTATCCGGTGGGATCTATTACCAAGCACCTTTTTACAAAGAAATAAAAGATTTGGACGGCAGTTTCAATTCGGACATCAAATCTCAAAGATCCCTACAGATGATCTTGGCCAATGATTATGAATTCGATATGTACGATAGACCTTTCAAACTGACTACCGAATTGTATTACAAAAAAATGGATCAACTAATTCCGTTTTATATGGACAATGTTAGGATAAAATATACCGGGCAGAACAATGCCACAGGTTATGCCTACGGAATAGACACCAGATTGTACGGACAATTTGTACCCGGTGTAGAGTCGTGGATCTCGGCAAGTTACGCTCGTGCTTTTGAAAACATCGACAATCAAGGTGATATTGCAAGACCAACCGATCAGAGATTCAGGTTTGCCATTTTCTACCAAGACTACATGCCAAAATTCCCAAAAATGAGGGTAAACCTAACGGGAGTATATGCCATGGGATTGCCAACAGGAGCACCTCCATACAGCAATTCTTACCAATTCCAAAGGACTTTGCCGTCTTACAAAAGAGTGGATATGGGATTGTCCTATGTTTTTATAGATCCTAAAGAAAAGAACGATCGTTGGGGATTTTGGGGAGCTTTTGACGAACTTACTTTGGGCGTACAAGTTTTCAATGCCTTCAATATCAACAATACGGTTGCTAACCAATGGGTTACCGATGTCAATACCCAATACATCTATCCGGTACCGACCCGGTTAACCGGTAGATTTTTCAATGTAAAATTAGAATTTAGAATAAAATAAATTTTAAAAAAGCACTCTATTTCCAGAGTGTTTTTTTATTACCAACCGTTGCATTATCAAATGCTTGATTGCATCCTTCTTATTGAACAAATAAATGCACATTAAAAAAATATCTATATATTTGTAAATTATACATAACTTAAATACATGGACCCCGACAGTTTAGTCAAGATTTTCATTGCCCTTTTCCTCGTTTTACTCAATGGCTTTTTCGTAGCCGCAGAATTTTCTATCGTAAAAGTTAGATACTCCCAAATCCAGCTGAAAGCCGCCGAAGGAAACACCATGGCAAAGCAGGCAGAACACATCCTAAAACATCTGGACGCCTATCTATCAGCAACACAATTAGGCATTACCCTCGCTTCTCTAGCATTAGGATGGGTAGGAGAAAGTGCTTTAGAACATGTTTTTATGAGTCTTTTCACGACCATGGGAATAGAATTTTCAGCCGGAACCATCACTACAGTTTCCATGGTGGCCAGTTTCTTATTGATCACGGTTATGCACATCGTTTTTGGTGAGTTGGTCCCTAAATCCATTGCGATTAGAAAACCAGAACCTACGGCATTATTCATATCCTATCCACTTCGTGTTTTCACCAATCTTTTCAAGCCGTTTATTTGGTCTATGAATGTTCTTTCCAATGCATTCCTTAGGATCATCAACATCCATCCGGCATCGGAGCAAGACATTCACTCGTCCGAAGAGTTGCAACTTTTGGTAAAACAAAGTGCAGACTCTGGAGAAATAGAGGAAGAGAATTACGAAATCATCAAAAATGCATTTGACTTTACCGACCATTCGGCAAAACAAATCATGGTGCCTAGACAAAATATTTTATCCATTGACATCACCGATGAAAAGGAAGAAATTTTGAATAAAATATTAGAAAGCGGATACTCCAGATTGCCCGTTTACGAAGACTCTATCGATAACATCATCGGGATTTTTTATACCAAAGAAATTATTCGTGCCTATGTAAAACACAAAGGAGAGTTGGAGCATTTTGATTTTAAAGATTACCTTCGTGAGCCATTTTTTGTGGTGGGTTCCAAGAAAATTTCAGACTTATTAAAGGTTTTCCAACAAAAGAAACAACACTTGGCCATCGTTATCGACGAGTTTGGTGGTACCGAAGGCATCATCACTTTGGAAGATATTTTGGAAGAATTGGTGGGTGAGATCCAAGATGAAGAAGACGAAGAAGAAAAAATGGTGGACCGAATTGGCGACAATATTTTCTGGATCAAATCGACACAACCTTTGGATGAAATCAACGAATACCTTCCAAAAAAATTACCTCTTTCAGAAGAAGGAGATTATAACACCTTGTCCGGTTTTATCATGCATGAATTGGGAGACATCCCAGAAGAAAATCAAGAATTCGACTTTTACGATTACCATTTCAAAATTTTAAAAATGCAAAATAAAAGTGTCGAATTGGTCGAGTTAACCTACGATCCTAAAAACATCATGGACACTATGATGGATGAAATTAGCGAAAATTAATTTTTTTATTTTGAGCAATGAATATTGACGATATGTATTTATACGACGATCCGAAAAGGAAATATGAAGAGGATGTTTTGGTATTGGACGATACCGACGAAGTCTATAAATTGGTCCTTCATAATGACGACATCCACACCTTCGATTATGTGATCGATTGCCTGATAGACATTTGCAAACACACCTTAGAACAGGCAGAACAATGTACCATACTGGTTCATTACAAAGGCAAAGCCACTGTAAAAACGGGAAGCATGGATCTGCTAAAACCCATGCACGAAAAACTAATTTCTAAGTCTTTGACCAGTGAAATTGTTTAACAAAAGCCCCACGAACATCATAAAAAAAACTACTCCGACTGGGGTAGTTTTTTGTGTTATGAAAACGATTGTAGAATCTTTTATTTTCCCTTTACTTCCTTATAGTGTATGTAGTAATTTTTATTAAACTCAAACTGAGTATTTTTTTTAATTTTCATTTTCCCCCACTTGTCGGATAATAGCACAATGGTGTAATCTCCAAATCTTAAAGGCATTGTGAAATCTTCAACGGTATTTTGCCAACGAAAATAAACTTTATTTTTTTTGAAATAATATTCCAAAACAGGCACTTTGGTTGTTCTAAGATACTGATCAAATACCGATGAGAAATCCATTCCGGACTTGGCGTTTATGTACTCTTCCACCTGCTTGGTGGTCACCGTTTGATGGTAGAAATCCTTGTTAAGACCCCGAAGTATGGATCTAAATTTCTCGTCATCGCCGATCACCTGTCGTATGGTATGCAGCATATTGGCCCCTTTGTAGTACATGTCTCCACTACCTTTGCCTCTTACACCATACGCTCCAATGATAGGTATGTCGTTCAAAATAGCTCGTCGTGTTCCTTGTACATATCTATCGGCAGAGATTTTGTCCATAAATTTTTCCGTAAACAGCGTTTCGGAATAGCTGGTAAAGCTTTCATGAATCCACATATCGGCTTGGTCTTTGGCGGTGATGTTGTTGGCAAACCACTCGTGTCCACTCTCATGAACGATGATAAAATCCCAGTTCAATCCTACTCCAGTCCCAGAAAGATCCCTTCCCAAATATCCGTTTTCGTAGTGGTTACCGTAGGCAACATTGCTTTGATGCTCCATTCCCAAGTAAGGTGTCTCAACAATCTTGTAGGAATCTTCGTAGAAAGGATACGGACCAAACCAGAATTCTAGAGCTTTTAGCATGGGTTTTACTTGTTGAAACTGTTGTTTGGCTTTGGATAAATTTTCGGCCAAGACCCAATAATCCAAGTCCAAATTTCCTTTTTCGCCCAAATAATGGTCTTTAAAATTGACCAAGTTACCAACGGTTGGCACTATGGAATACGCATTGATGGGATTTTTCACTTCCCAAGTCCACGCTTTTTTACCGTTGCTCTTTTCTGTAGAAATTAATCGTCCATTCCCTACTCCGACCAAATCTTCGGCAGTTATGATTTTAAGCTGAATGCCATTCTCCGGTTCGTCACTCCAAATATCTTTGATGGGCAGCCAAAGCGAGGCGCCATCACCTTCTTGGGCAACAGACATCCAAGGCTTTCCGGAACTGTCCTGAGCAAAAACCCAACCTCCATCCCAAGGGGCATTTTTAGCAATTCTTGGTTCTCCGAAAAATTCGATTTTCAGTTTTCCTTTTTCACCTTTTTTATAATTTTTATTGGATTTGATGAAGATAAAATCTCCTGTTCTTTCCACTGTAAAACCATCATTTATATCATTAACCAAACGAAAATCCATAGGCTGTTGCAGATCGATTTGAAAAGTTGGAGTCGTAGTGTCTTTCAAGATTTCGAAAGATATCTCGTTGTATCCTTGCAGTGATTTTTTCTCAAAATTGGGTTCAACAGAAATGGTATATTTTTTAACATCCCAAAAATCTCTGTATGCGGTATTACTGCCTTTCAAAGTATCTTGTTTTGTTAAATTTTGTGCCAAAACCAAATTTGACAATAGCAATAAAGCGAGTCCTTTTTTCATTCGTTTTCAATTATCAATTCAAAAATAAGAAATAATCTGAGCAATCCCAGTTTACACCCTTTTAAATAAAAAAAAAGCGACCGAAGCCGCTCCACGATATTCTTAATAAAATTAATCTCTATTTTTAAGCATGATCCACCCGGAAAATTTAATAGGGGTTTCTTTTATATCGTTTTCTTTCCAAGTGATAACATACCAATAGGTACCGGTTGACAGTTTTCGACCTCCCAATTTTCCGTCCCACTTGTAATTGTTGTTTTTATTGGCCTGATGAACTACCACTCCGTAACGGTCAAAAACGGTAAATGTAAAATCTTTTTTATAACCCAATGCCGAATAATCGATTGTGTCGTTGTAACCATCGTCATTTGGCGTAATGAGATTCACCAAATTGGGTACGGTAACTTCGGTGATAATGGGTTGGCAGTTGCTTTCGTCTTTGACATAAATTTTTACTTGTCCTCTAAATACACCCGTAAAAACATTGGATGATTGCCAATTAATATTGTCTATTGAATATTGATACGGCGCTTTTCCACCAAAAACAACAACAGAAAGTGTTGCATTGGTTACATCGACATGGGTAATCGTGGGTACTTCAGCAGGGATCACCTTAACTTTTTGCAAAGTTGTGCAACCGTCTTTGCTTAGTTTCACCCAATAATCACCAACACCAATATTGCTTATGGATGAAGTGGTCGCTCCTGTGCTCCATTCGTATGCTATATAACCGGGACCTGCATCCAAAGTTGTCGTATCTTCTGTACAAATTATTTGATCTTTAAGAATCGGTGAAGGTTGAGGAAGCTCTACAAGTAAAGTAATTTTAGCAATGTTATAACAGCCTTGATTGGTGCTCACTTTCACAAAAACAAATCCCGATGGAGCATTATAAACCGTTGGATTAAGAATTTCGTTGGTCTCGTTAACGGCATCGGTTGGTGATGGATAATACTTTTTCACCACTCCTGGAGTCCCTGTAACATTGGCTTGGGTAAGATTAAAAATTCCGTTGGTTGTAAGATTTTCTAAGAAACAGGTTTTCAAAGTTTGATCGTTTACCAATGCGTTCAAATAAATTTGAAGTGAAACTTTTGCAATACTCGAACAGCCATTGGCACTGGTCACCAACACATAGACATCAGTAGTTGGAGAGGTATAAACAAATGGATTCTGAATCTCTATCCCGGCATTGAGATCGGCCATCGTTGCAAAATATTTTTTGGTTGCCGTAGGGTCATTAATCACATTGGCCGTGGTAAGATCATAAGTAGCAAGTCCTGAATTGTTATTTTGACAAGAGGTCAAAATCGCATCATTGGCTACAAAAGGCGTTGGATGGAGTTCAATAATTCCATCTCCATTATCACACAAAGTTGCTGTAGGATCCTTAATAATCACCTGCACATTGGTATTTCCAGTATATTGAAAGTTGCTTGGATCGGCCACCGGTGTTGTACTCCCCTGCACCACATAAGTAAAAGTATAATTTGCCGGATTGGCAACAAACTGATTTTCGTACTGTGTAAGATCTACAGAACCCAAATTGGTATTGGGATTGATGCACACCTCTGGAGTAATGTTGTTTTGAAAAATAGGTACTTTATCAACATAAACTTTTACATTTTTTATGGAATGCCTAGCACTGGCACCACCTGTTGCAGCAGAAAACCCGAAATAACCCTGTCCCATGCCAATTGCTCCATTGGAAGGTGCAAAAGATTGATTGACGATTTGCACATTGTCCATAGTGATTTTTATGATCCAATTGTTGGGATTGGCAGGATCAACCTCTCCATTTACAACAACATGTTTAAAGGTAGGACCAACGAAAGGTTGTGTAGAAATTAGATCTGGCGAATGAAATGTACTTCCGGGGGTGTTGTTAAATTCTATATTATTTCCTGGCGTATTATTGGTGCCGTACAACAAATGAATTTTACTCATCTGCCCTTCTGTGGTGTTGTTAAAAATATCAAATCCAACCATTAAACCCGAGGCATTTGCGGGAATTCCCAATCCGCCACCAGAGACAAAACCCGTTGGGGGATTGGACAAATACCAGAAAGTAAAACCATCACCTCTGCCGTAGGTTGTCGTTCCGTTTCCATCAATTCGAAAATCGAACTCCACTTTCCATTTATCACAATATTTAAGATTAATAGGATCATTGAGTTTGATGGCTCCGTACAAACCTCCTTGATCGGCTGTTAACTGCACAAAATCCGTACTTACAATCGCATTGGACACCAAAGACCATCCGTTGGTATTTACAGGATTTCCGGTGAGTTGATAGGTTTGAGATTGTAAAAATTGATAATTAAAAAAGATGAAAATAAAAAGCAACGCCGATAGAGATTTTCGCATATTCATTCGTTAATACTGGTTAATATAAGTTTTTGATAAATATATGGCTTTTATTTTAAACAATATGTATTAATAAATAAAAAAAACGAACATTACTGCATTTATTATGTATAGAATAATTTATTTAGCCGCTAATCCACTTTATAGAAAACGAAGTTCTAAAATAAACCCAACTAAAAACATTCATATATAACACAATATCAAACCATTAAATAAAATAAAAAAGTCAAAAACCTATTGGGGTTTTTGACTTGTCCAAATTGTATAAAGAAATTTTTATACCGTATCTTTTTTTGCCAATGCTTTATTATTTTCCAAAGCTTCTTTCTTTTGGAGAATGTTAAAAGTACGATTGCACATCATAATAGAAATTTCATACAGCAACAATAGAGGCATGGCTGCCATCATCATGCTCATCACATCGGCGGGTGTAACAATTGCAGCGACTACCATGATCAGTACAATGGCGTGCCTACGATAGGTTTTCATAAATTCCGGAGTTAATAATCCCATATTGGTTAAGAAATACACCAACATTGGGAATAAAAACATCACTCCCATCCCGAGAACGACTTGTAAAAACAGTGTCGCATAATCCGAAAGATCGTACAATGGAATGATGATGTCTGAAATTTTAAAAATGACTCCAAAATTAACCGCAAAGGGCAAAATTAAATAATATCCACACAGGACTCCCATCATAAAAAGAATCCAAATTCCATTAATCACAAAAAGAGAATTTTTTCTTTCATTTTCGTGAAGAGCCGGTGAAATAAATCTCCAAATCTCATAAACAATATAGGGAAATGCCAAAACGATCCCTCCGAATATGGACACGGCCATCATCACATTAAATTGCTGATACAGCCTCTGAACCCTCACCGGAAAATCGGCAGGAAGCGTGATACTATCTTCACCAATAAACATTCTGGAAAAATGGTTAACCACTTTAAAGGTTGGAAAATCATTCCGAACCGGTCCAAAAAATACATGATCGATAATCCATTCTATATTAAAACCAACGACGCATGCACAAATTATTATGGCAATCACGCATCGTATCAGATGGCTTCTAAGTTCGCCAATGTGTCCCCAAAAGGACATATCATTTTCTTCGTTCTCTTTCAAAATTTTGAATTCTAAATTAAAATCAGCATTAATTAATCCCTTCGTCCAACAAAGTATGCAGATCGATAATACCGAAATATTCACCATTGTTAGTCACCACCAACTGTCCGATATTGTTGTCTTTCAGTATTTTCATTGCTACTTTCGCCAAAGTATTTTTCTCCACGGTTTTAGGATTTTTCGACATGATGTCTTTTGCCAAAACCTTAGAAACATCTTCGTCCTTCATCAACATCCTTCTTAAATCACCATCGGTAATGACCCCTAGAATTTTATCCTCTTCAGCAACAATGGTAATTCCGTGAGAAGAGGAACTGATGGAAATGATCACCTCTCTTATACCTGCTCCTGGACTAACTTGTGGTTTCTTGGACGATAAAAATTGTTCCACTTTCGAGGTTAAATTTTTCCCCAAGCTTCCACCTGGATGAAATCTGGCAAAGTCATTGGCTCTAAAATTTTTCATTTCCATAAGCACCACCGCCAAAGCATCACCCAAAGCCATTTGAACCGTAGTCGAAGATGTAGGAGCCAATTTGTTGGGACACGCTTCTTTATCAACTTTGGTATTGAGTACCACATCGGAGAACTCGGCCAATTTGCTGTTCAAATTTCCGGTCATGCCAATCAGAGCAGAAGAATATTCTTTTAGAAAAGGCACCAAATTAACAATCTCAGGAGAGTTGCCGGAATTGGAAATGCACAAAACCACATCTTGTTTTTGCACCACTCCCAAATCGCCGTGTATGGCTTCAGAAGCATGTAAAAACTGCGAAGGAGTGCCGGTAGAATTGAGTGTTGCAACAATCTTATTTCCTACATGAGCCGATTTTCCGATTCCAACTACAATTAATTTTCCTTTCGCTGAGCCTATCAATTCGGCTGCTTTTACAAAGTCAGCATCAATTCTTTCTTTAAGTTTTACCAACTCATTTATTTCAATTTCTATTGCTTCTTTTCCTAATTCTTGGATTTGTTCTGAATTCATTCGGATGGATTTCGTAATTTACAGAAATTTAGAACCTGCATTCTTTAATTTTTAATTCATATTTCTTACTAAAAAAAATTAATTAAAAATTTGATTTCTGATGAATAATGATTAATTTTGAAGTTAGTGCAAATTTAAAACAATTTTTGATTTCATTTGAAGTTACAATGAAAAACACGGAATTATCTAAAGAACTAAAAAAGCATTTTGGCTTTTCAAATTTCAAAGGACAACAAGAACAAGTTATCGAATCTCTTTTGGAGGGCAATGATGTTTTTGTTTTGATGCCAACAGGCGGTGGAAAGTCACTTTGTTATCAGTTACCCGCACTTATCTCCGAAGGTACAGCCATTGTGGTATCGCCACTCATCGCCTTGATGAAAAACCAAGTCGATGCCGTTAATGGACTATCCTCAGAGGAAGGTGTTGCCCATGTTCTTAATTCGTCCCTCAACAAGTCGCAAACCAGAACGGTGATGGACGACATAAAATCGGGCAAAACCAAGCTGCTCTATGTTGCTCCAGAATCTCTAATAAAAGACGAATATCTCGATTTTTTTAAAGAAGTGAAGATCTCTTTTGTCGCCATTGACGAGGCACACTGTATTTCGGAATGGGGGCACGACTTCCGTCCAGAATATAGAAATCTAAAACTCATCATCGATAAAATCGCCAATGTACCGGTAATTGCGCTAACGGCTACGGCAACTCCAAAAGTACAAGACGACATCCAAAAAACTTTGGGCATGAACAACGCCTTGGTTTTTAAAGAAAGCTTTAACCGACCTAATTTATTTTATGAAGTACGGCCAAAAGTAAATATCGATAAAGAAATTATACGATTTATAAACACTCATAAAGGTAAGTCTGGAATTATCTATTGTCTAAGCCGTAGAAAGGTTGAAGAATTTGCACAACTCCTTCAGGTCAACGGGATCAACGCACTCCCATACCACGCTGGGCTGGACAACAAAACCAGAATGGGCAACCAAGACAAATTCTTGATGGAAGAATGCAACATCATAGTCGCAACCATTGCTTTTGGTATGGGTATTGACAAACCGGATGTGAGATTTGTAATCCATTACGACATACCAAAATCACTAGAAAGTTATTACCAAGAAACCGGTAGGGCCGGCAGAGACGGTGGCGAAGGACATTGTGTAGCCTTTTACGACCCAAAAGATATTGAAAAATTAGAAAAATTCTTGGCTCAAAAACCCGTTTCAGAAAGAGAAATCGGTTTGCAATTGCTCAATGAAGTGGTTGGTTATGCCGAAACTTCCATGAGCCGCAGACAATACCTTCTTTATTATTTTGGTGAAGTTTTCGACCCAATCAAAGGAGCTGGTGCAAAAATGGACGACAATTCCGTAAACCCTCCAAAATTAAAAAATGTTTTCAATGAACTGAAAATCGTATTGGATACTGTAAAATCTTTGGACGAAAAGTTCAGAACCAAAGACCTTATCAATATTATTACAGGTAAAGAAAGCTCCATTACAAAATCGTATAAGTTGGAAAGCCACAAACAATTTGGTATTGGAAAAAAAGAATCGGATAATTATTGGAAATCCATCATCAGACAAGCTACGGTTCAAGGATTTTTAACTAAAGATATTGAGACATACGGTGTTCTTAAAATATCCGAAAAAGGGAATGAAATTCTAAAAAACTCCAAAGAAATAGAATTTTTAATTGCTGAAGATCGAGAATACGACCTTGCCCAAACAAAAGCAGACATCGATCAAATTGAAGTTAAAGGAGGAAATTCCCTAGACCAAAATCTTTTTAACCTACTAAAAGAACTTAGAAAAAAGGTTGCAAAAAAATTAGGAATCCCTCCGTACACCGTATTTATGGATCCCAGTTTGGAGGACATGACGGTGCAATACCCCATCAACATTGATGAAATTGGCAAAATATACGGAGTTGGTGAAGGTAAAGCCAAAAAATTTGGTAAAGAATTCGCCGAATTTATCAAAAAATATGTAGAAGATAACCAAATTGAGAGAACTCAAGATATGGTCATAAAACAAGTGGCCAACAAAGCTTCGCACAAGGTTTTCATCATACAAAGTACCGATAAAAAAATTGATCTTGAAGATATTGCCAAGGCTAAAAATCTTACCATGACCGATCTTTTAAAAGAAATGGAACAAATTGTTTATCAAGGTACCAAACTAAATATCGACTATTATATTGAAGATACGATTGACGAAGATTTAATCGATGAGTTTATGGACTTTATGAAAGAGTCCGAAAGCGATAGCATGAAGGTAATCACCGATGAATTTGGTGATGATTTGAGCGATGAAGAACTAAGGATGCTCAGAATAAAATTCATCAGTGATATTGCCAATTAGGTTGTAGATATTAGCTTAAATATAAAATCGATTCAATTGTAATATTTGAATCGATTTTTTATGATTACTGCATAAAAAAACTGAGTTGCTTAGGCAACCCAGTTTTAATTTATCAAAGACTTTTGTCTTATTCAGCAAGGATGATTCCTTTATTATTACTGAACTCGATAACTCCACTTTTAACTAAAAAAGAATAAACCGATTTGGATTCGTTTTCTTTTCTAAGGTTCTTGGCAAATTGCTCAGGAACTTCATTGGTGAAAAGTCTTATATTTCCATTAACCAAAGACGAAACGATGGCAATGTGATCTTTCATGATGTGGAAATCCCCATTTTTCCCTGGTAGTAGAACAGATTCTACCTCACCTTCAAAAATTACAGTTTCCGGGGTTAATATTTTTATAATCATCTTTAAATGAAATTATAGATTATAGATTATAAATTTTAGACAAAATCCACAATCTAAAATTTAAAATTTAAAATTTCTTATTTGTTCTCAGAAAGCATTTTCTCTCCTGCTTCGATTGCTTCTTCAATAGTTCCTTTTAGGTTGAAACAAGCTTCTGGCAAGTGATCCAATTCTCCATCGATAATCATGTTAAATCCTTTAATGGTGTCTTTAATATCTACCAAAGCACCTGGGATACCTGTAAACTGCTCAGCAACATGGAAAGGCTGAGAAAGGAATCTTTGTACTTTTCTGGCACGATATACAACCAATTTATCTTCTTCAGACAATTCTTCCATACCAAGGATCGCAATAATATCTTGAAGCGCTTTGTATCTTTGAAGGATTTCTTTTACTCTTTGAGCGGTGTTGTAGTGTTCAGCACCTAGGATTTCCGGAGTAAGGATTCTTGAAGTTGAAGACAATGGGTCTACCGCTGGGTAAATACCCAATGAAGCGATCTTTCTGTCCAATACGGTTGTTGCATCCAAGTGGGCGAAAGTTGTAGCCGGAGCCGGGTCGGTTAAGTCATCCGCAGGTACATAAATAGCTTGTACAGAAGTAATAGATCCGTTTTTAGTAGAAGTAATTCTTTCCTGCATCGCACCCATTTCAGAAGCCAAAGTTGGCTGATAACCTACCGCTGATGGCATACGCCCTAGAAGTGCAGACACCTCTGAACCAGCTTGGGTAAAACGGAAGATGTTATCAACGAAGAAAAGTACATCTCTACCTTGACCTTCACCATCACCGTCACGGAAATATTCTGCAATTGTAAGTCCAGAAAGGGCTACTCTAGCTCTTGCACCTGGTGGTTCGTTCATCTGTCCGAAAACGAAAGTACACTTAGAGTCTTTCATTTCTTCTAGATTTACTTTAGAAAGATCCCAACCTCCATTTTCCATAGAGTGCATGAAATCTTCACCATACTTAATAATTCCTGATTCCAACATCTCTCTCAAAAGGTCATTTCCTTCTCTGGTTCTTTCACCTACACCGGCGAATACAGAAAGACCACCGTGACCTTTTGCAATATTATTAATCAATTCTTGGATCAATACAGTTTTACCTACACCAGCACCACCGAACAAACCAATCTTCCCCCCTTTTGCATAAGGTTCGATAAGGTCAATTACTTTGATACCTGTAAAAAGCACCTCAGCAGAAGTTGATAATTGATCAAATTTAGGAGCTTCTCTGTGGATTGGCAAACCGTTATCTTTTGACAAGTCTTGGATACCATCGATGGCATCTCCAACTACATTAAATAGTCTTCCGTAAACACCTTCCCCTGTAGGCATGGTAATTTGACGACCTTGTCCTGTTACTTCTTGTCCTCTTTTAAGACCATCCGTTGCATCCATTGCGATACATCTTACTGTGTCTTCACCGATATGTTGTTCTACTTCTAGGACTACTTTTTCTCCGTTATCTTTAACGAGCTCAAGAGCGTCGTAAATTTTCGGAAGTTCTTCAACTTCTTTGAAAACCACATCAATAACGGGACCGATAATTTGAGAAATTTTTCCTTTTATTTGGTTTGCCATTGCTAAATTTTTTCGTGTGTGCAAATATAGTGATAATTGACAAATCTGCAATTGATTAACAAAAGATTTTTGTCATATTTTTTTTAAACATCGAACACCAATAAGCCCAAGGCTTGTTTTTGATGTTTCGCTCGTCATTTTAAAATTAAATGCTAAAAAAAAGAATCGGATGCTTATCCGATTCTTCATTAGTCTAAAATGTATTATTAATTAATAACTTCATATTCAACAGGGACTACACCGTGGCCTACTGGCGCTATGGCCTTGAAAGCTGCTTTGGATACATCTAATGCTCTAGACGCTACAAATGGTCCTCTGTCATTGATTCTAACGACAACGCTTTTTCCGTTTTTAATATTCGTCATTTTCAATTTAGTTCCGAATGGAAGACTTCTGTGAGCTGCTGTAAGTTTTGAATTATCAAAAAGCTCACCGCTTGCTGTTTTTCTACCGTTAAATTTATCGTGGTAGAACGATATTAAACTTGTCTTTGCATCGGTTGCTTCACTCGAAAATGAATAAAAACTTAGCATTGAAATCATCATTATGATTACGAGACTAACTCCTTTCATCATACTTTTGAATTTTTGGGGTTTTAACGAGGGCAAAATTAGGCGGTTATCAATTCCGACAAAAACCACCTCGTTAAAAAGCATCAAACTATTCTTAAAAAAATCATAACAAAACCTGCAACTCCCTATGAATAAAGCGATTCAAAAGACTGTTAAAAAAATGTTAAAAAATACACTAAAAGTTAAAAATAATTAACAAAATCATCAAAAAACACTTACTAAACTTGAATTAAAAATCTGATTATCAACCTATTAAATGATTTCAAAATAAATTTTAACACCACACAATATTTTTAAAATTATACGGTTGAAATCCAATGCTAAATCCTACATTTTCAATTCAATTAAATGAAGTTTAAAAGCAGATTTATCCTAAATTTGCACCAAAGGCTCCATAGTTCAACGGATAGAACAAGAGTTTCCTAAACTTTAGATCCAAGTTCGATTCTTGGTGGAGTCATTTTTCCCAAAAAAAGAGACGAACCTTTTCTTGTTCATCTCCAATTTGTTTAATGTTTTTTATCCACCACAATCCTATCCTTTCGGTTGACCAACTCCCATGCTGTTGAAAAAATTAGTTGTGTTCTTTTCTTTAGCAATTCGTAATCTATTTTCTCCGGGTCATCTGTTTCTTTGTGATAATCTTCATGAATCCCATCAAAGTAAAAAGCAACAGGAATACCATTTTTGGCAAAATTATAATGGTCACTCCTATAATATAGACGATTCGGATCTTTGGGATCGTCGTATTTATAATCCAACTTCATTTTATAAGTCTTGTTATTTGCTGCTTCAGAAATCATTTTCAATTCCGAGCTCAACATTTCCGATCCGATAACATATACATAGTCTTGATTGCAATTTCCCGGATCGCAACGACCAATCATATCTATATTAAGGTTGGTCACGGTATTTTCTAAAGGAAATACAGGATGATCGACATAATAAGATGATCCAAAAAGCCCGTGCTCTTCACCGGTTGCATGCATAAATAAGATGGATCTTTTGGGACCGTGCCCTTTTTTCTCTGCCAATTTGAAGGCTTCAGCGATTTCCATAACAGCAACTGTACCACTTCCATCGTCATCGGCACCGTTATAAACGACTCCGTTTTTCGTTCCAATATGGTCATAATGCGCAGAGATTACGACAATTTCGTTGGGCTTCTCACTGCCTTTGATAAAAGCCAAAATATTATCCGAGTCCGAAAATCGTTTCCCGTTCCACGATTTTTTATTCATGTATTCTGCAGGTACTTTTTGAAAATACGAACCCAATACTTCCGGATAGCCAATTTTTCGATCTTTATAATAATTTATTACATAATCGCCTGCTTTTTTTTGGCCTTTGCTTCCGGTATCTCTACCCTCCATTTCGTCGGAGGCAATTACGAATAAATTTTTCTTTAACTCATCGGATTTTATAGATTCATACGCTTGATTGTACGCTTTTCCGTTGGTCGTATAATCAATGGTTTTACAAGAAACCAATCCTAATAGGATAAGTACCGATATGGAGACTCTCTTCATAAATAAGTATTTTGTATTTTTTTAATGAAAATTTAGTAAGAATGGGATTTCAATCGATAAAAAATCAAATTTTATCATCAATTGATACGGCTAAAATAAATAATTATTCCGAATTTGCGTTGTATTACCGAACGAATAATACTCCTGATGAACATCCAAAGAAAACACAGCGGCAGTGACTTGACCATTTTTTCAGAAATGTCACAATTGGCACAACAACACCAAGCCATCAATATATCCCAAGGCTTCCCCGATTACGAAATCGATCCAAAGCTAAAAAAACTTCTTAGCCAAGCCACAGAAAACAATTTTAACCAATACGCGCCTTTACAAGGCAATCCTTTATTAATTGACAATCTGGTGGCCTTCAACAAAAATAGAGTCCTACCGTTAACTATTGAAAAAGAAGAAATTACCATTGTCCCCGGTGCAACTTATGCCATTTATACCGCTTTAGCTACTATACTACAACCGGGAGATGAAGTCATCGTTTTTGATCCGTGTTACGACTCCTATGTCCCTGCTATTGAGATGAATGGTGGAAAACCCATTTTTGTACAATTGAATGAAAAATTTGAACTCAATTGGGACGAATTCAAAAATGCAATTTCTCCAAAGACCAAAGCCATCATCATCAATTCCCCCAACAATCCTTCAGGAAAAATTTGGAGCAAAGAGTCCATCAATCAGTTTTGGGAAGTTATAAAAAACACCGACATCATTGTAATTTCCGACGAAGTTTATGATCTTTTGGTCTATGACAAAGCCATATTCCACAGTGCTTTTCACCACCCCGAACTCAAAAAGAGATGCTTCAGTATTTTTTCATTTGGAAAAATGTTTCACATTACCGGTTGGAAAATTGGATATATCGTTGCCTCTGAGGAACTAAGCATTGCCTTTAGAAAAGTACATCAATACCTCACTTTTTGTGTGAATGCACCTGCCCAACAAGCCCTTGCGCAGTATTTGGAAATTTTCGATCAAAAGAAGAATACAGAGCTGATGCAGTCAAAAAGAGATTATTTTTGGGACATGATGCAAGAAACACCTTTTGAGTTGCAAAGACCAGCGCAAGGAAGTTATTTCCAAACCGGGAATTTTAAAACCATAAAACCCAATATGTCCGACAAGGAATTTGCAATATGGCTTACAACAGAGAAAAAAGTAGCTACAATACCGGTTTCGGCATTTTATCACGATCAAAAAAACACTGGAAACATTCGTTTTTGTTTTGCAAAAAGAGAAGAAGTTATCGAACAAGCAGTAAAAAATATGAAAAACTTATAGAATATTCAAATTTAACCACAGACACCATTGCACAATACCGAATTTTAATTAATTTTATTCAACAAAAACTAAATTTAATTAAAATACCATTAATGAAGTTCAGAAAAAGACATTCTGCAGGTAAAGTCAATATTTATACCGAAATAGCTGAATTGGCAAATCAGCATTTTGCGGTTAATCTAAGTCAGGGTTCTCCAGATTTCCATCCGGATCCTCGGCTTCAAAATTTTTTAATAGAAGCGGCAGACCAAAATCTTTTTCAGTATGCTTCGGTATCGGAGTTACCAATATTGACGGAAAACCTCATCAAGTTCAATAAAAAAAGAAATCACCCATTAGAACTGTCCGAAAATGAATTGGCGGTTATCCCGGGAGCCACATACGGCATACATCTGGCATTGGCCACTTTTCTAGAACCCGAAGATGAAGTGATCGTTATCGAACCGTGTTACGAAACCTATGCTCCAGCTATTGAAATTCGAGGTGCAGTACCTGTTTATTTTCAAATGGAAGAAAATTACAGCATCGATTGGGATAAACTAAAATCTCTTATTCGTAAAAAAACAAAAGGCATCATCGTCAATTCTCCGAGTAACCCAACGGGAAAAGTTTGGAAAAAAGAAGATTGGGACCAGCTTTGGGAGGTCATAAAAAACACCGATATCTTGGTCGTTTCGGACGAAGTTTACGATTTGCTTTGTTACGACCATCGCGAATTTTACTCCGCTCGTTTGCATCCAGAAATTAAGAACAGGAGTTTTTCTGTTTTTTCATTTGAAAAAATGTTCCACATTAGCGGATGGAAAGCCAGCTACATCACGGGGACAGAAAAATTCATGTCAGCCTTCAAGGATTTGCATCAATACCTTTCCTTCAATATTAATGTCTATTCTCAATATGCTTTGGCTAAATATTTAGAGGTTTTCGATGCTGAAGAGCACAGAAAATTTTATCAAAGTAAAAGAAATTTCTTTTATCATTTACTCGAAGAGCTCCCCTTTGATCTGGATCCAAAGGTAGAAGGAGGCTATTTTCAAACCGTGGGATTCAAGAACATCAAACCGTATATGAGTGATTTAGAATTTTCTAAATGGCTCATCGAAACCATCAAGGTTGCTCCAATTCCGTATTCAGCTTTCTATCACGACCACATCGATACTGGTAAAATCAGACTTTGTTTTGCCAAACACGAAGATACCATCGTACAAGCTGTGGAAAACTTGAAGAAAATATAAAACCTCCCAAAAAGGAGGTTTCGTTTCATAAACTATTATTTGTTATTCTGAATGATGATTGGTTTTTACATGTTGTAAAGTTTCCAATTTTGCTTTTCTATTTTCTTCAATTTTATCCTTGTGCAAGGTGGCCAATGTTGGAGCAATCACCAAAGAAACAATGGACATTAATTTTATCAGGATATTCATGGACGGTCCAGAAGTATCTTTGAAAGGGTCTCCCACCGTATCTCCAGTTACCGATGCCTTATGAGGATCTGATCCTTTGAAATAAGTTTCACCTTTTATATCCACTCCTTTTTCGAAAGATTTTTTAGCATTATCCCAAGCACCACCCGCATTATTTTGAAACATTCCCATTAAAACTCCTGAGACGGTCGCTCCTGCTAGGAAGCCGCCCAAAACTTCTGGTCCAAAAATAAAACCAACCAAAAGAGGAGAGATGATGGCAATGGCTCCGGGCAACATCATCTTTCTAATGGACGCATCGGTGGATATCGCAACACATTTGTCGTATTCGGGTTTTCCTGTACCTTCCAAAATCCCGGGAATTTCTCGAAATTGTCTTCTCACCTCTTCCACCATTGCCATTGCAGCTTGTCCCACCGCAGTGATGGCTAAAGATGAAAAAATAAACGGAATCATAGCGCCTACAAAAAGTCCGGATAAAACATCGGCTCTGTAAATATCAATCCCGTCGATACCTGCAATACCTACAAAAGCCGCAAACAACGCCAAAGCAGTTAGTGCCGCAGAAGCAATTGCAAATCCTTTTCCTGTGGCAGCCGTTGTATTTCCGACAGCATCCAAGATATCGGTTTTCTCACGAACTTCTTTGGGCAATTCACTCATCTCAGCTATTCCACCGGCGTTATCGGCAATTGGTCCAAAAGCATCAATAGCCAATTGCATGGCTGTTGTTGCCATCATTCCGGCTGCAGCAATGGCAACACCGTACAAACCAGCACAAAGATAGGATCCAAAAATACCACCTGCTAAAACCAAAATAGGAAGAAATGTAGATTCCATACCCACAGATAGTCCACCAATAATATTGGTTGCATGTCCTGTAGAAGATTGCTCGACAATGCTGTACACCGGTCTTTTTCCCATTGCTGTGTAATATTCGGTAATGACGCTCATTAAAGTGCCTACCAAAAGTCCAACCATAATGGCTCCAAAAACACCCATTTTACTAAACTCGTGTCCTCTTAGCACCATTGTTTCCGGCAAAATATAATCCACTAAAAAATAAGAAACCACGGCGGTAATCACAATACTTCCCCAATTTCCTAGGTTCAGGGCATTTTGAACTTTAGAAGTTTCTAAAGGAGAGTTTTCATTTATTTTCACAAAAAAAGTACCAATAATGGAAAATAAAATTCCCAAACCTGCTATGAGCATGGGTAAAAGAATGGGAGCAAAGCCACCAAATTGATCTTGGGAAATCGTCTCTCTCCCCAAAACCATGGTCGCCAAAACCGTAGCGACATAAGAACCGAACAAATCGGCACCCATCCCAGCTACATCACCTACATTATCTCCTACATTATCTGCTATGGTTGCAGGATTTCTTGGGTCATCTTCCGGGATTCCGGCTTCTACTTTGCCGACCAAATCAGCACCTACATCGGCGGCTTTGGTATAGATCCCGCCACCTACTCTTGCAAAAAGTGCGATGGATTCGGCTCCTAAAGAAAAACCGGTTAGGATTTCGATGGTTTGTATCAATCCTTTGGAATCGACTTCTGCATCTGGGGCGAAAATTTGTTTAATGATTAAAAATAAAGATCCAAGTCCTAGAACAGCTAAACCGGCCACTCCCATTCCCATCACGGATCCTCCGGTAAAAGAAACTTTTAGTGCTTTAGACAAAGAAGTTTTCGCGGCTTCTGCAGTTCTCACATTCGCTTTGGTGGCAATTCTCATACCTATAAAACCTGCCAATGCAGAAAAAATTGCTCCAACAACAAAAGCCAGACCAATGCTCCAATGAGAATCGGAATTGGACATCCCCATAATGCCCAGCAATACAGCAACAATAAATACAAAATAAGTCAAAATTTTGTATTCAGCTTTTAGAAAAGCCATAGCGCCGTTGGCAATATGTCCAGAGATTTCTTTCATTTTCTCGTCTCCGGCAGCTTGTTTACTCACCCAGTTGCTTTGCAGAAAGGTGTACAGCAAAGCGACCAACCCAAAAATAGGGATCAAATAAAATAAATTCATAGTTCAGTTTTTGTATTTGGTTTATATAAGAATTAAAAATAATAAATAAATTCATATAAAATTTAAAAATATGATAAAAATTATATTCAATATTTACAAATCACAAAAACGAAATGAAGGAAAATAAAAAAACAGCAAGCTAGGCTCACTGTTTTCTATATCGATATATTTTTTTTAAAGATTATTTAGCACCGTAGATTCTGGCGTAATCTTCTTGAGAAGCCAAAATGACTTTCTTAGCTTCTTCAGCTCCGTAGATGTTATCAATTCTACATTTTGCCTCTTCGTTTGGTAAGTTTTTATAAGTTAGGAAATAGTGCATCAACCTGTTTACTTCTGCTTCTGGCAACTCACTGATGTCTCTGAAATGACCAAAAGCGTGATCGCCCACCATTACAGAAACAATTTTATCGTCGGCTTCGCCTTTATCGATCATTTTGAAACCACCGATTGGAATGGCTTCCATCATCAAACCACCGGAATGGATGTTATGAGAGCTCAGTACCAAAATATCCAACGGGTCGTTGTCTCCTTCTACCACATCGGTTGATCCCGATTCTATGGCTAATTTTTTCACTTCGTCGTGGCAATAAGTTCTTGGGATAAAACCGTAAAGTGCCGGGATGATGTTGGAAAATTTTTGTGGTCTATCCACTTTCAAATATCCTGTTTCTTTGTCCACTTCGTACTTAATGGTGTCTTGAGGCACAATCTCTACAAAAACATTAACTACCTCTGGGCATTGTTCGCCAGCGGTAATACCGTGCCATGGATGTGCTTTAAAATTTGGAATCATTGTATTGTTAATTGTTAAAATTTATTATTAAAAGTTCTTTTTTTATTTCGTCTATGGTTTGTGAAACAAAATCGCCTTCTTGGGTATAATTCATCATGAAAACTGTTTTATAGTCATCCAGATTCGCTTGGTTCCCCAATCCTTCGTAGGTCGAATGCAATAGCGCCACCAATCTGTTTTTAGAAGTAACGATATTTTGCCAATTTACAGTAGAAATATACAATTGTTGGGTAGAGTTATAATCAAACTCTTCTTGTATGCTCCTTTCTGTAAGGTAAATAAATTCGTGAATTGCTAAATTTTTATCGAATTTAGAAATCAGCTGAGAAGGTTTCATCCTATCCAAGAAAAGAGTCATTCTTTCGAAAGCTTGAAGTCTGGACTCTTGTCCAACAGACATTCCTAAAGACTTTAGCTCTCTTTCTTTCGCATTGATGTAATAATATACAAATTGTCTCAACAAAACCAAAAAAGGAGTTGCAACGACAACAGCAAAAATATATGGCAAATATGGAGTAAGACTACTAAAGTTCATTTTTTTTTAAAGCGCAAAATTATGAAAAAAACATGAGTTTTTTTAAAAAAAATACAAGGGTTTGACTTATGAAAGGTTTGAACTATAGATTATCCAAGAACAATACTGCCCTAAATAAAATTTAGAGTAAATTATTCCCGCATAAAGTCAATTTTTGTGCGGATTTTTTCTACTTTTCAAAAAGATATCAAATGAGTCCAACTATCAAAACCTTTATTTCGGTAATCTGTTTTCTTCTCGGTTACTAATTTTTTAAAAATACTCGGTCTATTTTTGAAATAATCTGAGAAATCGAAGATTCGATATAGTCAAAATAATGTTATTTTTGAACCCATAAGAAGGTTTTTTGTTTTGCAACCTCTAAGATAATTAGAGTCACTTAAATTCCTTCTTATTTCTTCTATTTAGGACGGGATTGTTCTTTTTAAAAATATTTGCTGAAGGTAAAATTTTTTATATTTTTGAAATGCAAAATTTTGAAAAAAAAATTGAAAAACAATTACTAAAAAGTTAATGTCATTTTTATAACATGGAAAAACACCTATTCATATGAAGAAAAAATATACTTTTGTCGTAGCATTGCTTGGGTTTATAAACCTATCTGCTCAAGAGGTTTTATGGCAAAAAGACGTTCAGTCTTCCACACAAGATTTTTTAAACCAAGTAACCACTACTATAGATGGGCAGTATCTCATCTCTGGAAGTTCTATTCAATCCAATAACCACGATATTTCTGCCAAAAACCAAAACACTGGATACGATTTCCATTTGGTGAAACTAAACCAACAGGGCGAACGGGTTTGGGAAAAGTACTTTTCTGGAAAAAACCATGATTTTATCGGATCAACTGTTGCCACTCAAGAAGGAGGATTTATTGTTTCAGGAACCACTTATTCAAATGTGGGATTAGATAAAAAACAAGAATCTAATGGAGGATCAGATATTTGGTTGATTCGCCTCAATGAATTTGGAGATGAACTTTGGCAGAAAACCATAGGAACTAGCTCTGATGAAGAATCACGAGCAGTTATTCAAACAACGGATTTAGGTTTTGTTATTGCAGGAAATGTTCAAAATACTGCTAAGGGATATGGCTCCAAAGATGTCCTCATTATAAGACTGGATAAAAATGGAAAGGAACTTTCACAAATTATTTTGGGAGGTAAAGGCTTAGATGAAGTAGAAAAAATGATTCCCACCAAAGATGGAGGAGCATTACTTGGAATTTACTCCCGAAGTGATATAGGGGGTTCAAAAAAGGCTGAAAATAATGGAGAGGGAGATTATTGGATTGTTAAGATTTCGAAGGATAATAAGGTTGAGTGGGAGAAAAATTTTGGAGGAAACGGGGATGATCATTTGAGAACCATAGCTTTAACTTCAACGGGGTATATTATTGGAGGCGAAAGCCGTTCCGAAAAATCGGAAAATAAATCCGTAGGAATTGAAGAGGGAAGCGATTTGTGGCTTATCTCCATAAACGAAAAGGGCGAAGAGTTATGGCAAAAGTCTTACAATTTGGGTAATCGTGACCTACTGATGGGAATGAATGTGATTGACGATTTAAATACAGACAAGGGGATTTTACTTGGCGGATACTCCCAAGCGGAAGAAAGAATAAAAAATGAGGATGAAACTTTTTGGTTATTATACCTAGATAGTAATGGTAAAGAACAATGGAGAAAGTATGTCAAAGGAGAGTCCAAAAAGCGTCAGGAAAGACTTTCTGATTTGAAACTTAATAGGGATGGGACAATTGTATTAGCGGGAACCAGCGCAGAAGAATTGGGAAAAGAGAATTGGAAAATCGTAAAGCTAGGAGATAAACAAATTAATGATTTGATAGAAAAGCAGGATATCCGCATTTATCCTAATCCTGTATCAGATTATACCTATGTTGAAATAGGTTATGATTTTAAAGAAGCCGATATTTTGGTGTACGATATGGGTGGAAAACTTATTCAAAATGTACGTACTAAAAATAGAGTGACAAAAATCAACACCCAATCTCTAATTCAAGGAGCCTATTTGATAGCTATAAAAACAGATACCAATAAATCGGCAAATGCTAAAATAATTAAGAAATAATAAAAACAGAATGAAGATAAAAAGAATAATCCTAAGTGTATTTATTTGTGTTCTTGGAAACACAATACAAGCACAGCAACAAGTACAGGAGCTTAATTTTGGCGAATTTTCTAAACCTGTTCCATCAGTCTCGTCTTTATCTACTTATGTAAATACTCCTATGTCTATTGCAACTGGAATTCCAGAAATATCTCTCCCATTGGCAAGTATACCTACTTTTAACAAAGAATTAAAAGTAGGAGCATATTTATCATATCATGTTGGAAATGTAAATGAATCTGAGTCTGCAAGTGAAGTAGGTATAGGTTGGTCTTTACTAACTGGCGGAGTCATTTCTCGAGAGATAATTGGAGAAATTGATGAAAAATTTGATGATACCTCTGCTGCTGGTTATCAGAAAAATATTTTTGATGACTTTTATTATTATAGCTTTCCTGGGGGATCAGGTAAATTTAAAATAATAAGAAATACTACTGACAATACCTTTTCGATAGAAAACTTTTCCCCGAACCGAATAAAATTTGATTATACAAGAGAAAGTAATACTGCAACACTATTACTATCATCATTTACCCTTACTGATGAAAAAGGATTTAAGTACTTATTTAACGATTACAGTATTTCAACGTTTGCCACTGGCTTTAATGGTTCAACACTAAAACAATACAAATCGGCATTTTTTTTAACAAAAATATTAGACATAAATGGAGTGGAGTTGGTTAATTTTTCATATCAAAAGGATTCCAAATTTAAACCTAATACCACTCAACTTATATATAAGACCTGTAAATTAAAGAATATAGAGACTGTAAATTTTGGAAATATTTCCTTTGATTATAAGTACCCAGATATGGAAGGGACGATGAACGATCCTTATCGTTTAAACTCAGTTACAATAAAAGATAAGAATTTGAATGTAATTAACCAATATCTCTTCGAATATTCATCATTTGGCTTTAATTATGGTTATGAAATTCAAAATAAAAGAACGCTTCAAGCTATCAAAAAGACAAATAAAAACGGAAGTATTGTAGAAAAAACAACCTTTAATTATGATGGTTCTGGGTCATTAACTAACTATGCACCAGATATTTCTGTCCCTTATGGTGAGTACCTTTGTTCTAATACATATGCCGACCCAAAAAATAGAACCTTTGGAACATTGAGTAGAATAAATCTCCCAGCAGGTGGATTTATAGAGTATAATTATGAGGCCAATGAAGTTTTTCAAGATAAAAACACAAGTTATAATTTATCAGTATTAGATGGAAGTAGTTTTTCTGATCCGGAAATACAATTCATCAAAAATAAATCAGAAACCTATTTTGATACCAATCAAAATACCAGCTATCTATTTAGTGTAACAGGAGGAAACCAATTCCTTGGAAAACTTATATATATAAACTTTCAAGTAACCAATCTATATACCCTTAGTGGTAATTCATTAGATCCAATCTTAGACCCTGATGGAGATCCTTTTGTTAATTATACAATTAAAAAAGATGGACAGTTTATTTATGGTAGCTATTGTAACTATAATAATACAAATATCCAATCTTTCCAACTTCCAGCAGGGAATTATACCCTGCAAATTTATGGCACGGGAGGTCAGGGAATGTTTAATATTTATGAAATAAACAAACTTGCCCCTCCTTATAGAAATAGCACCACTTTTAATGCGGCAGGAGTTAGAATAAAAAGCATTAAAAATTATGATAATGCCTATGCTTATAATCCTCAAAATATAACCGAATATGAATATACTGACTTTGCTACCCCTATGAACTCAAGTGGTTTTAGTTTTAGTAATGAAGATAATGGAAACTCAAACGCGATGTATATGCCATATGTACTATATAAAAACGTAAAAGTTAAAGAAAATCAAAATGGATATACAAAATACTATTTCAAAGTACCAACAGATTATATTAATACTATAGGAATAAATGGAGTAATAGATCCTACATATATTCCAAGTTATAACTTGACTAAACAAGGAATTTTGGAAAAGAAAGAAGCGTTTGATTCACAAAACCGTTTAATTAGTAGCATGCAATTTGAATATACCTATGATACGGTTCCTAACGCTCCCGACTATGTTGTTTATGGCAATGTAAGATCTCGACCATCCTATATCAAATCCAATAAAACAGTGGAGAAGCTTTTTGACGACACTACACAAAATTATCTTGAAAGGAAATTAGAAAATACATATAGAACTAATAATTTTGAAATAGAGTACTCGAAAGACACCAACTCAGACGGTAAAACTTCTGAGACTTATTTTAAATACGCTACTGAAAAAGGAAATACCGCTTTAATAACTGCAAATGCACTTTCTACACCGTTAGAAATTGAAAGAAAAGTTAACGGAAAAACAATCGAAAAGACTGAGACAAAATTTGAAAACAGTTCACTTTTGTTGCCTAGTTCACAGGTTGATACAAATCCATTAGATAATACGGTAAGCAAATCCGTTAGGTATGATATTTATGATAGTAAAGGAAATCTACAACAGTTTACAACAAATATTGACTCGTCTGACAAAGGATATCCTGTAACCATTATTTGGGGGTACAATCAAACATTACCCATTGCAAGAATTGAAGGAGCTACACTTTCAAATATAGGCACATTGGCCAATGATATGATTGCAAAATCTAATTTGGATACCAGTGAAGCAGCTGAAAAAACGTTAATGATAGCTATGGATGTCTTTCGAAATCAAGCATCGCTTACTAATTTTATGATTACAACCTATACCTACGATCCAATGATTGGTGTAACCACAGTAACACCTCCTTCTGGGATGAGGGAAATTTACAAATATGACGTTAATAATAAACTCACCGCTGTTGTTGATGTAAATGGGAATATACTGAAAGAAGTAAAAAGTAATTATAAACAACTACCATAACTATTGCAATTATATACTATGAAAAAAATAATATTATTATATAGTCTGTTTTTTTGTGCTTTAGTTCATTCACAAACATTAACAACAACCGAAAACTATACCTATACTCGAACCTACTTAGAAGCAGTAACCAACGAAACTCCTTCTGCAAAACAAGTTGAAGAGGTAAACTACTTTGATGGATTGGGAAGGGCAAAGCAAACCGTATCAATCAAAAATTCTGTTTCTGGGAAAGATATTGTAGTTCCCATAAATTACAAGAATGGGAAACAACAAAAATCGTATCTCCCTATAGCTGTAAATACACTATCAGGAGCATACCAAAGTACTGTGGATTCTACTGCTGTAAATACGTATTATGGGGTATCAAATGCCTATTCAGAGGTATTGTTAGAGAAATCTCCACTTGGAAGAGTTTTGAAAGTTGCTAATCCTGGTACGGATTGGGCAATAAATACCTCAAATACGGTAAAGTATGAATATAAATTTAATTCATCTAATGAAGTTAAAAGATTAAAAGCAACTACTACATGGAATACAACCAAACAAATGAATGATGTTTCCATAGATTTTGCTCCAAATGACAATTACACCACAAATGGCTTTTACAACCAAAATACACTCCACAAAAAAATAGTAAAAGATGAGGATAACAAAGAAACCCAAGTCTTCGCTACTTCTGATGGAAAACCAGTTCTTGTTCGTAAAATAAATAAAAAAGACAATGGTAGTATAGAATACATAGACACCTATTATGTTTATGACGAATTTGATAATCTTGTTTTGGTTATACCTCCTAAAGCAGCAAAGTTTAATACAATAGCAGAGCTATCTTCAAAAATTGATAAATTATGCTATCAATATCGATATGATAAATATAATCGACTGGTAGAAAAACGCATGCCAAGCAAAAAAAATTGGGAGTATTTAATTTATGACAATCAAGGGAGACCTGTACTTTCACAAGATGCTAATCAGAATGGAACGCAATGGTCTTTTGTGAAGTATGATGTGTTTGACAGAATAGCATATACGGGATTATTTAGTAGTACACAGTCGAGAACGACATTGCAACAAGCAGTACTATCGGCTACTAACTCCCAAAATAATGAAAACCGCACAACAACGGCTTTGGCATTGAACGGGCAAAACATTTATTATACCAATACTGCGTTTCCCAACTCCGGACTTACGGTACAAATGGTACATTATTATGATGATTATCCAACAGGTTCAGTAGCAAAACCTACCACAGTACAAGGAGTAACAACACTAAACGCAACGGCTACTTCCATTACTTCCAATGGCTATACCTCTAGCAGAAGTACAAAAGGATTACCCACAGTAAGTCTAATAAAAAATACAGACACCAATAATTGGACAACAGCACATATATGGTATGATACCAAAGGACGTGTGATGGGCACCCATTCTGTAAATGCTCTTGGTGGATATACCAAAACGGAGTCTGTGTTAGATTTCGTAGGAACTACATTAGAATTTTATACCTATCATAAAAGACTAACAAGCAGCGTAGAACTAAAGATAAAAGACCGATTTGTTTACAATAGTAAAAATATGCTGCTACAGCACTTTCAGCAAATTCTAAACAATGGAAGTGGTGGCGTTGTAGCCGAAGAACTTTTATCGGATTATATGTATAATGATTTAGGACAATTAACCAACAAGAAAGTAGGAAATAATCTACAGAGCATAGATTATACCTACAATATTCGTGGCTGGATGACGGGGATTAACGCAAATAACATTACTAATCTTGGCAATAAGCTCTTTGCGTACAAAATAAAATATAACCAAAGAGATGGAGCAGAAACCCCTAATTCAACATACAGTACACAAAAAGTTAAACCTAATTACAACGGTAACATTACCGAAATCGATTGGAAAACAGCGGGCTCACAAAGTGATGGAAAACTAAGGCGTTACGGTTTTGTATATGATGAACTCAATAGATTAAGAGCAGGTTTTTATCAGGATCCTAATAACCCATACAGCAGAGAATATTCCGAATATTTAGAATATGACGAGAACGGGAATATATCCAAGCTTAATAGAACCGGGAAATGGGAAGTCTCTACACCAGTGGTAATGGATGACCTTACCTATAATTACTCGGCAGACGATAATACCCTTACTTCTATTACAGAATCTGGTGCAGGAAATGCCCTTAGTGGATACCTTCTTGGCGCAGGTACAGGAGCCACCTTTGGATACGATAACAACGGAAACCAAACTTCTAATTTGGACAAAGGTGTTACAGGAATTACCTATAATTTCCTGAATCTTCCAATGGCAATAACTACCAATAACGGACAAAATGTTTCCTACCAATATAGAGCAGATGGCACAAAGATAAAAAAAGTGGTAGGAAGCAAAACCATCGATTATTTGGACGGATTTGTTTATGAAACCGTATCCAGTACTACTACATTACAGTTTTATCCCAATGCAGAAGGATACTATGATTTTAAAAACGCCAAGTATATTTACAATTACAAAGACCACCTAGGAAATGTAAGACTAAGCTATACCAAAAACAGCAGCGGAGCAGCGGTAGTGCTAGAAGAAAACAACTATTATCCTTTTGGGCTGAAGCACGATGGGTACAACACGGGGAATACAGGCAACCCATCGTATACCCATAAGTATAATGGAAAAGAATTGCAGGAAAACGGCATGCTAGATTACGGCTGGCGTAACTACCAACCCGAGCTGGGAAGATGGTTTGGCATAGATCAGTTGGCAGAGCAGTATCACACGACCAGTCCTTATGCCTATGTAGCCAATAATCCCATAAATATGTTTGATCCCGATGGAAGAGCAAATGAGGATTGGTTATCCGAAATGCCACAATGGTTTCAGGATATGTGGAATGCAACACCATGGGGAACTAACTCCCATTGGCAGGCGGTAACACAAAGTCTTGATGCTGGAGGAAGTTCTGGTGGTGGTGGCGGAGGTTTTGTTGCTACCAATCATTGGACAGGAAGTTATAGCTCTATGAATCCTGGCGGAACCTATAATTCTATTGGAGGCAGTGGAAGTTTGGTAGGCAGTTATGTTAATTTTTCTGGAGGTTTTCATCATGCAGGAGGTAATGTAAGTTATGCAAATGGTGGTTTTTATTACAACTGGTGGACTGGTGGCGGTAGCATACCAGGAGGAATGGATTTGGGGACTTGGCATAGAAAGTTTGTGAGTTTTCCTTCAAATAAAGAAATAACTCCTTGGCAATTAGGGGTAGAGTGGCTTTCAGGTGAAGGTCCCAGACATAGAGACTTTACAAATGGAGATTTAATGACAGAAATGTTAAGACAGCATAGTCATGTACAAAACACCAGAGATATTATACTATCTAAAATATCATCAGGACAAAGTCATTTAGAGGGTTCAAATTCGTATAAACTAGGAGGAATTAAGGGAGTTGGGCTTTATCTTAAAGATTATTCAACGTTATTAACAGGCGGATTAACAGGAAACTTAGCGGTAACCTATTTAGGGTCTTATAATTTAGAGTATACAGCAGCGGCTTATAATAATACTGTGGTTGTATCGTTTAGTGTTGAAAATTCCTCTACAATGCAGTCAGCATCTCGCCCTCCCGTTCTTGGTTATCTTCCTATTTGGCAACAAACAGTAGGGCAATATATTAATGAACAATTTAAAACAGGTTGGGGCTCTAAAACCACCCAATCGTTTCACTGGACAGAAGTGTTGTATTTAAAATGAAAACAAAATTAAATTACGTATTATTAATAGCATTACATATGTTATATAATTGTGGTGGCTCTCAGCCTAAAAGAAATGACATTATTGGTATTTGGAAATCTTCTGATAATTCCTATATTGAACTAAATGAAAATGGAACCTGCCTCTTGAAAGGTATTGATTACTATAAAATCAGTAGCTTTCCAAAAAATAAAAATAGAAAATTAGATGTGGGAGGAACTTGGCAGTTTACAGAAAATGCGGAAAGTGGTATTATTGATAATTTAGATTCTGGAATTATAATAGAGTATAGTTTACCTGAGGGAATAAAAGGGGAAATTTTATTTTATATTTCAGGAAAAGGTATTAAAGGGAACAATCCTCCTTGGCATCTTTTTATATGGGATGGTGATCCTGACGAAATGCAGAAGTATGAGTTTATAAAAGATAAGTAGTCATTCCTTAATACAACACCGAATATTTAACCTCCCTTTTTTTCGTTCGAAAATATGACAAGAGGGATAAAATTTAACCAGATGGAAGAGCAAATGAGGATTGGTTATCTGATATGCCGGACTGGTTTAAGGATATGTGGAATGCTACACCGTGGGGAACCAACTCCCATTGGAAGGCTATTGATGCAGGAGGAAGTACAGGAGGTGATGGTGGAGGTTTTGTCGCTACCAATCATTGGACAGGAAGTTATAGTTCTATGAATCCTGTCGGAACCTATAATTCTATTGGAGGCAGTGGAAGTTTGGTAGGCAGTTATGTTAATTTTTCTGGAGGTTTTCATCATGCAGGAGGTAATGTAAGTTATGCAAATGGTGGTTTTTATTATAACTGGTGGACTGGTGGCGGTAGCATACCAGGAGGTATGGATTTAGGGACTTGGCATAGAAAGTTTGTGAGTAATTCAGATTTTGGGACTTCTAAAAACCAACAGGGGAAATGGCAAGATCCTGAATGGGCAAGATCATTTGACAAATGGATGGGAGAACATTTCTATGCAGAAGCTTCGGGAGCATTAAGACATGGCACCTATGCGGATCTTATGCTTAAAAATGGTCTTGGATTTTCTATAGGTGCATATCATGAAGATTCGGTTACAATCTCAGGTGGTGTAAAGACTGATAAAACAACAAAATATACTGCGGGTATAGCTTATGGTGTTGGAATTAAATGGACTTATGATGTCTATAGTGAAGCTAATCAAATATCTATTGGAGCAGCAACATTTACTGCAGACATTACTAGAAATAATATCTTTGTAGGATGGAATCCTAATTTGTCAGTAGGATTAGGACTTGGAGGGGAAGGAGGATTTAAAATAGGTCTTAATTTTAAAACAGATAATTGGTTTAATTATGATAATTGGTAAATATTATTAAGAAAAATTATATGAGATATGGAAAAAGTATCAAGTAAATTAACATATTTAAATAAGGTGTTAATAATTAGAGGATTATTAGTGTATTGGGGGTTGATTTTGTTAATATTTTTTATTTTTAAATTAAATAAAGAATTTTTATATCCATTTTTTTTAATCTCAATTCCTTTTATTTTAGGTTGGTTAATGGTGGGTAGAAAGCTAAAAACTGTTCTAAAAGATGGAGATAGTTTAGTGGTTGATGATAAAATAATAAAATTTAATTATATCACTTCAATTAGTATTTATCTTTTTCCCCCTTTTTATCAAATACATTATAAAATTGAAAACAAAGAGGAAAATATTATTTTTCTTCCGAAATTTTATATGTTACTTGTTAAACCTAAAGTTGTTAAGGAAATTGAAAATTTTTTAAAAAAATAAAAAATACTAATTCCTAGTCGTTTCTATTATTGGTTTTGGTGGTGGTTTTACTGCTGGAAGCGCAACGTTTAACACCAACTCCTATGGAACAGGTGGATTTTCTTATACCTACGGGGGAGAAAAATATATTTACCTTCCTACTTTATACCTTACAGGGAAAAGTTCTACTTGGGGAAGCCAGATGCAAAACCATTTTAATAATTTTGTGACTAATGCATGGAATGGAACACTACCAAGTAATGGAACTATTGATGCAATCATTAATAATAAATATTATGGTCTTGGCTCTCTTGGTCTAGATTAAGCAATAGCAAAAACTGGATCATATCTCACAAAAGCATTAGAAACAAAATCATCAGTTAGTTTTACTGTTTTAAATGAATATGCAAAGCCAGCTTTTAGGACTAATGTTGCAGGATCTATGCTTGGGACTTCCAAAGTAGAAAAGTTTGCAAGTGGATTGAAAGTTGCAGGAAATGTTTTGGCGGGAGTTGGTGTAGCGGTAAGTGCTTATCAATATTCCTCAGGGCAAATTTCTGGATTAGAATTTGGTGTGGACACGGCCGTAACAATTATAGGTTTTATGGGACCTGTAGGTGCTGGTTTTTCACTTGTATATTTTGGGGCAAAAGCAATTTCGGAATATAATGGCTATCAATGGTTTGATAAACCTTAATTTAAAATAGAATATAAATGAAAAGATTTTTCAATTACATCATATTTCACATATATACTTTTCAAAAAAGAGTTGGAAATGAAGATATTTTCCCTATTTCAATTTCGATGATATTAACCATTTTAGCTTGTTTTTTGTTTTACATTATTGATATTATTTTATTCGTTTATTATGATTCTGAAATTATTAAGCTTTCCAAAATTCAAATCATATTGATAATGGCCGTAATATTTATGCCCATTTATTTATACATACGAAAGAAACATTATTTAGAATATAATTTTAAAGAATCTAAAAAAGGTTATTTTTATTTTATTTTTCTCGTAGTAATTATATATACAATGTTTGTATATTTTGCGAATAAAAGCAGAAATAAAATATTTGAAGAACAGGGATATACCAAAGAACAAATTGAAAATGGAGGTAAAAAGCCTTTTAATCCTAATGAAAAACCAAAATCATTAGAAGGAGATATCCGGTTATGGTATTATAATACTTTTGAAAAAAAAGATAGTGCAAATTAAATGAAATTAAAATTTAAAAAAGTTAATAAAGCACCTCTGATACTTATCTTGGGGATTTGTGTATTATTTTTGCCTTTCCTGTTTGTAACAGGAACCAGAATAATAGAAAAAAAGCAATATATATGGTTAATATATTTTGAACTTTTAATGTTATTCACAATATTTTTCTTATGGTATAAGATATATTTTGAAATGATATTCGCGGAGATAAAGAATAATGTTTTGTTTTATTTGTTAGACGATGGAAATGTAAAAACTTCTACAGCTGTAAATCTTGGTCTTTTAACAGTAGGTTTAGCTTTTCCTGTTACTGCACCATTTGTTTTAGCATATGGTGTTTTAGATTATACTTTTGATATTGGAGATAAACTAGATGCTCAATTTGGTGGTATAAATACACATATCTATGATTAAATCAATAATAAAACAGTGGCTATTCATTAATTACTGTGGACAGAAGATAGGACAATTTAAAGGTGCAGATTTAAAGGAGTCGTTACTTAATATTACTACTTCCAATATTTCGTATCTTGTTTATGGAATTATATTACTTATATATGCATTACTTGGTTTCAAAAGTGTATTGTTTTTTATGGTCATAGCTGTTCCCTTTGAGTTTTTGGTTACCAGACGATTAATAAAAAAGTATATTTTGACAATTTTTTCTACGCAAGAACTGGAAAGTCTTTATAAGGTAACTCCTCAATGGAAAAGAATACTGTTTTTTATTTTGGCAATTTTCATTGTAATATGTAGTGTTGCTCTTTTTATATTGATACTTTCAAGTGCAAGATTTTTTAAATGATTAAATGTTTATGCTGCCCCCAAAAAATCGTACAATTTTTACAAATCAATTATTAATTAAAAGGATAAGTCAATAATGTTATTTTTGAATCCATAAGAAGGTTTTTTGTTTTACAACCTCTAAGATAATTAGAGTTACTTAAATACCTTCTTATTTCTTCTATTTAGGACGGGATTGAAGGTGCAACTGATAAAAATGGGCTAACAGCAGGTGATGTTGTTAAAGTTGGAATAGGATTGGTAACAACTTTTACCCCATATGGATGGGTATATGGCGCAATAGATTTGACAGTTGGCTTAACTACAGGTACTACATTGACAGATAGAATTGGAGCAGGTATTGATAATACAATTTTAGGAAGATGGTAATTATTAGAAAAATTAAGAATTTATTTGATTATATGTATTATCGTATTTATAAATTTTATTATAAATGGGATAAAGATACTGGCATTACAGCTGCAATAGGATTAAGTATGTTTCAATCCACATCATTAGCCGTTATAATAATATTATTTATTAAAATTTTATATAATAAATCTGAAATGGTAGGCAACTCAAAAAACATATCGTTAGGTTGGGGGTTGATATTTTTAGTGCTAACTTTTATTAACGATGAAATTTATTCAACAAAAGTTAAAAAAAATCTTGAAAACAAATGGAAACAAGAATTAAGTGAAATTAAAAAAAAACGAGGTTGGTTAATTTTTTCACTTTTATTATTTCCGTTGCTTATTCTTTTAATTTTAGGTATTTTGAATAAATATTGATTTTATTGATGCTACAGGGAGTCACCGAATATTAAACCTCCCCTATTTTCGTTCGAAAATAAGACAAGAGATATAAAAATTTAACCACGCTTTTTGGGCGTGGTTTTTTTGTTAATTTTGTGTATGTAAATTTTTAGACTATGGATTATAATACCATTATGCTTATAGACCCCGATGGTAGGTTTGTCTCACAAAAGAAAATAGTCCGATTTATAGGGGCCTAGATCATTATTCCGGATGGGAGTATGTAGACGGAATAAATTTTGGAGATTGGCATAATTTTGCGAGTGGTGCCCAGTTTAGTGCTTTTGTACAATATGTCGCAGCCAATGGTGGCGGTGGCGGCGGATTTGGAGGTGGTTCTGGTGTTGGTTCTGGTGTTGGTTCTGGTGCTGCATCTGGTAGTTTCGGTTATAATGGCGGAAATTTTGGAAGCGGTAATGATGGTCTCAACACTATCGATATACCTGAAGTTATTGTTAGAGGAAAAGGTTGGGGACAACAATTGCAAGATCATTTTAATGCTTTTATGCATGATTGGAATTCTAAGTATGGGAATGATAAATACGGATGGGATTATGCTGCTGATAGATTATGGAATACTGCAAAACTAGCAGCCAACTCTACTGATTTTGTACATAGTGGTATGGCAGCAGCAAGCTATAGTAAATACGGTTGGTTAGATGCTAAAGGAAATTACCATAGGATGAGTGAACTAGCAAAGCAAGCTAATGGTAAATTTTTAAGAGGAGTACAAGGAAAAAGAATATCTGCTGCTTCTGCAAAAGCATTTTCAGGATCATTAGGAAAAATAGCAAAAAAAGCGGGAGTTATTGGAACTGCATTAGATATTGTGGAAATAGCATCCGATAGAAAAGTAACTTATGGAGAAGTAGCAAAATTGGGTATCAACGCTGTAGCAGCAGCATCGGGTCCTATTGGTTGGATATGGATCGGTGCAGATATTGGTATTGCATTTTTTAATGATGGTAAAGGGCTAAACGATATGATAGCTGAAGAAATTGATGCATCAACTGGAGGAACTACAATTTTAAATTATTAATTATGTACAAAATAAGTAAATTTTTCAAGTATATATATTGGTTAGGAGCTAAGGTTCAATACAAATATTTTAGAGAAAGTGGAGAAAATGGGATTTTTTTATTAACCAATATTTTTATTTTTTCTTTGGCAACATTTTTTTTTCTTTTATATGATGGTACATATGAAGTAACAACTAGTTTAAAATTTATTATTGTTTTTGTAACCTTAATAATATATTATATCATTGGTAAGTTGTTTAAAGGAGTACCCATCAAGGACAATGAGGATTTCAAAAATATTTCTGAAAGTAAAAGAATCTTTCATACAATTTTATTGTATTTAGCTTGGGGCATATTATTTTTTTCTCTTTTATATGCGATAAATATTTGACATTTAAGTTCTTTTCGTTGGATACGCATTAAAAGGTTGGGGACAACAATTGCAAGATCATTTTAATGCTTTTATGAATGAGTGGAATTCTAAACATGGGAATAGTGTTGATTTTGGTAATGTTTTTCATGGTAGTGCTTACGGAACTGGTTATGGACTTAATTATGTGGGAGATAATATTTTGGGAACTAGGGGGAAATTTGGCGGAGCGACTCCAGGAACATCTATAGCATCACAATATTTTAGAAACACAAGCTGGGCAAACAATAAAGTTCCTAAACCTTATCAAAGATTGTTATTTACTAAAGGATTTAAACGACCTAATTCAAGAACTTGGGGGGCTTTTGCAGGGAGAGCAACATCTAATCTTGGTCGTGGTGTTGTAGCAATTTCAGCGGGAATGTCTATTTATAATGTAGCAACGGCAGATAATACGGCTTTAGCTGTATCAAAAGAAGCAGGAGGTTGGGCAGGCGCTTATGTTGGAGCACAAATGGGAGCAGAATTAGGTACTACTATTGGTTCTTTATTCCCTGGAGCAGGAACATTGATTGGCGGAGTCGTTGGCGGTGTTATTGGCGGAGCTATCGGATATAGCTACGGTTCGGATTTTGGAGAGACTATATATTATGATTTTTAATAGTTGATTTATGGAGCTGACGTTAGAAAACTTAGTTTTTTTTATTAAAAAAGAAATACGCGAAGAGAAAGAAATTTTGTCAAAGGACAGATTAATGGAAGACCTAAATATAGATGGGGATAATGCAGTTAATTTATTACATTACCTAGAAAATGAGTTTAATGTATCTTTTAAAGATTTTGATTTTAAAAAACATTTTTTAGAAGAATGGGAGTTACGTCGTCTGTCTATTAAAAAATATCTAATTAATGAGCCAAAACAAAGAAAAATAGAAGAACTAACAGTTCGGGAGCTATACAACTATATGTTAAAGCATAAAAGTAATTTTATGGAGCTAACATTAGAAAATTTGATTTCTTTCATAAAAAAAGAAATATATGAAGAGGATGAAATTTCACCACAAAATACATTACTGACAGACTTGGGAATAGACGGAGATGATGCTGTTGAATTATTAATAAATTTACAAAAGAGCTTCAATGTGTCCTTTGAAAGTTTTAATTTTAATAATTACTTTTGTGGAGAAGGCTTTAGTTTGTTTAGTTTTTCAACCATTTTTAAAACTCTATTAGGCAAACCCATAGAAATAAAACAAGAATTAACAATCCAAGAATTGTATGATTATATGGTAGCCCATAAAAAGTAATAATGTCTCAAGGTAATGTTCCAAATTTAGTGATATTTAATTTTAAAAATTTAATTGATTGATTTTCAATACAAATTAAAAATTCAATATATAAAAACGAGAGTGAGATAACCTTGCTCTTGCTACAATAGAAGTTCTTTAAAATAGAAATTACGGCTGGCGAAACTACCAACCCGAGCTGGGAAGATGGTTTGGCATAGATCAGTTGGCAGAAAAGTACCATAGCTTTAGTCCCTATGCGTATGTGGTTAATAATCCCATCATGATGATTGATCCCGATGGAAGATATACCTCGCAAATACAAAGCCTTAAAGACTCTATGCCCAATATTTATTCCGGATGGGAGTATGTAGACGGAATAAATTTTGGAGATTGGCATAATTTTGCGAGTGGTGCCCAGTTTAGTGCTTTTGTACAATATGTCGCAGCCAATGGTGGCGGTGGAGGAAGTAGCGGAACATCTGGAAACAGTTCTGCACTGCTCAGTACAATGTTAGGTCTTGGTGCAGGAACATGGACCAATACGGGATATGGTTTTGAAAGTAATGATCATATAGCTCTAGGATATGACGGAAGTTATTTAAGCCTCAACACACTTCTAGATGGTTACATCAATATCCCTGAAGTTGTTCTCACAGGAAACAGTTCTACTTGGGGAAGCCAGATGCAAAACCATTTTAATAATTTTGTGACTAATGCATGGAATGGAACACTACCAAGTAATGGAACTATTGATGCAATCATTAATAATAAATATTATGGTCTTGGCTCTCTTGGTCTAGATCAAGCAATAGCAAAAACTGGATCATATCTCACAAAAGCATTAGAAACAAAATCATCAGTTAGTTTTACTGTTTTAAATGAATATGCAAAGCCAGCTTTTAGGACTAATGTTGCAGGATCTATGCTTGGGACTTCCAAAGTAGAAAAGTTTGCAAGTGGATTGAAAGTTGCAGGAAATGTTTTGGCGGGAGTTGGTGTAGCGGTAAGTGCTTATCAATATTCCTCAGGGCAAATTTCTGGATTAGAATTTGGTGTGGACACGGCCGTAACAATTATAGGTTTTATGGGACCTGTAGGTGCTGGTTTTTCACTTGTATATTTTGGGGCAAAAGCAATTTCGGAATATAATGGCTATCAATGGTTTGATAAACCTTAATTTAAAATAGAATATAAATGAAAAGATTTTTCAATTACATCATATTTCACATATATACTTTTCAAAAAAGAGTTGGAAATGAAGATATTTTCCCTATTTCAATTTCGATGATATTAACCATTTTAGCTTGTTTTTTGTTTTACATTATTGATATTATTTTATTCGTTTATTATGATTCTGAAATTATTAAGCTTTCCAAAATTCAAATCATATTGATAATGGCCGTAATATTTATGCCCATTTATTTATACATACGAAAGAAACATTATTTAGAATATAATTTTAAAGAATCTAAAAAAGGTTATTTTTATTTTATTTTTCTCGTAGTAATTATATATACAATGTTTGTATATTTTGCGAATAAAAGCAGAAATAAAATATTTGAAGAACAGGGATATACCAAAGAACAAATTGAAAATGGAGGTAAAAAGCCTTTTAATCCTAATGAAAAACCAAAATCATTAGAAGGAGATATCCGGTTATGGTGTAATCTTCCCATTCTTAGTAACACTCAAAAGTAGAGATTTTATTTAATATTTCTGTTGTTGGTGTTGAATAATTTTGTTGAAATGTGGGAAAATCTGCTGGATTGGTGTGGCTGATTTTTCCATATTTCAATAAAAAATCCCTCGGTGTGAGATATTGCAATGCACTGTGTGGTCTTTCGTTGTTGTATTTCCACATCCATATTTCTGCGTAATTTCTCATTTGTTTCACGCTTTCAAACAAATATACATCCAAAAACTCTGTTCTAAATGTTCTATTAAACCGCTCAATAAGAGAGTTTTGAGTAGGTTTTCCCGGTTGGATAAAATGCAACTCAATTTCGTGATATTGACACCAAGTTTTTAATTTTTCTGAAATAAATTCCGGTCCGTTATCCACTCGTATTTTGTCCGGTTTCCCTCGCCATTCGATGAGTTCTTCCAGCTTGGTAATTACTTTTGCAGAAGGTAAACTCGTATCAATACTTATTTGTAAAATTTCTCTGTTAAAATCATCTATAATGTTCAAACTTCTCACGCTATTGCCGTTTTCCAAAGTGTCATGCATAAAATCCATACTCCATGTTACATTTGGATAAATCGGACGCAGAAGCGGTTCTTTCACTCTTGCAGGTAGCCTTTTCTTTCTCTTGCTTCTTAAATTTAGATTCATCGAAGTGTAGATTCTGTAAATCCGTTTATGATTCCACCAAAACCCCATGTTTTTCAAGCGATAACGCATTGTCCAAAATCCCCAAGTATGTTCTTGTTCGGCCAATAACCGAAGTTCTTCACGGATGAGATCATCTTGAGAATCTATCCTCTTTTTATAGTACATAACCGAATAACTCAGCCCGAAACAACCGCATGCCTTCCTTATGCTTATCTTGTGGGTTTCTTTGGCATATACTACCATTTCTCGCTTTTCGGAAGGCGTTAAAGCTTTTTTTCTATAACATCTTTTAAAACAGTGTTCTCCAAAGTTAGTTCTGCGACAATTTTTTTATATTGTGACAGCTGTTTCTCAAACTCTTTGAGTTGTGCCAGTTGGTGCGTATCCATACCACCGTATTTACTTTTCCATTTGTAAAAAGTAGGTTGGCTGATACCGTAATCTCGGCAAATCTCGTTTACCGTTTTTCCTTGATTTTGTTCAGATAAGATCTTCACAATCTGAACCTCTGTAAATTTGCTCTGTTTCATATTTCCCAAAGTTAAAAACTATATTTATATTCGTTTCTGTTTTTGGGGAAGACTACAATGGTATTATAATACTTTTGAAAAAAAAGATAGTGCAAATTAAATGAAATTAAAATTTAAAAAAGTTAATAAAGCACCTCTGATACTTATCTTGGGGATTTGTGTATTATTTTTGCCTTTCCTGTTTGTAACAGGAACCAGAATAATAGAAAAAAAGCAATATATATGGTTAATATATTTTGAACTTTTAATGTTATTCACAATATTTTTCTTATGGTATAAGATATATTTTGAAATGATATTCGCGGAGATAAAGAATAATGTTTTGTTTTATTTGTTAGACGATGGAAATGTAAAAACTTCTACAGCTGTAAATCTTGGTCTTTTAACAGTAGGTTTAGCTTTTCCTGTTACTGCACCATTTGTTTTAGCATATGGTGTTTTAGATTATACTTTTGATATTGGAGATAAACTAGATGCTCAATTTGGTGGTATAAATACACATATCTATGATTAAATCAATAATAAAACAGTGGCTATTCATTAATTACTGTGGACAGAAGATAGGACAATTTAAAGGTGCAGATTTAAAGGAGTCTTTACTTAATATTACTACTTCCAATATTTCATTTGTTGTTTACGGAATTATATTACTTATATATGCATTACTTGGTTTCAAAAGTGTATTGTTTTTTATGGTCATAGCTGTTCCCTTTGAGTTTTTGGTTACCAGAAGATTAATAAAAAGGTATATTTTGACAATTTTTTCTATGCAAGAATTGGAAAGTCTTTATAAGGTAACCCCTCAATGGAAAAGAATACTGTTTTTTATTTTGGCAATTTTCATTGTAATATGTAGTGTTGCTCTTTTTATATTGATACTTTCAAGTGCAAGATTTTTTAAATGATTAAATGTTGTATCCGCATATGCGGGGCCTGTTGGCTGGATTTGGATGGGCGCAGATATTGGGGTTGCATTTTTTAATGATGGGAAGGGTCTAAATGATATGATAGCTGAGGAAATCGATAATAGTTTAGGAAATAATGCAACATTAATTAAATTTTAATTTACACATGGAAAAAATTAAAAAAGTATTTAGATATATTTATTGGATATTTGCACATCAGAATTACAGGATTTTTGGGGAGAGCGGAGATAATGGGGTGTATGTTATCGCCATTTTTATAATGTCCATAATATTTTTTTTATTTTCTGTAATTAGGGTACTACTCTTTGATAACGAAAGTTTCACAGATGTTTCCGGTTATAATTTTAAAAATATTTTTAAATTATCATTTTTAATTATCGGATTTACAATATATTATGTTGTAAGAAAGAAAACTAAACATATTCCAATAAAAAATAATCCAGAATTTTTAAACATAAGTAAAAAGAAAAGGATATTCCATACTATTATATTTTTCATATTATGGCTGTTTTCTGCAGTTTCTTTTGTCTTTATATTGAACCTTGCAAACCAATGATATTGTATCAAAGTTCGCAGCTTTAAATATAAATCCTTTTTAAAATATGAAAAAAATTAAAAAATTTTTCAGATACATTTATTGACTTGGAGCCAACGTACAATATTAATACTTTGGTGAGAGTGGAGAAAATGGTATATATATAATAGTAATGTTAGTAATTACATTTTTATTAAATATTTTTGCTTTTTTAAGAGTTCTAATTTATGGACATATTAGTTTAGGAAAAACATCAGTAGTTGAAAAATTGATAGTTGTTTTTAGTGTTTTATTATTGAACTTGTTTAAAGTAAAAAAATCGATAAATACTTGTAAAAAAAGGCATCAATTACTTGTTTAAAAGACTGGTGCTCAACATTATTACAAATCAATTATTAATTAAAAGGATAAGTCAATAATGTTATTTTTGAATCCATAAGTAGGTTTTTTTTGTTTTACAACCTCTAAGATAATTAGAGTTACTTAAATACCTTCTTATTTCTTCTATTTAGGACGGGATTGATCCAAGTGCAATTCAAAATTTCACTTGGATGCATCTGCCCATTTTTCGAAAAATTCTTTCACTTTATCCACACTGTATCCTTTGCCTTCCTCGAAACCAGAACTCTCTTGTACATGGATCATTTCTCCGTTTTTATTCAGAATAATAAATACAGGATATCCGTATTTTTCTCCTGGATTACCGTACTTTTCGAATAGTGCTTCATTTTTATTATCCGGAGACCAGTTGAGGTGATAGTACAAGAAATGCTTATCCACAAATGATTTTAACTCTGGAGTATCTTGAACAAATTGGTTAAAGCGCAGACACCAAATGCACCAGTTACCCCCGGCTTGCACGATGATATTCTTATTTTCAGCTTGAGCTTTTTCTATCAATTTCGACAATTCAACCTCTGCATTTTCTTTGGGATTATACGGTTTTATCAACCTCGCTTTTTCAGCTTCTAGAGCTTTCTTTTTCTCGGCAACCGACAATTCTACTTTTTTTTCATCTTTCTTTTTCTGAGCCTGAACCGACAAGCCTAGCATGACGAAAGAAAGAACAGCTAATTTTAAAACAGTATTTTTCATAATTTTTTATTTTTTTTAACAAGACCAAAAGTACAATTTAAAAAGAATTTAAACTTTGGTATGATGGATAATTCTTTAAATTTGCAATTGCATATGAAATTATTGTTCCAAATTGTTTTACTGATCTCCAGATTGCCGTTAAAAATTCATTATTTTTTTTCGGACTTTCTATTTTACACCAATTATTATTTGGTAGGTTATCGTAAAAAAGTGGTGTACAACAACTTGAAAAACTCTTTTCCTGAAAAGTCAGACCAAGAACTAAAATCCGTTAGTAAAGCTTTTTTTAGAAATTTCACCGATTATCTTGTAGAAACGGTGAAATCCTTTACCATTTCTTCAAATGAACTTAGAGTTCGAGTTCAGCACATCAACCAAGAGGTTTTTCATCAAGCAAAATCCGAAGGGAAAAATATCATTTTACTTACAGGTCATGTATTCAACTGGGAGTGGTTCAATGCTTTATCTACAATTTTACCTCAAAAAAACACCTATGCTGTTTACAGAAAAGTGAACAATTCTTTTTGGGAAGATCAGATAAAAAAAATCCGTGGAAACTACGGAAACCAAGCGATTGAAGCCAACGATGTACTAAAACACATTTTTAGAAACACCAACGACGGCAATTCGGTCTACATGTTTGTTGCCGATCCCAGTCCGCATGTGGATATGGTCGATTATGGCGTGAATTTCCTGAACCAAAGGACTCCTGCTTTTATCGGTTACGACAAATTGGCAACCCGAATGGATTATCACTTTATCTATTGTGATATGAAAAAGGTGAAGCGAGGCTATTATCAAGTCAATTATTATCGAATTTTCCCGGATGGCGAAAAATTTAAAGAATTTGAAGTGGTCAATAAATTCCACAGAATGTTAGAAGCAACCATTAGAAAAAATCCGGACAATTACCTGTGGAGCCATAGAAAATGGAAATACCAACACGCCATCAAAAGAATGGAAAATCTAAACTAAATCCTTAAAAAATTTGAAAAGACTTGCTGTTGTTATCCTGAATTGGAACGGAAAATCGTGGTTGGAGAAATTTCTACCCACTGTGGTAGAGCATTCTAAAAACTCCGACATCTACATCATAGACAATGCTTCTACGGATGACAGTTTGGATTTCATCAAACAAAATTATCCTGAAATAAAGATCATCGTAAACAACAAAAACTACGGATTTGCAGGAGGCTACAACGAAGGTTTAAAGAAAATAAATAACGAGTTTTATTGCTTGCTCAACTCAGATGTAGAAGTTACGGAAAATTGGATTGATCCTGTTATCGCTCTTTTCGACAAAGACCAAAACATCGCTGCTGTACAGCCAAAAATAAAATCGTATCACAATAGAGACCATTTCGAATTTGCAGGAGCTGCCGGAGGATTAATCGACAATTTGGGATATCCCTACTGTCGCGGTCGTGTTTTTGACCACTTGGAAAAAGACCTTGGGCAATTTGATGACGAAACGGAAATCTTCTGGGCCTCAGGTTGTGCTTTATTCATACGGTCTAAAGATTTTTGGGATCAAAAAGGATTTGACGCCCGCTTTTTTGCCCATCAAGAAGAAATTGATCTTTGTTGGAGACTTATCAATTCGGGGAGAAAAATTTTTTATACTTACAAATCTGAGGTTTACCATGTAGGCGGTGGGACGCTTAACAAACAATCACCACAAAAAACCTACCTCAACTTCAGAAACAATCTGAGCATGATGCTTAAAAACTTACCTTTCCCACAGGTGTTTTTCATCATTTTTATACGACTTTGCCTGGACGGTCTTGCAGGATTGCATTTTTGGAAGCAAATGGGATTTTCACATCTTTGGGCTGTGGTACGAGCACATTTCGCATTCTACGGCCAAGCTTTACAAACTTGGAAACTTAGGCAAAAATCACAAAAAAAGAAATTCTACAACAATAAATACTTAATTTTCAAGCATTTTTTAAAATAAAAACCAAATGATTAATTTTTGTGCAATAGATTTTGAAACGGCTACCCATGAAAGAAATTCGGCTTGTGAAATCGGAATTTCTTTGGTGGAAAATGGAAGCATTGTATTGTCGAAATCTTGGTTAATAAAACCACCCAGTTTCCCCTACTTCAACCGACACAACATTGCAGTACACGGAATATCTCCGGACGATGTGGAAAATTCAGAAACCTTTGAAGGCATTTGGGCAGAAGTACAAAATCTTATTGGCAACCACATGCTGATCGCACACAATGCGAGTTTTGATGCCGGTGTACTTCGAGCTTGTCTGGATTATTACAACATTCCTAAGCCCAGCATCAATTATCTTTGTTCTTTACAAATTGCAAAAAAATCTTGGCTTGGACTCAAGAGTTATGGTTTGGGCAACCTTGCACAAGTTCATCAAATTGACTTCAAACATCACAGAGCAGGCGATGATGCCGAAGTTTGTGCTAAAATTTCTCTATTGGGCTTTCAGCAAATGTTGCTTAGAAACAATGAAGACATCCACTCGTGTTTTAAAAACAACATTAAAATTTTGTAATTAATTTACTTGTTTATTTACAAAAAAATATTAATTTTGCCGACTGTTATCCAACCTCTGACGAAAGCCGTGAATGTTGTTTGACTTTAACATTTTATATTATATAAAAATGGATTTATTAAAGTATGTACAAGATAAGTACATTGCGAAAAAAGAATTCCCTGCATTCAAAGCAGGAGACACAATTACTGTGTATTACGAAATTAAAGAAGGTAACAAAACAAGAACTCAGTTCTTCAAAGGAACTGTAATCCAGTTGAGAGGTACCGGAGCTACTAAAACTTTTACCATCAGAAAAATGAGTGGTGATGTTGGTGTAGAAAGAGTATTCCCGATCAACCTACCTGCTTTACAAAAAATTGAAGTGGACAGAAGAGGTAAAGTTAGAAGAGCAAGAATCTACTACTTTAGAGCTCTTAGAGGTAAGAAAGCTAGAATTAAGGATGTTCCTTACAAAAAGTAATCTTTCCCCAGAAGAAAAAATGGACCGTCAAATTTTTGACGGTTTTTTTTATGCTTCAAATAAAAAGTTAAACAATATTTAATTTAGGGTGATTTTCCTCTTTTGCGAAGATTAAAAAGCTTATACATTTGACACATACTTTCTATTTTCTTCAAAACACAAGATGATGACTAATAAAGCCGGTAAATAAATGCCGGCTTTATTTTTTTATTACTGTTGCTCCTATTAAATTGCTACGGGCGCTTTAATTCCTGGATGTGGATTGTAATTTTCCAAAGTAAAATCATCATAATCAAAATCAAAAATGGATTTAATATTTGGATTCAATTTCATGGTTGGCAACTCTCTCGTTTCTCTAGAAAGTTGTCTTTTTACTTGTTCGAAATGATTGTTATATATATGAACATCGCCGAAGGAATGTACAAAATCTCCCAATTCTAGTCCACAAACTTGTGCCACCATCATTTGTAACAATGCATAGCTTGCAATGTTAAACGGGACACCAAGAAATACATCTGCAGATCTTTGGTAAAGCTGCAAAGACAATTTACCATCGTTCACATAAAACTGAAAAAAGGCATGACAAGGTGCCAGCGCCATTTTGGGCAACTCAGCAACATTCCAAGCAGAGACGATCAATCTTCTGGAGTCCGGATTTTTTTTAATTTGGTCGATAACTTCAGTAATCTGATCCACAACTTTTCCATCTGCACCCAACCAACTTCTCCATTGCGCACCATAAACCGGTCCCAAATCTCCGTTTTCATCAGCCCATTCGTCCCAAATACTCACTCCATGATCTTTCAGATATTGGATATTGGTATCACCTTTCAAAAACCATAACAATTCGTAAATTATCGATTTAAGATGCACTTTTTTGGTCGTTACCAACGGAAAACCTTTGGACAAATCATAACGAAGCTGATACCCAAAAACACTTCTAGTACCAGTACCCGTTCTGTCCGTTTTGTCGGAACCGTTGTCCAAAATATGTTGTAATAAATCAAGATAATTCTGCATGGCTTTTTTTTAAGATGAAAAAATTAAAGATTCTAAAATTAATAAAATTTTGAAACTAAAATTAAGAGCTCGTTTAAAATTTTACCGAAATTATAATTCGGCTATTTCTAATCTTTCTTATCTGCCTTTTTGTATAGATATAAAATTTAAACAGGTTCTTAATTTTTGTATTCACTGATAAAATGAAGCTTCACATTTGGGAATTTTTCCTGAGTCATGTGAATGGTAAAAGAAGAATCGGCCAAGAAAACCAATTGGTTGTACTTATCTCTAGCTAAAAATCTTTGTTTCAATCGAGCAAATTCTCGGAATTCTTCAGATCTCTCATCGGCTTCTACCCAACACGCTTTGTGCATTGAAAGGGTTTCGTAGCTGCATTTAGCGCCGTATTCGTGTTCCAATCGGTATTGGATTACTTCGTACTGCAAAGCTCCTACGGTACCAATAATTTTTCTACCGTTCATTTCTAAAGTAAACAGCTGTGCGACTCCTTCGTCCATCAACTGGTCGATTCCTTTTGCCAATTGCTTCGCTTTCAAAGGATCGGTATTGTTAATGTAACGGAAATGTTCCGGTGAGAAGCTCGGAATTCCTTTGAACTGAATTTTTTCTCCAGCCGTCAAAGTATCGCCAATTCTGAAATTTCCTGTATCATGAAGCCCAACGATATCTCCAGGGAAGGACTCGTCCACCACTTCTTTTTTATCTGCAAAAAATGCATTGGGCGAAGAGAATTTCATCTTCTTTCCTTCTCGTACCAAAAGGTAGTTTTCGTTCTTTTTAAAAGTTCCGGAAACAATCTTCACAAAAGCCAAACGGTCTCTGTGCTTGGGATCCATATTGGCGTGAATTTTAAATACAAAACCTGTAAAATTCTTTTCTTCTGGCTTTACAATTCTTTCTTCCGTTTCTTTAGGTTGAGGCATCGGAGCAATGTCGATAAAGGCATCCAACAATTCTCTAACTCCGAAATTATGCAATGCCGAACCGAAAAATACCGGTTGCAAATCGCCTTTCATATAATCGTCTCGGTTGAATTCTGGATAGACAGATTCCACCAATTCCAATTCGTCTCTTAGGGTTTGTGCCGCTTTTTCCCCAATCATTTCATCAACTTGGGCATCGGCAACATCAGTTATCCTAATGGATTCACCAATTTTTTGTTTTTTTTCTTCCAAGAAAAATTCAATATTTTTCTCCCATATGTTGTAGATCCCTTGGAAATCGGCTCCCATACCAATAGGTAACGAAAGAGGGCAAACGGTAAGTCCCAATTTTTGCTCCACCTCATCCAAAAGATCAAAGGCATCTTTTCCTTCCCTATCCAATTTGTTGATGAAGACCAGCATTGGGATGTTTCTCATACGACAAACCTGTACCAATTTTTCAGTTTGCTCCTCAACCCCTTTGGCAACATCAATCACCACAATAACAGAATCAACCGCTGTTAAAGTTCTGTAAGTGTCCTCAGCAAAATCCTTATGTCCAGGAGTATCTAAAATATTAATTTTATGATCCTTATACTCAAATGCCAATACCGAAGTCGCAACAGAAATCCCTCTTTGTCTTTCGATTTCCATAAAGTCGGAAGTCGCTCCTTTCTTTATTTTATTGGATTTAACTGCACCCGCTTCCTGAATTGCTCCCCCAAAAAGGAGTAATTTTTCCGTTAAGGTAGTTTTTCCGGCATCGGGGTGGGAAATAATTCCGAAGGTTTTTCTCTTGGCAATTTCTTGTAGTAAAGACATTATTTGAAATTTTGTATATAAAATTGTTTGCAAAAATCGTGATTTTTAACGAGATGTGAAAATATTGAAGCGGTTAGAATTTTGCTTTTTTTTAGTTTTTTGACTTTCAAAAAATTATCTTTGCGTATATTTTTAATTTACTCCATGATTTCAAACGAAAACACCGTCCAACATCCAAATGCAATCCCACCTTTCAAAATGGGTTGGTCAGAAATATCCGTTTTGGCGGGAGGCTTTATCTTTGGTCAAATAGCAACCGGCATCTTGGCATTAATCCTTGGAAGTGCGAGCGATGAAAATGTACTAAAATCTTCTTGGTTTATGCCCATTGCCTATCTTTTTACCATGGGTTTCCCTCTGGTTGTATTCTATTTCACTTTATTAAAACCCAAAGGATTTTCCTTTCCCTTACCGTTGAAAGGTTCAAATTTTATCGTTTCTATTTTGGCTTTAGCGATGATGATCGGGATGATGTTGGTCTCGGAATTCATCGTTTCTTTGATCCCAATTTCCGGACCTTGGTTTGGTTCATGGTACGAAAGTTTCTCCGAGCAAATGGAAAGCATCTCTACATCAACCATAAGTATGGTCATGATGACGGTCGTTTTTGCACCCATTTTAGAAGAATTATTATTCCGAGGAATTATCTTGAAAGGAATGCTGAATAAGGGTGTTAATCCCAAAAATGCCATACTCATTTCGGCTCTTATATTTGGAGCCATTCACGGTTATCCTTGGCAAGCCGTAGGTGCTTTTTTCTTGGGAATTATTCTGGGGTGGATTTATGAAAGAACAGAATCTCTGCTCTTGCCCATTATGCTTCACGCATTCAACAACAGGATTGCGTCCATTATGATTTCAAATCTGAAAACAGAAAGTTTTTCCGCTGCTCTTCATACTTCAGACTTTATCATTTTAGCGATAGGTGCAGTGGTCTTATCCATTTCTGCCTATTATTTTTATCAAAAAACAAATTCGAACACTACTAATTTTCTATCAAAATAAACATGAAAAACCTTTTAGTTGCCACTCATAATCTTCATAAAAAAGAAGAAATTCAACAAATTTTAGGAAAAGATTTCTTGGTGAAAAGTCTTTCAGATTTTGACCTTCACGATGAAATTATCGAAGACGGATTAACTTTTGAAGCCAATGCCCAGATCAAAGCGCAATACTGTTTTGAGAAAACCGGAATTCCTTCTATTGGTGACGATTCTGGACTGGTAATAGAAGCCCTAGACGGAAGACCTGGTATTTTTTCAGCTCGTTATGCCGGAAATCACAATTTTGAAAAAAACATATCCAAAGTTTTGGGCGAAATGGAAAATGTGGAGAATAGAAAAGCGTATTTCATCACCGTTTTATGTCTTTTTGATGAAAACGGAGCACAATTTTTTGAAGGTACAGTTCATGGAAATATCCTGACTGAAAATAAGGGGCATCAAGGTTTTGGATACGATCCGATTTTCGTTCCGGAAGGTCATGAAATCACTTTTGCAGAAATGCAACCCGAAGAAAAAAATAAAATTAGCCACAGAAAAAAAGCTTTTGACAAATTTTTAAAAGTCATAGCTGAATAAAAAAACATTACAAATTTTGAGTACTAAACTTACAATATTGGGTTTCAATTCGGCCATTCCGACCGTTAATTCTTCGCCAACAGCACAAATTTTGGAAATGGAAGAGCGACACTTTCTGATCGATTGTGGCGAGGGAACCCAAGTACAACTGAGAAAGGCAAAAGCCAAGTTCTCCAAGATCAACAACATCTTTATCTCCCACTTGCACGGAGATCATTGTTTTGGTCTGCCGGGGCTTATTTCTTCATTTAGATTATTGGGCAGGGAAACGCCTTTGCACATTTATGGACCGAAAGGTATAAAAGAAATGTTGGAAACCATTTTCAGACTTTCAGAAACCAACAAAGGCTTTGAATTGGTGTACCATGAATTGAGCTCAAAAAACTCAGAAAAAATTTTTGAAGACCAAAGAATTGAGGTTTTTACCATTCCGCTCGATCACAGAATCTATTGCAACGGCTATCTTTTCAAGGAAAAACCAAAGGAAAGACACCTGAACATGGTAGAAATTTCAAAATATCCGGAAATTGAAACCTGCGACTACCACAACCTCAAAAGAGGAAAAGATTTTGTACTGAGCGATGGTTTTGTACTGAAAAACGAAAGCCTTACAACAGAACCCAGCCCTTCGGTTTCGTATGCTTTTTGCAGCGATACCCGATATTCAGAAAAAATAATCCCTACCATCAAAGGTGTTGATGTCTTGTACCACGAAGCCACTTTCTTACACGATCTAAAAGAAATGGCCGATTATACCGGACACTCCACAGCTTTGGAAGCCGCTACGATTGCAAAAAAAGCTGAAGTTGGCAAACTGATTTTAGGACACTTTTCCAACCGATATTTGGACACTTCCGTTTTCAAAGCTGAAGCCCAAACGGTATTTGAAAATTCAGTAGTTCCAAAAATTTTAGAGGAATTCAAATTTTAATTTGATGAAATTAGAAGAACTAAAAATTTTCTTAGACGAAAAAGAAAATCTTTACAACCGTCCCGATTTTATCGAAAACGATCCAATACAAATTCCGCATCTTTTCACAGAAAAACAAGATATAGAAATTGCAGGATTTCTTGCATCCATCATCGCTTGGGGCAATAGAAAATCCATCATCAACGACGCACATAAAATGTTGAATTTCATGGGAAACTCGCCCTATGATTTTGTAATGAATTTCACCAAAAAAGATTTGAAAAACCTGTCGGACAAAGCCATTCACCGGACTTTTTCAGCCGAAGACTTCCAATCGTTTCTGTGGAATTTGAAAAGAATTTATCAAGAAAACAACAGCTTGGAAACTTTGTTTCTGTTAAATGATAACGAAAGCAATTGCTACCACAGCATCGAAAGGTTTAGAGTCTCATTTTTAGGTGACAATCTTTTGCATCGATCCCAAAAACACATTGCATCACCGTATAAAAATTCATCTGCAAAAAGGCTGATGATGTTCCTGAGGTGGATGGTAAGGCAAGACAAAAAAGGAGTTGATTTTGGTATTTGGAAAAGCATTTCGCCATCGGTTCTATCCATCCCACTCGATGTGCACACCGGAAACATCTCCCGAAGACTAAACCTAGTCCATAGAAAACAAAACGACTGGAAAACCGTGGAAGAACTGGACAAAACTCTAAGAATCCTTGATCCAAAAGATCCTGCAAAATACGATTTTGCCTTATTTGGTTTGGGAGTTACTGGGGAATTATAACTCAGTCTGTTAGAGTAAGTTCCATTGCGATATTTTTAATTTTAGCATCTATGTATTTAAATTTTGAAAAAGAATTTTTACTCTTTTGATAAAAAGTTGTATTCGGAATTTTGCTATTTATTAAGCCTATTTCAGGCATTATATACTTTTGTAATTTTTTATTATCCTTATATACAAATAGTCTCTCTATAGTATTTTCATCTAACCTAAGCCATTCAAAATTTATAAATATTCCGTGTTCAGGCATTCGGAGATTAAGATGTGATAGATCAACTTCAGTTTTATGTTTTCCTTTTTTTGCAACACCTATAATATTTTCATGAGATAATTCGTCTTTTGGGTCACCATTTTCATCAACTGAAAACAAACGAATATTAAATTTTACATTTGAAACTTCACTTTTTGTTAATATTCTTAAACTCTTCAAAAACTTTAATGGATAGGATTTGCTTTCAAAATATTTTCCAATCCCACCTATTATTTTTAATTCACCATTACATACAAAATATGAATTTATTTTAATTTTTCTAAATTCATCAATCACAATGTAATTTTTATTTTTTCGTTTTCCAAGAACTACTTCTTCAATTAATTTTTCTTTAGGTTGAAGCTTAATAATTGTGTTTTGTTTTGGTAGATCTATTGTTTTAAGTTCATAACCTGCAGCATTAATTAATACTTTAGAATCATTTTCAAAAGAAAACACTCCAAATTCATCAGAAGAAGCTCCAAACTGTGTATTAATTTGCTGAATATTTGCATAAACTATAGGTTTTTGATCAATAGAATCCACCAGTTTATACTGCTTTTTTTGTCCAAAAAAAAGACATGAAATAAACATAAAAATTAAAAGAAAATTCTTTCTCATCATCCTAAAACTAACATTCCGGTACATTTACCGAAATGGCCAAGCCACCTTCGGAGGTTTCTTTGAAGCGTTCGCTCATGGATTGTGCCGTATCCCACATGGATTGTATCACGGCGTCTAAACTTACCTTTGCACTTTCCGGATCGCTGTCTAGAGCAATTTGTGCTGCTGTAATGGCTTTTATGGCTCCCATGGAATTTCTTTCTATACACGGGATTTGTACCAAACCTCCAATCGGGTCACAAGTGAGTCCCAAATGGTGTTCCATAGCGATTTCTGCAGCCATCAAGACCTGACCTGGAGTTCCTCCCAAAATTTCGGTTAACCCCGCTGCTGCCATTGCAGAAGAAACACCTATTTCTGCTTGGCAACCGCCCATTGCTGCGGAAATGGTTGCATTTTTCTTGAAAAGAGTACCAATCTCTCCTGCAACTAAAAGAAAGCGGATAATATTATCATCGCCTTTACCTTCTGTAAAAAGTTGAGAATACATCAATACCGCAGGGATAACTCCACTAGCACCGTTGGTAGGAGCAGTAATGATCCTTCCAAAGCTTGCATTTTCTTCGTTCACCGCCAAAGCAAAACACGATACCCAACGCGAAATTTGAGTAAAACTTCTGTCCGTATCGGCAATCATGGTGTACCATTCGTCGAGGTTTTTATAGATTTTTTCGCCCAACAATCTACGGTTAAACTCAGGAGCTCTTCTTTTCACTTTCAATCCACCCGGCAATATTCCTTCTTTGTTCACGCCTTTGTAGATGCATTCTTTGATGTGTTTCCAGATGTACAATGCTTGATTCTCGGTCTCTTCACGAGTTCTCCAACTTTCTTCATTCAGAAATATAAGATCTGAAATTTTGGACAGACCTAACTTTTCTACATTTCTTTTGATATCTTCGCCATGATGACAAGGGTACAGAGTACGCACACAATTGCTTTCTATGGAATTTTCTTCTTTGGTAGCTACAAAACCACCACCCACGGAATAATAATCTTGAGAGATTTCATCACCGTTTTCGAAAATGGCTTTGAAGATCATTCCGTTGGGATGAAAATCTAGGGATTTGGATTTATTAAGAATTAAATGATGTCCGTAGATGAAGGGTATTTTTTTGACACCGCCAAGATTCATGATTTGTGAAGATTTTATTTCTTCGACTTTTACATCAATTTTTGTGGTATCTATGGTGATGAAGTTTTCACCTGAAAGTCCTAGCATCCCAGCAATATCGGTACCGTGACCGATGCCTGTCTTTGCCAATGAGCCAAAAAACTCTACAAAAACTTCCTTAACATCTTCAATTTTATGAGTTCTCTGGATGAGTTCTAAAAAAAGTTGTGCAGCATTCCAAGGTCCCATGGTATGTGAACTGGATGGGCCGATGCCTACTTTTATAATTTCAAAAACACTTATCGATTGCATAGTACAAAAATAGCGAAAAAGTCTTTCATTTTCGTTATAAAAACAATAAGAACCTGTGATATTTTTGCTATCCCAAAAACTGCTGCTTCATAGCTAAAAATCTTTTCCTGATCTTCTAGCCCGGATGGAAGCGGCATCCTTTTGTATGCCTTGGGAAAAGCCTTGGCACAAAAGATACAGCGTACAGCCGGACCGGGATTGAAAGCATCTTAAATGGTGAAGCTGCTAATCCAAAATTTGTTGTAAAATTTCGGAAACCTCTTTGGCTTTGGTGAGCGGGAAAAGATGGGTACCGCCTTTGATAACAAAGTCGGGTTTGGAATTTTTGATGGGGAAAACGATGTCTTTGTCACCCAATATCTGAATAATTTCGGCATTGGATTGGTGTTTCCATTCTGCAATTTTTTCGATGGACCATTTGAGGTAATAGGCATTTCGGACTGTAAAATAGTCTAAAACTTTAGGGTTTTTGGAGTCGAAGAGTTTGCGTAAAAAAGAATATGCTGTGATGTTTTTTTCGTTGAAAAATCGTTCGGGCAGCAACTTAGGAATTTTGGTTATCTTACCTAAATTAATGAATTTTGACTTCTCCAAATCCGATTTTATAGAACCCAAGATGATGACTTTTTCAGCTGGAAAAATTTGGTTAATTTCCTGTACCATAATCCCGCCAAAGGAATATCCCAAAAGTACAAAAGGCTTGGAAGTATCGATTTTCGCAGCCATTCTGTTGACATAGCTGTGGAAATCTTCTTTTTTTTCAGGGATCAGCCAGTCCAGAAAAACCACTTCGTATCTTGATGGAAATTGCAATTTTTCCAGAACTTTGTAATCGGCTCCCAAACCGCTGATCGTATAAAGTTTCATATTTTTTTTTGAAAAAAAAAGAGCAACCAAACAGCTGCTCTTGAGTTATATAAATTATTTGGTGGCTAATTTGACCTGGATTTCCATTTCGTCTTTGATGACATAGTCTTTGATTCCTGGTTTGTAGAAGACATTGAACTCGTGCCTGTTGATGGTAATTTTTGCCGTTTCCATGCTTACAGAATACCCGTTGATGTTGACATTTGCAGGGAAAGAAATGGTTTTTCTTTTGCCTTTTATGGTTACTTCGCCAATGACAAGAGAGTTGAAACCGTCGTTTTTATCGTTTGGCAACACTTTGGAAATATGGAAAAGTGCTAATGGATGTTTTTTAACATCGAAAAAGTTAGAGCTTTTTAGATCTTTAGTCCATTTTTCTTTGTCGGCACCTGCGGCATTGTCAATGGTTAATGAACGCATATCGATGATAAAATCGGCATCGATCAGTTTTCCGTCTTTGAAGTTGAACTTACCATTTTTCAATTTTAATTGTCCGTTGTGGCTAAAAGGTTCGCTTCTGATGATTTTGTAGCCCCACCAATTAACGGATGAACTGATTACTTTAGAGGATTTTTCGCCTACCAACTGAACGGTTTTCATTTGTGATGTTGCGAAGAAAAACCCAACAAACATGAAAACTAAAAGAGAAAATTTTTTCATTCTTAAAAATTATTTAAACATTGACCAAAAATATAAAAAGAAAATGAAAAAGCACAAGTTTTTTTGAGATGTTTTATTACTTGGCCATGAATTTCACCGTCATCTCCACTTCATTTTTCAGAATCATATCTTCGAAGATGTTGTAATTCAGGTCATAATCTTTTCTATTGAAAGTAAATAATGCCGATTGAACGGTGGTTTTATTTCCATCATTACTAACAAAAACAGGAAAAGAAATGGGTTTGGACACATTTCGGATGGTTAGATTTCCGGAAAAAATGTAGTTGTATTTTTTATCGTTATTGGGCTTTACTGTAGTTAATTTGAAAAAAGCGGTTGGAAAATTCTTCACATCAAAAAAATCGTCGCTTTTCAAATGATTTTCCAGCATGAGTTTCATTTTTTTATTTCCTTTCATATCATCGGCCAAAATGGTGGACAGATCGATGATGAAATTACCGCCTACAATTTCGTTATTGCTGTTGGTTACGATATTTCCAGCTTTTAGTTTTACAGTCCCCCAATGCGACATGGCATCAGCATTTAGGGCTTTATATGCTTTCCAAGTGATGGTTGAGTTTTGAATTTTCTTGTTCGCCTGTCCAAAAGCCAAACCGGAGACCAGCAAAAGTGCTGCTGTTAAATTTTTAAATGAATGCATGAGATTTAAACTTTTTTTTCTGATTAATCTTCAGAAAAAGCAGCAAAATAGGCTGCACCGTAAAGTGAAATTTTATGATTGGTTACGATATGTATCGGAATTTCTTTTAATAAATTTTCCATTTTATCGCTAATTTTAAATTTATCATAAAAACTTTGCCAACTGATGTGCTTTTTCAATAATATAGGCAGTTCACCTGCCAATACCAAACCTCCTGTAGCTTTCAATTTCAGTGCCAAACTGTTGGCTTCTCTGGCCAAAAATTCCAAATAAGTTTCTATGGTAACTTGGCAAATTGACACTTTCTCTTCTACTGCTGCGGAATACAATTGTTGACTAAAATCGCCCTGACAAAGGTAATCGTTTAACCATTCCGGTTCTGGATGCCTTTTGACATCCCTCAGAAAGCGGTAGATGTTGTACAATCCGTGTTTTGAAAGCACATGTTCCCAGGTGACAATTCCGTAAATATGATTGAGAAACTGATAAAATTCGACTTCGACATTGGTTCTTGGCGAAAATTCGCAGTGCCCACCTTCTGTAGCAAAGGGGCGAAGGTATTTTCCATCATAAAAAAGTCCGGCTTCACCCAGTCCATTTCCAGGAGCTATAACCGCCATATTCCCTTTTGGAATGGTATTTTCTGGCTGAAAGACGGTTACCAATTGCGGATCCGATACGCCGGCCAAACCATAAGCAGCAGCTTCTAAATCGTTGATGAGACACACCCTTTCTACACCCAATTTTTCTTTCAAATCGTAGGCATCCAATTCCCAATGCAATCGTTTGGGGTTGGACTTTCCGTGCAAAACAAAACCCGGCAAAGAGGCCACAATTCTTGTGATATTTTCCAACTGATGGTTTCTAATAAAATACCCAATCATATCTTCGAAATCCGAAAAATTATGGGTATCTACAATTTCTTCTTTTTGCAAATAGACGCAACCGTCTTTGACCATAAAAAGTCCTAGAATACTGGTTTCTTCGCCTAAGTCAGCCACAAGAATGGTACTGTCATTATCCTGTCTTTTCTTCAGTCCTGGCAGGTACAATTTGAATTTGGAGTTGGCAATCATGACAAATGGTTTTCATCAAAGATAATAATAGAATTCAATAATTTAAAATATTTTTTCATTATTTTGAATTATTTACATAACAATCTTAAATTTTGTTAAAATTCACAACAAAAACCGTTTAATTCAATAAATTTCAAAATTCAACTTTTACATCTGTTCCAAAAAACATTAACTTTGTTGAATTGCAAAAAAAATCAAAAGAAACAAGGACCAATTGACCTTTAGAAACTTCAATGGAATGAAAATTCAAGATTAGGTCAAAAAATTAACAACTAAAAATGAAGAAAATAATCGTATCCGCAGTACTTCTAGCAGCTGTATTGCCATTCAATCTTATCCAAGCTCAAACGGCTACCTCTGGCAGAACTCCCATTTACAGAGCTACTCACAACAAAATGACCGAGTTAAAACACACCAAACTAAAGGTCAGCTTCGATTATCAAAAAGAACAAGTTAATGGGGAAGAATGGTTGACAGCGAGTCCCTACTTCTACCCTACAGACTCTTTGGTACTGAATGCCAAAGGCATGTTGATCCATGAAATTTCTTTGGATAAAAAACCATTGAAATACGATTATAAAAACGATATCCTTAAAATAAATCTGGATAAAACTTATCAGAAAAATCAAGACTACACCGTCTATATCAAATACACAGCAAGACCCAATGAGGTAAAACAAAAAGGGTCTGCAGCCATCAACGATGCCAAAGGTTTGTACTTTATCAACGCTCAAGGAAAAGATTCAAACAAAGCAACACAAATCTGGACCCAAGGAGAGACCGAATCGTCTTCGGCATGGTTCCCTACCATTGACAAAACCAACCAAAAAACCACTCAGGAAATTTACATGACGGTTCCTGACAAATACATCACCCTTTCCAACGGGATCCTTAAAGAGCAAAAGAAAGAATCTGGCGGATTGAGAACCGACCATTGGGTGATGGACAAAAAGCATTCTCCGTACTTATTTTTCATGGGTGTTGGCGACTATGCAGTGATTAAGGACAAATGGAGAAATATCGCTGTAGATTATTATGTAGAAAAAGAATACGAACCGTATGCACAACAAATTTTCGGAAATACTCCGGAAATGATGGAATTTTTCTCTAAAAAATTAAATTATGATTATCCTTGGCAAAAATACGCTCAAATAACCGGTCAAGACTACATTTCTGGTGCTATGGAAAACACGACCTGCACCCTGCACGGATCTTCGGCACAGCAAAAACCGGGTCAATTAATCGATGAAAACAAATGGGAAAACACCATCGCCCACGAGTTATTCCATCATTGGTTTGGAGATTTGGTTACCGCTGAAAGCTGGAGCAACCTGACTGTAAATGAATCTTTCGCCAACTACTCCGAATATTTGTGGAACGAATACAAATACGGAAAAGATGCCGCCGATTATCATTTGATGAGCGATGTTGGAATGTACCTGCACAATCCACGAGATTTCAAAAAAGATTTGGTACGATTCGATTACGAATCTCGTGAAGATGTTTTCGATTTGGTGACCTACCAAAAAGGAGGCGGAATCTTGCACATGCTTAGAAATTACTTGGGCGACGATGCTTTTTTCGCGGGCATTACTGACTTCTTGAAAACCAACGAATATCAAAATGCAGAAGCGCATCAGTTGAGGCTGTCGTTCGAAAAAGTTTCAGGAAAAGATCTCAACTGGTTTTTCAACCAATGGTATTTTGGCAGTGGAAATCCTAAAATCTCGTACAGTTACACCTTTGAACCTGTAAAAAAAGAAACCACACTGACCATTACCCAAAACCAAGATCAGTATTTTGAATTCCCACTAACCGTAGATGTTTTTGTTGATGGAAAAGCCCAAAGACAAAAAATTTGGGTAGATGCCAAACAAAAAAATTCGTTTAACTTTTCCAACACCAAAACTCCGGAGCTCATCAATCTAAACCCCGACGGGATCTTAGTTGCCGACATCAATGACGACAAAACAAATGCACAATATCTCAGTCAATATTTAGGTACCAAAGATTTTTACGGACGATACCAAGCGGTTAAGAAGGTGGCTGAAAACACAAGCAAAGACGAAGCCTCTATAAAGCTACTAACGGCAGCTTTGAAAGATCCTTTTTTCAGAACAAAAATTAAGGCATTGAACGGTTTGGATCTCACACAAAATGCTTCAAAAAACACCATTGCCGAAGTGGAAAAATTAGCCACCAACGATGCAAAAACTTTGGTACAAGCTGCTGCAATTTCATCTTTGGTCAAAACAAAAAATCCAAAATATTTAGGCATTTACGAGAAAGGATCAACCACCGTTTCCAATGCTGTAAAAAGTGCATCACTTAGTGGTTTGGCTAGTTTGAATTCGGATAAAATAAAAGAAATACTGTCCAACATCGACCTTGAAGGCTCCAATGAAGAGGAATTGACCAATCTTTTACCCCTAATTGTTAAAAACAAAATTGAAAAGCAAATGCCTGCCATTGGACAGGTGGTTGCCTTTTATCCGTTCTTGAAATTTCAAGATATCGAATTAGGAAAAACTGCTGAAGAAGGCTTTAACTGGATCATGTCCTCCGACAATATAAAAGCTACTGAAAGCATCACCAAGCTTTTGATAATGGCAAAATCCCAAATGCCGGATAACCCTCAGGTAAAAATGATGCTATCGCAAATGTTAAAAGACGGTTTGGCTAAAAAAATGACGGTTTTGAAAGCCAACCCCAACAGTCCGACCATCAACCAACAAATTGATGCCATTAACAAAGCGATAGAAGCTTACAAATAAGTCGTACTTATTTGCCAAAGCTATTGGCGAATGGTTTTAAAATCCTTATCATCAAATTTTGATAAGGATTTTTTTATGGATTTTAAACCCTAAAAGTCATCGAAATACCCTATTTTTGCAACTTCAAAAAAAAGCCTCAAGCTACAGTGAAACTCATCAAGCAATTAGAAAATTATTCAGCTAAAAAACCTTTGGTATTGTCCTTAGGAATGTTTGATGGGGTGCATTTGGGGCATCAATCGATCATTCATCATCTGAAAGAAAAATCTCAAGAGATTCCGAATTCGGAAACGGCAATTCTCACTTTTTGGCCACATCCGAGATTGGTGATCAACCCAAATGATGATTTGCAACTTCTGAATACGATAGATGAAAAAGCCCATCTCTTGGAGAAATTCGGTATAGACCATCTTATTTTAAAAACTTTTGATGAAGAATTTAGAAACCTGAGTGGTGAAGAATTTGTACGAAAAATTTTAGTCGAAAAACTGAATGTAAAATATTTGGTCATTGGTCACGATCATGTTTTTGGAAAAAATAAAAGTGGAAATTTTGAACTTTTAAAAACCTTAGGTTCGGAATTGGATTATGAAGTTGAGCAAATGGATGCTGTGAACATTCACAACCACAACATTTCATCTACAAAGATTAGAAAAGCCCTTTCCGAAAGCTCCATTTCTGAAGCCAACGAAATGTTAGGATATCCCTACTCCATTTCGGGAACGGTTATTCATGGTAAAAAAATTGGCAGAACCATAGGTTTTCCAACTGCAAATTTAGATTGGGATCCTATAAAAATTCTCCCCAAAAAAGGAGCTTATATTGTGGAAGTTATTCATGAAAACACGGTATACAAAGGGATGCTAAGCATTGGCAACAACCCAACCGTCAATGGCCAACAACTAACCGTGGAGGTGAACATCTTGGATTTTTCAGAAGAAATTTACGATCAAAAAATAGAAGTCCATTTCAAGGAATTTTTGCACGATGAGATAAAATTCGAATCTTTGGAGAAATTGATAGAACGACTAAAAGAAGACGAAGAATTGACCAGAAAATATTTTCAAAAACTACCGTAAAAACTTACAAATTCTCGATTTCAACTTTTACTTTTTTGGTTAAAGATTGATAAACCAAATCGTAAGAATGATCGATCAATTCCAGAATTAATGCCGGCAAAAGGCCTTCGCAAAGCACAGAGTTCCAATGGGTTTTGTTCATGTGATAAGCTCCAGAAATTTGAAAATAGCGTTCTCGTAACTCTTCCGACCAATCAGGATTTGCCTTAGCCGAAAAAACAATGGGATGATTTTCCAAAGCCATCAACAGAAAGATTTTCCCACCTACTTTGAACACCAAAGTATCTTGATCAAAAGGGAAACTTTCGGTCACCCCTTTTTTGGATAAACAATATTGCCGTATTTCTTCTGCTTCCATAGCTCTTTATTTCATTCAAAAATACTAAATTTAAACAAAATTAAACAATGAAAGCCGTAATTATTGGAGCCACAGGAGCCACAGGAAAATATCTTTTACAAGAACTTTTACAATCGGAAAATACAGATGCCGTACTTTCTTTGGGCAGAAAGCCACTTGACATACAACATCCAAAACTCAACCATTGCATCATCAATTTTGATCAATACGATCAATGGAAAAATTTGGTAAAAGGTGATATTGCTTTTTCATGCTTGGGTACTACCTTGAAAGCTGCAGGAAGCAAGGAGTTGCAAAAGAAAATCGATTTTGATTATCAATTGAATTTTGCAAAAGCAGCACGGGAAAACGGAACAGAACACTTCATCTTGATATCGTCCTACGGCGCAAACTCCCATTCCAAATTATTCTATTCTAAAATGAAAGGAGAATTAGAAGAAGAAATCATTCGATTAAAATTCCCTCAACTCCGCATTTTTCAACCCGGATTGTTGTTCAGAAAAAATTCGGATAGATTAGGAGAACGATGGTCGGTTAGTATTTTAAACGGGATCACAAAGTTTACATTTTTCAAGAAATACAAGCCATTACCAACATCAATTTTAGCAAAAGCCATGTTGAAGATTTCCCAAAACAAGGAAAAGGGGTTAAGATTCATCAGACTTCAAGAAATTTGGACAGAATCGGAAGAAAACAACAATTAAATTGCAATTTCCTCATCGCCCCAAGAATAGGTTTCCTGAGCCGACTGATAACCCAAGTCGTATATTTCTTGCAATCGAGAAGCTTTTTTCTCAAAGGTACCAAATTGAGCCAAATCTTGAGAAGTGATGAACCAATCGCAGTAGGCAAATTTATACTGCTCGGTTCGATACGATATTAAGTCATACGACCTTGATATTACCGATTTTATAGAATCCAAATCTTTAGGCTGAACACTTTGAGGTGGAGAGAGAAAAACTCCAATAATTTTATCGCAATCAAACCGAATAATGTCTGCCGGAAAATTATTAAGTACGCCGCCGTCACAATAGACTTTATCGTCTTTGATAAAAGGTACAGAAATCCCCGGGATAGAGCACGATGCACTTACAGCGTCAATCAAGTTAAACTCCTTATCAAAAACCACTTGACTGCCGCTAACCATTTCGGTTGCAACAATTTTTAAATCCACCTCCAAATCACCAATTTTCAAATCTCCCAATATGGGTTCTAGATGTTCTCTGAAAGTAGTGCTGGACAAAAAACCGGATTTACTAATGGTCAGGTGTTTCCAACTAAACAGATAAATGGACTGAAAAAAGTGAAGAATTTCCTCAGGACTTTTGCCCACTGAATACAAAGCAGCAACGATAGAACCCGCACTGCAGCATGCAATACGGTCAACAGCAATGTCTTTTTCGTTCAAAAACTTAAGTACTCCGGCGTGAGCCACACCTTTTGTTCCACCACCGGAAAGTACCAATCCTATTGTTTCGATATTTTCCATGTATCAAATATAACAAAAAAACCACAGAATTTCTGTGGTTTTAATCATATTTTGGAATATATTATGTTAAATATGGATTACCTCTCCATACGCTGCAGCTACAGCTTCCATCACCGCTTCAGAAATGGTTGGATGTGGATGGATGGATTTTAGGATTTCGTGACCTGTAGTTTCTAGTTTTCTAGCAACAACAGCTTCGGCAATCATGTCGGTTACACCGTCACCTACCATGTGGCAACCAAGCCACTCTCCGTATTTGGCATCGAAAATAACTTTGATAAAACCATCGGTATCTCCGTTTGCGGTAGCTTTTCCAGAAGCCGAGAATGGGAATTTGCCCACTTTCAGTTCATAACCTTTCTCTTTGGCTTGCTTTTCTGTAAGACCTACAGAAGCTACTTCTGGGTGACAGTAGGTACATCCAGGGATGTTTCCGTAGTCAATTTTTTCAGTATGTATGCCTTTAATTTTCTCAACACATGTAATTCCTTCTGCAGAAGCGACATGAGCAAGAGCTTGAGTTGGAAGGATATCTCCAATGGCATAATATCCCGGTACAGAAGTTTCGTACCACTCGTTGACCAAAACTCTACCTTTATCGGTCTTAATTCCTACTTCTTCCAGACCAATTCCTTCTATGTTGGCAGCGATACCTACCGCAGAAAGTAAAACATCTGCTTCTAAAGTTACATTTCCAGAAGCCGTTTTCACAGAAGCTTTCACACCGTTTCCGCTGGTATCTACAGATTCAACAGAAGCGTTGGTCATGATTTCGATACCGGATTTTTTCAACGATTTTTCAAGGTGTTTAGACACATCTTCGTCCTCAACCGGAACAATGCTTGGCATAAACTCTACGATGGTTACTTTTGTCCCCATTGCGTTATAGAAGTCTGCAAACTCTACTCCAATAGCTCCAGAACCTACAACGATCATGGATTTTGGTTGTTCTGGCAATGTCAATGCTTGTCTGTATCCGATGACCTTCACTCCATCTTGTGGAAGATTTGGCAATACTCTGGATCTTGCACCTGTTGCAATAATGATGTGAGGAGCTGCATATTCTTGTACTTTTCCATCTTTATCCGTTACTGAAACTTTTTTACCGGGTTTTACGGTAGCAGTTCCAAGGATCACATCAATTTTATTTTTTTTCATTAAGAATTGGATACCGCCGCTCATTTTTTGAGCAACGCCACGGCTTCTTTGAACCACTTTGGTAAAATCGAACCCGGGATTTTCAACTTTATTCAAACCGTAGTCTTCAGCATGTTTCAAATAATTGAAAACATGAGCAGATTTCAACAAAGCTTTCGTTGGGATACAACCCCAGTTAAGACAGATACCTCCAAGGTTTTCTTTTTCAATAATAGCAGTTTTAAAACCAAGTTGTGCCGCTCTGATGGCTGTTACATAACCACCGGGACCACTTCCAATAACAATGATATCGTAGTTCATTTTCAGAATTTATTTTTGCGAATATACGGATTTTTCTTATTATTTTAATCGACAGAAAAAACCTCATCCTTGCTGGAATCTAAAAACTCAATATTTCTTTTTAAACCCGCAAATTTTGTCCTTTTCACAGGTGATTTTCTAAAGATTTCTGAGAACATCTCTTGGGTTATCTCTCGCCATTCTTTTTTGGTATAGGATTTTAAAAAATCGTTGGGCCGGAACCGGTCTTCGTTGTGCGGCAGGGCAAAACGATTCCACGGACAGACATCTTGACAGATATCGCAACCAAACATCCAATCGTCCATTTTACCCATAAACTCCGAAGGAAGTTCGTTTTTCAGTTCTATGGTTAGATACGAAATGCATTTGCTCCCATTAATCACTCGGTCCGAGACAATCGCATCGGTAGGACATGCATCAATGCACTTTCTGCACGAACCACAATGATCGGTTACGGCATGATCTGTTTCCAATTCTAAATCGCAAATAATTTCTGCTAAAAACTGAAAAGATCCTCGTTGTTTGGTCAACAGCAAAGCATTTTTTCCGACCCATCCCAATCCTGATTTTTTGGCCCAGGCTTTTTCTAAAACCGGTGCCGAATCGGTGAAAATCCTAAACGAGAACTCGCCTATTTCTTCTTGCAATTCGACCAACATCTCCCGAAGAATGTCCTTGATCACCTCATGATAATCTTGTGCATAAGCGTATTTTGAAATTTTAAAATTCTCCAGGGTAGAAAGTTTCTCTTCAGGAAAATAATTGTAGGACAAAGAAATAACCGATTTTGCTCCATCCACCAAAAGTCTGGGATCCAACCGTTTATCAAAGTGATTTTCCAAATATTTCATCTCGCCCTGATAGTTATTTTTAAGATAATTTTCAAGAGGTTGCGCTTCAGATTCTAAAAAACCGGCTTGTGAAATCCCACACGATTGAAAACCAAATTTTTTGGCTTTGGATTTTATAAGATGAGAAAAATTTTCCTTTTGTGACATAAATTACTGTGCAAAGATAAGAGTTAATATACATTTGCATCAAAATATTAGTACAATGGACTTACAAGAAATATTGAAAACCGGCAATTATACCTTAATCGATGTTAGAGAACCGATTGAATTGGAGATGGATGGAAAATTTGAAGAAGCCATCAACATTCCTTTGGGCGAAATTGAGGGCCGACTGAATGAAATAAAAAACATTAGCAATCACAAAATTCTTTTTTGCAGAAGCGGAGGCCGATCGGCTTCGGCAGTACAGTTTCTACAAAACCACAACATCAACGATGTCAGCAACGGTGGTGGTTTTGGATTTTTGAACATGTTAATGGGAAACCAAAACTAAGAAGACAAAAAGCGACTTAGAAGACTCATCTTCGACTATTTTTTTTACAAAAACTTTCAATATTCGTATTGAAAGTTTTATTTTTGACCCATAAAAAAATAAAATCATGCTAGAAGAAATTTTAAAATCAGGGAACTACACCTTAATCGATGTTAGAGAACCTATGGAATTGGAAATGGATGGGGAAATGGATAATGCCATCAACATCCCTTTGGGTGAAGTTGAAGACCGTAAAGATGAAATTTTATCTCTAGAAGGTCCCGTTGTTCTTTTTTGTAAAAGCGGTAACCGTAGCGGAAAAGCTTTGGAGTTGCTAGAGTCCAACGGATTCAAAAACGGATACAACGGTGGTGGTTACGCTCAACTGAAAGACACCCTAGAAAATCTATAAAATAAATCCCTTGTCTAAACTGTGACAAGGGATTTTCTTTTGACATTATTTCCTAAATGGTTGGGTTAATAGATTGGTTAAATTCATTAATTAAATTTTCGAAGACTTTACTCACCGGTAAAATTTCATGAATCAGAGCCGAGCATTGTCCAATTTCCAATTCGCCTTCCACCAAATCTCCTTCAAACATTCCTTTTTTGGCTCTTGCTCTTCCCAAAGCCGTTTTTAGTTCTTCTGTATTTCTACCGGACTGGTAAATTTCTTCCAAATCGTGGAAGAATTTATTTTTCACCAACCGAACAGGTGCCAACTCTTTCAGGGTAAGATGCGTATCGCCTTCGTTCAGTTCAACAATTTTATCTTTCCAGTTCTGATGGGCACTTGCTTCTGTTGTTGCTGCAAATCGAGAACCTATCTGCACCCCATCGGCTCCTAGAATCATGGCAGCTTTCATTTGCGAACCCAAGGAAATTCCACCCGCTGCAATCAGTGGTTTGGTAATGTGTTTTCTAACATTTGGAATCAGACAAAGCGTGGTGGTTTCGTCTCTTCCGTTGTGTCCACCGGCTTCAAAACCTTCTGCAACAACCGCATCTACACCTGCGTCTTCGCATTTCATGGCGAATTTGGTCGAAGAAACCACATGAGCCACCTTCAGTCCTTCTTTTTGTAAGGCTTCGGTGTAGGTTTTCGGATTGCCTGCCGAGGTAAAAACGATTTTCACACCTTCTTCCAAAACGATGTTAATGACTTCGTCCAAATTGGGATAAAGCATGGGAATATTGACCCCGAAAGGTTTGTTGGTTGCTGCTTTGCATTTTTGAATATTTTCTCGTAAAACATCCGGATACATGCTTCCGGCACCGATCAGTCCCAAACCTCCGGCATTGGATACGGCAGAAGCCAATTTCCATCCGGAATGCCAGATCATACCGCCTTGGATGATGGGATACTGGATTTGAAATAAGTGGGTGATTTTGTTTCTATTTTCTTGCATATCTATTTGTTTTTTGGCCAAACCAAAGTCTATAAAACTACTCATGTTGGTAAAAATACAAATTTCGATTTGAACAAAAAAAACCCTCAATAAAAATTGAGGATAAATTTGTTTTATTTAGAAAGAGATTGCTTATTCCAGTCGGTTTTGAAGTTACAATCTTTATATCTTTTATCGATGGAGATGAATACATTTGGCAATTCGCCGTTCACCCATTTTTCTACGATTCCGTTTTTCTTATGGTTCAGTGCCATTTGTTTTACACGGTCATAGTCGGATTCTAAAGTAAGTTTATGCGCCGGGATTACCTCTTCTACTTTTACCAAAGCTACGGCTTTTCTTTTGTTGACATCTTCTTCAAAAACATCCGTCATATCGCCTTTATTAAGTCCGGCAATGTGGTAACCTAGAGTTGGAGGAAGGTTTAATTTTTCAATCTTATCACCGTTTTCATCGGCCATAACTCCGCCGTTAAATTTTGTTTTTTTATCGTCGGAATATTTGAATGCAGCTTCTTTAAAAGTCATTTTACCGTCCAAAATGCTTTGCTTTATTTTTTCCAATTCTTTCTTAGCATTCGCCATCTCTTCGTCGTTTGGAGTCGATTTAATCAAGATGTGCTTGGCATCGTATTTTTTACCTGCTTTTTTGATCAATTGAATGATATGAAACCCGAATTCGGATTCGATGGGATCAGAAATTTCACCTTCTTGCAAGTTAAGAGCTGCTGCTTCAAAAGGTTTTACCATTTGTCCTTTCGATATGTTTTTGTACAGACCACCGTTTGCAGCACTTCCTTCGTCTTCAGAATAAATTCTGGCTTGGCTGTCAAAAGATTCGCCTCCCAAAATATCTTGTTTTATTTTCTTCAAACGATCGATAATTTCTTGTTTATGGGCTTCGGTAAGCACAGGAAACATAGAGATTTTAGCCAAAGTTACTTCGTCTTTTACCTCAGGAAGTTGGTACTGATTGGTGGTATAGAAATTGGTAACTTCGTTGGGTGTTACATCTACTTTTTCGGTGATTCTTTGGTATTTTGACTGACCGTAATAGCTATCAATATCTATTTTTTCGATGGCATTTTTCATTTCGAAACCGGTACGGAATTTATAGGCATCCAGCATGGTTTTTTCGTCCGGGAAAGACATCAGCATTTGGTTGTACTTTTCGTTTGCTCTTTCACGGATTGCAGCATCTCTTTTCTCAATCAAAGTATCTTTTTTGGCTTCGTTGATCAAGAGTTTCTGGCTAAGAATTCTCTCCATAAATTGGCATTTGTCGGTAATTTTCTCACCTTGCTGTTTGGCATAGTTCATTTGCTCCTGTACATCGGACTCCAACACAATTTCGTTACCAATTACAGCCGCTATCCCGTCCACCATTTCACCTGGTTTCAATTGCGCATTCATTTTAACCGTAAAAAGGAGCATAAAAAATCCTAATATTAAGGTTAAATTTATTTTTTTCGTCATATTTAATTTTTAATAGAATTGCAAATATATAATTCTATGGACAATAGCGTCCAAAAATTAATGATAATTATTTCTTAAAATTGATATTTTATTAGATAACCACATCAAAAGTGGTAAGTTCTTTGAAGTCGTTCACGCGATTTAAGATATCGGTTTCTGTAATTTCTTCTAACCTTTCGGTTCCAAATTTCTCTACCGTAAACGATGCCATTGCAGAACCTGCGATAATGGCTGCTTTCATATTTTCAAAGGAAAAATCTCCTTTTTTCGCAAGGTAGGAAACAAAACCTCCGGCAAAAGTATCTCCTGCACCTGTTGGATCGAAAACCTCTTCTAATGGCAATGCCGGAATGGCAAAAATTCTCCCTTCATGGAAAAGCAAAGCACCGTGTTCTCCTTTTTTGATGATCACATATTTAGGTCCCAATTCGTGAATTTTTTTAGCGGCTTTCACCAAAGAATATTCTCCGGAAAGCTGTCTTGCTTCTTCGTCGTTGATGGTAATGACATCGGTTTTGGCAATAACTTCCATCAAAAGATCCCAAGTATGATCCATCCAAAAATTCATGGTATCCAAGACCACCAATTTTGGTCTGTTGTTCATTTTTTCTAATACCGAAAGTTGTACAGCAGGATGAAGATTCCCCATCAATAGAACTTCTGCATCTTGAGCCGATTCCGGAATTTTAGGATCGAAATTTTCCAAAACATTCAGCTCAGTAGCCAAAGTATCTCGAGTATTGAGATCGTTGTGGTACTTTCCGCTCCAGAAAAAGGTTTTTCCTTCTTTCACCATTTCTACACCGTCCAGGTTGATGCCTTTTCCGGTCATCATATCCAGATAATCTTGTGGAAAATCTCCACCGATTACGGACACCAAATGAACTGGAGTTTTCATAGCGGCAGCGGCAAGACCGATGTAAGTTGCAGCTCCACCTAATATTTTATCTGTTTTTCCGAAAGGGGTTTCAATGGCGTCAAAAGCAACCGTCCCTACTGCAATAAGTTTCATATTTTCTAAGTATTTTTTAATGTTAAAATTATTTCCAATGAAATGTATCGATTAATCTTAATAGATCTTGTTTGATGTATCCAACAGCAGGAGCTAAAGAGTCCGGCTTGGGTCTTGTGTTGAAGTATAAGTTTCCTGTAACATAATGCTTGGTGCTATCGGTAATGTAAAACTGAATGTTTGAAGCACTTTGCCCTTTGAGTTCGTAGAAATTTCCGTAAACTTTTCTATCGGGATAGTTGAACGATTTCGTATCGATAGAACTTGCCTTAATGGTGTGTTCGTAAACCATTTTCTCGGATTCTTTGACATGCTGAACGAAATCATTTTTTATTGGGAAATAGGTAATAAATACCTTTGCCTTCATTTCCGGGTAATCGATGTAATACCAACATGGTTTTTTGGCATCCGTGATTTTTGCAAAATTCGAATATTCAAAATCATAAGAACAGGCATCAAACTTTTGGTATTGAGCCTTTGGATATTCCAAACGAAGCTCTCCATACGGTTTTGGATGTGCGTCTTCTGAACATGAAAACAGAAGACTTCCTAATAAAACAAAGACTATTTTTTTAAGCATTCGGCAAAAATACATTTTTAATCGGAAGTTGCTCATATTCTTCACAAAGAATTTAATGGGATTGAAGAAGAAAACGCCCTTGTTTTTAAATAATTATCGATGGGTTTGGGAAATGCGTAGCGTTGCAACTGCAAAGGATTTATACAAATATTTGAGTTGGACTTCGCGATGGAAATAAAATCCTTTTCATCTTCTACAACCACATGGTGGAAATTAATTTTCAATTTCCGATGAGAGAGTTTATGTTCTACGGTTGATGTAGAAACGATGCATTCTGAAAGTCGATCGGGCAATGTCTGTGGGAGCTCAAAAAGTTTTTTCCAAATCCCAAGATCGTCTCGTTGTTGTATAAAAAACCGGTCTTGAAAGGTGATAAAATAATAGTCCATCGATTGTTCTGAAACTTTTTGTTTTTTGGATTTGTAAGGAAACTCTTGTACTTTTCCCAGCTGAAAAGCCAAGCAATCGTCCACAAAAGGGCATTTTTCGCAATCTGGATTTTTGGGTTTGCACATCGAAGATCCTAGATCCATAATCGCTTGGTTAAATTCTCCAGGATTTGTCTTAGGCATCACCCTCAAGGCCAAATCTGAATAATATTGAAAAGCAGAAGCGTTCGACACATCAAAATCATCAGCAAACAAACGACTAAAAACTCGATAAAAATTACCATCGACTGCTGGCATTGCAACGCCGTAACAAATGCTTACTATGGCCGCTGCCGTGTACTTGCCAATTCCGGGCAACTTTAAAAGATCTTGATAAGCCGTAGGGAAAATCCCATTTCTATCGACATGAATAATTTTAGCTGTTTTATGCAAATTAAGAGCTCTGGAATAATAGCCTAAACCCTTCCAATACAATAAGACTTCATCTTGTGGAGCCACTGCCAAATCCGAAATCGTTGGGAATCGATGAATAAATTTAGTATAATACGACAGACCTTGATCTATACGGGTTTGTTGAAAAATAATTTCACTGATCCATATATTATAAGGAGTTTGAGTATTTCGAAATGGCAGGTCACGGCCATGAAAATCGTACCATTTCAATAATTTTTCACCAAGGTGTGGAAAATCAGGGTTTTGTTTGTTAGTTTTCAAAAATTAGTTTTATATTTGCACACCAAAATTATAAATAAATAAAGGAAATGACAAAGGCAGAATTGGTAAATATTATCTCTAATAAATTGGGAACAGAAAAGAATGAGACTCAGAAAGTTATCGAAGCTTTCATGCAAGAGATAAGAACATCTATGTACAGCGGAGACAATGTTTATCTTAGAGGTTTTGGGTCATTCATCATCAAGACCAGAGCAGCAAAAACGGGAAGAAATATTTCAAAAAATACTGCAATCGAAATTCCGGCGCACAACATTCCGGCTTTCAAACCATCAAAGACTTTTGTAGAAAAAGTAAAAACAAAAGTACAAGTAAAATAATTCACTGAATATTAACTTTTTAAAACTATAAGATTATGCCAAGCGGTAAAAAAAGAAAAAGACACAAGGTAGCGACTCACAAGAGAAAGAAAAGAAGAAGAGCTAACAGACATAAGAAAAAATAATTTTTCTAAACCCATATAAAATATAGTTGATGAAAATTTTAAAAACTTTCATTAACTATATTTTTGTTTTTACTCAATTATTAAAAAATAAATTACAATTGAGTATCCTAATAGAACTAAATCTAAACAACTACTTTTCCTACCAAACCAGGAAAAGCCTAACAAACAAGAGCAATGAAGAAAGAATTGATTATTTCTCATGAAGATGATCGCACAAAAATTGCCCTACTCGAAGATGGCCGCCTCTTTGAATTGCACGAGGAAGAAGACCAAAACGAGTTTGTGGTAGGCGATTTGTTTTTAGGCAAAGTAAAAAAATTGGCACCCAACCTTAATGCAGCTTTTGTAAATATTGGTTACGAAAAAGATGCATTTTTACACTATCAGGACTTAGGTCCAGATTTTTTAAGTTATCAAAAATTCATTAAAGATACTTTCCACAAAAAACAGCAGACTGCCGGTCTGAAAAATTTTGAAACTCAAAAAGAAATTGACAAACACGGCACGGTGGACAAAGTAATTGCAAAAGACGATGTGGTTTTGTTGCAAATTACAAAAGAACCCATATCCACCAAAGGACCAAGAATCTCTACCCAAATATCACTTACAGGTCGTTTTCTTGTCCTAATCCCTTTCGACAATAAAGTTTCAATTTCAAAAAAAATAAGAAGTACAGAAGAAAAAGATAGACTTCGTACCCTAATCGAAAGTATCAAACCCGAAGGCTTTGGCGTAATTATCAGAACCGTAGCCGAAGGAAAAAAAGTAGCTGAACTGCACAACGACATGAATTCCCTAATCGAAAAATGGGAAACTACTTTTAAAAATATTCAAAAAAATAAAGTACCCTCCAAAGTTTTAAGCGAAGAGGATAAAGCATCGGCCATACTTAGAGATAACTTTAATGCAGAATTTGTAAGCATTATTTGCGACGACGAGCAATTGTCAAGCGACATGCGCAATTACATAGAACTTATCGCTCCTGAAAGAAAAAATATTGTTCAGTTTTACGACTCTCACATCCCATTGTTAGAATATTACAATGTCGAGAAACAACTGAAACAAAGCTTTGGTAAACATGTAAACATCCCAAGCTCTAAAGGCGCCTATCTGGTGATAGAACATACAGAAGCCCTACATGTAGTGGATGTAAACTCCGGCCCCAACATCAACTCTGCCACCAACAAAGACCATGCACTGAATGTGAACAAAATGGCGGCTACAGAAATAGCAAGACAACTACGACTGAGAGATATGGGAGGTATTATCGTGGTGGATTTTATTGACATGGTCAATCCGGATCACCGAAGAGAATTGCACGAACATTTTAAAAATGAAATGAATCGTGACAAGGCGAAACATAAAATCCTGCCCCCAAGTAAATTTGGTCTGATACAAATGACCAGACAAAGGGTAAGACCAGAAAAATACATTGAAACCAAAGAAGAAAACCCAAATGCCGATGGAGAAATCCTAGCGCCAATAGTGGTGATCGAAAGAATGGGTGAAACCATCCGCAACCTCATGCAAAGTGAAAAAGGAAAACTTTTCCTCCATGTACATCCTTTTGTTGAAGCCTACCTAACCAAAGGGCTGAACAGCATACAGATGAAATGGTTTTTTAAATACAAAAAATGGGTGACCATCATTCCGAGAGATAGTTTTAAATACTTGGAATATAAAATTTACAATGCCAATAAAGAAGAATTGATGGGAGATTCTAACTAAAAATCCCAAAAATTTATCTAAATAAAGACTGTCCAAATCGACAGTCTTTTTTTATCATATTCCATGAAATATTCAAAATCCAAAGACCGAGTCTGCATACAAAATTGAAGAATACCTATGCAATTATTCCTTATTTTGAACTATATTTGAACTATGAAAAGCATTGGGAAAGATTTAATCGAAAAAATTAAAAACGCCGATCTCTTGGGCGAAAATGCTCATAAAATCTACTCGCCACCGTACAGACCCTTGTACAGTTACGAAGAAATTTTAGAGAAGAACCCTAGATTTGCTGCGGTTAACATTCTTTTGTACCTAAAAGATAACGAATGGTACTTCCCTCTGATGCAAAGAACGATAAACGCACACGACAAACACAGTGGACAAGTTTCCTTTCCAGGTGGCAGTCGTGATCCAGAAGACCTCAACTTTGCAGAAACTGCCATCCGAGAAACTTCTGAAGAAATTGGCATCGACAAGCATTATGTAAAAATCATCCGTGAGATGAGTCCCATGTACATACCACCAAGTAATTTTTTTGTACATCCCTTTATTTCATTTACCAAAAAAAATCCAAAATTCAAATTGCAAGAGAGCGAGGCTGTAGAGCTTATTGAGTTTCGAGTTTCGGACCTTGTAAAACTCAGTTCCAGTCCAGAGCTTAAAGCACTTCCATCATCCAGAGGAGTCGAAGTACCGGTAATTGAGTACCAGGGATACCACATCTGGGGTGCCACCTCCATGATTTTGTTTGAATTTAGCCAAATACTCAAAAATTTATAATATTTTTGCATTTCTTGTACCATAAAAAATGTCGAAGAAAAGTATATTTACCGATGCATTCGGACATCTGTATATCTTGAAAAGGTTGATTATCTTTATTTTAGGAATGATTTCCTATAGAAGATTTAACGGTTTCAACAAACTAAAAATTTCCGGTACCGAAAACCTTTTGGGATTGCCTGATTCTAATGTATTGTTCGTATCCAATCATCAAACTTATTTTGCCGATGTTGCAGCCATGTATCATGCTTTCTGTGCTGCCAACAACGGTTATATGAACTCCATAAAAAACCCGGTTTACCTCCTGAATCCTAAGGTCGATTTTTATTATATCGCAGCCGAAGAGACCATGAACAAAGGAATACTCTCCAAAATTTTCAAATTGGCAGGTGCTGTTACCGTAAAAAGAACTTGGAGGGCAGAAGGAAAAAATGTAAACCGAATGGTAGACTTGAACGAGGTAGATAACATCATGAAAGCCCTTTCCACAGGTTGGGTCATCACCTTTCCACAAGGGACTACCACCGCATTTGCACAAGGAAGAAAAGGAACGGCCAAATTGGTGAAAAACCAAAGACCCGTTGTAATTCCTATCAAAATAAACGGATTCCGTAGGGCTTTTGACAAAAAAGGACTTCGAGTGAAAGTTACAGGAGTAAAACCAACTCTAGAATTCAAAGCACCATTGGATATCGATTACGACAACGAAAATGCACAGCAAATTTTGGACAAAATCATGACCGCTATCGAGCAAACCAACGAATTCAATATCTTACACGATTACGATGAAGAGCTGAAAGCAAAAAAACTACAGGATAAAAATACCCAATCGAACAATTTATAAAATCGTATTTTGAAAAATCAATATAAACAACAAACAAGAGTTGCAGTCGTTGGAGAAGGCAGTGAGCACATTTTCAACCTTACCCTATCTACTTTGGATTTTTTGGGTAAAACCATAGATGCTGTAAAATTTGATGAAACCATCAGCCACAATCAGAATGATTTTGTATTGCTAGCCCTAGACAAAAACAACGATAACATTTGCTCTTTAGAGCCCACCATTGCTGTAGTAACGGATTATTCCGAGCACTATCCGGATTTCTTAAACAGCATTACCTCCGGAGGAATTGTTATCTACAACCAAGAAAATGAAAAACTAACAAAAGCCATTCAATCGGCAGAAAAATATTTTAGAAAAATCCCTTTTACCACACCTGATCATCAAGAAAATGGCGAAATGATTTCTTTAGAAACAGACCTTGGACTGATCTCGATAAAAAGCAGCACACAAAACGCTCAATACATCGAAGCCGCTCGTCTGCTTTGTCAGCAATTGGGCATACAAGAAGAAGAATTTTATGAAGCACTACTTCACTTTGCTTCCTAAAATATTGACACACTTTCATCAACAAAAGAAAAGATAAAACCTGCAGCATCGCCTGTAGGTTTTCGTTTTTTTGTGATACAATTGAGAAATTAGTACCATATAAAAACAAAAAAAATAGTAATTTTACAAAAATCATAATCTATAAAAATGAGATACGAAAAACTGGGAAATATCCCACAAAAAAGACATACCATCTTCAAATCGAAAGATGACAAATTCTACTACGAACAACTCTTCGGTACCGAAGGTTTTCATGGAATTTCATCATTACTGTATCACATCCACAGACCTACTCAGATCCTTCGTGTGGGCGATGCCGTAGATGTAAGTCCAAAAATTGCAATTGAAAAAAATGCTACTCCAAGAATGTTCAAGGGGAAAGATGTAAGTCCTGAGAACGATTTTATGGACAGTAGAAAGATACTCATGTTCAACAACGACCTGAAAATGGGATTAGCCAAGCCAAAAAAATCCATGGATTATTTCTATAAAAATGGAGATTGCGACGAGATGCTTTTCGTACACGAAGGTAAAGGTACCATGAAAACCATGCTGGGAAATCTGGATTTTGAACAAGGCGATTATTTGATAGTACCAAGAGGAACGATCTACCAAATGGAATTTTCTACGGAAAATAATGTTTTTCTTTTTATTGAAGCCAACTCTCCAATATACACACCGAAAAGATACAGAAACGAGTTTGGACAATTGCTAGAACACTCTCCTTTTTGTGAAAGAGACATTGTAGCGCCAACTTTTGTTGAACCCATCGACCAAAAAGGCGAATTTTTAATTAAAGTAAAAAAAGAAAACCAACTTTGGGATTTCATTTATGCCACACATCCTTTTGATGTTGTGGGTTGGGACGGCTTCTTCTACCCGTACAAATTCAACATCAAAAATTTTGAGCCCATCACCGGTAGAGTGCATCTACCACCGCCAATTCATCAAAATTTCGAAGCTCATAATTTTGTAATTTGTTCATTTGTAGCTCGTCTGTACGACTACCATCCACAAGCCATTCCGGCACCGTACAATCACTCCAATATCGATTCGGACGAAGTTTTATTCTACACCGAAGGCGATTTTATGAGCCGTAACCATATCGATTTGATGGACTTTACCCTACATCCTGGTGGCATCGTTCATGGACCACATCCTGGAGCAATGGAAAGAAGTATCGGAAAAAAATCAACTGAAGAATATGCCGTTATGGTAGATCCTTTCAGACCTTTGAAGTTGACTGAAGAAGCGATGAAAGTGGAAGACACCAGTTATCTAACTTCCTGGTTGGAAGACGAAAGCAACCATAAAGAAGACAGAAGTCAGGAATAATCCACTAGAAATATACGAAAAAGGCTGCCCAAATCGAGCAGCCTTTTGTTATTTAGGCATAAATTTAGAATAATCGGTATCGTCGTTCTTGGGTTGAGCATCCTCGACGATATTGTTGGTTTCGGAAGAATCCATATTTTCCGTCCTGTGATACTCTTGTTGAGGCAATTTACTTTCTTTTTTCTTTGAAAATTTTGAAATAAAAAACCACAGCAATCCACCAATTAAAAACAAAGGCCAAAAAGGAATTAGCCACAAGCCTACCTTAGAAAGTCCATCCCAACCTTTTGCAAATGCAGCACCTACACCTTCATCTTTAGTGCCTTCAGAGGGATTTTCCGTTTCAAAAGCAGTATTTGCCAAAGATGCGTTTTCTGTAAAACTAAGTTGTACGGTCGATTTTTGTTCGGAAATCCTATCGCTTCCTGTTGATTCTATTAATTTGAATTTTGGACTGCCGAATTCACTTTCTAAATCACCAATAAAACGAGAAAATTGGTTGTTGGGCATCTCCAAAACAAGTTCTTTTTTATGCTGACCTTCTTCGGTTATGGTTTTATCTGATGAAATAACAACATTATATTGACTTAATACATCGTTTAATTTTTGATTGGTCGTTGTTAAATTCTGAACTCCAAAATCCATTTTTGCCGTTTGTATCAACGGATCGGAAACCAATTGTGTCGCGTTATCTCGAATTTCTATTCTTTCAGAAGAAGGAGGCGCAACTTCTTTCTTTACTTCGGATTTCGTTTCATTTTTTGGGTTGGATACGGTTTTATCATTTCCCAATTGATCCAAAATTTTTGCTACAGAACTTACGATTTCTACCGGATTATCGGTGTTTTTAAGAGCAGTAGCTGCAGAATCGATGGCCTTGATGGTTTCTGCTTTTTTCGTTAGTTCAGGAACCGATTTTTTGGCAACTTTTACCATTGAATCAACATCAAAATGATCCAAAGTCCCGTTGTTACGATGTTCATCTATTTGCTTCTGAATGTTTTTAATTTGAGAGTTGACTTGCGCTGTATCCCCAATAATTTTGGAAATAGAGTCTAGGGTTTTCATCCCGTCTGTAGTTTTATTCATCAACTCTTCCGCAGAACTGATGGCATCTTTGGTTTTTTGTACATCACCTGGCTCACAGGCTGCAAGAACGATTAGAGAAAAAACGATTGCAAATTTATTTTTCATAGTTAAATTTTAACACGAACAACTATACAATAATTATTCCTGAAATAGAAACAATGATCTCAAAACTTTCACAAAGCATTCAACATCAGCATTTTGCAAAATATTTTACAATTAATTTGCAAAAAAAGACTGCCAAATCTGACAGTCTTACAGGTATAAAAGAAGTTTAAATTTCAACTTTAAATCTTTCGAAAGCGGCTCTTTCTAGCATTTCTCTATCATCCGGGTGAGAAATTTCGATAAGAGCTTTTGCTCTTTGTCTCAAGCTTTTCCCGTAAAGATAGGCCGTTCCGTATTCGGTACAAACATAATGGATGTGCCCTCTGGTGGTTACCACTCCTGCACCTTGCTTTAGGAAAGGAACAATTCTTGGCACACCTTTGTTGGTTCTGGAGGAAATAGCCATAATGGGTTTTCCACCTTCAGAAAGTGCTGCACCACGCATAAAATCCATTTGTCCACCTATTCCACTGTACTGATAAGTACCGATAGAGTCTGCACAAACCTGACCGGTAAGATCGATTTCTATTGCCGAATTGATGGCGTGCATTCTTTTATTTTTCATGATGTTAATTGGGAAATTAACATGCTGAACATCCATAAAAGCGATGGATGGATTATCGTCTACAAAATCATACAATTTTTTAGTCCCAAAACAAAATGCAGTAATCGTTCTGTTGATGTGTGTTCCTTTGTATTTATTGTTCACCACATCTTTCAAGATTAGGTCTATGGCTCCATCACTGAGCATTTCGGTATGAATTCCCAAATCTTTATGGTTACTCAAAGCTTTTAATACGGCATCCGGAATGGTCCCAATCCCCATTTGTATGGTCGCTTTGTCATCGATAAGTTCGGCAACATTTTTACCAATTTGCAATTCGACATCGGTAACTTTTGCTCCGTAATCTAAGGTCATCAATTCTTCTTCATGCCATACCATTTTATCAATTCTGTCCACATGTACCATAGAGTCTCCATGGGTTCTAGGCATTTTAGGGTTAACAATTGCTACAACAGTTTTGGCCGAATCAACAGCTGCTCTGGCTACATCTACAGAAGTCCCTAAAGAGCAGTATCCGTGCTGATCCGGAGGAGAAACAGTAACAATAGACACATCCAACGGAAGAATATTATTTCTAAATAAAGTTGGAATTTCGGATAAGAAAATGGGAATAAAATCTCCTCTCTCACAATTTACGGCTTCGCGAACCGGAGTGGAAGTAAACAATGAGTTGATGTAAAAAGAATCTTTATATTGAGGTTTTGCAATTTCTACATTTCCTTGTTGGGTGATGGATACCAACTCTACTCCACGAAGATTAGCCGATTGCTTGGCCAATTCATCATAAAAAACATTAGGAGTACAGGCGCTTCCATGACCAAAAATTCTATTTCCGCTTTTAACGACAGAAACCGCTTCTTCTATACTAACATATTTCGACATAATACAAGTATTTGTGTGATTTTTAATAATGTTCAAAAATACGCTTAATCTTTAAAATTTGAAATGAGGGAAGTCAGTTTTCTTCAACAAATTATGAAATTATAAAATTACAGCGGCTATTCATCACTCATGTAAAAAAAACACAAAGAATGAATCGGAAAAATTGTTGAATCTAGAAAAAAGACTAATTTTAAACTATGAAATATCCAGTATTCATACTTTTATTTTTTTTCAATTTGATTTTCGGACAGAATGGACTTCAAATTCCTGAAAACACGAGTCAAATAAAAATTCCTTTTCGTCTGATCAACAACCTTATTTTTATTGAATCTGAAATCAACGGAATCCCGATGACTTTGCTTTTGGATACGGGGGTTTCTGAAACCATCATTTTTAGCATAGAAGAAAAAGAAATCACCCTGAAAAATACGGAGAAAATTAATTTTACGGGTCTGGGTGAAGGAACCGAAACCCAAGGTTTGGTTTCAAAAAATAATAAATTAGAAATTGGAAAACTATTGGACAATTCTCATACTTTGTACATCATCCTCAATACCGATTTTAATTTTTCTTCACAAATTGGCATCCCTGTAAATGGAATTATCGGTTATGATTTCTTTGAAAATCATCCGGTAAAAATAGATTACCAAAAGAAAAGAATAACTTTATACAAAGACCGTGTTTTAGCAAAAAGAAAAACTAAAAACTACCAAGAAATCCCCATTTCAATAGAAAACAACAAACCCTACCTTGAAGCTCAAGTCCAATTAAAAAGCGATAATAAAAAATCCAAATTATTAATCGACACAGGAAATAGCGATGCTTTGTGGTTATTCCCAAACAAAATCGAGAACTTCCAGCTGGGAGCTCCATTTTTTGAAGACTATCTGGGCAGAGGCTTTAATGGTGATATCCACGGTAAAAAAAGTCGGATAAGTACCGTAAATTTTGGCTCATTTATGCTAAACAAAACAACCGTTTCATTGCCCGATGACGAGGCCATAAAAAGTCTGAACCTTGTCACCAACCGCGTAGGATCCGTAGGCGATGAAATTCTTAAAAGATTTGATGTCGTTTTTGATTATAAAAACCAAAAAATCTACTTAAAAAAGAATAAAGACTTTGATGATCCCTATCATTTCAACATGAGTGGCTTAGAATTTAAACATCAAGGCATGCAATGGGAAAAAATTTGGGTGAGCATGGACGAAAAAAAACATAAGAAAAATGAAGATGAGAATGCCGTTTTTTCGAACTTTCAATACAAATTTCAGTTGAAACCCGTTTTTGCAATTGCTGCATGCAGACCCAACTCTCCAGCAGATCAATCGGGACTAAAAAAAGACGACATCATCCTGGCCATCAACGGAAAACCTGCCTCTAACCTGTCCTTGCAAGACCTCATCAACCTCATGAAATCCGAAGAAGGTAAGGAGATTTTCATGACCATTAGCAGAAACGAAAAGAAGATGGATTTTTCATTTATTTTAAAAGATCCAATCCCCATTTCCGAATAAAAAAGTCGATCCTAAGATCGACTCGATGTATTATTTTTTAATTTCTGCTAACTTTTTCAGCACTTCTTCTTTAGGCACAAAACCTTGTTTGTTCCACACCAAATTCTTGTTTTTATACAATCTCAGAACAGGCAATGCATCAATTCCTAAATTATTAACCAAATGTTTATTCTTATCCACATTAATACGAAGCACCTTTACCTCTTTGGACATTTTTTTATCGATTTCGTCCAAATACGGCTTCATTTTTTTGCACGGAGCACACCAATCGGCATAGAAATCTACCAACAAAACCGGAGTATTACCAATAAGAGTTTCATATTCAGCCGTGTCCATACCCCTATTTTGAGCGACTTGTCCTTTCACTTCAGGTAGGTTTTCACCGCGCCACTTCATCATGCCACCAGCCAAATTGGTTACCGACAGAAATCCTATTTTAGTTAATTTATTAGCCGCTTTTTCGCTTCTACCACCACTGAGACAATAGACAAATACAGGTTTTTTCTTGTCTAATGTTGAAACCAGTTTGTCAAAACTCTTACTGTTCCAATCGATGTTCACCGCATTTTCCAAATGACCATCGGCAAACTCTTCAGGCGTTCTCACATCAATCAATTGAATTTCAGGATTCTTTTTTAATTCATTGGCATACTCTGTTACTGCTAGATTATTAGTCTGTGCATTGATGCTTTGATTGCATGAAGAAAACGCAATAATTCCTGTAAAAATTACAGCTGACATTAATTTTTTCATCGTATTCTATTTTAGAAAATTATAGAAACAAAGTTAGTCATTTTTACATTTAGAAAGAATTGTTATCACCCAATTCATCGTTTTTTTTGTACTTTTACGCATTCCAATTCCTCTTGAATGAGGATTATTTAAGAAAATCAAAAAAATCAAATAAAGTATAACATTATGAAATCTTTCATTTCCTACGACGAAAAACAATCCGATTTTTCCATCCATAACATCCCGTTTGGGGTTGCTGTTTTTAATAAAGAATACATTGCTTGTGCCACACGAATTGGCGATATGGTGGTCGATTTGGCTTCTCTTTATGATTACAGTTTTTTTGATGACATCGCTGGGCTGAAAGAAAATGTTTTTGAAGCGTACACCCTGAATGAGTTTATTGAACTTGGAAAAAATACCACTTCTGCTGTTAGAAAAAGATTGCAAGAACTTTTCTCAGAAGGCTCTCCCCTATCATTGGATCAAAAAACCATTGAAGAATGCTTCTACGACTTGGATAAAGTGGAAATGCTCATGCCGATTCATGTTCAAAACTATACCGATTTCTACAGCAGTATAGAACACGCCACCAATGTTGGGAAAATGTTCAGAGATCCTGCAAACGCATTGCTCCCGAACTGGAAACACCTTCCTGTGGGCTATCATGGTAGAGCTTCGTCCATCGTTGTTTCCGGTGTCGATTTCCACAGACCCAAAGGGCAAATGAAACCTGCCGATGCCGAAAAACCGGTTTTTGGTCCGTCCAAACAATTGGATTTCGAGTTGGAAATGGCGTTCATCGTGAATAGAAATACAGAATTGGGCGAATCCATTTCTACCAAAGAAGCAGAAGATGCCATCTTCGGAATGGTGATCTTCAACGACTGGTCGGCAAGAGACATTCAATCTTGGGAATATGTTCCGTTAGGACCATTTTTAGGAAAAAATTTCTGCAGCTCCATCTCTCCTTGGGTGGTTACTTTAGAAGCGTTGGAACCTTTCAGAACCGCTTCTCCTAAACAAGATCCTGAGGTTTTGGATTATTTGAAATTCGAAGGTGATAAAAATTTCGACATCAACCTGGAAGTTTATCTTCAACCGGAAAATGGTGAAGAAAACCTAATTTCCAAAAGCAACTACAACTTTATGTATTGGAACATGAGTCAACAATTGGCGCACCACACCGTGAACGGTTGTAATGTTGAAGTAGGCGACATGTATGCCAGCGGAACCATTTCCGGTAGCGAAAAATCTTCTTTCGGATCCATGTTGGAACTGACTTGGAGAGGTACTGAACCTTTGAAACTTTCCAACGGAAGCGAAAGAAAATTTATTGAAGATCACGACACCATCATCATGAGAGGTTATGCTGAGAAAGACGGTATCCGTGTAGGTTTTGGTGAAGTATCAGGAAAAGTTTTACCGGCAAAATAACATCAAACCAAATCAAGCGGTTTACCAAATAAATAATACAATTTTGAAATATTCAATTTTGTACATAAATTTGTACAAACAAATACATCGAATTATGTTAATAGCCAGCGTATCCGATTTTAGAAAAGATATAAAAACCTATTTGGACAAGGTTTCAAAAAACTTTGAAACCTTGATTATCAATCGTGGAAAAGATTCTGGCATCGTTGTGATGTCCTTGGATGAATACAATTCTCTGATGGCCACCAATCATGAATTGAGCTCAAAAAAGAACGAAATGAGATTGGATTCGGCTATTGAAAAATTGAAAAAGGATAACTCCTTCAGCAAACCATTGATCGACGACTAAGATGAAATATATTTTTGTTGATGAATCTTGGGAAGATTATTTGTTTTGGCAAAAAACAGACAAAAAGAAACTGAAAAGAATCAACGAACTTCTAAAAGATATTTCTAGAAATCCTTTTGACGGAATTGGTAAGCCAGAAGCCTTGAAGCATAAATATTCCGGTTTTTGGTCCAGAAGAATAGATGACGAACATCGACTCATTTATAAATATGAAAACGACCAAATCCTCATTGCAAAATGCAGATACCACTACGATTAAGTAAACAATTACAGCCACTTTTTAACTTGAAATGAAAACAGTTCTCCCAAAAGATATTAGCACGGTACAGTTGCAAACCATTATGCAAACGGCCATTTCGCCGAGACCCATCGCCTTTGCATCTACCGTAGACAAAGACGGAAAGATCAACCTTTCGCCTTTTAGTTTTTTCAACATGTTCAGCACCCAACCACCAATTTTAATTTTTTCTCCAGCGAGAAGGGTGAGGGACAATACGACAAAACATACTTTGGAAAATATTTTGGAAGTTCCGGAAGTGGTGATCGGCACGGTAAACTACCCTATTGTTCAGCAGGTTTCTTTAGCTTCTACAGAATATGGAAAAGATGAAAACGAGTTCATCAAAGCCGGTTTCAACATGAAAGATGCCGATTTGGTAAGTCCTAAACTTATTGAAGAATGCCCGGTGAATTTCGAATGCAAAGTACAAGAAGTAAAACATTTGGGTACAGAAGGCGGTGCCGGAAACCTCATCATTTGCGAAGTGGTAAAAATCCATATTCGTGAAGAGTACTTGGACGAAAACGGAAATCTGGATCAGAAAAAATTGGATATGGTCGCTAGATTGGGCGGAAATTGGTACTCCAGAAACAATGCCGACAACTTGTTCGAAGTACCGAAACCTTTGGTAACTCTGGGAATTGGTTTTGACAATTTACCGAAAGAAATCAAGTTCAGTACGGTATTCACAGGAAATGATTTGGGCATGCTCGCCAATGTAGAACAACATCCTGCAGGCGAATATTCGGCAGATGAAAACTTGCATCGAGAGGCACAAAAACTTCTACATCTTCATCAGATTGAAGATGCTTGGGAATTGCTAAAAACATAAAATAAAAATCCGTTTTCAACACGAAAACGGATTTTTTTATTTGATTTTTTTTAATACATGACAAAAAATAGAATAGCTTAATCAAAACCACATAGGTGCATAGATAGTGTCTTTGTTGCGAAAATAAATACGAGTAGTACACAATAGAAATCCGTCTTTGACGGATACTAAGTGCAACTATGCAATCTTATTACCAATAATTCTATGTTTCTATGTGGTTTTTATCAGATTCCTATATAGCTGTTACAATTTTTGTTATGTACTTAGTTGAATTTTAGAAAAATTACTTTTCTTCTTTGATGCTTAGATCCTCGTTCAATTCAGGATTAATCTGAAGGGCTTTTTCTTGTTTGTTTCTCATGGTAATGTTCAACATTTCGACTATTAAACTAAATGCCAAACACGAGTAGATGATGTTTTTGCTCACATGTTGATGGATTCCTTCGGACACCAACATCACTCCAATTACCACCAAGAAAGACAACGCCAACATCTGTAAGCTTGGATATTTATTGATAATGGCCGAGATTTTACCCGCGAAAAGCATCATAATTCCAATGGAAATCACCACAGCAATAATCATCAGAACCACATTGTCCACCAATCCTACTGCGGTAAGGATAGAATCCAATGAGAAAACCATATCCACCAAAATAATTTGTAGAATAACGGTCATCAACAATCCGGACGAGGCTGTTTTAGGAGCATGATCGGCATGTCCACCTTGCATTTTCCCATGAATTTCGAAAGTTGATTTTGCAATCAAGAAAACACCTCCTGCCAGCAGAATTATGTCTTTCCAACTCAGTTCTATTGCATTTTCGGTACCCGGTTCGTGTATCCAACCCAAGGACATCACGGGATCTTTGAGGCCGATGATCCAATTGAGCATCAACAGCAACATCACACGGAAAACCATGGCCAATACCAAACCGATGTTGCGGGCTTGTTTTTGTTTGGCTTCCGGCAATTTGTTGGAAATAATGGAGATAAAAATAATGTTGTCTACCCCTAAAACTATTTCTAAAAAAGTAAGGGTGAGAAGTGAGATCCAGATCTGCGGTTCGGCAAAATTCGGAAATTCCAATACGGAAAGTAGTGTCAGCATTTAATAAAAATTTATCCGACAAAAATAATTTTTTTGATGGAAGAATCAATATTAAATTTTGTGCCCATCAAAATTATAAAGTTCAAATTCATCTCTAAAATGACGATTCTAAAACTTCTGGACGATTAAAGAAAAGTTGTTTGCAATTTTCAGAATTTGTCATGGCATCCAAGACTTTCGTGTTGGGTTTTATAAAAACCTGCGGATAATCCACCTCTCCCAATTCGGTACGAATGGGATAAGCCAATTGCTCTTTTTCCACCGAAAACTGAGCATCAACTCCAGGTTTATTTCCTCGAGGATCCAAGCGAAGCCAACCAATTTCGGGCAAGAAAACAGCATTGAGTCCGTGCAATGCATAACCAGAATCAAGACTTCCTTTTCTTAATACCCTTTGGTAGCAGAACCCTGCAGGAATACCCATTCCTCGGAGCAAAGCGGCCAATAAATGAGATTTTGCAAAACAAATACCTTCTTTATTTTCTAAAGTTTCCTCTGCAGAAATACTAATTTTTTCAGAATTCAAATCAAAAGAATGCTGAATTTCATCTCTTGCCATTTCAAAAGCCAATTTTGCCCTTTCCAACGGAATATCGGTTTGAGAACAAATATTTTTAATTTTTTCTTGAACCAAAGGTTGATGAAAATCGATGATCGATGGAATCTCTTCCAAATAATCTTGGACATTCTGAGATTCTAAAATAAGTTTCATGATCGAAAATTTAATGAAACAAAATTACGATTATTTTAAAAAATGAAGAGCCGTTTCAACGGCTACTTCCAAGTCTTGTGGCAGGTTTCCGGACTCCCAAGGTTCTTTCGCACCAAAAGTATGATGGGCATTTTCGATGATTTTTAAATCCGAATCTTTAAGCCAAGCATGCAAATGTTCAGCTGCAGACAGAGCAACCGCTTCGTCCGCAGAACCGTGGATGATGAGGCTTTGGCCGTGGAAAGATCGGGCTTTGTTGCCAACATTGTATCGGTTACTATTTCGCTGATAATCTTCAAAAATTTGGAAATAATGCGGCATTTCTTGCTGAGTTCTTCCATTTTTGGAGTAGAAAACGCCATTCTTCTTCCATTCTTCAAAACGATCGCCTTTGGGGAAAAAATCCAAAGTATCCACCCCGGCCAAAGTGATTAGTTTTTTCACCCTTTTGTCTTCAGCTGCTTTTACAGTGACCAATCCACCACCACGGGAATGTCCCATCAGGATAATATTTTCCGGGTTGACTCTTGCATTTTTTGAAAAATAATCGATAACCCATTCTAAATCTGAAAGTTGTTTGGAATAATTATCGTTTCCAAAAGCTTCCAGATCTGCAAAATCTGTAGGCTGATCCAACGATGTTCCGTTGTGCGAATAATTAAATTTCACAAAAAAATATCCGTTTTCCGCAAATTTTTCGGCCATAAGATTCCAAGCACCCCAATCTTTATAACCTTTGTACCCATGACAAAAGATGATTAAGGGTAAATTCTCTGCTTGATCCGGATAAAAAGCATCCGCCAAGAAGGCTTTTGTTTCGGGGTTTTGAAGTTGAATATTGTTTTTTCGTACGATGGACATGGCAAATTTTTAGATGTAAGTTTACGATAATTTCTTCACAGACCGGCTCAATTAAACAATTTTAATTTTGAGTCTGAAAGCTTAATCACGGGTTCTAAAAATAATTCTACCTAATTGCTTTCAATTTCCTTCAAGCTTTCCATTTTTTTGTTGGCCAAAAATTCGGTGATGCCTTCGAAATGTTCACGAACTCTTTTGTTACCGAACTCGAATACTTTTTCTGCCAAACCGTCTAAGAAATCCCTGTCGTGAGAGACCAAAACTACGGTTCCGTCAAAATCCTTCAAGGCATCTTTGATGATGTCTTTGGTTTTCATGTCCAAATGGTTGGTGGGCTCATCGAGGATCAGAACATTGTACGGTTCTAGCAACAATTTCACCATTGCCAAACGGGTTTTCTCTCCTCCGGAAAGCACTTTCACTTTTTTATCGATATCATCGCCTTTGAACATGAAAGCTCCCAAAATATTTTTGATTTGGGTACGGATATCGCCTTCGGCAATGCGATCTACGGTTTCGAAAATGGTAAGATCACCGTCCAACAACGAAGCTTGGTTTTGGGCAAAATAACCCACCTGAACATTGTGTCCGATTTCCACCTTGCCGTCAAAATCAATTTCGTCCATGATGGCTTTGATCATGGTGGATTTTCCTTCGCCATTTTTTCCTACAAAGGCCACTTTCTGACCTCTTTCGATCACCAAATTGGCTTCTTTGAAAACGACATGGTCGCCATAGTTTTTAGACATTTCGTTGACGATTACAGGATACTGTCCGGATCTTGCTGCCGGTGGAAATTTCAGTTTCAGAGCCGAAGTATCGACCTCATCTACCTGAATAATATCCAATTTTTCCAACATCTTCACTCGAGATTGCACCTGAAGGGTTTTGGAATAAGTTCCTTTGAATCTTTCGATAAATTCTTTGGTTTCGGCAATCATCTTTTGTTGCTCGATGTATTGCTTCATCTGTTGCTCTCTTCTTTCCTGTCTCAGCACCAGATAATCCGAATATTTTGCTTTGTAATCGTAGATTCTGCCCATCGTTACTTCAATGGTTCTGTTGGTGATGTTGTCCACAAAAGCTCGGTCGTGGGAAATGACCATCACGGCTTTGGCTTGGTTTTTCAGGAAATCTTCCAACCACTGTATCGACTCGATATCCAGGTGATTGGTAGGCTCATCCAGAAGAATGAGATCCGGTTGTCTGAGTAATATTTTTGCCAATTCGATACGCATTCTCCATCCACCAGAAAATTCTGAGGTTGGCCTATCCAGATCTTCCGCTAAAAAGCCCATTCCTTTCAGTACTTTTTCGACTTCGGCATCGTAATTTACTTCTTCTATGGAATAAAATTTTTCGCTCAGTTCAGAAACTTCTTCGATGAGTTTCATGTAATCATCGCTTTCGTAATCGGTTCTTACGGTCAATTGATCGTTGATTTCATCAATCCTTGTTTTCATGGAAAGATATTCGGCAAAGGCTTTAGAAGCTTCTTCGCGCACGGTACAATGATCTTCGGTAAGCAAATGCTGAGGAAGATAGGCAATTACCGCTTCTTTGGGAGCAGCGATATTCCCGGAGCTGGCTTTGTTGATGCCGGCAACGATCTTGAGAAGTGTCGATTTTCCGGCGCCGTTTTTCCCCATCAAGGCGATTTTATCGTTTTCGTTGATGGTAAAACTCACCCCTGAAAATAAAGTTGTTGCACCAAATTGTACCGCTATATCGTTTACAGAAATCATATTCTTAGTTTAAAAAATGTGTGCAAAGATAGAAGAAAGAAATGGAGTTTTTGAGCAAAATATTGAACGATTGAAATTTCAAATAATTAAAATATACACATACGCTCCGATTTAGTCCTTCAAACATGTAACTTTGCAAACTTTTACAATAAAATGTCCAGTCTTATACTATTATTTTCATGCATCTTCATTGGGATTTTGATTAAAAAAATTCCAGCATTTCCAAAAAACACCCACTTGGTACTCAACCAATTTATTTTATTCATTTCTCTACCGGCAATGGCATTGTATTATTTACCAAAAGTTAAGCTGGGATGGGACTTGCTATTTCCTGCTGGAGTTGCTTGGATTACTTTTATTGTTTCTTTTCTATTTTTCAATACTTTAGGCAAGAGATTAGGCTGGTCCAAGGCACTTCGAGGGTGTTTAATTTTGACCGTAGGCCTTGGGAATACTTCATTTGTAGGCATCCCAATCGTAGAATCCCTTTATGGGGACGAAGGAATTAAAACCCTGATTATTGTTGACCTTCCTGGTACTTTTGTGGTACTTAGTACATTAGGAATTGTCATTGCTACGGTCTATTCTAAAGGAGAAAGTGACTTAAAATCTATTGCCGGAAAGGTATTTCGATTTCCGGCCTTTATTGCTTTTTTGATTGGGATCAGTATGGCGGCTTTCAAAATAAATTTTCCTATTGAAATTCATGAAGTTTTTGAAAAACTTAGTGCAACCGTTTCCCCATTGGCATTGGTATCCGTTGGTTATCAGTTAAAAATAGAAAAAAGAAGTAAACATTGGGATTTCTTAATCTTAGGACTTTTTTTCAAGCTAATCGTTATCCCCAGTATTATATTTACTTTATACGCCATCGTTTTACAACAGGAAGGCTTACCAATTAAAGTATCAATTATAGAAGCTGCCATGGCATCCATGATTACGGCATCCATTATTGCAGCGCAACACGGCTTAAAACCCCGTTTGGCCAATATGATGATAGGCTTTGGAATTCCTATTTCTTTTGTCACAATAGGTATTTGGTATTTCTTCATTGAATGGTTTTTCAAATAATTTTCATAAAAAAAGAGGTCTCCGAAAATCGAAAACCCCTTTTTTTATTGATGATCTTAAACTACCAAATTTTAATTTGATCTTTTGGCGCCACATACATTTTGTCTCCTTGTTTGATGTCAAATGCTTTTTGGAAAGATGGCATATTTACCAAAGGTCCGAAAGCACGGAAAAATCCTGGAGAGTGCGGATCGGTTTTCACTTGATTCATCATGTATTGGTCGGTAGATTTGGTTCTCCAAACCGTAGCCCAACTCATGAAGAATCGTTGATCTTGGTTAAGTCCAGAAATTGGTTTTACACTTCCATGGTCTTTCAGATACATTTGTAATGCGGTGTACGCAACATTGATCCCACCAAGATCGCCAATATTTTCTCCGGAAGTAAATTTACCATTTACAAAAGTACCTTTTACCGGTTCGTATTTGTTGTATTGGTTGGCCAATTGCTGAACTTTGGCATCAAAATTTTTCTTATCCGTATCGGTCCACCAGTTGTTCAGGTTACCATCGCCATCAAAACGAGCTCCGGAATCGTCGAATCCGTGTGAAATTTCGTGACCGATAACAGCACCTATTCCACCAAAATTAATGGCTGGATCTGCCTTGAAGTTGAAGAATGGCGGTTGCAAAATGGCAGCCGGGAAAACGATTTCGTTGTTGGATGGGCTGTAATAGGCGTTCACCGTTTGTGGTGACATGCCCCATTCGGCTTTATCCACAGGTTTTCCTACTTTGTCTAATTTCTTTTGATAATTCCACTCTGAAATTTTTTCCAGATTAGAATAATACGATCCTCCGTTTTCTGGTGAAGTCAATTGTAATTTCGAATAATCTTTCCATTGGTCAGGATACGCAATTTTCACGGTGAATTTTGCAAGTTTGTCCTGAGCTTTCACTTTGGTTTCTGGCGACATCCAATCGAGGTCTGCGATATGTTGCTTGAAGGCCTTGCGGATATAATCTACATATTCCACCATTTTGGCTTTGGCTTCTGGGGTAAAATATTTTTCGACATACAATTTACCAAAAGCCTCTCCCAAAACTCCATTCACAACACCCAAACCTCTTTTATCCATCGGTCTTTGTTCTTTTTGTCCTTGCATATATTTGGAGTAAAAATCGAACTTCATGTCGTCTAATTTCTGATCCAAACTACCGGCGCTACCGGAAATCATGTGGAATTTCATGTAGTCTTTAATCAACGGAAGTGTCCTTTCGTTCATCCAAGAATCCATGGTTTGGTAGTACTTCAACTCACCGATGATGACTTTATCGGTACTCACCCCAACGGTTTTCAAATAATTTGGCAAGTCGATGTGAGTTACCAAAGAGGAAAGTTCGGAAACATTTTTGGGGTTGTATCTGAGGTTCGCATCACGACCTTGTTCTAAAGTCAAAAGATTGCTGGCCAATTGTTTTTCGAAACCAACAATTCTCTGTGCCGTTTGATCTGGAGTTTTATCACCCAAAACAGACATCATGGAGGCGACATATTTTTGATATTCGGCAATGGTTTTGGTATTGGACTCGCTTTGTTTTTGGTAGTAATCTTTGCCCAAACCAAGAGCCGGGCCGCCAAGATATACGGCATTCATCTTAGAATTTTTCATATCAGCAGAGGCGTACCAATTGTAAAAAGGGTTATCTCCTTTTTTAGTTGCTTCTAACAAATATTTTTGAAGATCGGCAATGGATTTTAGCCCATCGATTTTTGCCAAATCGGATTTTATAGGGTTAATACCTTGTGCGTTTCTACTTTTCCAATCCATGAAAGATCCGTACAACGCTTGGATTTTTTCGCCTTCGGAATTGGGAGTGTATTTTTCTGAAAGAATTTTATTTAAAATCCCCAATGAAGCCACATCCACCTCTTCTCTCAACCCGTTGAAACTTCCCCAAGAAGCTTTATCCGAAGGGATAACAGCGGTTTTCATCCAACCACCATTTACGAAATTATAAAAATCGTCTTGTGGTCTTACCGAAGGATCCATGTAGGCATGATTGATGCCTTCATCTTTTTGAGATGTTGAAAAAGATTTTCCATCTTGACCGGGTTTTCCATCTTGACCTTTAGTTGCAACACAAGAGTTTAGCATCATCATTCCAGATGCCGCAATGACCGTTAGGGTTAATTTCTTCATAATTAATGATAATTTTTCCAAAGATAGCCAAAATCTTAAAAAAATATACCCTAAAATCCGTATAGAATCGCTACTTTTCATTTAATTTTGTAAAATCTAATTTTCTTTGATGAATTACAGTTCCGAATTAAAAAAATTCATGACCAGTCAGTACATTTCGTCTGCGGTTAGGATTTCTTTAGCCATTGCCATACCGAGTATTGTCCTTGCCTATTTTGGTGTCTTGAAGGAGTATTTTCTCTTTCCACTTGCGACCTCTTTTGTAGGACTTACCGATATGCCTGGACCTTACATCAGAAGAAGGAATACCTTGATCCTGACCATCATCAGCTTTATGTTTGTGATTGGTGTTGCTGGATTTTTAAAGGATTATCCTCCACTAATTTTTTTAGAACTTATTGTATTCGGGATGTTTTTCACCCTGATTGGTGTGTACGGAATCCGAATGGCAGCGGTTGGCGGTCTGACTTTGGTGGTATTTTCCATTTTTATCGATGGGCAGTTTTTCCATCATCATGTCCTGTTGAGTATGGCGATTTTCTTGGCTGGAGCCCTGTGGTTTTTATTGGTTTTTATCGTTGTCACCAGCATTCAACCTTATAAATTGGCCAGTCAGATGATTGGTGAAAATTATTTGGAGTTAGCTAATTTTTTGAAAATAAAATCAAAATTTTATCTTCAGGACAAAGAAATCGACCAACTGAACCGTGAGGTAATTGCCAAACAAGTGGTGATAAAAAACCTGCAAGAAGACACGAGAGAGGTTGTTTTTAAAACCCGAGAAATCGTTAACGAATCGACCACTACCAGTCGTTTGTTGATGTTGATGTTTTTAAACTCGATTGATCTTTACGAAAAATTATTCACCTCAGAGAACGATTATTCCAAAATTCACCATAGTTTTGATGAAGAAAAAATCCTGACCAAAATCCACGATTACCTCATCGTTTTGGCCAATGAAATATCTAATATTGGAATTTCTTTGCAAAGTGGGATCAAATCTTCTGCTTTGGTTGACTACCACGAACGATTGGATCGCCTGCATCAAGATTATTTCCAAATGCGATCCAAAAATCTGAATGCCGACAATATGGAAGACTTTATGTCCCTACGAATTGTTTTATCCAGAATCAATGAAATCACAAAGGACATCAGCACCATGTATCAGGTTCTGAACCAAGATATTAAAAACGCCAAAAGCCTTTCTACCGGCTTGGATCTTAACCAGTTTGCACCCAAAAGTGAAAAACTGAACCTGAAGGTTCTCAGCAACCACATCAGTTTGCAATCGGCACATTTCAAAAATGCCATCCGCATCACAACGGCGTTGGTGGTAGGCTATGCCCTCTCGAAATTCACTTTCTTGGGAATTGGACATTCGTATTGGATTCTCATTACCATTTTGGCCATCATGCGACCGGCATACAGCGTGACCAAACACAGAACTTTATTGAGGGTTTACGGAACATTTTCAGGTGCTGTAGTTGCATACTTCATCATGTCGTACATCCACAACGGATATGCTTTGTTGGGCATTTTCATCTTTTCCATGATCATGTGCTTCAGCTTTCTGAAAGATCGATATGCTTGGGCGGTTTTCTTTATGACCATTTACATTTTCTTGTCGTTCAACTTTTTGAGTCCCGGACAGGTAAATGTTATTTTCAAAGACCGTATTATTGATACCATTATTGCTGGAATTGTTATTTTCCTTACCTCCTATTTCGTGTTTCCGGTTTGGGAGCACAGCCAAAATCTGAATCTGATGAAACGCTCGGCAATGAGCAATTACAGCTATTTTCATACCGTAATTCAACAGCTAAAAGACCAATCTGTACCAACACAAGAGTATAAAATGCGAAGAAAAGATGCCATCATCTCTCTTGCTAATTTGTCCGACAATTTTCAAAGAATGCTTTCGGATCCTAAAAATCAGAAGAAAAAAATGGAAACGGTGTTGGAATTTGTAAATACTTCGCATTTATTAACGGCCTATATCGCTTCGTTATCCCAATATTACGACAGTAAAAAGCAGTTTACAGAAATTGATTTTGATGCTTGGGAAAAGAAAATAGGAACGGAGTTGCAAAGAATAAATGCCGTCCTGAACCAAGAAAAATGGGACGACAGCAACAATTCTTTAGCCAAAATACAACCAGAAGACACGGAATTGGATCAAATGTTGGAAAAAAGAAGAAATCAAATTTTAGAAAATGAAATCTACGATGCAAGAGATCCCAACCGCATCACAACACTCACGCAACTGACCAACATCAGAAAGATTTTGGAACTGATCAGTGATGTAGCAACCCAACTGAGAAGAACTACTGAAAGCTATAAAACCAATGAAATCTAACCTTGAAAAATCGGTATTAAAATAAAACATCTTTACCCATCTTGAAATTCAATTGATGATTTTCTTCGATGATGGCATAATAATAATTTTCTAACTTGAAAACATCTGCTTGGTAAACATCTTCAAAATCGGCATCGAAAACGCGACAAGAAATTTGTGATAGAGAATTCAAATCAAATTCTTCAACTTCATAATGCTTCTTCAGCGACCAGTATTTGCTAGGATGCAATTTATACAACGCCTCTTTTATGGCCCAAATCACGACCAAGACTTCAGTTTGGTTATCCATTTTAGAAATCCATTCTTCTTCATTTTGATTGATGAATTTATGTCGGATTCTTTGGATTTTATCGTTAATTTTCTCCAGATCGATCCCGATTCTTTTTTCAGAAATCGCCAACGATGCAAATGGAAACGAATGAGAAATCGAGATAAAACAATCCTTTGGGAAAAGATAAGGCTGGCCAATGGTTCTGTATAAAATACGATGATTGGGCAAAGTATCGGCAAGCATCTGTCGAATCATTAGGTATTCCAGCTTTTTTTTTGGATGGTAGTTTATCACTTTCTCAAAATCTTCTGGAATTATCAATTGTTTTTCATTAAAAACATCGGTTTCATCGTACTTCCAGACCAATATTTTAGCCTGATCGTCGTTATAATCTTTAAAAAAAGGCATATTTTGTAACACGAATTATAGTTTGTAAATTTGCAAAAATTTTTTGACTCGTTGAGGGTCATTTTTTACTTTTAATAATAATATCCAAGATACTATATGGAAACAACAACACAATATGTACCTTACAAAGTAAAGGACATTTCTCTAGCAGAATGGGGAAGAAAAGAAATTACATTGGCAGAAGCCGAAATGCCAGGTTTGATGGCCATCCGTGAAGAATACGGACCTAGCCAACCGCTAAAAGGTGCAAGAATTGCGGGATGCCTTCACATGACCATACAAACTGCTGTACTTATTGAGACTTTGGTCGCTCTAGGTGCAGATGTTACTTGGTCTTCTTGTAATATTTTCTCGACACAGGATCATGCTGCTGCTGCAATTGCTGCTGCGGGAATCCCGGTTTACGCTTGGAAGGGAATGAATGCAGAAGAATTTGACTGGTGTATCGAACAAACCATTTTCTTTGGCGAAGACAAAAAACCTTTGAACATGATCTTGGACGATGGTGGAGACCTAACCAATATGGTTTTTGACAAATATCCGGAACTTACCAAAGACATCAAAGGACTTTCTGAAGAAACCACAACAGGCGTACACAGACTGTACGAAAGAATGGCTAACGGAACTTTGGTGATGCCAGCGATTAATGTAAACGATTCTGTTACCAAATCCAAATTCGACAACAAATACGGATGTAGAGAATCTGCTGTAGATGCCATCAGAAGAGCCACCGATGTGATGTTGGCAGGTAAAAGAGTGGTTGTTTGTGGTTTTGGTGATGTGGGTAAAGGTACCGCTGCTTCTTTCAGAGGTGCTGGCTCTATCGTTACTGTTACCGAAATAGACCCAATCTGTGCGCTACAAGCTGCTATGGAAGGCTATGAAGTTAAAAAATTGGAAAATGTGATTGAAAATGCAGATGTCATCATCACAACGACAGGAAATTTCAACATCGTAAGAGGTGAGCATTTCAAAAAAATGAAAGACAAAACCATCGTTTGCAACATCGGACACTTCGATAACGAAATCGATATGGCTTGGTTGAACGATAACTACGGAAACACCAAATACGAAGTGAAGCCACAAGTAGACATCTACAATGTGGACGGAAACGAGATCATTATCTTGGCAGAAGGTAGATTGGTAAACTTGGGTTGCGCAACGGGTCATCCCTCTTTCGTGATGTCCAACTCATTCTCTAACCAGACTTTGGCTCAAATCGAACTGTGGACCAACTCTGAGGCATACGAAAACAAAGTGTATATGCTTCCTAAGAAATTGGACGAAAAAGTAGCTTTCTTACACCTGAAGAAAATTGGAGTTGAGCTAGAAACACTTTCTGACGAACAAGCAAAATACATCGGTGTAGAGGTCGAAGGGCCTTATAAACCTGAGTACTACAGATACTAGTTTGGCATTTAAAAACAAAAAAGTCCCTTGTCATAATTTTGACAAGGGACTTTTTCTATTATTTACCCAATGCAATATTGTAAGAAAATCCTAAGCCGAGACTTCCTATGTTATATTTTTGGTCTCCAATCTCGCCTTTAGATCCTGTAAAAACTTTTTGATAATGAAGGAAAAAATTCCAGTTTCTATTGTGGTATCCGAGTTCTGGTTTTATATAAAAGCCTCCATCAGGTCTTTCTACGGTAAAATTAGAAGATACCCTATCATCACCCACCAAAAATCCATAACCAAGATCGGCACCAAAATAAAATCCTGTTCTTGCGGGATAGTACCTTAATAACATGGCTGCTGGCACAAGCCCAACATCATTATTATGAATGGAACCGCCTATTAACGATCTATTTTTTCCAAAATAATGACTGTATCCTGTTGCAATCCCCAATCCAAAATGTGGTGTAACTAGATTTTGATAAGCCATATCCAATCCTGCAGAAATATTGGCGTTTTCAACAGGTAATACAGCACCAATATTGAGCCCAACCTTTAATGAGTTAAGCATGCTCGTCTGTGCAAAACCCCATCCTGACAGAAGTAATCCGAGAGAAAGAATTGTTTTTCTTAATGTTTTCATCGTAAATGTTTTAAAAATATATCTCAAAATTAAGAAAATTAGAATAAAAAAGTCTTCCAAAATTAATTGGAAGACTTTAGAAATTATTGCACATTGACAATTTTGTCCACGATGTATTTTGTATTTCCGCGCCATGGTAAAATGCCATGATACTCTTTGTAATGCAAATCGAATGTTTTGCCGTTATTGGTTTCTAATTCCTGGAAAACCTTGTCGTCTTCCACAGAAAATTCGAACTCATAACTCATCAAATTTCCGCTTTTGGCATTTGCACCAAAGCCTTGTTGTATCAGCTTTCCTTCGTAGGTTTTAAAAAGATTTCCTTTTTTCACAGCATAGTTTAGGACTCCGGACTTCACTCCTTCGCCAAAAACAAAATAGTATTTATACCAAACAAAGGTTCCGAAAAACAAAAGCAGAATACTGCAGAAAATCCAAAAATATTTCATGTTAATAAATTATAATATTCATAGGATAAGATAAATTTTATTATCAAAATCCTAAGCAAATATAATTTATTTTTTGGAAATCGAACGAGAAATTACAATTTTTTGAATTTCAGATGTCCCTTCATAGATTTGAGTAATTTTAGCATCACGCATCAATCTTTCCACATGATATTCTTTAACATAACCATAACCACCATGAATTTGTACCGCTTCTACCGTAGTATCCATCGCTACTTGAGACGCATACAATTTAGCCATCGCTCCACTTTCGGAGATGTCCAAACCTTGATCTTTTTCAGAAGCCGCTTTGTAGCACAACATTCTAGCAGCCGTAATTTGAGTTGCCATATCTGCTAATTTGAATGCTATTGCTTGGTGGTTGATAATTTCTGTACCGAAAGCTTTTCTGGTTTTTGCATATTTCAAAGCCAACTCATAAGCACCAGAGGCTATACCCAATGCTTGAGAAGCAATACCAATACGGCCACCGTTAAGAACCGCCATTGCAAAGTTGAATCCGAATCCGTCTTCACCGATTCTGTTTTCTTTTGGCACTTTTACATTGTTGAAGATCAAAGAATGCGTATCGGAACCTCTAATCCCCATTTTATCTTCTTTCAAACCAATTTCAAAACCTTCCCATCCTTTTTCAACGATGAAAGCGTTGATTCCTTTGTGTTTTTTCTCAGGATTGGTATGTGCGATCACGATATAATATTGCGCAGTTCCTCCGTTGGTAATCCAGTTTTTAATACCATTTAACAAATAATAATCTCCTTTATCTTCTGCTGTCGTTTTTTGTGAAGTAGCATCAGATCCGGCTTCTGGCTCAGACAATGCGAATGCACCAATTACTTGTCCACTTGCCAATGGCACCAGGTATTTTTGTTTTTGATCTTCGTTTGCATATTTTTCCAGACCGGCGCAAACCAAAGAGTTGTTCACCGACATTACTACAGCTGCAGAAGCATCTACTTTTGCAATTTCTTCCATTGCAACAACATAGGATACAGCATCCAATCCGGATCCTCCGTATTTTGGATCAACCATCATTCCTAAGAAGCCAAGTTCTGCCATTTTCTTCACTTGTTCAGTTGGGAATTTCTGATCACGATCTCTCTCGATCACTCCAGGTAAAAGTTCATTTTGAGCAAAATCTCTTGCTGCTTGCTGAATCATCAGCTGTTCTTCTGATAAATTGAAATTCATAATTTATATAAATTGTTTGCGTGTAAAAATACAATTTTTAGCATAAATCTTTTTAAAAAAAATTTGGTTATTTAGTTTTAAAAGGATATTTTTACATATTATACATTTTTAACATAAAATCCTCAAAAATAATGAGTATAAAAAGATTATTTGATTTCGCACAACATGCATTAGTGAAATATCCTCAATCCACAATGTATGCTACCAAATACAACGGTGAGTGGGAAAAGATCTCCACACAAGAGTTCATTAATTTAGGAAATAAAGTTTCCAGAGGATTATTGAAATTGGGCATACAGCCCGGAGACAAAATTGCCATCATCACATCGGCTACTCGTACAGAATGGGCCGTTATGGACTATGGCATTCTGCAAATTGGTGCAGTAACCGTTCCGGTTTACCCTACCATTTCTGCTGAAGATTATGAATATATTTTCAACAACGCAGAAGTAAAATACTGTTTTGTTTCCGACAAAGGCCTTTACGACAAGGTAAATTCTGTAAAACATAAAATCAGTTCTTTAGAAGGCGTATTCTCCTTTGACGAATTGGATGGCGTAGCCAATTGGCAAGAAATTGTTGATTTGGGAGAAAACGAAAGTACACAAAACGAAGTCGAAGATCTATCCAACTCCATCAACGAAGATGATTTGGCAACACTCATCTACACCTCCGGAACCACAGGAAGACCAAAAGGCGTTATGCTCACACATAAAAATATCGTGTCCAATGTTTTGGCTTCTGACTCCAGAATCCCTAGAAAAAAAGGATTGAGTATCGAAGACACCCGAGCTTTAAGCTTTTTGCCTATTTGTCACATTTTCGAAAGAATGATTTTCTACCTTTTCACCTACAGCGGCATATCCATTTATTTTGCCGAAAGTATAGAAAAAATGGGCGAAAACATCAAAGAAGTAAAACCCCACTACATGACCGTAGTCCCAAGGCTTATCGAAAAAGTTTACGATAAAATTTACGATAAAGGAACCAGTGCGGGCGGACTAAAATCAAAAATATTCTTATGGGCTCTTGGCGTTAACAAAGCAAAAAAAGACATCACAAAAAAACCATCTTCCATCTCCGAAATCATCGCTGATAAATTGGTTTTCAAAAAATGGAGAGAAGGTTTAGGTGGCGAGTTAATCACCTTGGTTTCGGGTTCTGCAGCGCTTTCCGAGCGACTCAACAGAATGTTTTGGAATGCCGGAATCCCCATCTTAGAAGGATACGGACTGACCGAAACCTCACCCGTGATTTCTGTAAATTCTATGGACAAAATGAAAGTGGGAACCGTTGGACATCCGTTAAACAACCTTATTGTAAAAATCCAAGAAGATGGAGAAATTACAGTGAAAGGTCCGTCCATCACTCAAGGTTATTTTAAAAACGAAGAACAAACCCGTGAAGCTTTTACCGAAGAAGGTTACTTCAAAACCGGTGATATTGGACATATTGATGCAGAAGGTTTTTTGAAAATTACCGATCGTAAAAAAGAAATGTTCAAAACTTCCGGTGGAAAATACATCGCTCCGCAGGTTATTGAAAATCTTGCCAAAGCTTCAAAATTCATTGAACAAATCATGGTGGTTGGCGAAGGCGAAAAAATGCCTTGTGCTTTTGTACAGCCCGATTTTGTATTCGCAGGTCATTGGGCCGAGAGAAAAAACATCAATATCGGGAAAACACCTGCCGAAATGGCAAAGAGCCCAGAATTGAAAGCAAGAATAGAAAAAGAAATCGACTATCTAAATACCAAATTGGGGCATTGGGAACAAATAAAAAAAATAGAACTCACCCCAGAAGTATGGTCTATCGATCTTGGCTTGTTGACCCCAACCATGAAACTAAAACGAAAAATGGTCAAAGAACGATACCTGAATTTGTACCAAAAAATGTACGGTAAAATTGATGAATAAATGTTCAGCAGCAATCTCAGTCGAGGTTGCTGTTTTAACTTCACTTCTTTATAAGTAAATATAAATTTTGGTTAAAAAGTATAAAAACTGAATATGATTAGACGAAAAATACAGTACATTTTCACAATCCTTTTTTTTCAAATAGGATATACCCAAACCCTTTCCCTAAAAGAATGCATTGCCAAAGCCACAGAAAGCAATACAGCGATCGCATTGTCAAAACAATCGGTGGAAACCAACAAGAAGCAATATGAAGGAAGCAAGAAAAATATTTTGCCCAAAATAGATTTGTTGGCAGGATATAATTATTTAGGGAAACCCATAGAAATCAATCTACAACAAACGAAAGATGGAATTGTAGAGGGTTCGGCACAACAATCTGCCAATGCTGCGGCAACCATTTACGAACAAATCACCGGAAATCCGCTCAATCAAAATGTTCGGGATATGATCTATCAAACTTCCAGAGATATTATTTCTTCGGCGTATCCCAATTACAATCCCGCCATCAGCAAGCAAGATTATTTCTTAGCAGGAATTGTTGTAAGACAACCGATATATTTGGGAGGAAAATTAAGAGCAATTCAAAACTTGAAAAAACAACAATTTCATTCAAGTGAAATTAATTTAGAAAATGCCAAAGATCTCATTACTTATAATGTTACACTGCAATATCTACAGGTTTTGTATTTTAATTCTATGATTGAAAAGGAAGAGCAAAAACTGATTTCTTTAGAGAAAAATGAAAAATATGCGAAAAATTTATTAAAAGCAGAAATTATCCCCGCTTATCAAAAACAATGGGCAAATGTTTCCCTCATGCAAGGTAAAACAAGCTTGGAAAACCTGAAATTAGAAAAAGAAAATGCCATTTTGACTTTAAAACAATTGATGGGTATGCCTTTGGATGCACCTTTGGAAATTTCTGAAAAGATTCCTGAAAATTACGCTTCATTAGATTCTTTAATAAAAATACAAACCGAAAACAATACCGACATCCGTTTACTCAACGCCAAAAAAGAAGAAGCTAATATCGCATTGAAGGTTGCGAAATCTTTGAATCATCCTAATATTTTCGCAATCGGCAATGCTCAATTTTTAAGAAAAGATTTACCGCTTATCACTCCTCCTTGGATGATTGGTGTTGAAATGCAATGGACGATTTTTAATGGTTTTGAAAATCAAAATAAAATAAAAGCTGCCCAATCTTTAGTAAAAGAATCCGAATTGCTTATTCAACAAAAACAAGAATCTGTAAATCTTGCTATCCAATTGGCACAGAATAAATTAAAAGCTTTCCAAAATCAATCTCAAACTTTGGATGCTGCCAGAAAAGAAACTTATACCACAACCGAAATGATACGAAAAAGAATGGAAAACAGTCTTTCTTCTGTGAAAGATGTAAATGACGCTTTACAATTTCAATATGCTTCAGAAAAATTGTATTACACTTCCTTAGTTGCTTATCAAACAGCATTGGCAACTTATTATTTCCTTAATGGACAACCTGAAAACATCACTACTTTAATAAACTAATTAAGATGCAAAAAACATTTAAAAATTATTGGGCTGTACTTATCCCTATCATTATATTAATAATTACCGGAATTTTTCTTTTGGTAAAAAAATCAGGAAAAAATGACAATTCCATAAAAATTATCGGAATGGTAGATGCCGAGTTTGTTGATGTTTCGTCTTCTTTGCCCGGAAGAATAGATTCGGTTTTTGTACATGAAGGCGATGAAGTGAAAGCCGGACAAACGCTTGCTATTTTGAAAGATGAAGAAATGAATACTATTCAGCAACAGGCTTTGGACGCAATTGTTATTGCAGAAAACACCAAAGATTTAGCCGACAGAGGTGCTGCTCCTGAAATTGTAGAATCGGCAAGAAACCTTCAAAAAATAGCTAAAGACCAAATGATATTGATGGAAAAAACTTATTCCAGATTTTCTCAACTCTATAAAGAAGGTGTAGTTTCCGGACAAGAATATGATTTGGTAAAATTTAGATATCAAGCGGCTCAAAAAGAATTGGAAACTGCAAAATTGAATGTTGAACTTTTGGAAAAAGGGGGTAACCAACAAATGAGAAATAAAGCTGAAGCCTTAGTAAATCAAGCAAAAAACGCTGAAAAACTTACCCAACAAATTAAAGAAAAATCAATTGTAAAAGCTCCGACTTCAGGAATTATTTCCAGTCTCATTTCAAAAACCGGAGAAATGGTAAATGCCGGTTATCCGATGATGACCATTCAAAAAGACCATTCTTTTTCAATTTCTTTTAATTTGAGACAAGATCAAATGTCAAAATTGGAAAAAGGTAGTTTGGTAAAAATAAAAATTCCGGGAGTAATGCCTGAAGAAATTTCCGCCAGAGTCACAGAACTCGCTCCAGCAATGGGTTATGCCGATTTTGTCCCCGAAAACCAAAAAGGACAATTCCAGCTTCGAACTTTTAAAATTAAATGTACACCAATCGATATGAATAAAATACAGGGGCTGAGAGTGGGAATGACCGCGGAATTGATTTTGAAAGACCAAGATTAAAAGAATAGTGTTTTAAATAATATTGGGAATCATAACCCATCGTTTCAACGATGGGGACATTACAAAAGCCACGGTTGAAACCGTGGGCAATGAAAAAAAATAATGAAGCGATTGGGTTTTAAAAAATATTTGAGATCATAACCCATCGTTTCAACGATGGAACATTACAAAAGCACCACTGTTGAAACCGTAGGCAATGAAAAAAATAATGAAGCGATTGGGTTTTAAAAAATATTTGAGATCATAACCCATCGTTTCAACGATGGGGACATTACAAAAGCCACGGTTGAAACCGTGGGCAATGAAAAAAATAAAAAAACAATGTCATGTCACATTCATTCAACAAACTTTGGATACATGCAATTTGGGCAACAAAACTAAGAGAGTCGCTTATTCATCCCGAAATCGAAAAAACCATTCATCAATTTTTATATGATGAATTTAAAGATTTAGGCTGTCCTGTTAAGATTATTAATGGCATGCCAGATCATGTACATTGTTTATTTTTATTAAACCCTCAAAAATCCATTGCTGAGGTAATAAAAACGGTAAAAGGAGTAAGTTCGCACATCGTTAATCAATCCAATTTGATGTCTGGAAAATTCGCATGGCAAACTGGATATGCTGCTTTTTCGGTTTCAGAATCACAATTAGAAAAAATCTATTTCTACATTAAAAATCAAAAAGAACATCATTTACATAAAAATTTTATTGATGAATATGAAGGTTTTCTTAAGAAATATGGATTTGATAATAATAATGAAGAATAAAATGAAAAATCTTCTTAAAATCATCTTCCGAGAATGGAAACGACTTTTCAGTTTGCCCGTATTTTATGTGGTAGGAATTATCGTGCCGCCGATATTATTTTTATTTTATGGATATCTTTATCAAAATAAATTTGCTGAAAATCTACCGGTAGCTATTTGGGATGAAGATCAATCTGAAGTTTCCAGAAAGCTTACCGACATGATGAATGCTACGAAAACCATTAATTTTACAACAGTAGCAAAAAGTGAGAAAGATGTCGAAAATCTTATCCTTTCCGGAAAAGTGGTAGGTGCGGTATATATTCCGAAAAATCTAGAAAAGGATGTTAAAAATTCAAAAAATGCAACCATTGTTGTTTATACCAATGCTGCTTCTTTAGTGGCCTCGAAGATGATTTATAAAGATGCTGCCGGCGTTGTGATAAAAGGTGGTTTGGCTGTGGTTTTACAAAAACTCACCAAACAAGGAATGCCGATACAGCAAGCATCAGCTTTAATACAACCTATAAAACTGAATACTTATACTTTATACAATCCGGATTATAATTATCAGGAATATCTCACTCCAGGACTGATTAGTGTAGCCATCCAAATGGCGTTTATCATTGTTTCGGTTTTACTGCTCAACTGGGAATTAAAAACCAATTCCTTACAAGAATTATTACAAATCTCAGGAAACTCAGCTTCCAATATCATCATAGGTAAATTATTGGCATTATTGAGTATTTCATGGATCCATTTTTTGATGATTCAGTATATTGTTTTTCCGTTATTTGATTTAGAAAAAACAGGGACAACTTTTAATTTTTTCTTGCTCTACAATGGTTTGGTCATCGCTTGTATAGGTTTTGGAATGTTGGTTTCTGCAATATTTGATGATGTTATGCTTTGTGCGGATGTCGCTTTGTTTTTCACCTCACCGGCTTTTGTTTTTAGTGGCTTTACCTTTCCGAGAACCGCCATGCCGTGGTACGACCAATATTATGCTGCCATTATGCCCTATACTTATTTTCTAGATGGTTTTTTGAAAGGTTATTTTATGCAATTACCAGTACGGTATTTTTCAAAAGAATTATGGATTCTAGGATTGATGAGTTTCGGATTCATCAGTTTGTCGATTTTGGCGTATCAATTTAAAATAAATAGAAAAATTTCCAATGTTCAAATCCATTAAAATACTCTTTCTTCGGGAAATCCGATTGGTTGTTAAAGAACATTCTTTACTCCTTACTTTGTTAGGAGCTCCTTTGCTTTATGCTTTTATGTACGGAAGTATCTACATAAACAAAGTAGAAACCCAAGTCCCATTAGCATTAGTGGATGCGGATCAATCCTCACTTTCTAGGACTTTAATCCAAGAAATTTCTTCAGATCCTATGGTCAAAGTTTTGCCAGCTTTTAGTTTAGACGAAGCTCAGGAAATGATGAGAAAAGGAACAGCTGCCGGATATTTTTTTATCGATAAAGATTTTGAAAAAAATATACTTTCTCTTCAACAATCTAATGTAACTTTGGCGGTGAACGCATCCAAATTTCTCCCAGCGAGCGACCTTACGGCACATCTCACTACGATTTGCTTAACCGTTGGCGGTGGTGTTCGGAAAACTTATTTTAACAAACAAGGGATGAATGATAGCCAAGCAATGGCAAATACCAATCCTATTAAATTAGATTACAGACCTTTATTTAACGAAAAAACAGGTTATGGAAATTTTCTTTTACCTGGATTAATGGCGGTTATCCTTCAACAAACTTTACTAATCGGACTTTGTGTGAGTATGTCATTGGAAAGAAAAGATGAAAAATTAGGCGAACTGAACAAATTAGCTTCAGGTTCTTCATCTAACATATTGGTAGGTAAAGGTTTATTTTACTTTTTAGTATATCTTATTTTTTCTCAATTTTTTGTTACCGTAGTATTTTCAGTTTTCGATATGCCTTTTCGGGGGAGCTTTTGGGAGGTTAATTTCTTGATGGCTGTATTTTTTGTTAGCCTGATTCCGATGGCGTTTTTAATAGGAAGTTTTTTCAAAAACACCTTGCTGATTATCCAACTAATGGGTTTTTCGTCCTACCCTATTTTTCTAATTACCGGATATTCCATGCCTTTTGAAAATCTACCATTAGCCATACAATGGATTTCAAATTTACTACCAACCACTCCATTTTTAAGGATTTATACTTTAGTAGTTCAAGGTGGTGGATCAATTATAGACCAACTTCCTAATTTATTTCATTTGGTAGGATTGGGAGTATTCTACACTTTGCTTTTTATTTTTAAAATGAAATATACCTTAAAAAAAACTTCTTAGAGCCTATATAAATTTTATATCTAGATTTTTTGTATAGATATTTAGTGGATTTTGAGTTTTAAAATTGAAGTTTTAGAGGGCTTAAACAAAAATTTAAAATGCAAAATACGCTAAATAGAAAACAAAAAGTCAGATAAGAAAGATTAGAAATAGCCGAATTATTATTTCGGTAAAATTCTAAACGGGTTCTAAATGCAACAGCATTTTACACACATGTATAAAAATCATGTTTTGTAGTTTAAAATTAAGATAAAAAAGTTTTTTTATTTCATTCCGATGTTTTATTTTTGCCGTTAATTAGAATAAATAAAAATAAGCGTCGTTATGAAAAAGATTCTTTATACAGCCCTATTTCTTTGCTCACTCATGTTCAATGCACAGAAAAACTCTTTACTAAGTCCAGAATTTTGGAAATCCAAACCCACTGTGGATGTAGTAAAAGCTGAAGTTGAAAAAGGAAACAGCCCATCCCAATTTAATGGAAATACTTTTGATGCAGCAGCACTTTCCATCACCAACGGTGCACCCATAGAAACCATAAAATTTTTGGTAGAGCAAAACGGAAATTCTGCTAGCAAACTGACGCACGATGGTCGCTTGTACCTGCATTGGGCTGCCATGTCTGGAAATGTAGAAGCGGTAGATTTCCTAATAAAAAAAGGATCGGATGTCAATCTTTTGGATGACAAAGGTCTTACACCTCTTTCTTTCGCTGCAATTTTTGGGGTAAACGATCCTAAAATTTATGAATTGCTCTTCAACGCAGGGGTAAATCCCAAACAAAAATATCAAAACGGTGCCAATGTACTTTTGCTTTCTATCGGAAACGATAAAAATGGTGAATTACAAAAACTTTTCGAATCCAAAGGATTGAAAATCACCGATACCGATGACAAAGGAAATACCGCTTTCGACTATTCTGCAACTTTTGGAAATTTAGATTTCCTAAAAAAACTACACGCTCAAGGCATAAAAGCACACGGTTCTGCCATCATCAATGCAGCACAAGGAACAAGAAGATCTTCTAATGGCATTGAAATCTTTAAATATCTGATTGAAGATGTAAAAGTAAGTCCTATGGCAACATCCGAGGATGGAGCAACGGCTTTGCAAATTATTGCTAGAAAACCTAAACAAACCGAAATTATTACCTATCTAATTTCTAAAGGTGCAGATGCCAACAAAGCTGACACCGAAGGCAACACTCCTCTGATGATGGCTTCTGCAAGTCATGAATTGGACAATGTTAAATTATTAGCTGCACATACAAAAAACATCAATACCGTAAATAAAAATGGGGAATCTGCACTTTCTTTCGCTGTAAAAAATGGAGCAGCAGAAATCATTGCATTTTTATTGGACAAAAAAGCGGATACCAAAGTTTTGGACAACAAAGGAAACAATCTTGCCTATTATCTTGTGCAATCCTATAGACCAAGCAGACCTGGACAAAAAGATGAATTTTCTGAAAAGTTAAACATTCTAAAAACAACAGGGATTAATTTCGCAAATCCACAAAAAGACGGCTCTACCCTACTGCACCTTGCGGTAGCAAAAAACGACATTAACCTTTTCAAAAAATTAGCCGACTTCAACATCAACATTAATGCAACGGATAAGGATAAGATGACGGCTCTACACAAAGCTGCCTTGGTTGCCAAAGACGATGTTGTTTTGAAATACTTAGTATCTTTGGGTGCAGATAAATCTTTGAAAACTGAATTTGACGAAACTGCTTTTGACTTGGCCAATGAAAATGAAGCCTTGAAAAAATCAAATGTGGACATCAATTTCTTAAAATAGCATTTAACCCAACTCCTATTTATTCATCAAAAATAAAAATCATACATGAAAAATATTCTGAAAATCGGTTTCGTAACCCTATTCACTTTTGCATCTTTTGGATTTGCCAACGCACAAACTTCCAAATACAAATGCATGTTACAAATGACCAATTATAGTGGCGAAGGTGCATACATTGTGGTTTCTTTGGTTAACCCACAAGGAAAATATGAGAAAACACTCTACATGATGGGACCAGAAAAAAAATGGCACGACACGCTAAAACAATGGTACAGATCGGGCGGAAACAAAGTAAAACTTAACGGAATAACCGGTGCATCGGTTGCAGGTGGCGACAGAAGTATTGTCAACATTTCCGTGGATGACAAATACCTGGACAAAGGGTATAAAATCCGTTTTGAAACCGCAGTTGAAGATGGCAAGTACCATGTTTCTGATGCCGAAGTTCCGTTCACAAAGGCTGGAGTTTCCGAAAAAACAGAAGGTAAAGGTTACATCCGATATGTAAAATTGATCAAATCTTAATTTAATTGTCAATACTACAAACACTTTTCCAAAGTTTGAGACTTTGGAAAAGTCGTTTTTAACCCATAATTTTTTCTAAAAAATGACCGTATCCCTCTGGAGATTTGCCCATCTTTCCATCGCTGTTATCGCAAGTTTGTTTCTCATCTTGGCTTCGGCTACAGGTGTTATCTTGGCTTATGATGCAGCACAAGAAAATCTACAACCTTACAAAGTTGAAAATTTCAAATCCTTAAATCTTGCTACTTCCATTCCAAAAATAAAAGAAATATATCCTGAAATCACAGAGATTAATATTGATGACAATGGTTTTGTACTTTTAGAAGGATCGGATGCGGATGGCAATTCGGTAAAAGGATACATCGATCCCAACACCGGGAAATTTTTAGGAAAACCTTTGGTAAAAAGCTCATTTATCGAATGGAATATCCAACTGCACCGCTCATTATTTTTAAAAGAAACCGGCAGATATTTAGTGGGTATCGTTTCTATTTTACTTTTTCTGATGGGCTTTTCTGGTTTAATTTTGATCTTGAAAAGGCAACAAGGGGCACAACATTTTTTTGATAAAATAAAAAAAGATTCTCTTCCCCAATATCTGCATGTGGTATCCGGGCGACTGCTGCTCCTTCCAATTGCATTCATCACACTTACAGCAACTTATCTTTTCTTATATCGTTTTGATTATTTACCAAAACCAAAAACTGAGAAAATAAAATATGAAGTAAATAAGGACAAAAGCTTGAAAATTTCTGAATTCCCAATCTTTCAGAACACGGCATTGTCTCAGGTTAAAAAAATTGAATTCCCTTTTATCGAAGACGATCCTGAAGAAAACTTCATCATCAAACTAAAAGACAGAAACATCACGGTGAATCAAATAAACGGTACCGTGATCGAAGAACAAGCTCTTGCAAAAACAGAGATTTGGGAAGATATGAATCTGAAATTGCACACCGGAAGAGGCAATTTTACCTTGGCCTTGGTATTGGGGATTACTTCATTTTCCATTTTGGCATTCATCTACACCGGTTTTGCAATTACCTTCAAGAGAACACGCAATAAAATAAAGAACAACGGAAATGCAAATAATGCTGAAATCGTCCTATTGATAGGGTCCGAGAACGGCTCTACCCTGGGATTTGCCAACCACATCTGCAAACAATTAACTTCAATTAACAAAAAAGTTTTTGTAGCCGAACTTAACAAATATCAAGAGTTTCCAAAAGCCGATCATCTGATCATTATGACCTCAACTTACGGTTTGGGTGATGCCCCAAGCAATGCCGATCATTTTCTAAATCTATTGGACAAAGTCCATCAGAATAAAAAAATACAGGTGAGCATCGTCGGTTTTGGTTCCAAATCCTATGACGATTATTGTGCTTATGCTGAAAAAATTCAGGAAAAAATTTCTGGAAAAGATTGGGCAGAGATCATCACTTCTATGCATAAAGTAAACGACAAATCGACCGTTGAATTTACTGAATGGGTGAAAAATTGGGCGAGTCAAACTCTTATTCCATTAGCGACAACACCGGCTTTGTATCAACAAAAAGTCGAGCATCTAAAGGAATTTGTTGTTACCGGCAGAAGTGAGATTGTAGATGAAGCAACCACTTTCAAAGTCTATTTGAAACCTAAGGCAAAATTAAAATTCCAATCCGGAGATTTGCTGGCTATTTACCCAAAAAATGATCATACCGAAAGATTTTATTCCGTAGGAAAAGTGGAAGAAACCGTACAATTGGTGGTAAAATTACATGAAAACGGATTGGGATCGGGCTTTCTTCATCGCTTGAAAGAAGGTGACGAAATAAAAGCACGATTGATGGAAAATGTAGAATTTCATTTCCCCAAAAAAGCAAAAAAAGTCATCATGATCGCCAACGGAACCGGTATTGCACCTTTCCTTGGTATGATAGAAGAAAACATGAACAAGATCGAAAGCCATCTGTACTGCGGCTTTAGGCACGACAATCAATTGACAAAGTCGTATCAAAACTTTTCGGAAAAACAAATAGAACAAGGAAAGCTGGCCTCTTTTCAAATGGCTTTTTCTAAAGGCGAGCAACAACACTATGTAATGGATTTGGTAAGAAAAGATACTGAAACTTTCATAGATCTTATAAAAAACAAAGAATACATCATGATTTGTGGTGCTCTAAAAATGCAACAGGACATAGAAAAGTTATTGAAGGAACTGAGCCTGGAAAATGGTTTGAGCTTCGACGAATATAAAAACCAAGGGTATCTGTTGACCGACTGTTATTAATCATCATGAAAATTTCAAAATTCATTTCATTTTTCTGCTTACTTCAAGCAGTATTTGTTTTTTCACAAATACAAATTACCCGTTCGGTGACTTTGATGGGCAGTCGTTTCGACATCACACTGGTAGGAAAAGATACTGTGAGCATCAACAAAAATATAGACCTTGCAGTAAGCGAAATAGACCGAATAGAAAACCAAATCTCTGAGTGGAGGCCAGAAACTCCCATCTCACAAGTCAATAAATTTGCTGGAATACAGCCTGTTGTCGTATCCAAAGAGATCATAAATTTGACAAAAACAGCTTTGTATTTTTCAAAAATCACCAACGGGGCATTCGATATCAGCATTGTTGCCATGGACAAAATTTGGAAATTCGACGGCTCTATGAAAATCATGCCATCGGCTGAAGCAATCAAAAACTCGGTTCGTAATGTGGGCTATAGAAACATCATCATCAATGAAAAGAATTCAACTTTATATTTAAAAAATAAAGGCATGAAAATCGGTTTTGGATCTATAGGAAAAGCCTATGCTGCCGACAAAGCCAAAGAATTGATGATGAAAATTGGAGTAAAAGCAGGAATCATCAACGCTGCCGGCGATGTTACGACATGGGGAAAACAACCCGATGGAGAGCCGTGGTACATTGGAGTGCAGAATCCGTTTCAACCCGACGAAGTCGATGATGTAATCGAAATGAACAACAATGCGGTAGTCACTTCGGGAAGTTATGAAAAGTACGCTGAAATCGATGGAAAAAGATACTCACACATCATCAATCCAAAAACCGGGATGCCCTCAACCGGGCTAATTTCCGTAACCGTCATGGGTCCCAATGCCACCCTTGCCAATGGACTGAGTACATCCATCATGGTGATGGGCAACAACAAAGGACTGCGATTGATGAAAAAATTCCCATCCTACAAATGCATTATGATTGGTGAAACAGGAAAGATCATAAAAAACTAACTTTAATAATATTTATAATCATCCTAAATTAACCTCTAATTATTAAATTTATCAAAAAATGTAAATAATATTGATATATTTGCGCATCTTAAATCAAGTAATGATATTTATCATCATTTATTAAGTTTAAAACTAATAAAAATCATATTCAATTAGGATAGATTTATCTGATTAAGATCTACATTTGTAAAAAAATTTAGTCGTATGAATAAGTCAATTTTGAAAATCATGACCGCTGTAATCTTAATGGGAGGATTAACAGCTTGTAAACAAAATCCCGGTGAAGCAAAATCTACTGATGGAGGTGCTGGAACCAATGCAATTGAAATCGCTGCAGAAGGTACACCTGAAACATTAGAATTAACAGCAGCTCCTAATGTACCAAAACCTGTTTTGGATAGAGCAGCTAAAAAAGTAATCGTAAACCTAGTAACTACTGAAGAAGAAGCTGAAATTGATGAAGGTGTAAAATATAAAGTTTGGACTTTCAACCACACCGTACCTGGGTCGTTCATCCGTGTAAGAGTTGGTGATGAAGTTCAATTGAACATCAAAAACGAAGCAAGCAGCACATTGCCACACAACATCGATTTACATGCTGTAAATGGACCTGGAGGTGGTGCAGAAGCTACTTTCGTAGCTCCTGGTAAAGAAGCTTCTTTCAACTTCAAAGCTCTTAACCCTGGATTGTATGTTTACCACTGTGCTGCTCCACCAGTACCAATGCACATTGCTAACGGTATGTACGGTCTGATCTTGGTAGAACCAGAAGGAGGTTTGCCTAAAGTAGATAGAGAATACTACATCATGCAAGGTGAGTACTACATCAAAGGGAAGTACGAGCAAAAAGGTTTCCACGAATTTGATCTAGAAAAAGGTATCGCTGAAAACCCTGATTATGTAGTTTTCAACGGTAGAAAAGGCTCCATGTTAGGTCCAAAAGTATTGGAAGCAAAAGTGGGAGAAACCGTAAGACTATTCGTTGGTAACGGTGGACCAAACCTAACTTCTTCTTTCCATGTTATCGGAGAAATCTTTGACAAAGTATATGTAGAAGGTGGAGACATGATCAACAAAAATGTACAAACAACCCTAATCCCTGCTGGTGGATCTGCAATTGTAGAGTTCAAAGTAGAGGTTCCGGGTGTGTACAACATCGTAGATCACTCGATCTTTAGAGTATTCAACAAAGGAGCTTTAGCGCAACTTAAAGTTACTGGAGCCGAAAACGAAAAAGTTTTTAAGAAAGTTAAATAAATAATTGAAGGGGCTCCTAAAGAGCCCCATTTTTTTTCTATGAAGAATTTTTGGATCATCCTATGTCTGGCATTTTTACACTCTTGTCAATCCGGTCAAGAGAAAAAATATGTTGCCAATAAAGAAAAAGTTAAGAATGAAAAAATCGTTTCCAACAAAAAAATGATTTTTATTGAAGGTGGACAATACACTCCTTTTTACGGGAGAAAAGATACCTTGGTCACCGTAAAACCTTTCTTGATGGATGAAACGCCAATAACCAATGCAGAGTTTCTAGAATTTGTAAAGAAAAATCCACAATGGAGCAAAAGCAAGATAAAAGCCATCTATGCAGACTCTACTTATTTGAAAGATTGGCCATCCGATTTTGAATTGCCCAAAAATTACAAACCCAACAGTCCGGTTTGCAATGTTTCTTGGTTTGCAGCCAAAGCCTATTCTGAAAGTGTGGGCAAACGATTGCCAACCCAAGACGAATGGGAATTTGTTGCCCAAGCCGATGATGTGGTAAAGAATGCCACGAAAAAACCTTCGTACTCTTCGGATATCATCGACTTGTACAATGTAAAAAACAAGCAATACAACGAGATTGCCCTATCCAAACCCAATGCATACGGAATATACAACATGTTCGATTTGATATGGGAATGGTCAGAGGATTTCAATTCAACCCTAACAACGGGAGATTCTAGAAAAAGTCAGTTCGACGACAAACAGCTTAGTTGTGCCGGATCTGCCATCTCTGCAAACGACATCTACAATTATGCTGCATTTATGAGATTCGCCTTCAGAACCAGCGTTCAAGCGAACTATTCTGTGTCCAATCTCGGTTTTAGATGTGCTAAAGATGCCCCCGAAAATTATACAAATCAAAAGTAATTTTCATAAAAAAATATTTAATAGTATGAAAAAGTTAATTCTTATGTTGATGCTGGGATTGGGACTGATCTCTTGCCAGGACAAACAAAAAATAGAATACCTACCCTCCAATTCCATTTACAATTTATCCTCAGAATGGACCAATCAGGATGGCAAAAACATGCACTTTAGTGACATGATAGGAAAGAACATGATTGTGGTAATGATCTACACCACTTGCAAAACGGCTTGTCCACTTTTGGTTGCCGACATGAAAAAGGTGAAATCTCAAATCCCTGAGGATTTATTAAAAGAAACCAATCTGGTTTTGGTATCCATAGATCCGGAAACCGACACTCCTGAGAAATTGAATTCTTTTGCTAAAACCAATAAAATGTACGGAGAACCTTGGATCTTTTTAAGAAGCAACGAGGACGATACCAAAGAATTTGCCAACATCCTATCGATGAAGTATAAAAAAATCTCTCCAATCGAGTTTTCTCACTCTAATATCATATCCATTTTCAATAAAAAAGGAGAAATGATGAGTCAGGAAGAAGGTGCCGGCATCAACGCGGAAAAAGTGGTTGCAGAGCTGAAAAAGATTAAAAACTAAAATTAATTTTCCAAGCAAAAATAAATTAGGCTTTCTGTTTATCCAGAAAGCCTAATTTCATTATTGTTATTTCGATTTCTTAATCGTTATCATCATCTTCATAGAAATCATCGCCGTAGCCATCGTTTTCTTCATCATCATCAAAGCTGTCGTCGTCTTCATCTGAAAAATTAGAATTTTCAAAATCATCAAATCCAAAATCATCGTCCATCAATGGCATTGCTGGTTTTTTTGTTTTGGATGCGGCACCGGATTTCCCTGGAGCTTTCATCGGTACATTTCCGAATCTAAATACCGTAATGGGATAGTTCACTGCTGGTTTTTCATCGATTACCTCGATCAACTCACAGAAAAATTCCCAAAGGTCGATAAATCCATACTGAAACTGAGCCTTATCACCAACTTTTTCAAAAGCTTCGGACAGATATACATCCGACATAATTTCCGCATCACCTTCATCGCTCATGTCTTCCAAAGGAACCGTTTTGGTTATGGTACCGTCATTTTCGATTAAATTAAATGCTGACAACTCTTCTCCTTGCAGGCTAAAAGCAGATTTAATCCCCAAATGCAAGTTCCAAAGTGTCTGTTTTTCTTTAATTTCGATGTCTCTGAAGATGTCATCTTTGGCGTCTAAAATTACCCTTATTTTATAAACCATTCTCTTGTAATATAATTTGTTTTACTTTAGTTTTTCGGCTACAAATATAAAACAATTGAGAGTGGACAAAAAAGTATTTATCCCTGTTTTTTTCAAAAAAAAATGTTTACATTTCGCTCTATTTCAAAGGATTTTAAACTCTGTTAACGGTTGGTACGAAAAATTTATCTTTAGCCAAAGAAAATTATAAATCGTTATAATTTCTTCAAAAAACCAATCTTTTATTTTGAATTATTACGGATAAGAATTAGGAATTTTAGAGTCTAAAGACCGTGGTAATGAAAATGTAAAAACTGTACCTTCCAGATAGATGCTTTTTACTGAAATATTCTCGTGATGTGCATCTAAAATATGTTTCACAATAGCCAGGCCCAATCCAGAACCGCCTTCTCTCCTACTCCTGCTGCTCTCCACACGATAGAATCGTTCGAAAATCCTGGATAACAATTCGGGTTTTATTCCCATCCCGTTATCTTCTATACCAATATTCACTTTAGTACCTTGAAGTTCTACGATTGCCGTGATGGTTGCATTTTCTCGGTTAGAATAATATACGGCATTGGAAATTAAGTTGATCAGTACCTGAAAGATTTTCTGTTTATCGGCTTTTACCATAACTTGTTGTGGTGCAATTAGATTAAACTTTGCTTGGGTCTTTGATGCTTCCCAATCCAAAAGATCAAAAATTTCTTGAATCATGGAGATTAGATCAAAACTAGAGATATTGAGTTCTATTTCTCCGGTTTCAAATTTATTGATCATGTCCAAATCAACTACTATGGCCAATAATCGTTCCGTTAGGGTATTGATTCGTTCTAGGTATTTGTCCCGGATATTGATGTTTTCGACCCCTCCATCCATTAGGGTTTCCAAATATCCTTGAATGGAGAAAAGTGGGGTTTTCAGTTCGTGAGAAATATTCCCCATGTATTCTTTTCTATAATTCTCCATGGATTTCATGGTATCGATTTCATCGGCATTTTTCTGGCTGTATTCAGATACTTTTTCACCAAGCGTTCTCAGATTCATCTCTTCTTCTTGATTGATTATTTCATCCGGCAGAATGGTGGAAATTCTTTTTATCTGTCTTTTTCCATAGAAATTAAACAAGAGTTCTAAGACCAAATAGTTGGCAGCCATCATCATCATAAAGCTTAGAAATAATGAAGTGTACATCGCAACTCCTGTTTCTTGAAGCCGGTCTTTGGTAAGGTCAAAAACCAAAGCCACCAACAGCATGATGGTGGTGAGCAAGACTGAGGCTAGAAAAGTAAGTCTGTGAAACTTGAATTTCATTGATTATTTGTTTTGAACCAACACCAATTTGTAACCAATACCTTTCAGGGTTTGTATGGATTCCATACCCAATTTTTCTCTCAATCTTCTTACATGTACATCAATGGTTCTTTCGCCAACCACCACTTCGTTTCCCCAAACTTTATCCAAAATTTCGTCTCGTGTAAAGACTTTTTCTGTATTGCTTGCCAAGAGATACAGCAAATCAAATTCTTTTTTGGGCAGTACAAAATTTTGTCCGTCTTGGGTTACCTTGAAATTGTCTTTATCGATTAAAAGTTTGCCAATTTTTATATTTTTAGTAGCTTCAGCAACCTGAGAGGTCAGTTTTAACAAGGCATTCACCTTAGAAATCAAAACTTTTGGTTTAATGATTTTCACGATATAATCATTGGCTCCGGCGTTATAACCTGCTAATTGAGAGAACTCTTCTGATCGAGCAGAAAGAAAAACAATTAAAGTTTTTTGCAATTCTTTTATTTGTCGGAGTTCTTCACAAGTTTCTATTCCGTCTTTTCCGGGCATCATGACATCCAATAAGATCAAATCCGGCAACACTTCCTTAGCTTTTTCAATACCTTCAATACCGTTTTGTGCGGTATGGACTTCGTATCCTTCTTTTTCTAGATTATAGGAAAGTATTTCTAGGATATCTTGTTCGTCATCTACCATAAGAATTTTTTTTCTGTTCATCTACAGTCGGTCTTAGTTTACAGTTTATTAAAATCAAAAGTTTCATCAATGTTAATTTCCTTTTATCCGAAAAAACATGAATGAACCCCTCAATTGACTTTTCAAAAATAATGAAAATATATTTCGGTATTGTGCTTTGTTTTATTGTTCATGTATTTTTAACATTGGAAGGTTTTTGTTCATTTAAAATTAAAGAAGGCTTCCTAAAAAGAAAGCCTTGTGTTAAATTTGTATTAAGAATATTGGAATTTTCGGATGGCATCCAATGTTTTTTCGATTTCGACATCGTTAATGGCATGCGAAATAAACCAAGTTTCGTAGCCACTTGGTGGTAGATAAATCCCCTGAGAAAGCAATTGGTGGAAAAAATTATTAAAAAGCGGATGATTGGCTTGCATGGCTTCATCAAAATTAGAGACTTTGTTGGTATGAAAGAAAACCGACATCATGGATCCTTTTCTGTTGATGCGGTGTCCAATGCCTTTTTCATTCAAAATTTTTCCAATCTCAAAATCCAAAGTTTCCGTTGTTTTCTCTAATTTATTATAAAAATTTTCATCATTTTTAATAAGCTGCAGCGTGGTCAGTCCGGCTCTCATTGCCAAAGGATTACCGCTCAGTGTTCCGGCTTGGTACACGGCACCTTTAGGAGCCAGGTGATCCATAATTTCGTTTCTAGCAGCAAATGCACCCACCGGAAGTCCACCTCCAATAACTTTTCCGTAGGTTACGATATCGGCTTTCACACCCAAGGCCTCTTGTGCCCCACCAAAAGCCAAACGGAAGCCCGTCATTACTTCGTCAAAAATCAGAAGGCTTTGGTTCTCGTCACATATTTTTCTTAGGTTTTGCAAGAAATTATTTTCCGGAAGTACACAACCCATATTTCCTGCGATGGGCTCTATGATGATGGCTGCTATCTCACCGGAATTATTTATGAATAAATCCTGAACCTGCTCCCAATCGTTATATCTTGCTAATAAAGTATCCTGAGCGGTACCTGGAGTAACGCCCGGCGAATTGGGATTGCCAAAAGTTGCAGCTCCACTACCTGCCTTTATCAAGAAAGAATCCGAATGTCCGTGGTAGCAACCCTCGAATTTTATAATTTTATTTCGTCCTGTAAAACCTCTAGCCAAACGAACGGCACTCATACACGCTTCTGTACCTGAAGACACCATTCGGATTTGGTCGATATTCGGTACATTTCCAATGATGAATTTGGCAATTTCCGTTTCCAATTCTGTTGGAGTCCCGTATGAAAAACCTTTCTCAGCTTGTTTTTTGATGGCTTCTAAAACCTCTGGATGGGTATGTCCCAAAATTGCCGGTCCCCAAGAATTGATGTAATCGACATAGGTATTATCGTCTTCATCGGTAAGGTAAGCACCTTCTGCCGATTTCATAAACAACGGCACACCACCAACCGATTTGAAAGCACGAACCGGAGAGTTGACACCACCTGGAATATAGTTTTGAGCTTCATCAAACAAAGCCGAACTTCTTTGATATTTCATAGTATTTCTTTTCTTTTTTATCTAAAAAATTTGACATGCAAAATTATGAATTTTAAAAGACAAAATGGTAGTTTTATCAGCTTAAAAGACATTTATAAAATAAGTACTGACCACTCCGGCATCAACATCATCGCCATAAAAAAAATACATTGGCAACATTTTTGTTAATTTTGCATTTATGAAAAAGATTTTTAGCATTATTACTCTTATGATTTTTGGACTATTATTCTCCCAAAAATTAGACAACATACAATCCGGTGAAGTCCTGAAATACCGCATCCATTACGGCATCTTAAATGCGGGAACTGCGACTCTAACGACACAAAAAACCACCTTTCGCGGCGCACCCCATTTCCATGTAAAAGGGGTCGGAGTTAGTACCGGTTTGGTAAAAACTTTTTTCCCGGTAAACGACATCTACGAAAGTTTTATGGACTACAACACCGGTTTGCCAAGTTACTACATCCGAAATGTGAAAGAAGGCAACTATACCCAACATTTGGAAACCAGCTTCAATCACGACAGTCTTTTGCTTTCTTTAAAAGATAAAGAAAAACCAAACACGCCGGCAAAAATATTGAAGTCTGTAAAAGGAGTGCAAGACATGCTTTCGGCTTTTTATTACCTGAGAAGTTTTGATGCCGGCGAGATAAAAGTTGGAAAACACTTTAACCTGAATGTTTGGATTGATGACGAACTTTTCCCATTCCAACTAAGAGTGGTGGGCACTGAAGATGTGAAAACCAAATTTGGAAAGATTAACTGTCTAAAAATTATACCCTCGGTGATGAGTGGACGGGTTTTTAAAGCTAAGGAAGGGGTAACCCTTTGGGTAACCAACGACGGCAACCACATCCCGGTATCCATAAAAGCTGAACTTGCTGTTGGTTCTCTGAAAGCCGACATCAGCGGTTACGAAAATGTAAAATACCCGTTAAATTTTAGAAAATAAAAATGAAGCTGCACAAATTGAGCAGCTTCATTTTTATTATTCAAAGTTATTTATTTACTCAAAAACAATAGTCATTGGCAACTTATATACTGAAGCTACTGACTTGTCCTCTTCTGTTGCCGGTTTCCATTTTTCACTTCCTACAACAAACTTTGCAGTTCTTATTGCTTCTGTATTAAAAATTTCGTTCGTTCCTTCTGCAATTACATTTGTTAAATTCCCTTTATCATCAATGTAAAAAAGCACAACGGTTTTTAGAACTCCTTTTTGAACATCAAACTTTGTCATATCAAATACATTTGCAATCTTAGCCCTTAGTGAATTTGCTCCTCCTGGAAATTCTGCAGGCTGTGAAAGATTCTTGTCATTTGGTTTAATTTCATTATTTTCAAAAATTGTAGCATTTACAACATCTCCATTAGAAGAATCCTTTTTTACTGGTACTTCATTCAAATTAGTCTCAATTAAAACCGCTGAGACTTCTATTTTTTCTTTTTTAGGTGCACTTTTTATCAATTTTGGATTAGCCTTATTCTTTAACTCATGCTTGGTTGCTTTTTTCACCTTCTGTTGAGCATTTGTTTTTTGTACTAATCCAAAAAATAATAGTACAAAAAAGGGTAATGACATCCAATTCTTGATGGTTGCATTTTTAGATTTTTGTTGTTTCATAATAATTAAGCGTTTTTTGATGTTATTAAAATATAGTGAATGAGTCAGTTTCAAATTACAGTGATTGTCAATGGTATTAAGAATTAAATTTTGATAACTCCTCATATCACAACTTTGTTCTAATACTTCTCTGTCTGCCAAAAATTCATGATTTTCCATTATTGCTTTTCTATAAAAATACAATACAGGGTTAATCCATGAACATACTATCAACAACTCAATAAAAAGTAAATCGAGGCTATGCAATTGTTGAATATGTGCTTTTTCATGTATAAAAATTCTCTTATCAATTCCTGAATTCTCATATTCAGTCTTATTAAAATAAATGGTCTTCCAAAAACCAAAAGGTTGAATAGGCAATTCGACCAGCTTTATTTTACTATTTTCAAATTGAACATCCTCACCTTTGAGGTTTATGATTTTACGAATTGAACCAATAGCTCTGACAAGTATTAAAAAACTGATAAAGAAATATATCCCTATTCCTAATTGTTGCCAATCTACGGTTGAAAATGATGAGTTTTTTTCTATGGTATTTAGAATTTTACTTTCAGGATTACCAACCATCAACACACCATGATTATTTTGAAAATCCGGAATATCCATCATTATAAATGGTACTGAATATGAAAAAACAAGGGCTAATATTAAATAAATTCGATTGAACCTAAATGTCTTTTCATTTCTTAACACCCAATGATAGAATGCATACAACAATGCTGAACCTAAAATTATTCTAATTAGTATCATCATTTTCTTTTTTTATTTTATCATCAATGAGCAACTTAAGTTCTTCTAATTGCTCTTTAGTTAGTTTTGCATTTGAAGTGAAAAATGAAGCAAATTGTGATACTGAATTATTAAAAAAACGATTCAGCATCGAAGTCATTTCTTGGCCAAAATAATCTTCTTTATTAATTTTTGGATAGTACTCTCTTGAGTTTCCATAGAGTTTGTATCCTACATAATTTTTATTTTGCATCCGTTTTAAAAGAGTTGCAATCGTAGTTGTTGCAGGTTTTGGATCTTGGTACACCTCCAAAATATCCTTCATAAATGCATTTTTCTTTTCCCAAAGTATTTGCATAATTTCCTGCTCAGCTTCTGTAAGTTTTAAGTTCATATCTACAAACATATATCTAACTCTACAAATGTAGAATTAATATTGAGATAAAAAAAATAATCTTCAATTTTTTTTGAAGATTATTTTTTTTTTTTTTTGAGAAAAATCTTTTCCTTTTGTTGTAGCCCGGATGGGAGCGGCATCCTTTTGTAAGCGATGGGACAAGCCCAGGCACAAAAGATACAGCGGACAGCCGGTACTGCATTTCTAAAAAAACGAAATTGTGATGCTCCTAAAAAATTATAAAGCACCGAATTGTTGTAACATCCTTTTATCGTTTTCGAAGAACATACGGATGTCGCTCATTTGGTACAGCAACATCACGATTCTTTCTATCCCCATTCCGAAGGCGTAACCTGAGTATTTATCGGCATCGATATCCACATTTTTCAATACGGCAGGATCGACCATTCCGCAACCCATAATTTCTAACCAACCGGTTCCTTTGGTGATTCTATAATCGGTTTCCGAGTTCAGACCCCAATAGACATCGACTTCGGCGCTGGGTTCTGTAAATGGGAAATACGAGGGACGCATACGGATTTTGGATTTCCCAAAAAGTTCGGTGGTGAAAAATTGTATGGTCTGTTTGAGATCTGCAAAACTTACATTTTCGTCGATGTACAAACCTTCGATTTGGTGGAATATACAATGCGATCGGGACGAAACGGCTTCGTTACGAAACACCCTTCCTGGGGAAAGTGTACGAATGGGCGGTTGGTTGTCCTTCATGTGACGGATCTGTACCGAAGAGGTGTGTGTCCTCAGTAAAATATCCGGATTTTGCTCGATGAAAAAAGTGTCCTGCATGTCTCTTGCAGGGTGATAATCGGGCATGTTGAGTGCTGAGAAATTGTGCCAATCGTCTTCTATTTCCGGGCCATCGGCTACGGAAAATCCTATGGATTTAAAAATCTCTATAATTCGGTTTTTCACCAAGTTGATGGGATGTCTAGACCCCAACTCCAACGGAAATCCCGGCTTGGTAAGGTCTTCTTTTTCTAAGATGATGTTGGATTGGCTAGCTTCTTTCAGTTCGTCCAACTTGGTTGCTACAGCTTGCTTTAGGGTATTGATTTTTTGTCCGAATTCTTTTTTCTGTTCGTTAGGAACGGATTTGAAATGATCAAAAAAATCATTTAATATTCCTTTTTTTCCAGAAAAACGAATTCTGAATTGTTCAATCTCTTCTTTGTTGGTACTGTTGAAGTTGTGTACCTCCAACAAATGCGCATCAATCTTATCTAACATAGCTAAACTTATAGGATGGCAAAATTACAAAAAAATACGACGCTTTTCCATGAATTTTACAATCTATTGTCGTATTGAAAAAAAAATCTGCTTTGTCCGTGGACAAAACAGATCATTTTATTTTATTGTACCAAAATTTATTTTGTTTTGGCTTTGATTAAAACTTGTACATTGACATCGTTTTTAATCATTCCGTTGGCTACTGGGATTTGGAATTTTACCCCGAAATCTTCTCTTTTTATGTCGGTTGGCTCCGTAGCTACCGTTACCACACCGTCTGCAACGGATACATTCGCATTAAATTTGATCGGTTTGGTTATGCCTTTCATGGTCAGATTGCCTTCCAATACCGTGTTGTAATCTGCATTTCCTGTTGCATCGCTAACCTTTGTAATTTCGTAAGTGGCTGTTGGATACTTTTCTACTTCAAAAAAATCGCCGCTCTTCAGGTGTCCTTCTAGTTTTGCTTTTTGCTCGGCATCATCTTTAAGATCCACATTTTCTAGACTGGTAACATCGGCAACAAATTTTCCGCTTTCTAGCTTATTGTCTTTTACGGTCAACTCTCCACTTTGGAATTTAATGGTTCCGAAATGGCTGGTATTTTCAGATTTAAAAACCTTATACCCTTTCCATTCAATTTTACTTTCAACCACATCCACAAGATAAGTATCTCCGTGTTGGGTTGTGGTTACTTCTTGGGTTTCGCTGGTCAATGGCTTATCGTTTTTACATGAAGTAAAAACAGCTGCACACAGCACAATTGCCAAAACCGGGTTCATTAACTTTTTGTTCATCTTTTTGATTTTATTATTTTAGCGAAACTAAGCAATATTTCCTTAATTCTGCTAAATTTTATCTTATTTTTGTGGTATGTTATTAAAAATCAATCAACTTTACTTTTCATATACTCCGAACAAACCTTTGTTCGAAAATTTTAATTACGAAATAGAATCCGGAAAAATCATTGCCTTGGCTGGAGAAAGCGGCTGTGGAAAATCGACCTTATTGAGCCTAATTTACGGCTTATACGATTGGGAAAACGGTGAGATTTTCTTGGAAGATCAAAAGTTATTTGGACCTAAGAAAAACTTAGTTCCCGGTGAAAAAGAAATGAAATTTGTAGCTCAGAACTATGATTTGATGCCTTATTCCACGGTTTACGACAATGTTGGTAAATTTATTTCGAACATCAACCTTGCGCTAAAACGAGAAAAAGTCTTGGAATTGCTTACCATAGTAGGTCTAGAGGATTATGCTGATGAATTTCCAAAAAACCTGAGCGGTGGACAACAACAAAGGGTTGCGATAGCCAGAGCGCTTTCTGTAAAACCCAAACTATTGCTTTTGGACGAGCCGTTCAGTAATTTGGATTATTCTAGAAAAATTATTCTGAGGGAAAAACTTTTTAACTATGTTAAAAAAGAGAACATATCGTTGCTAATTTCAACACACGAAATCCAAGAAATCATGCCGTGGTTGGATCAGATTACGGTTATAAAAGATGGAAAACTGATACAAAATGACAGTCCAAAAAACATGTACCAGAACCCTAAAAGTGAATATGTAGCTCGATTGATGGGCGAAGTAAATGTTTGGACTGAAGATGAGAGAGTGGAGTTTGGACTTGAAAAGAAGTTTTATTTTCCGGAAGAGATTCAGGTTTATGAAGAAGGGCTGGATGCTTTGGTGATAGAAAGTCGATTTGCCGGCAGCCATTATTGGAACAAACTGTTGTGTAAAGGAAAAACGATTGTATCGTACAGTACAAACTCCATAGAAGGAAAAATTAGAATAACGATTCGCTAGGATATAAAATGAAATCCCGCTCTTACGAGCGGGATTTCAACACCAAATCACAAAATATTAATATGAAAAAAATTTACTTTTCAGCAAATTAGTGACCTGGCTGGGATTCGAACCCAGGACCCATACATTAAAAGTGTATTGCTCTACCAGCTGAGCTACCAGGTCTTTGAATTTTGCAATTCAAAATATTTTTGTCTGTGTGCCTGCGACTGGACTCGAACCAGCACATCCTTAGGAAACCACCCCCTCAAGATGGCGTGTCTACCAATTTCACCACACAGGCATTTGCTTTCGCAAATAGTAAGTGACCTGGCTGGGATTCGAACCCAGGACCCATACATTAAAAGTGTATTGCTCTACCAGCTGAGCTACCAGGTCGGCCACTTTGTTATCAGGATTAGTTCCTGTTTTAAAGTGGTGCAAAGATACAGCTTTTTTTTATATCTCAAAATTTTTTGTGAAATTTGTCAAAAAAAAATCATGATTATTTCTCTACTAGGCTACATGGGAAGCGGTAAGACACACATATCCAAACTCTTATCCGAAAAGAAAAATTTTGAATTAATTGACCTTGACAAATTCATTTCTACAAAAAACAAATGCAGTATTGCTGAAATCTTTCAGAACAAGGGTGAATTGTACTTTAGAAAGCTGGAAAGACAGGCATTGGAAGAGATCTTAGCCAGTGGAAAAGATTTTGTCTTAAGTTTGGGTGGTGGTACTCCTGCTTATTTTAACAACATGGAGATCATCAATCACAATTCTACATCATTTTTTTTACAAACTTCCGTAGGTCAACTGGTCGAACGACTTTTGAAACAAAAAGAAAAAAGACCATTAATTGCTAATATTAATGATCTTGATTTGCCCGAGTTTGTTGCAAAGCATCTCTTCGAGAGAAATCCGTATTATACCAAAGCACAGTTTACCATAAACACCAATGCTAAAGAAGCTACGGCTATCGTAGATGAAATACTTTCTAAAATAGATTAATCCTCTACATCATCTTCCAAGGAAGAGAAGAAACTATCCCAATTGGTCTCTTTCTCTTCTTCGGAATCTGTTGAGTGATCCGCAGAAACATATTCTTCAATATCCCTTCTGTCTTTTTTAGTTGGCCTTCCTTCTCCTTTTGCACGATAGTAATTTTGCTCCATTCTTCTCAGCTGAAGCATCTCGTATTGTTCTTTCTCCGTTTTATCAACGATATAGTCCGGTACCAATTTGGCTCCTACTCTACTTTTAGGAATATCCAAAACTTTAATCGTATAATCGATTTGATTTTTCCGAATTTTTATAATTTCCCCTGGCTTCACCTCTCTTGATGCCTTTACAACATGCTCACCAATAGACACTCTATTCTTTTTTATTTCTTCAGCAGCTACCGTTCGGGTTTTATATAGCCTTACGCTCCACAAAAATTTATCAATTCTCATATTTTTTTATACTTTTGTCCAATTATAAAATTAAAAGCAAATATTTACAACTCAACAAAAATGAAAAAATTATTTCTATATAGCATCATGTTTTCGGTTGCACTTAGTTCTTGCAGAAAAGACGAAACCGTAGAAACTTACAAAGAGCCTGAAGACATTGCTACTCAAAACTATTACGATGACGAGGCTGCTAAAAAATTCATGACGGAAAACTACTTGGATGCACAAGGCAACATCAAAGCATTTGATGCCAACGACACCTCTGACGACAGCAATACTTCTTTGGCAAACATGAACCCACAAACCCTTCCCGGCTCTGGAGTTATCTACATCGTGAGAAACAATGCACAACCCAATCCCGGTACAAGCATTGGCAATACCGATGTTATCAGAATCATGAACAAAGGACTTGGATATGTAGCCATGAGTGTTGATGGGGTTATTAAATTTTCATCTCCTGCAGCATTTGTAAACACCATACAAGGAAATGGTGTACCACAGATAGACCCAATGTATTATTATGTGAAAAATGCAACCATGACCGCTTCCGGTAAAAGCAGATCGTACTACGAAATGGAAGGCTTCCAAGAGGGGATACGAAAATTTTTGGCGTACAACATTCCGGATAGTGACAACTACAACCTACAAGGCGTCATCATTGTTCCTTCTAGGTCCGCATTTGCCAGAGACAACCATTACCCGTATCAAAATGTAAACTGGAGAAACCGTTCTTTTGTTTTCAACTTTCAAGTTTATAAAAGTAGCGCAAGACCTGCTGACCAAGAATAACTTGAACTAAAATCAATATATCGAGAGCCGTACTTTTGTATGGCTTTTTTTATGGTTTTAAATGGAATAAAAACTGAAAGTTTGGTTTAACAAGTGAACATATTCGATTTTAATAAATTTTTGTTGAACACAAATTATTAACAATCAATAAAAAATTGTACTTTTGCAAACTCATTGATAACAAAAACAAAAAAAGCAAGACAATGCCAAAATTAAAAACTAAATCAGGAGCTAAGAAGCGTTTTGCTCTTACCGGAACCGGAAAGATCAAAAGAAAAAATGCTTATAAAAGCCACATCTTGACAAAGAAAGAAACTAAGCAAAAGAGAAATCTTACGCAAACTTCTTATGTTGCTACTGTGGACGAGAAAAGCGTTAAGCGTCAATTAGCGATTAAGTAGTTTTTATAAATCCATATCGGTTTATAAGAATTCATCAAACAATTCAATTAAAAAGTTTAACCCGGGATTAGAGCACCAAAGAGTGATAAAATAATTACCGCTCAATTCCAAAAAACAACAACAAATTATGCCAAGATCAGTAAATGCCGTTGCTTCTAGAGCACGCAGAAAAAAAGTAATGAAGCAGGCTAAAGGTTTTTTCGGTAGAAGAAAAAATGTTTGGACTGTAGCTAAAAACGCGGTTGAAAAAGCTATGCAATATGCTTACCGCGGAAGAAAAGAGAAGAAAAGAAACTTCAGATCTCTTTGGATCACGCGTATCAACGCTGGTGCTAGAGAGCACGGAATGTCTTACTCTCAGTTCATGGGAGCTCTTAAGAAAAACAACATCGAATTGAACAGAAAAGTTCTTGCAGACCTTGCAATGAACCACCCTGAAGCTTTCAAAGCTGTTGTAGATCAAGTAAAATAATTCGTAATCTATTTGTTATCAATAAAGAAACCCAAGCTTATGGCTTGGGTTTTTTACTATCTTTCATCGTCTAGTCTTGATAGATAATGTATTTGGATCTTATTTTCTCAAAATCGTTCAAGTCTTTTTGCCAAGATTCTTTTATTTCAAGAGCCGATTTACCCGATGTAATTTGCTTCCTCAACTCGTCACTTCCTGCCAAAGTATCAAAAAACAAATTCTTTAGAAAGAAATCTTGCGCCGGATTTTTATAATCCCTGTACGCTTTGATCAACCATTGCAAATCCAAAGATCTAAGCTCTGTAGTACCTCTAAGATCTTCGCCATAACAAAGTTTCCCATTCAAGAAAGGGTCTTTTGCGCCGGCATTGGGTTTGGGAGTAAACTGAAAAGGGAAATCCTTGGTCCACGGTGACCCATACACCTGAAAAGGAAAATGGGTACCACGACCAACAGAAACTTGAGTACCTTCGAAAAAACAAAGGCTGGGATACAAATTAATGGATAAGTCGTTGGGTAAATTTGGAGACGGCTTATCGGATATTGGATAACGCATTTTTTTATGGTAATCCTTCATTGGGATCAAAGTATAATTCACTTGAACACCATTCTTCAACCATTTTTCGCCATTTACCATTTTTCCGTACTCGCCAATGGTCAATCCATACACTACAGGAACGGGATGCATCCCTACAAAAGAAGTCCATTTCTGTTCCAGAACGGGACCATCAACATATCCATCGTGTGGATTGGGTCTGTCCAAAACCATCACTTCTACACGGTTCTCGGCACCGGCTTCCATAACCAAAGCTAAAGTCGAAATGTAGGTATAAAACCTAACGCCAACATCCTGAATATCGAATAAAATGACATCCAAGCCTTTTAGTTGCTCGGCATTTGGTTTTTTATTTTTCCCGTACAAGGAAACAATTTGGATTCCTGTTTTGGCATCTACCCCATTTTTCACATGTTCTCCAGCATCTGCATCTCCACGAAAACCGTGTTCGGGAGCAAAAATGGTTTTAATATTAATGCTATTTTTCACCAAAAAATCCACTAAAAAAGTACCGTCTTTCAGCTTGCCGGTTTGGTTGGTTACTACTGCAATGGTCTTGTTTTGCAACATGGGCAAATAAAGCTCTGGACGATCCGCTCCGGCAAGATAACATGGTTGGTCTTTGTTTATTTGAGCTTTAACCGAGCCAAAACTCAAAAAAATTAGGCAAATAAGAAGTAAATTTTTAATTTTGAAGTTTAAATTCATACGATTGAAATTTCCATTATATTTTTCTAGAAAAATTGCACGATCCAAAGATAACAAAAATACACTCTCCAGAGTGATTGTCCTAATTGGTCGAATTTCTGTAGCTTTAGGCATCATCGTTTCTCTAATCACCATTGCTACCGGTTTGGGATCTAAAAAAGCCATCCAAGAGCGGGTTGCCGATTTTAGCGGACACATTACGGTAAAATCTACCCAATCCAACGCTTCGTTCAACACATCGGTTTTGGACCAACAGGGTTTGCAATTGCAAAAAATAAAATCCAACCCTGATGTTGCTGCCACGCAATCTTTTGCGACGGTAACCGGTATTTTGAGAACCAAAGATAATTTTTCAGGAATAATTTTCAAAGGCATTGCCGAGGATTTTGACCACCAGCGATTCAAAAAATTCTTACTCAAGGGAGAAACTCCAAAAATTGATGGCAAAGGGTACAACAACGGCATAACCATTTCCAATAAAATTGCCAACGACCTGCACCTGAAAGTTAAAGACAGTATTGTTGCAATCTTTTCTAAAGCCGATCAAAAGCCCATCTACAGAAAATTCGAAATTGTAGGCATCTACAAAACCGATATAAAAATGATTGACGACCAATTCATCTTGGGCGACATCAACCATGTCCGTAAAATTTTGGATATGGACAAAAAGGATATTGGTGGTTTGGATATTTTTGTGAAAGACATCAACACCATTGACAAGGATTTCCCGGTTATTGAAAAGGAAATTGGTATAAAAAATTATGCAGAAAAAGCGACTGATAAATATCCGATGATCAAAGACTGGATCAATCTTTTTGATAATTATATCGCCATCATCATCACCTTGATGTTGGTGGTGGTCATCATTAACATCATCATGGTATTGTTGATTTTGATTATCGAAAGAACCAACTCCATCGGTGTGTTGAAAACTTTAGGCGCCAACAACAGCCAGATCCGTACCATTTTCATCAATTATACTTTATTGATCATGGTTCCGGGACTGCTCTACGGAAATCTAATCGGTTTGGGACTCTTGCTTTGTCAGAAATATTTTGGCTTGATTCGACTGAACCCTGACAACTATTATGTGAGTACTGTTCCTGTTGATTTGAATCCCATTTACATTATTTTTATTTCATTAGGAATATTAATGGTTGCTGCACTTGCCTTGGTAATCCCGAGTTATTTGATAAGTAAAATTTCGCCCGTGAAATCCATCAAATACAATTAAAAAGTAAAACCTGCAATCTTAATAATATACAAATGATTCGAAAAACTGAATGTCTATGGGAGAATAGGACAGGTCGCTCCTCTGGAGCTTTATTTTTACTGCTTAATTTTTTCTATTAACAGTAGGTCACTCCGAGACCAAAGCTGCTCCGATAGGAGTAAAACTGTTAATAGTTAATATTTATTTAAGATAGTTAATCTCCATAGGAGCGACCTATTAATTGTTTATATTTTCATCGGACAATAATGTTTTTTAATTTCATTCAGATTACAGATTGGACTCCAAAGCGCCGTGACTTTCTCGATACAGATCCAAAGGTTTGTCCAACAAAATGGCAATAACCGTCATTTGCTTATCCAATCGGTCTTCCGGAACATCGATGTACACAATTCCCGGAATTGGGCTCCAATACAATTTGTTGTAAATATCGTGCGACAGCATGGTCCCCTCTCCCACAATACGAATTCTGGAAATTGAGTTTTTCAATCCTTTCAGTGCGATGGGTCCGTTGGGTTTGCCATCTACAAAAAGATACAGTGTTTGTTTGTCTTTAGAAAGCGCCGACAACCCAGAATAATGTCCAGATGGCATTCCTTTTTCGGTATCGTACAAAACTTCTGCATGTTTTGACACCCAATCCAAAGTAATAGGATTGGTATTTTTAAACTTTGAAAGATGCTTTACATCACCATCAACTGAAATTCCTGAATTTTTAAACAAATTCGTACCAGAATTTAATTTATAGGCAATAGAATAAACCGCATCTTGAGAATTATTTTGTTGTAAAACACTTTGCAAATCTGATTTTTCCAGTTCAACATTTGGCTTTAGTTTCAGGCTTTCATTAAAATTAACCGTCAACACGGTAGCATCTTGATCAAAAGAAATTTTGGAAACATCCAAAACGGCATTACCAAAAGAATCCTGCTGAAACGGTACAGGTATTTCTTCGGAATCGGCTGTGGTTACGGAAATTATTTTAGAATCTATCCCGTACAATCGAACTTTATTTTTCTTTTCTTCCAAATACAAAAACAACTTTTCTCGATTTTTAGACAACGCCGATTTTCCCATAAAATACTCAGGTCCAATCCCTCTTTGAGTTGCATAAATTGACTGGCTGTATTTCTTGGTCCATCTTCCTAGGTTTTTCAAAATATCCACTTGCTGTTGCGGTAGGGTTCCGTCTTCTTTTGGACCTATATCAATTAATAAATTCCCACCCATAGCGACAACATCGGCCAGGGTTCTTACGATCATGTTCGGGCTTTTGTAATGCAAATCATACGGTTGATATCCCCAAGAATCGTTCATGGTATAGCACAACTCCCAATATTTAGACTGTGGTGCCAAAACCGGGATTCCTTGTTCTGGAGTTTCATAATCGCCGTAATGGTTAAGTCTGGAGTTGATGATGATGTTGGGATTGTATTTCTTCAACAAATCTGCCGTTTCTTTGGATTTCCATTCTTCGGCATTGTGCTCCCAATCGCCATCAAACCAAAGGAGATCCGGTTGGTATTGCACCGAAATTTCACGGAGTTGATCTTGATAATATTTCACAAAATTATTCCATTTTTCAGGCTGATCCTTGAGTTCATATCGTTTTCTTAATCGGGTTTCTACATCGTAATTCGGATGGCTCCAATCGGGCAGCGAGTAGTACAATCCGGTTTTCAGTCCGGTTGTTTTCAAGGATTTCACAAAAGGACTCAAAACATCTTTTTTGGCTGCAGCATCTTGGGTTGTGGTGATGGCTTTATCGGCTTTAGAGTCCCAAAGCGAAACTCCATCATGATGTCGAGTTGTAATGACAGCATATTTAGCACCTGAATTTTTAATTAATTTCGTCCATTGCTCAGGCTGATACTTACTTGCTGTAAAACCACCCAATTGTTTCATATAATTGGGATGACTGATGTAATTGTTGAAAAAAGCCCACGATTCGGCAATTCCGTTTACCGAATAAATCCCCCAATGGATGAAGATGCCCAATTTAGCATCTCCAAACCAATCCATTTTATCCGAATGGTCAACTTTATTTCCTTGAGCATAAAACACAGAATTACAAACGATTGCAAGTCCAAAAATCGAGTGAGACAACTTTTTCATATTTCTAAAAAATTAGCGTCCTAAAAATACTAAAATATACACAATATCTCAGATTACAACACCGTTCAAAACGATTATCATGGATAAAAGAAGTATATTTGCAAACTTTAATTTTTATTGATTATGAAATACGCAAATAACATACTTGAAACCATTGGAAATACACCATTAATTAAACTGAACAAAGTTTTGGGCGAAGACTTTCCAGCCTTGGTATTGGCAAAGGTAGAAACCTTTAACCCCGGAAATTCTGTAAAAGACCGTATGGCTCTGAAAATGATTGAAGATGCCGAAAAAAATGGAAGCCTCAAGCCCGGCGGAACCATCATAGAAGGTACCAGTGGTAATACCGGTATGGGATTGGCATTGGCCGCCATCATCAAAGGATACAAATGTATTTTTGTGACCAACTCCAAGCAATCCAAAGAAAAATGCGACATTCTAAGAGCAGTGGGTGCCGAGGTTATCGTTTGTCCAACCGATGTTACTCCAGACGACCCAAGATCTTATTACTCTGTCTCTAGAAGATTGGCCGAGGAAACGGAAAACGGATGGTATGTCAACCAATACGACAATCTATCGAACCGATTGGCGCATTATGAGCAAACCGCACCAGAAATTTGGGAACAAACAGAAGGAAAACTTACTCACTTTTTGGCCGGAGCCGGAACAGGAGGGACCGTTACCGGTTGTGGTAAGTTTTTTAAAGAGAAAAATCCAAATATAAAAGTTTTAGGAGTTGATACTTATGGATCCATCTTGAAAGAATATCACGAGACGGGAGAGTTCCACCCGGATCATGCCTACACCTACATTACCGAAGGTATTGGTGAAGATATTATTCCGCAAAATTATGACATGTCTGTCATCGATCATTTCGAGAAAGTAAGCGATAAAGACGGTGCCGTTTACGCCAGAAAACTGGCTAAAGAAGAAGGAATTTTCTGCGGATACTCTGCAGGATCAGCCATTTCGGCATTGGTACAAATGAAAGATCAGTTCACCCAAGACGATGTTGTTGTTGTCTTATTGCACGATCACGGCTCTCGTTATGTTGGTAAAATTTACAACGACGAATGGATGAAAGAACAAGGATGGTTGGACTAATTCCAAATCATTCATCATAAACGATAAGAAAGCCGACTGTTAGGGTCGGCTTTCTCATTTTCATCTTGTGTTTTTATGTTCTTTAGAAAAAAATTCATGACAAAGGTAGATTGATTTCCAAAAAACACAACAGGAAAACCACCCTTTTTGAGTAATAAAAAAGTCCAAGTTTTCACTTGAACTTTTTTTCATTTATAAATAATAGAAATTAGAATTTAATAATATCCATCATTTTTTGATCTTCTTCAATCACCAATTCGTCATCCACAAGGATTTTTCCACTGTGCTCATCGATGATGATTTTCTTTCTTTGAGCAATTTCCATTTGTTTTTGAGGAGGCAAAGTAAAGAATGAACCTTTAGGTGCACCTCTTTCTAGACCTACAACTGCCAAACCGTTGGAAGAATTGGTTCTAATTCTGTTGTATGAATTTAACAATCTCTCATCAATTAGTGTGCTGAATTCTTTTGACTTTTCGATCAAGAATTCTTCTTCTTTTTGAGTTTCAGAAATCAAACCGTCCAATTCGGTTTTCTTGAAGTTTAAGTGGGTTCTTAGTCCTTCAATTTTAGTATTTAGTTCTTCCAAAGATTCTAGCTTGTGTGCTTTTCTAGCACCCGCTTCTTTGATTCTTTTTTCAGCCAATTGGATTTCCAGATCTTGGAATTCAATTTCTTTATCTAGGGCTTCAAATTCTTTGTTATTTCTAACGCTATCTTGTTGCGATTTGTATTTTTCGATTAACGATTTAGCATGATTGATCACTTCATTTTTCATCTTAATGTCGTCATCTTGTTGCTTAATTTCGTTTTGAAATTTCTCTGTTCTTTTCTCAAGACCTTCGATTTCGATTTCCAAATCCTCTACTTCAATAGGCAATTCTCCTCTTGTATTGCGGATTTCATCCAATCTAGAGTCAATAATTTGAAGATCGTATAATGCTCTTAATTTTTCTTCAACAGAAATTTCTAAAGTTTTTTTAGCCATATTTTATAAAAAATAATTTACGGGATTGGTATTCTCGTTTGTTTTCAAGATTGCAAAGTTAGGAAAATTTTCTGACAAAATTTCAAATAATTGTTGACAGACAAATCGTTCTGACTCAAAATGGCCAATGTCACAAATGAGCATTTTATTTTCGGCCAAAAAGAAATCGTGGTACTTGACATCGCCAGTGATGTACACATCGCATTTTTGAGACAATGCCTTCTTGATCCCACTAGCTCCGCTACCACCCAAAACACCAATGGTTCTTACTTTTTTTCCTATTAAATTGGAATGACGAATGAGTTTCAATTCGAATTTTTCTTTCAAAAAATTCATAAAATCGACCTCGTCCATCGCTTCTTCCAATTCCCCAAACATTCCCAATCCTTGGTACTGATTTTCATTTTCTAAAGCATAAATTTGATACGCGACTTCTTCATAAGGATGTGCTGTTTTTGCAGCTTGAAGAATAGAAAATTGTTTGTACGATTCGAAAATTACAGAAAGGGCAACCTCTTCGGTCTGCTCTCTGAGACCTATTTTCCCACTGTACGGGTTGCTCCCATCCAAAGGTCTGAAAGTTCCTTGTCCAGATACCGAAAAACTGCATTGATCGTAAAATCCAATATGCCCGGCACCAGCCGAAAAAAGAGCCTCTTTCACCACTTCGATATGCGTAAGCGGAACATGAACAACCAATTGTTGCAATGCTTGAGTTTTTGGCACCAAAATCTGCCTATTTTCCAGACCCAAAGCCTTACAAATTCCATAATTGACCCCGAAAAAATCGTTATCGAATGCCGTATGAATGGCATAAATTGCAATTTTATTTTCGATGGCTTTTATTACGGCTCTTTCTACATAATTTTTCCCGGTCAACGATTTTAACCCCGAAAAAATAATGGGATGAAAACAGACCACTAAATTGGCATTTCTTTCAATGGCTTCATCCACAACGGATTCCAAAGCATCGTGGCAAATTAAAATTCCTTGGATTTCTCGATTCGGATTTCCACACAACAAGCCGACATTATCAAAATCTTCTGCTTGTTGCAAAGGAATTATGGATTCTATTTTAGAAATTATTTCTTTTAAAATCATAAACAATTATAAAATTTACTTTAAAACTTTCCAGAAACTCTCAGGATAAGTTTTGGAAAATTTTCGGGTACAAACGGTCGAATTGATGATCAATCGGACCTCATTAATTGGGTTGGCTACGGAATAATCCACATTCGGAACACGACCTTCAAATCTTTTTTCGTCACCTTGTTGATAGCGTACCACCCACTGATAAGTCAGATTTTTGGAACTGTCATTGGGAACAAAAATAATTTGGTTGTCGGCATACCTCAACTCTTTAAAATCGTTGATATCGATATCGCAATTCAAAATTTTTGTGGTTGATGAAGTTCCGGCAACTGAATTTCCTTCAATCACATCAATACTTTTGTTGCATTGTACCAAGCCGTTATTGGTCAGCATAGAGAGGGTAAGCGTTACCCTTCCTACGCGCAAACCTTTTACTTTAACCTCATTGGTTTTGTAATCAGAAACGATTGTCGCATCGTTGGTACTGCTTACCGACCATTGATAACACTCTTTGCATTGCGCCAACTGATCTACCGTAAACGATTCTTCTTGAGACACATAAATTGTAGATTTACCGTTGATAAAACACTGAGCTTCAACCCAATGAAACATACTTAATAGAAATAATACAAACAGCTTTTTCATAATATTTGTGTTTAAAAGTTTTCATTTTTTCACTTTCTATCTTTAAGTTTCATCAACAAAAGTCAACATCCAACGCTATCAAACCTGAATAACTCCCAAATTGAATTTTTCGGTTATTGGAGCATGGTCGGCAGCCTCTATCCCCATGGAAATCCATTTTCTGGTATCCACTGGATTGATGATGGCATCGGTCCAAAGACGCGCTGCAGCATAGGTTGCTTCGGTCTGTTTTTGATATTTTTTTGAAATTTCGTCCAAAATAGCATTGTGCTCTTCTTCAGAAATAGTTTTTCCTTGCTTTTTCAAAGTTGCTTCTTGGATCTGTGCCAGAACTTTTGCTGCTTGAGCTCCACCCATCACGGCCAAATCTGCCCAAGGCCAAGCAACGATTAATCTTGGATCGTAGGCTTTACCACACATGGCATAATTTCCGGCACCGTAAGAATTCCCGGTGATGATGGTGAATTTTGGAACCACAGAGTTGGAAACGGCATTTACCATTTTCGCTCCGTCTTTGATGATTCCGCCGTGTTCGGACTTGCTACCCACCATAAATCCTGTAACATCTTGTAGGAAAATTAACGGAATTTTTCTTTGATTGCAATTGGCGATAAATCGTGTGGCTTTATCGGCAGAATCCGAATAAATCACACCACCAAATTGCATTTCACCTTTTCCACTTTTCACCAATTTTCTTTGGTTGGCAACGATACCAACGCTCCAGCCATCGACTCTTGCAGTACAACAGATAATGGATTTTCCGTAATCTTCTTTGTATTCTTCAAACTCAGAGTTATCCACCAAGCATTTGATGATTTCGTAGGTGTCGTATTGCTCGGCTCTGGACACAGGCATTATCCCATAAATATCTTCCAATTTTGCTTTTGGCATTGCAGGTTCAACACGGTCAAAACCTGCTTTATCATAAGATCCGATGGACTTCATGATGTTTTTTATCCTATCCAAAGCATCTTTATCATCTTTAGCTTTATAGTCGGTAACTCCGGACACGGAACAATGCGTTGTGGCACCGCCCAAGGTTTCGTTATCGATACTTTCTCCAATAGCTGCTTTCACCAAATAACTACCTGCCAAGAAAATAGATCCGGTCTTGTCCACAATCATAGCTTCGTCGCTCATGATCGGCAAATAGGCACCACCGGCAACGCAAGATCCCATCACGGCAGAGATCTGAACAATTCCCATGGAACTCATTTTGGCATTGTTTCTAAAAATACGCCCGAAATGTTCTTTGTCCGGGAAAATCTCGTCTTGCATCGGAAGATAAACACCGGCTGAATCTACCAAATAAATTATGGGTAAACGATTTTCCATGGCGATTTCTTGAGCTCTAAGATTTTTCTTTCCGGTAATCGGAAACCACGCTCCCGCTTTCACAGAGGCATCGTTGGCCACGACCAAACATTGTTTTCCAGAAACATAGCCCATCACAACAACTACACCCGCACTTGGGCAACCGCCGTGTTCTTTGTACATTTCGTAACCGGCAAAACCACCAATTTCTATTGAATCCGAATTTTTATCCAAAAGATAATCAATTCTTTCTCTTGCGGTCATTTTCCCTTCATCGCGGAGTTTTTGAAGTCTTTTCTCTCCACCACCTTTTTTAATTTCTGTAATAATCCTATTGATTTCTGACCACTTCAGTTTATTTTGATCTTCTCTTTTGTTGAATTCTAAGTCCATAAATTAGCTTTATTTTTTATGCATTAAAAGTACGATTTTTTTGAATGAAGCAAAAACGATCCTTCACATGAAAATAACCTACTGAAAAACAATATTTTATTTATAAATACTTTAACGCTCCTTAACATTTTTATAATACAATCTTTCTCTAATTTTGTATCGAGGATTTAGGATAATAACACAATCTTATTTTTTCGATTTCCTAGTTTAATTTTTAATAGTTTATTATTTGAAGATCCCGAAGGTGCATAACTTTCGGGGTTTTTATTTGGGAAAATAAACATTTCCGTTCTTTAGCTTTGATTTTTGTAAAACGAAAAATGGATTTGTAGCTTTGCAAAATATTAAAATTCAATTCCATCATGCTGAAAACAGCACTTTTTAGATTACATTTTATTGTTTTTCTTTGGGGTTTCACAGCCATTTTAGGAAAACTCATCCATGCCAATGCCGATGTTCTGGTGTTTTACAGAATGCTGTTGGCAGCAGGTTTTTTGTTTGTTTACATACGATTCTTCAAAAAAGACAGTCTGAAAGTTTCCAAAAAGCTTTTCATCAACTTGGCGATTATTGGCGGGTTTATGGCGTTGCATTGGTACTGTTTTTTTACCTCTATAAAAGTATCCAATGTATCCATTGCACTGAGTTGTCTTTCTTTGTCCACCTTGTTTGCTGCGATTTTAGAACCCATAATTTTCAAAAGAAAAATAGATTTATCAGAAATCATCATGGGCATTGTGATTGTCATTTGTATGGGCATGATTTTCAATACCGAATTTCAACACAAAACCGGAATTATTTACGGAATTATTTGTGCCTTTTTCGGAACGGTGTTCTCCGTTTTGAACGGAAAAATATTTGGCAAAACCAGTGCGGGAAATATTATTTTTTATGAAATTTTTAGCGGTTGGGCATTGCTCTCCATCTTCTATTTATTCTCCGGTCAGATTTTCCATTTCGATCAGATTTCTTGGTCCGACCTAGGTCTCATCACCTTACTGGCAGGCGTTTTCACAGCTTTCCCCATGTTGGAGTCCGTACAATTGATGAAGTACATTTCGCCTTTCACACTCATCCTGACGGTCAATTTAGAACCCATCTACGGCATCATACTCGCCTATTTTATCTTTGGACAATCCGAACAGATGAGTCCCATTTTTTACATCGCATCAGCCGTGATGATCTTGGCGATTGTGGTAAACGGTGTTATAAAAGCAAAAAAACAAAAACAATTAAATGCATAATCTCTTATATTTGTATTTTTAAGATGAATATGAAAAAAATAATTGCGGGAATCTTTGTTTTTTCACAAATTTTTGCAAATGCACAAATTATCAGAAAATATTCCAATGAATTTCTAAATATCGGTGCTGGCGCTAGAGGTATCGCCATGGGTGGAGCCGTAATCTCCAACCAAAACGATGTCTATGCTCCCATGTGGAATCCGGCAGGTCTCAATTTTATTGAAAAAGATTGGCAAGGTGCAGCCATGCATGCCGAATATTTTGAAAGCATTGCCAAATACGATTATCTTTCTTTTGCCAAACCTTTGGACAACGGAAACGGTGTTATCGGGATTTCCCTTATCCGTTTGGGTGTAGATAACATCCTGAACACCACTCAAATGATTGATCCAGAAGGAAATATAGACTACGACAAAATTACAAAATTTTCACAAGCGGATTATGCCGGGATTTTCTCTTACGCCTTTAGTCCTGGCGGCAGCCAAAACCTTAATGTGGGGGTTAATGCCAAATTAATTTACAGAAATGTAGGAAAATTTGCCAACGGTTTCGGTTTCGGATTTGATGTGGGTGCTTTGTACCAATCGGATAACGAATGGAATTATGGCATCACGGTAAAAGATGTCCTGACTACGGTCAACTTTTGGAATGTCAATCAAAAAGAACTATCGACCATTGTAAACGGTGAAGAATTCAACCCGGCTCCAAAAGATAAAATGGAACTGACCATGCCAAAACTGAATGCCGGTATGAGTAAAAATTTTGAAATCAATAGAGATTTAGAACTTTTACCGGAGGTCGGCATCAATGTCGATTTTGCGAAAACAGCAGCGGTGATTTCTACCAGCTTTGCGAGCATCACACCGTATGCAGGCGCCGAATTGGCCTATCAAAAAATGATTTTTGTCCGTTTGGGAGTCAATCGTTTTCAGTCCATCACAGATATTGAGGATCTCAGCAGAAAAGTATCTTTCCAACCCAGCGGTGGTATCGGTATAAAATACAAAGGTTTAGAGTTGGATTACGCCATATCCAACAGCGGAATTGGAGCGTCCAATTATTTTTCAAATTTCTTTTCTTTAAAATTGGACATGAGCGTTTTCCGATCAAAATAAAATTGCCCTGCCAAATAAAATAAGCAAAACCCAATGCAAAAAAGCCGGAAATCTCCGGCTTTTTATATGTTTATATGATTTGGAACGAGGATTATTTCCACTTGATGTTGCAACCCATGCTAGGTTTTTGAAACTCTTCTTGAGCCTCTCCGCTCAAAAGATTTTCGAAAGCGATGATCAAATCTTCACCCGTAATTTCTTTATTGTTTCCAGGTCTTGAGTCGTCCATCTGACCACGATAGATTAGATCCAGCTTTTCATCAAAGAAATAAAAATCCGGAGTACAAGCTGCATCGTATGCTTTGGCTACGGCTTGGCTTTCATCAAAGAGGTACGGAAAATCAAATCTTTTTTCGATTTGAAACTCAATCATTTTATCGGGGGCGTCGGCCGGATATTTTTCGACATCGTTGGAGTTGATTGCGATAAATTCTATTCCTCTTTCGTTATAATCTTCATACAATTCATTTAATTTATCAATGATGTGCAGTACGAAAGGACAATGGTTGCACATAAAGACAACCAAAGTGGCTTTTTCTCCTTTCAATTCTTCCAAGGATTGCAATTCTCCCATTTTGGAAGGATTCGGAAGTTCGAAAAACGGTGCTTTTGTGCCCAATGCCAACATATTGGAAGGTGTATTTGCCATAAAATTTATTTTATAATGAATAATTTAATTTCTTGAGCAAAGATAAGGATTCTTGTAATGAATTTTGATAGTTGACCCAATTAATATCCGTTTCTTTTCTGTACCAAGTCAATTGCCTTTTGGCAAAGCGTCTGGAGTTCTTTTTCACTTCTTGCACAGCAAATTCTAATGACCATTCGTGGTTCAAAAATTTAAAAATTTCCGAATATCCAACGGTATTTAAAGCTACAAGTTTTTGAAAATCTACCAAGGCTTTCACTTCATCCAACAATCCTTTTTCCAACATCATATCGACCCTTTTGTTGATTCTTTCATAAATAATTTCTCTAGGCGCTTCTATTCCAATTCGGATGACAGAAAAATCTCGTTTTGCTTTGGGCTCTTCTATCAAGTCGCTGTATTTTTTTCCGGTTTGCCACGATACATCAATGGCACGGAGCAATCTTCTGGGGTTTTCCAGATCTACTTTTTGGTAATATGCTTCATCCAAATTCTTTAGTATCGTTTGCAAGCCTTCCAAACCTTGTTCGTCCCAAATGGATTGTAACTTATCTTGATTTTCTTCATTGGCTTCTGGCAAATCGTTCAGTCCGGAAATCAGGGCTTTTTCGTACATCATGCTTCCGCCCACCATTACCACAACAGGAAATTTAACAAACAATTCGTCCAATTTTGCAAGGGCATCCGTTTCGAATCTCCCAATGGAATAGTCATCGGTCACATCAAGATTTCCTACAAAATGATGAGGAACTTGAGCCAACTCTTCAGCTGTAGGAGCCGCTGTACCGATTTCCATTTTTCTAAAAAACTGTCTGGAATCGCAAGAGATAATTTCGGTAGAAAAGTGTTTTGCCAAATCGATGGCCAGCTTGGTTTTGCCAATTCCTGTTGTACCGACAATGGAGATTAGAGTTTTCATGCGGGCAAATTTCGTTAAAAAAATCTGAATCCTCTGTCGGTCTTAAAGAATAAAAAGGATAAAAATATCTTACAATTCCTTATCTTTGCATCAATTTTTTAGCAAAATACTATGCTCCTATCCATGACCGGCTTCGGAAGAAGCGAAAATACTTTTGAAGGTAAAAAAATTGTTGTAGAAATAAAGTCTTTGAACAGCAAAAGCATGGATCTGAACCTCCGCGTTCCGGTCAGATACAAAGAAAAAGAATTTGACATCCGTAAAAGTCTTAGCGACAAAATCCTTCGTGGCAAGGTCGATTGCTACATCAATGTAGAAACCATTGAAGACAGCAACGATGTAAAGATCAATAAAGATTTGGTAAATTCGTACATCAACGAGTTAAAGAGCATCAGCAACGATGGACCTGATTTTGAATACCTAAAGATGGCCATCCGTTTTCCTGAAGCCATCTCGACAAGACCGGAAGAATTGCAAGAGACAGAATGGGCATTCTTAATTTCTAGTATTGATGAAGCGGTAGAAAAATTCATTGAATTTAGACAAATTGAAGGTAAAACTTTGCAGTTGGAATTGTCTAAAAACATCCAAAACATCAGCCAAGCCTTGCAACAAGTGATTCCTTTTGAAGAAATACGATTGGCCAATGTAAAAGAACGCTACCAAAAAACACTGAGCGAATTTGAAAACATAGACGAAACCCGTTTCTATCAAGAATTGGCTTATTATACCGAAAAATTGGACATTTCTGAAGAAAAAGTACGCCTGACACAGCATCTAAATTACTATTCCGAAGTCATGAAAAACGAAGATTTTTGTGGAAAAAAATTAGGTTTCATTGCCCAAGAAATCGGAAGAGAAATCAACACTTTGGGATCCAAAGCCAACCATTCCGACATCCAAAAATTGGTCGTTGTGATGAAAGACGAATTGGAAAAAATTAAAGAACAAACCCTAAACATCTTGTAAAAATGGGAAAAGTCATCATATTTTCGGCACCTTCGGGAAGCGGCAAAACCACTTTGGTAAAACACAGTTTGGACTGCATTTCCGAATTGGAATTTTCCATTTCCTGCACGACACGATCTCCAAGAGGCGAAGAAATCAACGGAAAAGACTATTATTTCATCAGTCCAGCTGAGTTCAGAAAAAAAATTACCGAAGATGCCTTTGTTGAATTTGAAGAAGTCTATACCGACAAATATTATGGAACCCTGAAATCCGAAGTCGAAAGAATATGGAGCCACAATAAGACGGTAATTTTTGATGTGGATGTCAAAGGAGGTATTGCTCTAAAAAAATATTTTGGAGACAAAGCTTGTTCCATTTTCATCATGCCACCGTCCATTGAAGAATTGGAAAGAAGACTGATCCACAGAGGAACCGACGATGCCGAAACCATAAAAACCCGTGTCGCAAAAGCATCTGAAGAAATTTCGCACCAAGATCAATTTGACACGATCGTTACCAATACCATCTTAGACGATGCTAAAAAAGAAGTGGAAGCGATTATAAAAAACTTTATATTTACCCGTCATTAATTTATAAAAATCATGAACGAAACTATAAATACAGCAAAATCCAACCTACCGGTAAAGGGTTTCTTGGACATCAAAGACCTGATCATCCCTCAAGGTGAAGAGCTAAAACAAGCCATATTGGATCTAAAAAAAGAAAAAAATGCAGTGATCTTGGCGCACTTTTATCAACCGGCAGAAATCCAAGATATCGCAGATTTCTTGGGAGATTCTTTACAATTGGCAAGACAAGCCAAAGAAACCGAGGCCGATATGATTGCATTTTGTGGTGTACATTTCATGGCAGAAGCTGCAAAAATCCTTAATCCAAGTAAAAAAGTGGTTCTTCCGGATACTTTGGCCGGTTGTTCTTTGGCCGATAATTGCAGTGGCGAAGGACTTAGGAAAATGCGTGAGCAACATCCAGGAGCTCTTGTGGCAACCTACATCAACTGCAACGCCGAAACCAAAGCCGAAAGCGATGTGATTGTGACCAGCTCCAATGCAGAAGTGATCATCAATGCATTGCCAACAGACCGACCTATTATTTTTGCACCCGATAAAAATTTAGGCCGCTATCTTATGAAAAAAACCGGAAGAGACATGATACTTTGGGACGGTAGCTGTATCGTTCACGAAGCTTTTTCTATGGAAAGAATAGCTCAACAATTGGCCGATAATCCGGATGCAAAATTAATTGCCCACCCGGAGAGCGAAACTCCAGTATTGGACTTGGCTCATTTTGTAGGATCGACCTCTGCATTGTTGAATTATGTTGAAAAAGACGACTGTCAAAAATTTATTGTGGCTACAGAAGAAGGTATTCTACACGAAATGCAAAAGAGAGCACCACAGAAAACCCTGATCCCAGCATTGGTTTTTGACGAAAGTTGCAACTGCTCCGAATGTTTCTTCATGAAGAGAAATACAATGGAGAAACTCTATCTTTGTCTAAAATACGAACTTCCTGAAATCACGATGGATGAAGACCTAAGACTGAAAGCTCTGAAACCTATCGAATACATGATGGATCTTAGTAAAAATATAAAATAATCCTTCTTTAGAATAAAATTGAAAGCCTTTTGGAAATCTTCTGAAAGGCTTTTTTAAACAAAAATTCAAACTTATACCCAGAAAAATTATGACTTCAAAAATCATCATCGAAGACAAAAAAATATACGCCTACCATGGAATTTTGGAAGAGGAAAATAAAATTGGCACTTATTATCTGATCAATTTAGAATTGCATGCCGATCTTTGGAAAGCCAGTGAAAGCGATGATCTGAATGACACCATTAATTATGCCGAGGTCAATGAAATCCTTCATCAAGAAATGGAAATCAACTCGCAATTGTTGGAGCATGTCGCCGGAAGAATTTTGAGAAAAATTCATGAAAAATTCGGAAACATCACCTTCATCAAGATAAAAATCACAAAGACCAACCCACCGATGAAAGGCGAAATGAAAGGTGTTTCTGTAGAGTTGGAACAATCGTGGTAGTATTTTTGCTTGTCCAACATCAACAACAATTATTTCATGCTTAAAAAATTAGTCGTTTCATTTTTGTTAAGTTATTCTTTTGCCTTTGGGCAATGGACCAACAAGACCTTTCCAAAAGTAGCTTCCAGCCTGAACATCCCGATGCGAATTCCATTGGTGGAGCTCAATAAAATTATAAACAACAATACTAAAGATCTTTTGTACGAAGACAATTCTTATTTGGACAACGACAACGACCAATTCAAAATAAAAGTTTGGAAAACCCGAAACATCCGTCTGGTTGCGGGAACTGCGCAAAATTTTCTGGTGGAAGTTCCTCTTAAAATATGGGCCGAAAAAGGAATCGGAACTTTAGGAGTCTATCATTATCAATCCACCTCGTTTGAAACTGTGATGTACTTCAACACCGACATTATCCTAACAAAAAACTGGGGTATTGCTACAAAAACCAAGGCCAATGGATACAAATGGGTGCAAAAACCCGTCTTGGATTTTGGTTCAGTAAAAATTCCCATTACACCATTGGTTGAAAAAAGTTTGAAAAAAGAACAAGAAAAAATCTGCTCTACCATCGATATGCAAATGGGCAAAGAACTGAACTTTCAAAAAAATATTTTGGAGGCTTGGAATTCTTTTCAACAACCCATGCTGATCAATAAAGAATACAACACTTGGCTGAAAGTTAGCCCACAAAAAATTAATCTTTCGCCGTTAAAATTTTACAAAGACGAGATACAAACCACCATCGGAATCAACCTAATTTCTGAAACTTTCGTAGGTGAAAAACCGAGTGAAAACCCTGCAATCAAAACACTTTCGCCTCTGGAATTAGCCGACATTCCGAACAAAAAATTCCAATTGATGACCACAGCACAAATCCCAATTACAGAAGCCAATGCCATCGCCGAAAAGCAATTCCTGAACAAAGAATTTGACTTTAGAAACGACAAAATAAAAATCACTGCTATTTCTGTAAAAAATGAAAACGATAAAATCACGATTGATGCCGATACCGAAGGGGCAATAAACGGTAAAATCCTGATCAGAGGACTCCCAAAATACGATGCTGAAAAAAGAAAAATTGTACTGACGGATACAAAATTCAAGTTGAAAACCCACAATATTTTACACAAAACAGCATCCCTGTTATTCAAAAGTAAAATCATCAATACCATCGAGCAAGAGTACGGCATCCCTACGGATGAAATGGAGAACAATGCTAAAAAATCCATTGAAGAAAGCTTCAACAAAAGCTATCCGAACGGACTTTTGATGTCGGGAACGGTGTATTCCATTCAACCCAATGAGATCGATTTAACAGAAAGCAACATCATGGTTTTGGTAAAAACAGAAGCCGAGCTTAAGCTAACCCTCAACAACACAAAAGATTAGGACAAACCCTAATAAAATCAGAAAAAAAATAAAAATTAAATCTTGAAAAATATTTTTTTAATGTGCAAAAACTTATTATATTTGCACCCATAAAGAAAAACGGTGCTTTGGCCGAGCGGCTAGGCAGTGGTCTGCAACACCATCTACAGCGGTTCGAATCCGCTAGGCACCTCAAAAAGCATTCAGAATATGGATGCTTTTTTTATTCTATTTATCATCATTTTAAAACACGGACAAATGAGAAAATTATTTTTTATCGGACTTTGCACTTTAGCATTTTCAAATTTCAATGCTCAAATAACAACCACACAAACGGTTATTGACAGCACTCAAAACAAATTAAATAGTATTTCTGAAGAAGAATTGGCTAAAAAAAGATTAGAAGCTGAAAAAAAGATTGAAAAAGAAAAAAAAGAAGCACAAAGAAAATTAGAAAAAGCTGAAAAAGAAAGGCGAAAAGCTGAAAAGAAACTTGAAAAAGCAAAACGAGAGAGCGAAAAAGCCATTAGAAAAACGGAAAAGGCAAAGAACAACTTCGATAAATACACCAAAAAACTAAGTAAAGAAACCGAAAGGCTTACCGATATGGAGGTTAAACTTGAAAAGGACATCTCCAAAGGAAAATTAAGTCCTATTGATATCGACAAAGCAAAAAGTAAAATCTCTAAGCAAAAAATAACCATCAAAAAACTTCAAAATGAAGTTGACGATGCGCAAAGAGCATTGAACAAATTAAGATAAAAGATTAAAAATTTTTAATCCTAAAAAAGAATGTTTATTTTTAAACATTCTTTTTTTTATGGCCTATCAACTCTTTTCCTTTATCCTATTGATCCCTTGCCTTCTGGGGATTGGTCATGTTGTGAGCCTAAAATTCGGAACTTTATATCCCGGAATCAGCTCAAAAATCGTGTTGGGTATTGTTGCGACATCGCTGGTCTGGACGGTGCTTTCATTTTTCATTCCGCTAAATATTTATGTAGAAATAAGCACTTTGCTGTTGGGATATGCTTCTTTATATCTAAACAAAATGTGGAAAGAAGGGTGGAATTTCCTTAAAAACCAAAATATTTTATTTTATTTCACCCTCTTTTTAGTCTGTTTGTTCTCCAGCTTCTACCCTTTTATTCTGGATCATTTTGGATATTATGTTCCCTCCATAAATTGGATTTCAAAAATTGGCTTGGTCAAAGGAATCGGCAATTTGGATTTGATCTTGGGTCAAATGTCCATTTGGCACATTTTCCAAGCCGGCTTCAGCCATATTTCGGATCTCTATTTGCGCATCAACGGTTTGGTTTTATTGGTCTATATTTTCTATATTTTCGAGAAAAAATCATGGACACACATGGTTTTCTTACCGTTTTTATTTCTCTTTATACAATCGCCAAGTCCAGATCTTCCAGTACTTGCATTTTCTTTGCTATTGTTAAATGAATTTCTAGACAAAAACAAAAACGCAACCCTAATTTTCGCCCTATCCATTTGGGTTTTCAGCATAAAACCAACGGTAATCTGGTTGCCACTGTTTGCATTTTTTTATGGATTTTTCATTCTAAAATCTCATTTCAAATTCATACTTCCTGGAACATTTATTTTGATTTTATTTCTCGTGAAAAATCTATATTGTTTTGGTTATCCCATTTTTCCAATCGATTTTTTAGATTTAAACTTCAGTTGGAAACCCAATAGCGAAATCATGAAAACATCGGCTAAAGTGGCTGTAGAAAAAACTTTTGACATGCAATTCAGTTTTCAGGAAATACAAAAATTCACTTTTACAGAAAAGATAAAAAACTGGTTGTTCTTGGAAGGTATAAAATCCAAAATTCATCTATTGTTTATGCTGAGTTTGGTTCTATTTACCTTATTTACAATTAAACAAAAAAAGAAAATCATGTGGATTTTGTACATCTGCATTCTGATAAAAACCATTTTTGTATTGGCATTTTCTGCACAGTACCGTTTCTTTTTAGAACTGTATTTTGTGATATTCTATCTATTATTTCAAAATACCATTAGCAAAAAAACATCCACCGTAATAATGGGACTGTGCTCTGTATTTATTTTTCTGATTTTATCTTTTCCAAAGATCATACAAACCCAGATTCCATCGTTCAAATTGGGCTATTTTTTAACAGGATTCGAAAAAGATCAACTTTTGCATCCGGTTTATTTTGAACTGAAAAATTACCAAACTTTTAGCCTCGGAAATTTAACTTTTCATGTTTCTAAAGACTACCCCTACAATTTCGACACCCCCGTACCGTCTATTTCTACAGCATACATTCAGGAATATTATGATGCAGGAATTTTTCCACAATTGAACGGAAACGGATTAAAAAGTGGCTTTGTTTGGAAGAAACTGAACCGTGAAGAAATGATGCATCTGAACCAAATTTTGCTTCACATCAAAAAGCCTTAAAATCGTATATTATTCAGTATCTTAGCCCCAAATTTTGTATTGATGATAAAGCCCGAATACGATTTGCGACCGGTAAAAAATCCAACTTTAAAGAAAATCTACAGAACGATTTATTTTGCCAACACCAAAGCCGGAAAAATCTTTGACATCACCTTGTTGGTGCTTATCATCATCAGTACGGGATTGGTCATGTTGGAGACTGTACCTTCTTTGGACATCAAGTATCACAAAGCTTTTTTCATCATCGAATTTCTAATTACGATACTCTTCACCATAGAATATTTTTTAAGAATTTTTTCCATAAAAGACAAACGAGAGTATATCCTTTCGCCTTTTGGGATTATCGATTTCCTTTCCATCATACCTTTTTATTTGAGTTTATTTTTCCCTGTTTTGCATTATTTCGTGATCATCAGGATGCTCAGAATGCTCAGGATTTTCAGAATTTTCAACCTTGCCGATTACATGCACGATGGACGATACATTGTTTCGGCACTGAAAAATTCATCCAGAAAAATTTATATTTTCCTTTTGTTCATCGCGGTTTTCATAATTTTAATGGGATCGATTATGTATGTGGTTGAAGAAGGAAAAAACGGTTTCGAAAGCATACCACAAAGCATCTATTGGGCAACGGTAACCATTACTACGGTAGGTTATGGAGATGTCTCACCGTCTACACCATTGGGCAAGTTTTTGTCCATCATCATCATGCTGGCAGGTTATAGCATCATTGCGGTTCCTACGGGGATTATGACTTCAGAATTTAGACACAGCATGAACAAAAGACACTGTTCACAATGCGATGCTAACAATGAAGAAGATGCAAATTTTTGTAAAAATTGTGGTAAAAAATTTTAAACTACTGTTGCTATGCTATAAAAAACAATCCAATAACGGAAAGCGAATAGATGAGCAAAGCCACCCAAGAATCGACTCCCATTCCGAAATATCGTTTCCTGGATTTGATGACCATCCCTATAATGTAAATGAGTGTAATAAGCATTGCTACTGCAGTTAAATAAAGATTGACCGATTGGGTTTTGGGTAAAATAGCCGAATTGGTGATCCAAATCATGGGCAAAAACAAAGTGGGCAAAAAGGCATTTCCACCAAAAATATCATCGATAATGGGCGTGTACGATTTGTTTTTCACAAAAGCCAAACCACCAGAAATCTCCGGTAATGAAGTCACCAAAGCCAGTACGGTTGCCCCAAATATCACCCCGTCTATTTTATAATACGAAGCTATTGCCGAACTGGTATTTTCTAAAACCACCCCAAAAATCAATACAATCATTGAGATGAATAACAGTCCTATCACGGCAGATTTCTTATTGAGTTTCGTCGTTTTTTTAACTTCCACAATCGGAGTTTTGGGATTGAATTTTTGAAATTTTTTCATGGCCAAAATACTGGCAATCCACAAGGCAACAATCAACAATTCGGGAGGTGTGGTTCTGGAAAAAATAAAATTTTCAGGAAATTGTTTCCCCACCATGACCATACACAAAATGCCTACCAAAAAAAGACCTTGCAACAGTCCTGTTTCTGAGCTGGTAAGTGTGGAGAGAGGTTTTTTATCGTGTTTTCTGGATGCAAAATCAAACAAAATCAATAGGGCCGACTGAATGGCAATGCCGCCCAAAACATTACCTACCGCCACATCGATTGTACCTTTAACAGCACCGTTTATTGCAATGGCTATTTCGGGAAGGTTGGTTACTATTGCCAGCATGATGGTACCACCAAATGCGGCTCCTAGATGAAATTCGTCATCAATAAAATCGACAATTGTGGACAGTTTATTGCAAAAAAACCAAATGAGTACTGCCGAAAAAAGAAACAAAACAATATTTTGAGTGATTGTAAGTTGGAAATCCATGCTGAAAATTTTATACTAAAAGTACAATAAAATTCAAAAAAAAACATCCGAATTGTAAACAACTCGGATGCATTTGAAAAAAGTAAATTAATGATACACTTAAAATCCACTACTTTGTGAGGTCATCACAAACCGTAAAGAATAGTAGTTAGATGGCATTGTCAAAGGATCTGGACTTGCCGGAGCGTCTTTATAAAAACTAATTATTTCGAATTTCACATACTTACCGTCGTGTGTTTTCACAACGAATATTTTCCCCGGGACAGGAGAAATCATGTGATTGGTAGGATTGTAGTTGTACCACCCGTTTCCGCTTCCTGTCGGGATGGCATAGGTATTGGCAGCATCTTGCTTAAAGGTAGAAGCAGCAGGAATGGCTTTTAGTGCATCCAAAGTACTGCTCACCATGCTTACTGAAGCATTTCCTGTTCTCGTAGGTTCGTTGGCAAGTCCGATTGCAGTGCCCCCATTTATGACTATGGAAGTCCCTCTGAATGCTACATCCCATTGGTCATTGGTAACCACGGCATTGGCTGAAAAACTAAATTTTGTAAATTCTCCACTTACAGGTTGCCCCTGTCCACCGGATTGTGGAGCATGAATATTTTTGTGGGTCACCGTTGTCAGCACCGTCGATTCCGATTTAACACCTTCATTATCAGAAGATCTAGAGCAAGAAAAGGTTAATAGCATGGCCATAAGGCTCAATGATAAATTTTTAATAGTTTGTGTACTCATAATATTGTTTTAATTTTTTTAAAATTGAAAATTGATCCTTCCAAAAAGTTGCCTTCCTGGCAAATTGGAAATGTTATTTTTGTCGGTATAATCAAAAAGATTAACCACTCCGGCTTGTAACTGAAATCCATGAATAAAATCTTTAGACACGGAAATATTGGTTGTCGTATACGCTTTTACAAAATCATCGTAACGATCCAAAATATCGTTGCCATTGGTATCCAACAATCCGTACTTGGATCTATAAAACACCCTTGCATTGATGGTCGTTTTTAGTGCTGGTATCCTGTATTCAACCTTAACATTTGCGGTATGTTTGGATCGGTTATAAAGTCCGAAATATTCTTTCTTTTTCAATTTGAATGACTCTAAGGTTTCCGGATCTCTGGTGTATATCTCTCCTTGTTCCAAAGCATCCATCACCGACTTGTCTTTTGCTATCAGATATTGATAGCCTAAAGATAATTTAAGATTTGAACTGAATTTATAACCCAGATTCAGCTCTGTTCCGTAGGTGATAATTTTATTGATATTGAAATAGGAAAACACATTCTGACCGTTGGTTCTTTGTGCAACGACTTTGGTATCAATTAAATTCTTAATGTCATTGTAGAAAAAATTAGCGTCTAAAGTCCACCTGTTTTTCTTGTATAACATTCCAAAATTATAATTCATCGATTGTTCTGGCTTTAGTGGGCTCGAAAAATCAATGGGAACTAGGGATAACAATTGACCTTGATTTTCCAATATTTTCAGTTTTTCTTCGGCAACATTGTATCCCAAAATGGTGTATCCGATGGCCGAATTGGTGAAGTCAAAATACAACTGTCGAAGATCCGGAACTTTGTATCCCGCGCCAACTGTTGCTTTCAGAGAAAAATTTTCATTCCATTGATAATTAAACCCAACTTTTGGACTAAACTGCGTTTGATTCTGAAAATGATCCAAACGAAAACCACCCAAAAAATTCCATTTTTTGCTCAAGAACCACTCGAACTGACCGTATAAATATTTGGTATTCAGATTAATTTTATCATCAAAATAAGTTCTATCGAGCGATTCTAGATTCATCCCGAGACCCAAGCTCAACAAATTTTTGTTAAACGATATTGCAGACCGAATTTCCGGCCTAAAAAACAATTGATTAAAATTATTTTCCTCGAACAAACGACCGTCCGAATGATTCAAAAACTCATGCGATTGGTAACGAGTTATATAAAAATCATAGTCCAACTTTACATGTTCACCCCATTTTTGGTTGATGATGAAGGACTGGTTCCACTCATTAATTTTAGATTTTCCTAAAAGTTTTTCGCCATCAACCTCAGATTTGTAATCCTGATTTTGACCAAAAATTCGAGTGCTTGTCGAAAGTTTCCAATTTTCTGAAAGTTTTAGTTTTAATTTGGGTTGAATGGTGAAATTCTGATACGGCTCAACCGTTTGCAAATATGAATTATCTGATAAATTATAGCCTTTTGTAGCAAAATAATTCCCAAAAAGTTCAATTTTAAAATTTTCTTTTCCATACTCTAAAACCGTGGACAGATCGTGGGTATAGAAAGAAGCCAATTTGTAATTAAGTTTTCCTTGGATCTTATTCGTTGATTTGGGATCTTGGGTAATGATGTTGATAACCCCCGCTAAAGCTTCAGAACCATAAAGACAAGACGATGCTCCTTTGATAATTTCTATCCTCTCGATGTTGTTCACCGTAATCCGACTGAGATCCAAAGTCCCGGCGGACCTTCCAAAAAGAGGTTGCCCATCAATCAAAATCATGGTGTAAGCGGCATCCAAACCTTGCATTTGTAGGCCTTCGCCACCACCAAAATCCGGCACGGTGATCAATCCTGTTTGTTCTTGTAAAATTTCATTCAACCGACTCGAACCTGATTGTAAAATTTGATCTCTGGTAATGAGTTGTACAGGCATTGGCAAAGAGGTCATGGCTCTTTTGGTTTTGGTCCCGGTAATGATGATTTCGTCTATGGATTGAGCGTTCAAACTATCGCTTTTCATTTGGGCTTTGGCTGTAGAAAATACAACCAAAAACCCAAATATCAAGCTTGGAAATTGAGATTTCATCATTTATTTGTTAAATAGAAAGTAAATAAATTGAAAAAATTATCTAATAATGAAAAGGTCAATTATCGTGTTGATTTCTTCCTGCGATGCGTTTGTTTTTAACTTTGAAAGATGAACAAACAAGGGTTGGTCATTCACCATATTTTTTAATTTAATGTTTTGATTTTTGTCAAATTCCACCTGCCATTTTGCACGGACTTTTTTCCAAAAATCTTGGTTTTTAGCCCACCATTCTTGGGCTACTTTACATTTTTCGTCAGCCACTTTTGTGTAGGTGTTGTAGCCTTTTTCTTCGGCCAAAACGACATCTTTACCCTCGGCACTTCTGATGATTTTTTTATTGTCTTGGTCGTGGATCCAGCCGTTTTTGGTTATTTCTTGGGTATTGTTTCTTAGGGTAATATTATAATCGTCTCTTTTGGTGTACTCTCTTCTTGGCAATGGAGCGTTGGCAGTACTGTTCCAGAAGGTTCTTCCATCTACATTGGCCCAACTGGCACTGGCTTCGTAACGAGGTTCGTCACTGACTTCATATACCTTTTGAGTCCATTGTCCTTTTACATCACTGGGTTTTAGGTTAACCACCTTCCAATCGTTAAATCCATTATAATCGTACAATTTGGTGTTTTGAAACAACCAATCCTGTCTCCAATGTTTGATTACCGTGTTGTTTCCGACCAGCAAAAGATGCTGTAATGAAATTTTCTGAGGTTGATCTTCAATTGCTTGTACCCATTCCAAAGCGGTTTCGTGTTTGTCCATGGAAGGGACATAATTTTCCAAATCTTTGGAATACTTAAAAGTTTCAGCAAAATTAAATTTCACTTCATAGCATCCACACATGGATTTGATGGCTTTTTGGTCTTCCAATTTTTGCGCTCCTACCGATACGGCTACTCCTAATGCCAACATCAATGTGACTTTCTTCATTTTAATAATTTTTATTTAGATTAATTATAAATAAATTTAACGCGACAAAAGTATTCCCTTAATGGAGAAATAAAATTAGTTATCGGAAAAAAAGACTTTAGAAATTCGAAAAATTTTTCTGAGAATAGACCTTAGGACTCATCCCAAAATACTTTTTAAAGGACTGACTAAAACTGCTGATGGACGAATATCCTACCTCTATGGCAATTTCTTGAATGCTTTTCTGAGAATTTTGCAACAGACATTGAGCCAAAAGCATTCGATGTTCTTGGATGAATTCAAAAATGGTTTTTCCGGTATAGGCTTTGAAACCTTCTTTCAGATAGCAATCGTTGGTACCCACTGCAGAAGCTATTGTGGAAATGGTTAAAGAATCCGAAATGTTTTTTAAAATATAGTTTTTTGCCGTTTCTATACGATCTTCTTTCAGCCTTTTTCTTAGTACATTGCAAGTATTACAATTGTCCGATTGTTTTTTATTGAGTTGAACGATAAGAAATAAAATTAAACTTTCTATATACACTTTTCTTTCGGAGCCCTCTAAATTGCATTGGGTCAGCTCATAAAGTCGGGTCTGGGTAAGAATGCAAATGCTGGATAAAGAAACTTCATTCAATACAAAGTCATCGTACTTTTCAAAATACGATTTATGAATTAAAAAATGAAACAAATATCCTCTGTCGTCCAATTTGTAAAAACAATCATCAGAAGACAAATGGTAACACAAACTTACCATGCCATCTACAACGGATACCGTACATTTTGACTTTTCAGAATATAAAACTTCAAAGTGATAGGTTATTTTCTGAGTGATGATTTCCAATTTATGCACTGCTTTTTAATGTTATTCTTTATTAAAAAAAATACTATTTTTATTTAGATTAATTTTAAATAAGCGCAAAGATATCAATAAAAACTTTAGTTTCCATCTTCATAAATTTTAGAAATCGGGAAAAAATAAACGCGAGGGAAAAAATCCTTCGCGTTTTAAATTAGATAATAATTCTTCTTACAACTTTTTAATAGCGGCATCCATCTTTTCTAAAGCCAGATCCAACTCTTCTTTTGTCACATTCAGATGCGGACGGAAACGGATGGATTGGTCACCACAACTGAGTATAATCAAATGATCTTGGTACAATAAATCTCTTAGTTTATCCCTTAAATCACTGTCCGGCAAATCCACAGCACACATCAATCCTCGGCCTCTTGCAGCAGAAAGTACACTTGGATATTTGGCACAAAGTCCCTTTAATTTCTCTAAAAGATAATCGCCCAAAACTTTAGAATTTTCAACCAAATTTTCTTTTTCAATCACTTCCAATATCAACTGAAATCTACAAAAATCGATAAAATCTCCTCCAAATGTAGAATTGATTCTGGAACTTTCAACAAAAACATGGTGCTCGACTTCATCAAATTTTTCTTTATTGGCCAAAATACCACAAACTTGTGTTTTCTTACCAAAAGAAATAACATCCGGAACTACTGAAAAATGTTGGAAACCCCACATTTTACCGGTCATACCGATACCGGTTTGCACTTCATCAAAAATAAGAAGCACTTCGTTATCGTCACAGATTTTTCTGAGTTCAACAAAAAACTCATCACGGAAATGGTTGTCCCCACCTTCGGCTTGTATCGGCTCAATAATGATGCACGCCACCTTGTCCGGATGGGTAACTATGGCTTCTTCGATGTGCAATAATGCCAATCGTTCTTGCTTCATGGTTTCTTCCAAATTTTCTTCGGTAATTGGAAAATGCAGTTTCGGATTTATGATTCTTGGCCAGTCAAACTTTGGAAAATACTGGTACTTTCTAGGATCTGAAGTATTGGTCAAACTCAAAGTATAACCGCTTCTCCCGTGGAAAGCTTGTTTGAAATGGATGCAAATTTCGCCTTCTTGTTTCAGTCCTTTTTCAAAATTCTTTCTGGTTTTCCAATCGAAACAGGCCTTCATCGCATTTTCTACCGCCAGAGTTCCTCCGGAAATAAAGAATGCGTACTGCAATTCTTTTGGGATGGCTACCCTCTCGAAAACCTCCATAAATTGGGCATACTCATCGGAATAGACATCGGCCAAAGTCGGTTTGTTGATCGCCATTTTGCCCAACCATTCCGTTTTTGTCAGCAAATACGGATGGTTGTAGCCTATGGATGCCGATGCAAACATGGAAAACATATCCAAATATTCGGTATTGCTTATTTTATCGTAAATCCATGATCCGTGAGATTTTTCAAAATCCATTACAAAATCAAAGCCGTCGGCCAGGATGTGTTTGGAAAGTATCTGTTTGACTTTATTGGTTGCTAAGGGTTGTTCAGCTATTGCGTTATTCATATTATTATTTTTTGTTGATGTTAGTTATTTTGAAATTATTTGGTGGTTAATGGTTTTACAAGTCAAACTTGATCCCTTGTGCCAAAGGAAGTTGCGTTGTATAATTTATGGTATTGGTCTGTCTTCTCATGTAATATTTCCAAACATCAGATCCGGACTCTCGACCACCGCCGGTTTCTTTTTCGCCGCCAAAAGCACCTCCGATTTCGGCACCAGAAGTTCCGATGTTTACATTAGCTATACCACAGTCGGATCCGGAATGGGAAAGGAACATTTCGGCTTCGCGAAGATTATTGGTCATAATTGCTGAGCTCAATCCTTGAGGCACTGCATTTTGAAGTTCAATGGCTTCATCCAAAGTTTTATATTTGATTAAATACAAAATAGGAGCAAAAGTTTCGTGTTGAACTACTTTATAATGGTTTTCAACCTCGGCAATACACGGTTTTACATAGCAACCGGATTGATACTGGTCACCGGTAAGAACACCGCCTTCGACCACAAATTTTCCACCTTCGGCTTTGCAATTCTCAATGGATTCTAAATATTGATTCACCGCCAATTGATCAATCAGAGGCCCAACATGATTGTTTTGATCCAGTGGATTGCCAATTTTAATTTGAGAATAGGCTTTAACCAAACGGTTTTTCACCTCATCGTACACCGATTCGTGAATGATAAGTCTTCTGGTGGTGGTGCATCGTTGGCCTGCAGTACCTACAGCACCAAAAACGGCACCTATGATGGACATGTCCAAATCTGCATTTTCGGTGATGATGATGGCATTGTTACCTCCCAATTCCAAAATGGATTTCCCGAATCTTTCTGCCACTTTCGAAGAGACCATTCGACCTACTTTGGTCGATCCGGTAAAAGAAACCAAAGGGATGTTTTTGTCTTCGACCAAAACTTCACCGATTTGATGATCGCCAACAATCATGGACGAAATTCCTTCGGGCATGTTGTTTTCTGCTAATACTTCGTTGATGATATTTTGACAAGCGATGGCGCAAAGTCCCACTTTTTCGGATGGTTTCCAAACGGTAACATTTCCACAGATCCAAGCCAAAGCGGTATTCCAAGACCAAACGGCAACAGGGAAATTAAAAGCTGAGATCACTCCCACAATTCCTAAGGGGTGATATTGCTCGTACATTCTGTGTCCCGGTCTTTCGGAATGCATGGTATATCCGTGCAATTGTCTGGAAAGTCCAACGGCAAAATCACAAATGTCTATCATTTCTTGTACCTCGCCATAACCTTCTTGTAGGGATTTGCCCATTTCGTAGGAAACCAATTTCCCCAAATCGTCTTTGTATGCTCTAAGTTTTTGTCCAAATTGTCTTACCAATTCTCCTCTTTTGGGAGCAGGTATGGTTCTAAATTCCTTGAAAGCGGCTTTTGCTTTTTCTATAACTTGTCTATAATCTTCTACCGAGCCGGACTTAATGGTTGCAATGAGGCTTCCGTCCGTAGGAGAATAGGATTCTATCCATTCGCCATTTGCGAAATATCCTTTGCCGGAAGAAACTCCGAGGTTTTCTTTACCAATTCCTAAATTTTTCAAGGCGATTTCTATTCCGAAATCTTGAGTTGTATTTGTCATAATGCTGTTAATTCATAAGGTCGTTAAAGATATGTATTATTCGGAAAATAGCAAAAAACCATTTGATGATTTAAGAAAGTTTTAACGATACCCCTATTTCAAAAGAAAATCATTAAATTTGAATTTTCAAAAAAAGTTTACATTCATGAATCATAATCAAGAAGACCATTCGAAGTTGAAAAAATGGTTTAAAAGAGTGGGATGGGCAGGATTGGCTTTCTTCACCATTAAAGGTTTGGTTTGGTTGGTCATCTTTTATTACGGAGCCGAAAGCATTAAAGGTTGTGTTAACATCTAAGAGCCAGTGATAAATCAAAAAATCATAAAAAAAGCCGTTTGAAAGTGGAGTTTCAAACGGCTTTTTGAGATTTATACGATTTATTTCGATTTTTGTGGAGGATAATTTTTCATGATTTCTGAAACTATTTCCGGAATCTGTCGTTGTTTCGATTTTGGTGAATCTACGGAAATACCGCTTCCTACACCTTGCCAAACCAGTTTCTGAGACTGTGCATCGATCAAATCGATGATTAAAGCACCTTCGTTGTAATTGCTTGTCCAAGTACGGCTCATGCCAATGCCCCAACCAAAAGGTCCGCCCCAACCGTACATGCCATACGGTCTATCCACATTAATATCTTTAACTTTTTTGTGGTTGGCTTTGACATTAACTATCAAATCCGGGTGATCCGCTACTACCAAACCTTTGGCTTGCAGTTGTTTGGAAACTTCGTTCAACACTCTATCTTTGTCGATGTCATTCAGTTGCAAATCGTTGATTCTTAATTTATAGGATTTGTACTGAACAAAATTTACGGTTTCTGCATAATCGGTTTTCACATTAAAAGGCGTACACGAGGTCAGTCCCAATGTTAATGAAGCTAAGATTGCAATTGCATATTTTTTCATAATTCTATTTTTTTAAATCTTTTTTAAAGGAATCTGTTTTTTTATCGTATCCATAAGGACAATGTTTGCATCCATTTTTGCAACAATATCCTCTTTTTAGGTGGTATTTCTCTGTAAAGACCTTATATCCTTGTTCGTTATAATAAAAGTCCTCACCTTCTTTGATATCAATTTTTGCCATGAGTTAAATACTAATCAAATACTTTCTTACTTTTGTTTTATGATAATTGTGTGCCAAAAGCTTCTCAAAAATACAAAAATTAATGGTATTGCTCTCTTCCCTTTTATTATTTTGAAAAATCCAGAATTTCAAGAGGATAAAACTTTGGTCAATCACGAAAAAATACATCTAAAACAACAATTAGAATTGCTGATTGTTTTCTTTTATTTGTGGTACATCATCGAATATTATTATTGGTCATACAAACTAAAGTCCCGTTACGGAGCCTATAAAAAAATTTCGTTTGAAAGGGAAGCTTATGACAACGAAGACGATTTGGATTATCTAAAAAAAAGAAAATTTTGGAGTTTTTTACGATATTTTAATTAACTTCTGTGTTAAACACTCTAAAAAAAGTTAAAAACCTTGAGGTTCAAAATAAAAAATCATTAACTTTGTTTACATGGAAATTCCAAGTACCATAATCCCTATTACAGAAATTCTTGTAAACAAAAACATACAACTCTTCATAAAAAGGGAAGATCTTATACACCCCGAGATTTCCGGTAATAAATATTGGAAGCTTTTCTATAACATCAAAAACTATCTTAGTCAAAATCCTAAAAAACCACAACTTATTACTTTTGGTGGTGCATTCTCCAATCATATTGCGGCTACAGCAGCCCTTGCAAACGACCTCAATATTCCTTCTTTAGGAATTATTCGTGGAGAAGAATTGGTGGACAAATGGCAAGAAAACCCCACATTGAGTTTGGCTCACACAAAAGGAATGGACTTTCGATTTGTGACCAGGACCCAATACCGAGATAAAGAAATTCTCTCAAAAGACATTTCTAATGAATATCCCGAAGCTCTCATTGTCCCTGAAGGCGGCACCAACTCATTGGCTGTAAACGGGATACAACACATGCTAAATAACGAAACAAAATATTTTGATTACCTTTGCACCGCAGTTGGAACCGGCGGAACGCTTTCTGGCATTGTAAAATACAGTGAAGAACACCAGAAAAGCATTGGCTTCAAAGCGGTAGACGATCCTACTTTATGCGACAGAATTATCCAACTTTCAGGAAAAGAAAATTTCGTACTGATGGATGCACACGACGGACGATACGGAATAATAAATGATGAATTAATCCGTTTTATCAATGATTTTCAAGAAAAATACAACATCCCGTTGGATCCTGTCTATACTGGAAAAATGATGAAAAAAATTTTTGAACTGATCGATCAGAACTATTTCCCGAAAGATTCAAAAATATTGGCCTTTCATACCGGAGGTCTCCAAGGAATTTCTGGAGCTAATGAAATGCTTATTAAACAAAATAGATTAACCATAAATTGTAAAATATGAAAAAACTTTTAGCAATAACAAGCTTTTTTATACTTTCTAAAAACCAAGCACAGACTTGGAAAACTGAAGAACAATACATACAAAAATTTGCTACCTATGCGGTAGAAGAAATGGAAAAATACCACATCCCGGCCTCCATCACCTTGGCTCAAGGTCTATTGGAAACCGGTGGCGGACAAAGCAGATTGGCGCAAGAAGGCAATAACCATTTCGGCATCAAATGCAAGGAAACCTGGACGGGGAAATCCATGAAACACACCGACGATGCCCCTAACGAATGCTTCCGAGTGTATGACAATCCCAGAGAGTCGTATGAAGATCATTCGAAGTTTTTGGTCGAAAGAAAACACTATGCCCCACTTTTCCAATTGGATCCTAAAGATTATAGAGCTTGGGCTTTTGGACTGAAAAAAGCGGGTTATGCAACCAACCCAAAATACGCATACATTCTATTAAATAAAATTGAAAAATACAAACTTTACGAATTTGACAACACCACTTCCAAAGAGGTATTGTACACCGTTCTTAGGTTATATCCAGGATTAAAAGACGACTCGTCTTTTATGGCACAGCTGGACAACAAAAAGGAAAAAACCTCTAGAAATATTCCAAGCTCTTTGGCAGCAGTTAATGAAAAACCGCAATTTGTAGAAATAAAATCTAAGGTAGAAGCACTGAACGATATGCTCATCAAGAACCATCCCAACGGAGGATTGAAGTATGTTATTGTGCCCGAAAATACCACCATCCGATTTATTGCCAGCAAGTACGGTATCCCTGAAGGGAAAATCATGAAATGGAATGAAACGACCCTTCAAGAAGTGGCTAAAAATTCTATCGTTTTCCTAGAACCTAAAAATACAGAAGCCCGAATTGCTACTTATACTGTGGAAAATGGCGAAAACATGCATACCATAGCACAAAAATTCGGCATTCGATTGGACAAACTGTATTCTAAAAACAGAATGAGTATTGGCGAAGAGCCTAAATCCGGTGATGTTCTTTATTTACAAGATCGCAGACCTAGAAGCTAATTCAGCTTTCAATTATAAAACAAAATCCGCCTATCTTCTTCAGAAAGGCGGATTTTTTATTTACATATATTAAAATTGATTACTTTAATTTTCTTTGTTTGTAAAGATCTTCTGCTTTTTGTACGGCTTTGTAGGCATCGACCACACCGCCAGAAACAGAAATGTCTTTCAGTTGTTCATTCTTGTTCACCGATTCCATCAAGATGGTTTTTATGTCGGATGCTTTCAGCTTTGGATAGTGAGACCAAACCAGTGCTGCAACACCTGCAACTGCTGGAGAAGCCATGGAAGTTCCTTGCAAAAATTTATATTTTCCGTCTGGGAAAGTTGCATAAATTTCGGTTCCAGGACCAAAAACATCTACCGATTTTTTACCCCAATTGGAAAATCTTGCTCTCAGATTATCGCTAAAACGAGTGTTAGCACCCACAGTAATCGTGGTCGGGCTGTACTGTTTGTCGTTGATTAAAGTTAAAGGATACTTGACATTGACATCGACATCCATATTATCGTTTCCAGCTGCTTTTACAATCAAAACATTTTTAGATTCGGCATATTTGAAGGCATCAACAACAATTTTATGATTGTCATCGTACGATTTTCCGAAAGACATGTTTAGGATTTTAGCACCATTGTCCACGGCATAACGAATTCCGTTGGCGATATCGGTATCTCTTTCGTCACCATCCGGAACCACTCTTACTCCCATAATTTTGATGTTGTTTCCGCCTCCGGTTCCCATCATGCCTTTGTTGTTGCCCCATTCAGCAGCAATAATCCCAGCGACATGGGTTCCGTGATCGTCAGAAAGACCTTTCACATCGTTGTTTCCGTAGATTTTACCGATACCATCTTGAGGGTTATAATTCAGGTTATACGCATACTTCAAGCTGGTTTGGGCATTATCCAAAGCGGCATTCATTTTCTTTTTGTATGCTTCGGTAACATCGGTTATTTTTTTATTTTCCCAATCGGCAGGTTTCATTTCTTTAAAAATAAATAAACCTTCCAAAGCCATTGCATTGTCCGAAGTAAAATTATCAACCAAAGATTTTGTTAAAGTTTGATTTCCAAAAGCTTTATCCAAGGCCTCTAATCTTGGAGTCATATAATTGATTCTGGTTTTGGAAAGTTCTGTATTCAACTCATATTTATAGATGGTTGTATAGTAATCTTTCTTCAATTTCAGATATTCCTTGTACTTTGCAGGGTCAGAAGCTGAGGTGTTTGCAGAAAAGAAATCATTCAATTTTTTGTATTGTCTGGTCAGTTCATAACTGTCCGGAGCGTAGTTTTTACCATTTTTATCGGTTAGGAAATTCCATCCGTGCAGGTCATCAACAAAACCGTTTTTGTCGTCGTCCTTATTGTTCCCTTTTTTCTCTTTTGGATTGATCCACATGTTGTTTTTCAGATCCTCGTGAAAGTATTCTACACCACTATCCAAAACACCTACCACCAAAGGATTGGCTTTTCTTTTCTTTTCTTCTAAGAATTTTTTAGCTTTTAGGGTATTCACGCCGTACACTCCGGTTTCTTCCAGATCGCTGTGCATCCAATTTTTTAGAAAGGTAGAGTCGACATTGTTTTTTTGTTGAGCTTGAGCAAAAAGTCCCATAGACAAAAGCCCGGCAGTTAAGATTATTTTTTTCATATTTCAAATTTACTTGGCTAAAATACAATTTAAAAAGGAAATCACGAATTTGTTAAAACTTATTCGGTTTCCTTTTGTGATAAATGGACATTAAATGGTTTATGAAAAAAGCTATTAAAATTAATTGTATCCATTCGAAATCCAGCTTAAACCTAATGTTACTGGCATGTCCAATCGTATAAGGAATGGTAAAACCTATAAAAATAAGAGTAAAAAATGCAAATAGTTTTTTGTTATTTTTAAAAATAATCAACATTGACAACAATGAGATTGCATTGAGAAATAAAACATACATCTTTCTGAATACTATTATTTTAACATCCTTATCATAAAAATATCTCGGCGGAACATACCACAAAAGGGCAGTGTTTTGAAAGGCTTTTTTCAGGTATAATTCTGTAGGAACATTTTTCTCCAACTCTTGTTTGTAAATTTCTTCCATTCTTTTTTCGCTGACCTGAGCTCGATATTTAAACAATTGCTCTTCTTTCTTTAAAGAAAAAATTTTCAGCTCAGAAATAACTGCATTCGATTCTGTAAAACCAACAAAAATATTCTGATAATACGGATTTTTACTCGGTATAAACTGATGCATAGTAACATAATTTCTTATAATCCAAGGCGAATAACAGAAAAAAAGTGTAATTCCGAAGACAAAAGCTTGCTTAAAATTAAATTTACTTTTAAAAATTAAATAGAGAATGAGAACCAATGCAATGGGTACCACAACAACTTGAGTTAGAAAAAGTAAGGCCGTTAGCGAACCAAAAAAAACAAAATGTCCAGTTTTTGAGAAATGATTAATATAAAACCCGCTCCAAGTCCAAAACCAAAAAACACATAGAAATATAAAGAGGGTTGTAGCCTCTAAAACGGTTGAATAATACAAATAGGCAGGTGAAAATAGAAATAAAAAACCAGCTATAAGTCCGATCTTTGAAAGTTTGTAAATTTCTAAAATCTTCACAATCCCGATGGGGACTAAAAAAACAGCATGTGTTGTACAACAACCGCTAATTTAGCAGCATAACTACCAAATAAATACTGAAAAAAACTCAAAAACAACGGATAAATGGGCAATTTCATTGCAGAAGGTCCCACGGTTCTAATCTCTGAATACTCACCAAAGTTCACCAAGTTTCTTGCGATGCTCCAATCTTCATATCCAGAAAAATTATTCTGAAAAAACAATGTGAAAACAATTTTCAAAACCAAAATAAGAAAGTTGATTCTTAAAAAGGTTTTATAATCCAGACGATTTAGTAACATAAAAAAATGGAGTTGCACTTTACAACTCCAAATATAATCTTAAAAAATTTAATTTAGTCCTTCAGTTTCGATTTGAATTTTTTCTGATAATTCTCCCACTGTTCTTTGGATTTTATTTTTTTATAATCGTCTTTATTAAACATTTCCAAATAGGGTTCCAAATCTTTTGCGGTGAGCAATCCATTCAGAATCGTTATGGGTTGGGCTTTTTCATCTAAAAAAACCAAAGCCGGAACCGAAACCACATTCATATATTCTGCAAATTCGTGCACTTTGTTTCTCGAATTTTGCAATTGGGCATTGGGATTTCCAAAGGACTGTCCCAGATACTCGATATTTTCTTTGCCTTCGGTATCAAATTTTACCGGTAAATAATTTTCGTTGATGTACTTGGAGATCACAGGGTGGTTGTATGTTTTTTTATCCATAATCTTGCAGGGACCGCACCAAGTAGCATAAAAATCAATCAGTATTTTCTTGTTATTTTCTTTTTGAAGTTTCAAAGCTTCGTTCATATTCATCCATTTAACTTGCGAAAAAGCCAAAAAAGAGAATAAAAAAATCGGTAGAAAAAGTATTTTTTTCATACAATAAAAAATTATAAGTTGAAGTACTCCCCTGTGCTTATCAAAATCAGTACCAAGAAATTCTAATTATCTTGTTGCAATCGTCTTTCTCTCGGTCGAATGATGAGTCTGTCGTACAAAGAAAGGCTGATGATGGAAAACATTCCTATCCCGACAATAACCATCCAAATTTTATTGGGCTGATAGTTTTCCCACAACATATTGGTCATTTCCCAATGGTTCATCCCCAATTTTTGTTCGGCCAAAGCATAATATTCATTTTTAGAAAAAGGGAGATGAATTTGGCTAACATCCACATTTTTTTGTTGGGCCAATTGGTTGAAAGACTTCCCTACTCCATTCCAATCTACGGTTTCTGATTTCAGGTTGAATTTATTTTCAAAATCGGTAATGGGCATATCGAGAGCTTTAGAACCGTTTTCGATAAATTGTTCTCGGCTTACCACTGCCGGCATTTCCAGATTTCTTTTGCCCATTTCTCTTTGCAAAAGGCTCAATTTATCCGACCACGATTGGTAGAGGTCTCCAGAAATAAAACTGGTAACGGCATAACTGGCAGCAACCGGTAAGAAATAAGTCCCTTGGTAGAGGCCTTCTTTTCCTTTTGGAGTAATCAGGGCGATGAAGGACGAAACCGTAGGGCTGGACATCATTTCACCAATTGCAAAAATCATGGTTCCTATGATGGTGAACCAAACGGAGTGGGTATAAAAAGTAAGTCCAACACCGATGGTTGCAATAACAGCACCACGAATTACGGCAGAAATATGTCGCATTTTAGTCACATAAAAGGAAATGAAAATTTGAAAGAAAATAATCATCAATGAGTCAATATTGGTAAACCATTCCGGCTTTACCAAACCATCTTGGGTAAGTCCACTCCCTAAAAAAGGAAGATTTTCATTGAGCCAAGTACTGATGGTTCTAGAATCTACCCAATCTTCAATAAAATTTGGCAGCGTGTTGAACAATTGATTGAACATGGTCCAAAAACCAATCATCAGCAACAACAAAATACTCAATCGGGTATCTTTTAATGCTTCAAAAATATTAACAATGGATTTTTTTAGAGCAACGCCCAAAGACTCTTTGGGTTTTTCTACTTTAGGCTCTTTGAAAAAGAATAAAACCACCAAAAGATTAATGGTAATGACAGCTGCTGCTTGTATAAAAATAATTTTCCATCCGTAAGTTGTTCTCAGCACCGATGACATGGACGGACCTATAAACCCACCAATGTTCACCATCATATAAAAAATGCCAAAACCAATGGTACCGGTGGTTTCGTCCGTAGTTCTTGCTACAATTGCCGATGCCACAGGCTTGAAGAGTGCAGCACCTACAGCTACCAATAAAAATAAAACATAAACACTAGAAAAAGTCTTGGCTTCTCCCAAAAAATAATATCCCAATATCATGATGACATAGGCTACAATCAGAGATTTTTTATAACCGATACGATCGGCAATTTCACCAAAAAACAAAGGCAATAGATACAAAATGGCGACAATATTCCCCATGATGCTTCCCTTTTGAATATGGTTGAAGCCCAAACCACCGGTATCGGTAGAACCTACGAGATACAAACCGAACAGTGTATAAATCCCGTACCACGCCCAGCGTTCCATAAGTTCCATAAAACTGGCTGTCCAGAATGTTTTGTTCAGGGTTTTAACGGTTTGTAAAAATGATTTATTATTTTCTGACATATTTTTTATTTTAATTTTAATTCAAATTCTAAATATTCTATTAATCTTGATCCAAAAATACTTTCTACTTTTTACTTGCTACACAACACTACTTTACTTCTTGCATTAATTTTTTTATCATCGGAGAGATGACAATTAACACAACCCCAGCAACAACGGCATATATTGCCAGCTGCTTGTAGCCTTCGGCATAAGTGATAAGGACATCCAAATTGGAAGCTCCTTCCTTGGCGGTAGCCATATTGGCACCGATGATTCCCGCTACATACTGTCCGTAAGCCGATGCCAAAAACCACATTCCCATCATCATGCCTTGAAGATTTTTTGTGGAAAGTTTGGTCATGATGGACAACCCGATGGGTGAAAGGCAAAGTTCGCCCAAAGTAATGATCAACAAAGCCAAAGTAAAAAAATTGAGTGATGTAATGCCCGCTGCATTGGCAAAGAATTTTGTTGCAAACAAAGTGTAATACCCCAATCCTAAAAAGATAAATCCTAGCCCAAACTTGATGATGGTATTGGGTTCGAATTTTCTTTTGTTGAGCCAAATCCACAGCAAACCGATAAGAGGAGCAAGGAAAATAATGAAAAAAGCACCTCCGGAATTGTTAACTCCGTTGGGATCCAATCCTAAAAGGTCGTTGTTGAGGTTTTTTGCGGCAAAAATACTGAGAGAACCTCCACTTTGCTCGTAAATTCCCCAAAATAAAATGGAAAACAAAATGAAAATAAGCGCAGCAAAAAGTTTTTTCCTTTCGGCAGAACTTACTTTGGTCATCTCATAAAATAGATAAATTAAGGTTAATGGACCAATCGTGTACATAAAATAATCTGTAAACTCGGTCTTTGCCACCATAATTTGTATGATGGGTACAAAGATTAAAGAAAGGGCATAAACTCCGTATTCTTTCCATTTTGAAATGGTTTTGGACTGGTCTTCCGAAAGAGGATGTCCGGGTTGAAGCCCTATCGTTCCGAGGGATTTTTGGGTGAAAACAAAATTAATCAACGAGATTACCATTACGATTGCGGCTAAACCGAATGCAACATTCCAACGGGACGATTCAGAAATTAAATCGCTGAACAATTGCCCTTTTCCAATGGCGATACAGATATAACCGCCGAGCAAAGCCCCCAAATTGATTCCTGCGTAAAACAATGAAAAACCGGCATCAGCACGGGAATCGTTGGGTTTGTACAACTGTCCCACCATGGAAGAAATATTGGGCTTGAAAAATCCTGTACCCACAACCGTAAAAGCAATTCCCAAGAAAAAAAACCGGTGCGGATCCGTAGCCAAAATCAAAGAACCCACAATCATCAACAAGCCACCCCAAAAAAGAGATTTTCTAAAGCCTAAAATTTTATCGGCAAATAGCCCACCGATGAAGGTAAAGGCGTACACAAACGCTTGGGTCGCTCCGTACTGTAAATTGGCCTCTTTTTCGTGAAAGTTAAGCTGAGAAATCATAAAGAAAACCAACATCCCACGCATCCCGTAGAAACAGAATCTTTCCCACATTTCTGAAAAGAAAAGCGACCAAATTTGCTTTGGATATTTCCCTTTAAAATTTTGAATTTCGTCCAAGGTTGTTGCCATACTCTTATTTTGTTTAATTAATTCACTGCTTTATTTACCAAACAGCATACGAAAATAAAAAAAACCTCCGACAATGCAGAGGTTTTCATTTATTATTTTGATTTGGAATTATCGAACTCCATGCATCATTTTAGAAATAAATTTATTAAGCAAGATTAGAAGTAAACCGCACACAATTACAAATCCTGAAATGTAAGTAAATACTTGTCCTGCTCCCATGGTTTCTACAACTGAAGCTACAAAACCTCCGATGAAGTTGGCCACAGAAGAAGAAAGCATCCAAACGGCCATTAGGATTGAAGCCAATTTCGGTGGAGAAAGTTTGGTTACTACCGAAAGACCAACTGGTGACAGACAAAGTTCCCCGATGGTATGCAACAGGTAAGTCATTATCAACCACATAATTCCGGCTTTGTTGGCAATATCATCAATATTTCCGTTTGCATTTCTTTCGGCAACTGCTCCTAGCATAAACCAGAAACCTATACCCAAAATAACCATTCCAACACCCATTTTTACTGGAGTTGAAAGTTTGCTACCCAATTTAGAACTCCAGAACATGGCGAACAAAGGAGCTAAAGTCACAATAAAAATTGGGTTCACCGATTGGAACCAAGAAGTTGGAATCTCGAATCCAAAAACATTTCTGTTGATGAATTTGTCCGTGTAAAGTGACAATGAAGATCCAGCCTGTTCGAACCCGGCCCAGAAGAATACCGCGAACAAGAATAAAATGAAAATTACTGAAATTCTTTGTTTTTCTTGAGCTTGAGTTAAGACCTCACCGGTATCCGGGTTTACAGATTTGTTGGCTTCAACTTCTTCATCATGTGCGATGCCTACAGGTTTTTTACCCAAATCACCTAAATATTTTTGTGCAAAAGTGTTGAAGATAATTTGCCCCAACAACATCCCTACACCTGCAGCCAAGAAACCATAACGGTATCCGAAAGCCACAGTCCCATCGGCATTGGTGGTTTTAAATAAATTATCGGTAAAATACCCAATTACGAAAGGAGCGATTAGAGCACCTAAGTTGATCCCCATGTAGAAAATGGAAAATGCAGAGTCTCTCCTGCTATCACCGTCTTTGTAAAGTCCACCAACAAGGGTAGAAATATTGGGTTTGAAGAAACCGTTACCAATAATGAGCAGCAACAATCCTATATAAAGTCCAGTCATGTTATTCATCCCAAACAAAACGAACTGTCCGATCATCATGGTAATACCACCGATGGTAATGGAAAGTCTTTTTCCCAAAAATTTATCAGCAAGCCAACCACCGATTAGCGGAGTAAAATATACCAAGCCGGTAAAATATCCATAAAGCAACATTGCTTTACTTTCGTCCATTCCCAGTCCACCTTCCATTAATTTTTTTGTAAGGTAGAGGATCAGGATGGCTCTCATTCCGTAATAAGAAAAACGCTCCCACATTTCGGTGAAGAACAAAAGGTATAGTCCTTTTGGATGTCCTTTTTGTTGTACTGTATCCATATTGAATTTGATTGTTAAATTTTTGTTAAGACTCGCAAATATAGTTTATTTTCCGAAACGACCTAATAATTATCATAAAAAAAAGAAGTGATTAACTCACTCCTTTTTCTTTCATTATTTTATTCAGATTTTTAAGAATAGACAATCCGATAACAAAGGCCAACAGGAGCAAACCAAAATTGACCCAAAAGAAATTGGCTTTGTCTTCATAATCGTACCACATACTGGCCAAGATGCCGGACAATTTGTTCCCGATGGAAATGGCTAAGAAATTCCCTCCCATCATCAGTGCAGTAATCCTTGGTGGCGAAAGCTTGGAGACCAAAGACAATCCCATCGGAGAGAGGCAAAGTTCGCCAATGGTAATCACACCATAGGTACCCACCAACCACCATGCCGACACTTTTGTAGCGCCATTGTCACCCGCATATACAGCAGCGACCATAACTAGGCAGGAAAATGCGGAAATCAGAATTCCCAAAATAATTTTACTTGCAGTAGAAGGCTCCTTCCCTTTCCTTCTCATCATCATGAAAAATCCTACAACAACCGGGGTAAGAGCAATTACCCAAAATGGATTGATGGATTGGAAGAGTTCTGTATTGTACAGATAAACTTTAGGATCGGGTTGACCTTCCAATTCGGCTTTCTGCTCAGAACCAATGTTTTTAAAATAAACATCTTTGCCCATCGTTTTTTCACTTTCACCTTGATCATTTTTCTGAGCTCGGAATTGATCATCATAAACCGTAACCTTATCGTCCTTATATTCTTTGGTTTCAACCAAAAAAATGCTTTCCAAAGGTTTCTCCAAAGCTTTTGGTGCCGATCGGTCGGTGTAATAATTGGCCCATCGTGTCAATGCCGTTCCGTTTTGTTTGAAAACCGCCCAGAACATGATGCCCACAGCAAAAATGGCCAATAAAGCGCCAATAGGTTTTTTATCTTCCTGATTGGCTTTAACATAAAGAGAAACATAAAAAACCACAACCGGAAGACAGGCAAAAATAAAGGCATCGGTGGAGTCGCTTCCGAAAATATTTCCCGGAATAATCCATCCCAAAGCACCGACCAATATTGCCGGTAAAAATACTTTGGATAGGATGCCCGCAATACCGACATCGCCCTCTTGTTTTGGCTTAAGGACATTGGCTTGTTGTACATGCTTCAACCCGAAAGAAAAGACAATGAGTCCTACATACATCCCAACACCTGCTGTGATAAAGGCTTCGCCCCAGCCAAATTTGTTACGCATAAAGGCAGCAATAATATTGCACACAAAAGCACCAATATTAATTCCCATATAGAAAATATTGTATCCGGAATCCTTGTTGTCTTTGTACGGTTCTTCCGAATACAAATTCCCTAAAAGTGTGGAAATACTCGGTTTGAAAAATCCATTTCCGATGATGATGAGTGCCATGGAAACAAAAAACATGGTTTGTTCTTGAAACACGCCAAGGCCGATGTATCCGGCTCCCATTAATGCTCCACCGATGTAGATGGCTTTTACATAACCCAAAATTCTATCGGCCAAAAAACCTCCCAAAAACGGAGTGAGGTAGGTTAGCGCAATGAAAGTTCCGAAAATATCATCGGCACTTTTGTCCGGAATGGCCAAGCCTCCTGTATCTTTTGGGTCGATCATGTAAAGGACAAATATCCCCAACATTAGATAATACCCGAATCGTTCCCACATTTCTGTAAGAAAAAGATAAGGCAAGCCTTTAGGATGTTTAGATTTCATATGTTTTAATTTATTATTTTAAAATTCGTTAGCAATCGATAAAATTTCATTCGATTTTTTATGCAATTGGCCAAAAATACTATTTAATGTCAAATATCACAATATTTTTAAGTGCATTGACGATTTTTAATCTTCATCCAACAAAAAAAGCCATCCATTTCGGACGGCTTTTCGATTAAGTCAAATTATTATTTCACGATTTTCATTTCATCGATCAACCATTTGGAGTTGGCAAATTTATCAATGATGAACAAAATGTATTTGGTATCGACCATGATGTTTCTGCACAATTTCGGGTCGTAGTTGATGTCGCTCATGGTGCCTTCCCATTGTCTGTCGAAGTTAAGACCAATTAAATTTCCGTAAGCATCCAAAGCCGGACTTCCGGAATTGCCACCCGTTGTATGGTTGGTTGCGGTAAAACCTACCGGAACATCGCCCGTTTTATCTTTATAAATGCCATAATCTTTGGCATTGTAAAGGTCGATCAACTTTTTAGGTACATCAAACTCATAATCTCCAGGAATGTATTTTTCCATAATTCCTGCCACATGGGTTTGGTAGTTATAACGAACGGCGTCGCGAGGTTCTGAGCCTTTTACCTGACCGTAAGTTACCCTAAGTGTGGAGTTGGCATCCGGGAAGAACTTTCTGTCCTTGTCGGTTTCCATCAATTGTGCCATGTATTTTTTCTGAAGCACATCGATCTCTTGTTGCAAAGCATTGAATTTGGTGTCGGCATTGCTCACATAGGCCTTTCTTAGTTCGGCCATCAACAACATAAAAGGATCTTTTGCCAAAGTTTCCATCAGTAAATTTTTATTTTCAAAAACTTTGTTGATGTTGGTCGTTACATTCGCATTGTTCAAGCCTGCTCTTCCGGTAATGAAAGAATTCTTGGACCATTCTTCAATCACTTTCAAGTTTTTAGTTTCATCTCCAAAACCTTCTTTATAGCTTTCTGGCAAAAAGTTTTTAGGCGTTTTCTGTGCGTACAACGCTAATAATTTTGCTGTAACTTGGGCATCCAACTCACCGCTATAATCTTTGTAGAAGTTAGAAAGTTGCGCTTTGAAAGCATTGATGGATTTGTCATCCAACTTGCCTTGTTCGGCAGCGTTCATATAATTAAGAAAACGGTTGGCAAGGCTTAGCGTTTCGGCATTCCTAACCAATTCGCCGTAGTACGCATTGTTCAGTGCATACGGAGCTTGTTCGTTGTACAAACGGTACATTTCCGAAAGTGTCTTTTTGATTTCTGGGTTCTTCAAAGACAATTGGCTTTCGTAGGCTCTTTTCTTTTCCACAGCGTTGGATTTTTTCAAACCTTCGACTTCGCCAATCCATTTTTTCCAATAGTTGGCTACAGAAGCGTATTTTGAAGCATATTTGATACGAGTAGCTGCATCGGTACGCATTTTTTCGTCCAAAGTTTTTAGGGCAACTTCTCTTACGGCAATCCTTGCAGGGTCGGTCTCGGTCATGATTTTATCAATCGCGATGGACGGTAAATATTCCGTGGTACGACCTGGAAATCCATAGACAAAAGTGAAATCGTTTTCTTTTTTATCCTTGATGGAAACCGGCAAATAATATTTTGGTGTGAACGGAATATTGTCTTTGCTGTACTCTGCGGGTTTGTTATTTTTATCGGCATAAATTCTAAACATAGAGAAATCTCCGGTATGTCTCGGCCAAACCCAGTTGTCGGTATCCGAACCAAATTTACCAATGCTTTGAGGCGGTGCACCAACCAAACGGATGTCCTTGAAAGTTTCGATGACATAGGCATAATATTTATTGCCATAATACATCGGTTTGATGATGACTTTTTGATACGACTCTGTTGCAATCGCTTTTTGAGTGGCTTCCAAATTCTTTTTGATAAGGTCTTTGGCTTCGGCATCTGATAAACCTTGAGTCCCTGCCAAAACTTGTGCGGTAACTTCTTTGATATCCACAATAAAATCTACGGTAACTCCAGGATTTGGGAGTTCTTCGCCCATGTTTTTCGCCCAGAAACCTTGGCTCAGATAATCTTTTTCAACGGTAGAATGCGCTTGAATCTGTCCATAACCGCAGTGGTGATTGGTTAAAAGAAGACCTTTTGGTGAAATAATTTCGGCAGTACAACCACCGTTGAATTGCACCACAGCATCTTTAATACTCGGTTTTTGAGTGTCGAAGATTTGTTTTGCAGAAATTTTCATTCCCAAATCTTTCATTTCCTTTTCATTGATTTCCGTTGGAATCCACATTCCGCCGTATTGTTGGGCATAGGAAAAAGCCGTCCCCAGGAACAACGCAGCTATTAGAATCGTATTTTTTACCATGAATTTTAAATTTGGGCTAAAAATACATAATTTAATTTAGAACGATTTTGGAATTTTAAATTTTCAAGTCAAACGCAATAAAATTAATTTAAACTCAAAATACTCAATATTTTATATTTCAAAAGATCGGTTGATTTCTAATTGTTAAAACCTCATCCTTTGTATCCTTACGGCATTCAGAATGGCCAATAAAGCCACGCCAACATCGGCAAAAACGGCTTCCCACATGGTAGCAATCCCTCCTGCTCCTAAGACAAGCACTACGGCTTTTACCCCAAAGGCAAGAGCGATGTTCTGTTTTACAATTTTTTTGGTTTCTTTACCTATTCTTATTGCCAATGGAATTTTTATAGGATTGTCGTCTTGTATCACCACATCGGCCGTTTCTATAGCTGCATCACTTCCCAAGCCGCCCATTGCAATTCCAACATCGGAAATGGCGATTACCGGTGCATCGTTGACCCCATCACCTACAAAAGCAACACTTTCTTTTTTCGCCAAAATAGATTTCACTTTTTCGACTTTATCTTCTGGGAGTAGATTTCCAAAATAATTAAGAATCGTTAAATTTTCAGCAACAGATTTCACCACTTCTTCTTTATCTCCGCTGAGCATGGTCGTTTTCACCCCAAGATGATTGAGCTGTCCAATGGTTTGCGCCGCTTCGGATTTTATTTTATCGGCAATGGTGATGTAGCCAACAAAGTCACCATCCAAAGCCATAACAATGGTGGTTTCTGCAATTTGTGTTAAATTTTCAGGATACTGAATGTGGTATCTATCCAACAATTTAAAATTACCGACCATAAAAATCTTGGCATCTATTGTCCCCACCAATCCATGACCGGAAATCTCCTCAATTGCGTTAAAATTAGGGTTGGGTACAACTTCACCAACAAATTCATGAATGGCTGTTGCGATGGGGTGTGTGGATTTACTTTCGATAAAATTGAGATCGTTCAGGATTTTTTCCCTATCAAATTTTTCATCAATAACAACATCCTTCACTTTAAAAACACCTTCGGTCATGGTTCCTGTTTTGTCCATCACCACATGGTTTATTTCTGCAATGCTGTCCAAATAATTACTTCCCTTGAACAAAATACCGTGCCTGCTTCCCGCTCCTATACCACCAAAATACCCAAGCGGTATGGAAATAACCAGGGCACACGGACAAGAAATAACCAAGAAAATCAGAGCTCGGTAGAGCCAATCTTTAAACAGATACTCGTCAACAAAAAAATACGGTACAACGACAATTGCCAAAGCCAAAGCCACAACAATTGGCGTATAAATTTTTGCAAATTTCCTGATGAACAGTTCCGTTGGAGCTTTTTGTGAACTGGCATTTTGTACCAAGTCCAAAATTTTTGACAGTTTAGAATCCTGAAATTTTGTAGTGACCACCACTTCGGTAACGGAATTCATATTGATCATCCCTGCCAAGACCGTTTCGCCTTTCAGTTTGGTGTCGGGTTTACTTTCGCCGGTTAGAGCTGCCGTATTAAAAGTCCCTTTTTCTGAAAGAAGTTCTCCGTCCAACGCCAATTTTTCTCCAGGTTTTAGCTGAATGATGTGACCCAAAACAGCTTCCGCAGCCGGAATAGTTTTAGTTTGGTGCCCTTCTTTTATCGTTACCACATCCGGTCTTTGGTCCAACAACGATTTTATATTGGACTGGGCTTTGGTAACCGCCATATCCTGAAAAGCTTCTCCAACGGAGTAAAACAGCATCACGGCGACCCCTTCCGGAAATTCGCCAATTGAAAAAGCACCTATAGTAGCCAGGGACATCAGGAAAAATTCAGAAAAAACATCGCCCTTTTGGATAGAAATAAATGCTTCCTTCAAAACAGGAAAACCCACAGGAAGATAGGCGATAAAATAAATCACAAAGCGATACCCTCCAACCAACCAATCCGGCTTGATGAAGTGATCCATAACGAGAGCCAACCCTAAGATTGATGCAGAAATAAGAGCCGGAAAAAACAAGTTAAAATTTCCACCTTCATGATTTCCATGGCTGTGGTTGTGCTGATCGTGATTTTCAGAATGCGTATGTTGGTGGCTATCAGGGGTACAACAGGATTTGGACATTGTAAATATTTTAGACAAAATTAACAAGTCTTTTCGTGCAACCCTATGGCAAAGTTTGACAGTCTGGACAAATGCCTTGTGCCACCAGCTTCAATTCTTTCAGTAAATAGTCTTTTGGTAAATGAATGTTCGGAAAAGAAATCTCGTTGAGGCATGTGGTTTTCTTACAAACCAAACAATAAAAATGCAAATGTGTGTCGTGGTGGCGATTTTCCGAACAATCATCCTGACACAATAAATATTGAGTGGTGTTGTTTTCTTGTACGCCGTGGATGATGCCTTTTCTCTCGAAAGTTTTGAGAGTTCTGTACAAAGTACTTCTATCAGAAGGATCCAGTTTGTCCTCCAAATCGGATAACGAAAGGGATTGTTTGGTTTTCAAAAACTCTTGTAAAACCAAAATCCTGACGGCGGTAATTCCAATATTTTTTTTTTGAAGAATATGGGTTGAATTTTCTAAAAAAGACATCCTTAAATTTTATTCAAATATAAAAAAATCATGACTTTCAAAAGCATTCCGTTTGGGAAACCAAGAGATAATTTGTAATTTTGAAAAAAGATTTAGAAATGATTAGCGAAAGAATAGCACAAGCGATTAACGAGCAAATAGCAAAAGAACATTTTGCAGCATATTATTACCTGTCCATGTCGGCATGGTTTTACAAAAACGACTTGGACGGTATTGCCAATTACTTCCGTGTACAACACAAAGAAGAAATGATGCATGCCGATAAAATGTTTGATTATCTGAACGATGTTGGTGGCGACATCATTCTACAATCTGTAGAACAACCGCCTCACGAGTTCAAAAATGCTATAGAAATTTTTGAAAGAGCTTTGGAGCACGAAAAGTTGGTAACCAAAAGCATCTTCAATATTATGAAATTGGCCAATGAAGAGAGCGATTACGCTACGGTATCTTTCCTACAATGGTTTGTAAACGAACAAGTTGAAGAAGAAGCCAACGCATCTCAAATGGTTAGTAAAATAAAAATGGTACAAGACAATCCTTCGGCATTGTATCTATTCGACCAAGAGTTGGCACAAAGGGTTTTCGTACCGGATCCGAATGCGAAAGTAAAATAAAAACAAAAAACTTCTGTTAAAATTTAGCAGAAGTTTTTTTTATCACAAAATCGAAGCTTTTTAATCTGCAGTTCTGATCTCAAAACATGGAAGTCTTATATTTTTCATGTAATTTTGCAACGCAAAAAAATCTGAGATTAATTCAGAAAATTTATCAATAAAAATAGACTTTTAATACAAGTAAAAAAATGAAAATCGGAATTTTAGGAGGTGGCCAATTGGGCAGAATGTTTATTCAAAGTGCATTGAAATACGATGACGAAATTTATGTCTTAGATCCTTCCAAAGATTGTTCTTGCGCACATATTTCTCGATTTACACAGGGAGATTTCAACGATTATAATGCCGTGTACCAATTCGGAAAAGACAAAGATGTGGTTTCTATTGAGATTGAACACATCAATACCGATGCATTGTTTGATTTGGAATCCGAAGGGGTAAAAGTAATTCCGAATCCTAAAATCATCAGCATCATTCAGCAGAAAATTTTACAAAAACAATTTTATCAAAACAAAGGCATACCAAGTCCTGATTTCCAAATCATCCACAACAAATCCGAAGTCAATTTCCCATTGCCTTTCGTACAAAAAATGAACACGGGAGGATACGATGGAAAAGGCGTTCAGATTATTCGCACCGAAGAAGATTTGGCCAAAATGTGGGATGTACCATCGGTATTGGAAGCTTTGGTAGATATTGAAAAGGAGTTGTCCATCATCGTTTCACAAAATGAAAATGGAGAGGTAAAAGTATTTCCGGTTACTGAAATGGTTGCCGATCCCGTCCTTAATTTATTGGATTTCAACATTTGTCCGGCTCAAATTTCCGATTCGGTACACGATCAAATTCAGACCATTGCTCAGCAATTTATAGATGCTGCAAAATCTCCAGGAATTTTTGCCATAGAATTGTTGTTGGACAAAGAAGGTAAAGTTTGGGTAAACGAAACCGCTCCAAGATTGCACAATTCTGGACACCAAACGCAAGAAGGAAATCTCAATTCGCAATTCGAACAATTTTACAGAACACTAAAAAATCTACCTTTGGCATCTACCGACATCCATTCTTTTTCTGGAATGTTGAATTTGGTAGGCGAAGAGGGACACAGTGGAAAAGTTGTCTATCAAGGTCTAGACGAAGTGCTGAAAATGCCAAAAGCCTTTGTGCATCTTTATGGAAAACTGGACACCAAACCCGGCAGAAAAATGGGCCACATCAATGTTTTGGCCAATACTAGGGAGGAGTTGATGGACGAATTGGTGAAAATTAAAAGAATGGTAAAAGTAATTGCCGAATAAAAATTTAAAGAATAAAATCGAATAAAATATGAAACCACGAGTAGGAATAATCATGGGAAGCCAGAGCGATTTGCCCATCATGCAACAAGCTGCTGATTTCCTAAAAAATTTAGAAATTCCGTACGAACTTACGGTAGTCTCTGCCCACAGAACTCCGGAGCGCATGATAGACTATGCCAAAACCGCTAAGGAAAGAGGGATAGAAGTTATTATTGCCGGAGCAGGAGGTGCCGCTCATTTACCTGGAATGGTCGCAAGTTGTACCACTTTGCCTGTGATTGGTGTTCCCATTTTATCCTCCAATTCTATTGATGGATGGGATTCTGTTTTGTCCATTTTGCAAATGCCTTCGGGAATTCCGGTTGCTACAGTTGCACTGAACGGCGCTACCAATGCAGGGATTTTGTCTGCAAAAATCTTAGGTGTTGCCGATGCATCGGTTTCAGAAAAACTGGCTCAATACCAACAATCGCTTACGGATAAAGTTTTAGGAACCATAGAGGACATCAAGCCTCAACATCCTAATTTTTATGATGTAAAATAATACAACAACCGTCATCAAAATAGCATCCAAGGAAAAATCTCCTTGGATTTTTTATTGTTTTGAATAAAAAAAATCCACCTCAAAAAAATGAGATGGATTCTATAATTTTTCAAGCTTATATTACTTGGTGCACGCTTTTACAAAGGCCACAAACAATGGATGTGGAGTTTCTACCGTACTTTTATATTCCGGGTGGTATTGTACTCCGACATAGAAAGGATGGTCTTTCAGCTCAACAGTTTCAACCAATTGGGTATCCGGATTGAAGCCAGAAGCGACCATTCCGTTTTTCTCAAAATCCGACTGATATTCGGAGTTGAACTCGTATCGGTGTCGGTGTCTTTCAGAGATGTTTTTCGTTCCGTAGATCTCATGAAGTTTGGTATTTGGTTTTAGGGAACATTTCCAAGCGCCCAATCTCATGGTACCTCCTTTTTCTTCGATATTTTTCTGATCTTCCATCAAAGAGATTACAGGATCTGGAGTGGTGGTATCAAACTCTACAGAATTGGCTTTGGCTAAATTTAGAACATTTCTTGCAAATTCTATGGTGATGATTTGCATTCCCAGACAAATTCCTAACATAGGGATTTTGTTTTCCCTTGCGAATTTTGCAGAAAGAATTTTACCCTCAATACCTCGATCTCCAAAACCAGGTGCAATGAGCATACCGTCGATTCCTGCAAAAGTTTCAGCTACATTTTCATCGGTAATTTCACCGCTGTATACCCATCGTACTTTGACTTCGGTTTCCAACTCGGCACCTGCATGGATGAATGCTTCTGCAATGGATTTATACGAATCCTGAAGGCTTACATACTTCCCTACCAATGCTATTTCTACAGATTTTTTAGGGTTTTTATGTCTTTTCAAGAAGTTTTTCCAATCTTTAAGATCAGAAGTTTGATCCGATTTTAGACCCAATTCTTTCAGTACCACTTCATCAAAATTTTGCTTTTGCAAATAGGTTGGCACTTCATAAATGGTATCCAAATCAATACTTTCAATAACATTTTCAACAGGAACATTGCAGAACTGAGCCAATTTTCCCTTGATGTCTTTGGTAATTTTATGCTCGGTACGACAAACCAAAACATCGGCTTGAATTCCGCTTTCCATCAACTGTCTAACCGAATGTTGAGAAGGTTTGGTTTTCAGTTCTCCACTTGCTGCCAAATAAGGCAAAAGTGTAAGATGGATCACCATGGAGTTATTCTCTCCCAGTTCCCATTTTAGCTGTCTAACACTCTCAATATACGGCAAGGACTCGATGTCGCCAACGGTACCACCGATTTCTGTAATGATGATGTCGTAGTTTTGCTTAGAAAGAAGTTTAATTCTTCTTTTAATTTCATTGGTAATATGTGGGATAACCTGAACGGTTTTGCCTAAGAAGTCACCTTTTCTTTCTTTTTCAATAACCGTTTGGTATATTCTACCGGTGGTTACATTGTTGTTTTGAGAAGTGGGTGAGTCCAAAAATCTTTCATAATGTCCCAAGTCCAAGTCGGTTTCTGCACCATCTTCTGTCACATAGCATTCGCCATGTTCATAAGGATTTAAGGTTCCCGGGTCGATATTGATATAGGGATCTAATTTTTGAATGGTGACATTGAAGCCTCTGGATTTTAGGAGCAATCCCAGCGATGCCGAAACGATTCCTTTTCCTAAAGATGAAGTTACACCTCCTGTTACAAAGATGTATTTCGTGTTCTTTTTACTCATTAGATTTTGGTTTGGGCAAAGTTAGGGGATTTTAAAATATGTCGCAAATTTATTCCTCTCCACTTCTGATCTCGTACCACTAAGTCTCAAATAATCAAAGAATTTAGGTTATAATTTTATAAGTTTGCAAGATCAATTTACATCCAAAAAGAATTTGGATATTATTATGGAAAACATTGACCAACCGTCTATTGCAAAAGAAATACAGGAATCTATAGCTCCTAAAGTGATTGAGGAAAAACAAGTGATTGTCCACTGTATGTTTCCGGCAAGTCCATTTTGGGGAAATATGATTAGAATTTGGCCTACAACTGTGCTTATCGATAAAGAAAGCGGCCACGAATGTCAATTGGTACATGCAGAAAACATTTCTATTTTCCCAAATTGGACAGAAGTTCATCCCATGAAAGACTATTGGTTCACCCTGGTATTTACAGGGTTACCAAAGGATTGTAGCCGTTTCGACCTCAAAGAGGTTATTCCGGAAGAAGGCGGATTTTTTGTCCCGAACATCAAAAGAAACGCAACGGATATCTATCGAGTGAAAATTTAATTTCGCACACCTTATTCAAAAAGTTGCTGAACAATTTCTAGCGACTGTGGCTCACGAAATTCGCTGACATGAATTTGGAAATACACCAACAAGCTCTCTAAAAAAGCTCTTCTAAACCGTGATGGAATAACAAAGCCATAGGGATCTTCTGTGGAAATTAATTCTTTCCAAACGGCAGAAACTCCTTCATCAAAAAGATGATGAGTGGATTGCGATACAAAACTTCCTTTTTCGGGATCTAGAAACAGTCCTTCATCCAAAAGTGGAACAAATCCTAAGAATCGAAGAAACTGAAACATAAAAAGATGGTGGCTGCAATAATTTTCGTGTTCTAAAGCATTTAAAAAACATAGAATTTCCTGATACAAAACCTCAGAAGCGGCTTCGTTTTTCAGGTTTCTATTGAGAAATTCAGCAATAAAAAAAACGATGGTATTGCATTTTACATTTTGATAAAAGTCTGGATTTTCTACCAAATCCATTTGACTTACCAAATCCATTTTCCCGGATTTGTTGAGCTTAGCAAAGGTAAAACACAACTCGTTGAGAGGTCTTAGATACGATCTCTTTTTGTTTTTTGATGAGAAAATTCCTTTAATAAAAAAACTTTGATAGCCTTTTTCTTTTGTAAAACAGTTCAACACCGCATCGTAGTCGCCGTATTTTACATACGACAATAAAAAACCCGTTTGTGTGGTCATCGTTCTAGTTAACTACCGCAATCTTAGCGGTTGCTTTGTCGGTGCCGTCTTCGTTGGTCATGAGTACAAAATAGACTCCTGAAGCTACCCTATTCCCTCTTTGGTTATTGAGATTCCACTCATAAAAACCGCCTCTAGCAATCCCTTGATGCACCAGATTTCCTGCAACATCCGCAATCCGGATGTTGGTTTTCATCGCCAATCCTCTGAAGGTCACATTTCCTTTATATTGGGCATAAACCACTGGATTTGGATAGACCAAAACATTTCCAAAATTGGAATTGACATCGATCGCATCACTTTGGTAAACCACAATTCCGTCCAAACTAACAAAATAGACTTTGCCGGTCTTATGATCGATTTGAATATCGGTAACCGAATTGGTTGGTAGCGGCGAATTTTCTTTGGTAAAATGCTTCAAGGTTTGCTCCCCATTGGCACTCAGGTAATACACACCACCTCCATCCACAGAAACCCACTTGTGATTTCCTGAATCTACAGCAATTTGAAGTATGGTATTGTTCCTGAACGATTCTTCAGGAATTCCGTTTTGCATGATGACCACCGGTTGAGTTTGTATTCCGGTATCCGAAATGGCCGAAGTTGGGTTAGAAAGTATCCTTAACCCTTCACGAGTTCCGATCCACAAATCTTCATCGTTGTCCAAAGCGGCAGAAACCGTACCGTTTACCGGTAGATTATTTTCAGTTTTAATGATGGTATTGGGACCTGCCATGCTTGGATTATTTCCATATTTGTTAATAATCAAACCGCCGTCGCCAAAATAAGGGCAAGGCATAAAAAGGTAACCGTCTTTGACCAAAGGTTTCAGCACACCGCCCGATTTTATTAACGGAACCAAAGTAAAATCATCTGCTGCAGCGTTGTAATAATAATATCCGGTTGTTGCAGGAGAATTTTCTATGGTGGTTACCGATACAAACATTTTATTGTCTTCGTCAAAGGCAATACCTACCGGTCGATTGTAATATTGATTGGAGTCGTCGCCTTTGTATTGCTTCTTAAATTCATTGCCTTCCATCTTATAAATTCCTTTGTCACCGGCTGCAAAAATGTAGTTGGTGAAATATACTTCTGTTGGATTTTGAGGATTGGCAACGACATCCAAAACATTGAATTTCTTTGGATTATTGACAAAATATTGTGGATAATTCCATTGGTTTCCATCAAAATGATAATAGCCTAAATTTCTTTCAATAGCACCAGCGTAGGAAGACAAACCACCAGATGCAACCCAAATCTGATTGCCCAACAAGGACATTTTATACGATGTATTTTTATATGGACCGTCTGGTTTGTACTGCATTTTGGACTCGTCTTTTACTCCAGAGTTGGGCGTTCCGCCAAAGATTTTATTACCAACAAAAGAAGCCGTATTGCAATCTTCACCAAAATCAGGAGTGCTTTGGTACTGTCCGGTATTGCTGAATACATAGACGCGTTGCTTGTCGGTTACCACAATATTTTGATCGGTTGCTACCACATCTTTTATTTCCACAAAATTTTGCGCGATGGGCGAGAACACGCCTCCAGATTCAAAATAAACCGTGTTGGGAGTAGATACCACAGCATAATTTTCGGAATCGGCTTGTGTAAAATCTCCATTTAACAAAGTTGTCCAGGTATTGTACACCGGAAAAGTAACATTAATATCGTGGTACTTCAGTCCTGTTGCTGTTGCCACATAGACTTTGTCGTTTTTTATGGAGGCTTCTCTAGCGGCTTCAAAAATGCCGTTGTTTACAAAAAAAGCAGACTGTGCAAATTCTTTTTTATCCAATTTGAAAATGGACACACCATAATTAACCGAAATCACTGCAAGATTTCCAGAAATATTGATGTGGTTAATTCTCTTATTACCCGTAAAACCCGTTGCAATTGGGATATCGACAATGTAAGAAATTCCATCAGGACCAATAACATCCATAGAGCCGTTGGCATACCCTACCAACCCGATTTGTGTGGTCGGGTTATAATCGAATGCCGTAATTTTCACTTCGTGCAAACCGTTGGCTTTTGACAATTTACGAATTTCTCCAGATGAAGTATTGTAATAAAAAATTCCATTTTCTGTTGCGGCAATCAGGGTTCCTTTGTCTTCTTTGATGGACAAAATATTGTTGTATGAAAACAAATCGTTCCATTTTTTTGAAGATATGGTTTGTGCCGAAAACTGCTGAATTCCTAAGGCCAACGCAAGAAGTAAATACGACTTTCTCATGATGAATTATGCTAAAATTTGGTCGTTAATTTCTAAATTATTCCAAGAAATTTTCTGAATATTTTTTTGTGTATCAAAGTAAAAATCCAATCTTCCGAGCATCAATCCTGCCCATCCGACCTGATTAACCAGTACCGTTTTCCCATTTTTATTGATCATGGCTTGGGGTTCCTTCAGGAAAGTATGGGTATGTCCTCCTAAGATCAGATCGATGTTGTCCGTTTTTTGAGCCAAGATTTTATCCGATATTTTTTGCGGATTATCACGATAGTCGTAACCGATGTGGGACAAACAGATAACCACATCGCACTTTTTATCGTTTCTTAACATATCGGCATAGTGCTGTGCGACATCTACAGGGTGATGGTACACCGTTTCGCCATAGCTTTTCTTTCCTACCAAGCCTTCCAGTTCAATGCCTACGCCAAAAACTCCTACTTTTATTCCGTTTTTATTAAAAATCTTATACGGCTCGGTTTTGCCATCCAAAAGGGTGTTTTTGAAGTCGTAATTGGAGCAGATAAAAGGAAATTTGGCATTGGGAAGTGCTTTATCAAAACCTTCTAAACCGTTGTCGAAATCGTGGTTCCCCATGGTTGCGGCATCGTACTTCATCATCGACATCAGTTTGAACTCCAACTCACCACCGAAAAAATTAAAGTACGGTGTTCCTTGGAAAATATCTCCGCAATCCAAAAGCAAAACATTGTTTTCTTGCTCTCGAATTTGTTGGATCAGCGTTGCCCTTCTTGCAAAACCACCTTGGTTGGGATTTCGGGTATAGGACTCGTCAAAAGGTTCTATCCTGCTGTGTTGATCGTTGGTATGCAGAATGGTTAATTTCTTTGGGGCTAACAATCGGTTTCCAACAAAGGATTCTGCCATTAAACCTTGAGGTACCAAAGTTGCTGCCAATGTACTTCCGCCTACTATTTTTAAAAAGTCTTTTCTATTCATGTTTATGGCTTTTATTTTTTGAATACCAATCGGATGTCGGTGGGTGCTACAATCTCAGGATTGTTTTTAAATTTTCCCAAATAAACTTCCCTCAGTTTCAGCCCCGTAGAAATCATTTCACCTTTTGAGAAAAACGACATGTTGTCCCCACCTAAAGCCAAATAATCCGAAGTGGCTATGGTGTATATTTTATGAGGATCTATTGCTTTGCCATCGATAAGTTGCTTCACCAATTGATGGTTGAGCGTTTCTATCTGAATCTTAGAAACCGGATTGTTTTTTTCGGTTTTTGCATAATAGTCGTACAAACCTTGTAGGTCGCTCCCTTTCAGTTTTACAATAACCAATTCATTCTCAAAAGGCATCACTTCATAAATTTGTTTGGTGATGATATCTCCTGCCGGAATGATATTTCGGATGCCACCGATATTGACCACAGCAGCATCTATCTTTGAGATTCCATTTTTCAAACCCCAAGATTCAGCACCTTCTAGGGTATAATCTGCCAATAAATTCCCCAAGGGCGAATTGTCTCCTGTTTTGTTAAGTTCCTTTGCTGTGTGAGAAATTTTGGTATTCATCACTCCTTCTAGTTTGGATTTGTACGGAGCAATAACAGCATTTATGGCTTTATCTTCATTAATTTTTGAAGTTACCGGAGCATTTTTCTCGTATTTTACTTCTGATACTTTCAAAGGCGCAGAAGTCCGACAAGAAACCATTGCCAAAGAGGCGAACAAAAGTATGGCTGTATTTTTTCGCATAAAAAAATCTATTATAATGCAAATATAAATTTTAATCATGAAGTCTATGTTTATTTTATCTCTTTTTTATGGTTTATTGCTCTTAATCCCAAGACTGTTTTTTCAATTGAAAAACAACTTTATTTTGAATATTTTTATGCCAATCACTTTTATTTGGTATTTATTTTTATGATAAATTCATATCTTTGAAATTCAAAAAAAAATCATCCATGAGTATATTAAAAGGCGTTGGAGTTGCTTTGGTAACCCCTTTCAATGAAGATTTAAGCATCGATTTCGAATCATTAACCAAACTGGTTAACTTCAACATCGAAAACGGGACTCAGTTTTTGGTCGTTTTAGGAACCACAGCAGAGGCGGCAACACTTTCTACTGAAGAGAAAAAGCAAGTCATCGACCATATCGTAAAAGCCAATGCCGGCAGGTTGCCATTGGTATTGGGCATCGGTGGTAACAACACCATGGAAGTAAAAAAACAGATAGAATCTACAGATCTTAGTGATTTCCAAGCCATTCTTTCGGTTTCTCCTTATTATAACAAGCCCAACCAAGAAGGTCTTTATCAACATTACAAAGTTTTGGCAAGTACCGGGAAGCAGATCATCATCTACAATGTTCCGTCCAGAACCGGTCAGAATATCGATGCTAAAACCACTTTGAGATTGGCTCATGAATTTCCAAACTTGTTCATGATCAAAGAAGCGGCACCCAATATTTTACAATATTTCGACATCCTAAGAAACAAACCTGAAAATTTCCAATTGGTTTCTGGTGATGACGAATATACCCTACCTGTAACTTTGGCAGGTGGTGCCGGCGTAATTTCTGTAATTGCACAAGCGTATCCTAAAGAATTTTCGACCATGGTGCAGTTGGCATTTGACAGAAAAGTGGACGAGGCGTATGCCATCCACAATAAATTGGTTGAAATTACCCGACTGATTTTTGCTGAAGGAAACCCTTGCGGCATCAAAACCGTATTGGCAGAAATGGGCATCATTAAAAATTATTTGAGATTGCCTTTGGTGGCGGCAAGTCCGGAGTTGAAAGACAAAATTAAATCCGAAATGTCCGGAATTTAGGGTTTGTTTAAATTTTATACGGGATCTTAATTTCAAAAAATAATACAAATCAGCATCCATCAAAAATTGGTGGATGTTTTTTTTATATTTTCGCACGATGATACAATTTATTTTAGCCGATAAAAAAGACATTAAAACCCTTCAGGATTTAGCCGACAAATCTTGGAAATCGGCGTACAAAAACATTCTTTCGACCTCACAAATCGAATACATGCTATCGACCATGTATTCTGAGGGTGAGCTTCTTTCTCACATCCAAGATCAACCCCATTATTTTTATTATTTGATCCAAGAAAATCATGAAAACTTAGGATTCATCGGGTTTGAATTTGATTACGAACAAGGTTGCACAAAACTTCACAGACTTTATTTATTACCAGAAACCCAAGGAAAAGGTTACGGAAAACAATGCATCGATTTTTTAAAAAAGAAATCTATGGATTATGGAAATCACAGAATTATTTTAAATGTGAACAAGTACAACCGCGCAAAAGAATTTTACCAAAAATTAGGCTTTTCCGTTTATTCCGAAGGCATTTTTGACATCGGCGAAGGTTATGTTATGGATGATTACTTAATGGAATACCACAACGGTACTCGATAAAAAAATACATGAAAATATTATTTTGGCATACCTTTTGACAAATGTCTAAAACTATAAAGAAATTAAACATTTAATACAACATGAAAAAAGTAATTTTAGGATTAGCAATGGTTTTCGGAACTATGGCTATGGCACAAAAAATCGGAGTAAAAGCAGGAGGTAACTTATCTTCTTTAACCGAAGACGATACTAAAAGTCAATTTGGATATTACGCTGGGTTAACTTTGAACGCTCCATTGACAGCAAAATTAAGCATTCAACCAGAAGTTATCTATAGCGCACAAGGTGCTGAATTAAAAAATGGAAGTTTTGGTTTGCCAAGCTCTGCTGAAGTTCACTTTAACTTAGGATACATCAATGTTCCAATTATGTTTCAGTATGAATTGGCAGAAGATTTTAAAGTTGAGGCCGGTCCACAATTTGGTTTCTTGACTTCTGCTAAAGCAAAAGCAAAATATAACGGTATTTCTGCATCTCAAGACATGAAAGACATTGTCAATACTTTCGATTTCGGAATTGGATTAGGGGCCGCTTACAACTTTACTCCTAACTTGTACATGAATGCAAGATATACGGCAGGTATTACCGATATTGCAAAAAACAATTCTGGTGATGCTGTTAGAAACAATGTTTTCCAACTAGGTTTGGGATATACTTTCAAATAGTCTATTTGAAGAATCAATTTGTAAATTATAAAGCCGTCTCTTTTGGGGACGGCTTTTTCTTTTAGTTCGAAAAAAACTTTAGGAAATCTTACTCCACTGATGTCTGTTTCTATACTGTTGCAGATAATAATTTTTTAAGATCTGATGATTGGGAAACAGCAATAAAGGATCTTTTGTCAAAATATCTTCCACCATATCTTTTGAAGTTTTGATGATGTTTCCATCCTTCACCAAATCCAATTTTTTAAAATCAATCACACCGCTTTGTTGCGTACCCAAAATATCACCGGGACCACGAAGTTGCATATCGACTTCAGAAATTTTGAATCCGTCATTGGTTTGGCACATGGTTTTTATCCTCAACCTCCCTTCTTTACTCATTTTATCTCCGGTCATCAGGATGCAGTAGCTTTGTTCGGCACCTCGGCCTACCCTTCCACGAAGTTGGTGAAGTTGCGAAAGTCCAAATCTCTCCGAACTTTCAATAACCATGACAGAAGCATTTGGAACATTAACTCCGACCTCTATCACGGTGGTTGCCACCATTATTTGAGCTTTTCCAGAAGCAAAATACTGCATGTTATTTTCCTTTTCTTCGGGCTTTAGTTTTCCATGAAGAATGGTGATGTTCAACCCTTGAAAATCATGAGCAATTTGCTCAAATCCTTCCATTAAATTTTTATAATCCAACAATTCGGATTCTTCGATTAAGGGATATACAAAATAAACCTGCCTTCCTTTTGCTATTTCTTCTTTAGCAAATTGATACACCGATGCCCTGTCTTTTTCTCTTCGATGTGCTGTAATGATAGGCTTTCTACCCACCGGCATTTCGTCGATTACAGAGACATCCAAATCGCTGTAGAAACTCATTGCCAAAGTCCTAGGTATGGGCGTTGCTGTCATTACCAAAACATGTGGCGGAATTTTATTTTTCGCCCACAATTTGGCTCTTTGTGCAACCCCAAAACGATGTTGTTCATCAATAATCGCCAATCCTAAATTTCGAAATTCCACCACTTTTTCCAAAACGGCATGTGTGCCTACCAAAATGGGCAATTCACCAGAAAGCAATTCTTCATGAATGATTTTTCTTTCCGATTTTTTAGTAGAACCGGTCAGTAATCGCACTTTTATTCCGGTATTTTCTAACAATTCCTGAATGCCTTGAAAATGCTGAGTTGCCAAAATTTCTGTGGGTGCCATCATGCACGATTGGAAACCGTTGTCCAAAGCCAAAAGCATGGACAAAAGAGCAACCATGGTTTTACCAGAACCCACATCACCTTGCAGAAGTCGGTTCATCTGTATGGGCTTTTTCAGGTCGGTTCGGATTTCTTTGACCACTTTTTTCTGAGCATTGGTCAGTTCGAAAGGTAAATTGTATTGATAAAAAGTATTAAAATAATCCCCAACAATAGGCATTGGATTGCCAACCGCTTGGCTTTTGTGATTTTGTTTTTTCAATCCAAAACTCAGCTGAAAATAAAAAGCTTCTTCAAATTTTATTCTTCTTTCAGCTTGTTGAAAATGGGTTAGGTCTTTTGGAAAATGAATATTGAGCAAGGCCGCTTGTCGGGACATCAACTTGAGTCCCGAAATGATTTCTGAATTAAGATTTTCAGCAATCAACTGAGGAATTTCTGAACAAATAAATTTCAATAAATTTTGAAAAAATTTTTGGTTGAGTCCTCTTTTTGTTAATTTTTCCGAACTGGGATAGATGGGTTTCAGGTAGCGTTCTTGCTTAGCGTCATCTTCCTTTTCAATTTCTGGATGTGGCATGGAAAAAAAACCATTAAATTCCTGAACTCGACCGTAGATATAGACTTCCGTATTTTGTGGAATTTGATCGAGCATCCATCTTGAATACTGAAACCAGACCAAATCCATGGTTCCTGTACCGTCGGTGAATTTTGCTACCAATCGTTTGGCTCTTCCGTTCCCGAATTCTTTCAGATCTTTGATTTTCCCTTTCAGTTGGATTTCTAATTGATCCGATTGTGAGATGGATCTCACGGTGTGTACTTTGGATTTGTCCAAATATCGGAGCGGGTAAAAATTCAACAAATCCTCCACGGTTCTTAGTTCCAGAACCGATGCCATAAGTTTGGCCCTTTCTGTGCCAATTCCTTTTACAAACTCTAAGGAGGTGTTTAGATCCAATTTAAAATACTCTTAAAATGCTTTTTTAATTCGTTTTAATCCAGACATCAAAATGACGGCTACCAAACCAACAATACTTCCTGCAACAAACTCCGTCACAATCGAAGGAACTTGCGGAAAAAGATGATGCAAGGCATCGATATTATGAACAAAAATACCGCCAGAGACCAACAACAAGGCAACAGTACCCACCACACCTAGGATTTTGATAACCACCGGAAGTGCATGGACCAATAGTTTCCCAACTTGGTTTAGGAATCCTTTTTCATTGGATTTTCTCATCAGGCTATAACCTGCATCGTCCATACGAACGATAAGGGCAACAATTCCGTAAACCCCAACGGTAGCCAATACAGAAACGACAGAAACCGTCATAATCTGTATGGGTAGAGCTTGTCCCAAGACGCTCCCCAAAGCGATGATAACAATTTCAATAGACAGAATAAAGTCCGTTGTAATGGCCGATTTTATTTTTATTTTTTCAGAATTTTCATCGGCATTGTCGTCTTTCAAAACTTCCTTCAGGTTGTCATGATCGTCGTGTTTTTTATGGAAAAAATATTCCACAATTTTTTCTACGCCTTCGTAAGCCAAGTAAACACCACCCAAAATAAGGATGATGACAATGGCTTTGGGTAAAAAAGCATTGAGTAAAAGAGCGATGGGAACAATGATCACTTTGTTAAGAAAAGAACCTTTGGTGATGGCCCACAAAACGGGCAGTTCTCTAGAGGAAACAAAACCTGTTGCTTTTTCTGCATTTACAGCAAGATCGTCGCCCAAGATACCTGCGGTTTTTCCTGTTGCTATCTTACTTGCCGATGCGACATCGTCCATCAAAGCTGCAATATCATCTAAAATTGCAAAAATTCCTGAAGCCATAAAATTTTAAAAATTAAGTGGTAAAAATATAAATATTTAGTCTAAAAACGGGTGTTGAAATCAATAATATTAAAGATTCTCAAGTAAAAAAAAGGGATTCACAAAATGGTGAATCCCCGATGAAAATAATTGCATACCAATTACAATTTACCTCCCAAAGCTTTGAATAATAAAATATTATTCTGTGTATTTTGATGTTGGAATTGAAGCATATCCAATTCCGCTTGAAGTTTTGATTTCTGAGAGTTGATCAGTTCCAAATAATTGGCATAACCGGTGATGTACAAATCGTTGGAAATGACAATCCCCTTATCCAACGACTGAACTTCTTCGGATTTCAGTGTAAGAACTTTTTCAAAAATCCTCATTTGTTTCAGTACGGATTGCAATTCATTGAAAGCCGTTGTAATGCTTTTTTGATAGGTTAAAAAAGCAATCTCTTGCTCCTTACTTGCAACATTAAAATCGTGTTTTAACTGACCTTTATTAAAAATAGGTACCATAAAACCGCCCAACAATTGACCCGCCAAAGAACTTGGACTGAATAATTTCCCTGCGTTAAATGAATTCAAACCCAACGATGCATTTAGATCAATTTTTGGATAAAAAGCAGCTCTAGCCGCTTTAGCATCTGCATGACTCGCTTCCAAAACCAAGTAATTTGCAGCGACATCCGGTCTGGAATGGATGATTTTATTGATGTCCATGTCTTGGTTTAAAATAGAAATCTGCGTTGGCAAAAGAGTGGAAGATCTTTGGACTACAGTTCCGTATTTGCCTGTAAGCGTTGCAATGGCTTTTTCATTAGAAACAATTTCGGCTTTTATATACTCCAACTCGGCCAAGATGTTGTTGTTTTGGGCTTTAAACTGCTGAACTGCCAATTCGGTAACTTTCCCAACTTCTCTTTGCGCTTTTACAATTTCGTAGGCTTTTTGTTGAAGCTTTAAGTTTTTCTGGTAGATTTCTAATTTTTTATCCAACATGATCAACTGATAATAGAGTTGAGCAACATTGGTAAACAATTCTACCTGAATCAAACGAATTCCTTCCTCTGAGGCCAAATATCTTTTTTGAGCGGCCAATTTTTGACTTTTCAATTTTCCCCAAGCATCAATTTCCCATGAAGATCGAGCTCCCAACCAATAATTGGGGTTCAGGTTTTCATTAATTTGCTCCGATCTATCCAAACCGGGTGTGGCGTTGGTTTCTCTATTTCCAATGCTTTCCGTCGTATATTTACCATAATGATCCATGCTTGCAACAGCACCTACTTCCAAACTGGGCAACAAGGCCATTTTGGATCGTTGAAGAAAGCTGTTGGCAATTTCCAATCGTTGTTGTGCAATTTGGAAATCGGGGTTTGCGGCCACCACTTCATCAAATAAAATTTGAAGTTCAGGATCGGCAAAAAACTCTTTCAAGGAAATACTTTCCGTTTGTGGAGTTGGTTGATTGGCGTTCTCAACGGGAATTTCCATTGGTTTTTTAATATCGTTTACCTTAGGAACGGCACAAGAAGCCAAGGCTAAAAAGGCAACTCCGACAAGGCTATATTTATGAAATTTGTTCATCTTTTTTTACTTTTTTTTGTTCAAGTTTTGCAAAGAAAATATACAATCCTGGGATTACGACCAATCCGAAAACAGTCCCTATGAGCATTCCTCCAGCAGCAGCGGTTCCGATGGATCGGTTACCGGTTGCTCCGGCTCCAGATGCAACAACCAAAGGAATCAACCCGGCGATGAATGCAAAAGAAGTCATCAAAATTGGTCTAAGTCTTTGTCTAGCACCTTCGATGGCTGCAGGAATAATGTCGTAACCTTCTTTGTTTCTTTGTATGGCAAATTCTACAATGAGAATGGCATTTTTTGCCAACAATCCAATCAACATGACCAGTGCAACCTGCGCATAGATGTTATTGTCCAACCCGACTGCCAATAAGGCAATATAGGATCCGAAAATCCCCATTGGCAAAGAAAGAAGTACCGGCAGAGGCAACAAGAAACTTTCGTATTGTGCCGCCAATAATAAATAAACGAAAAGCAAACAAACGGCAAAGATGTAGATGGTTTGGTTACCTGAAAGGATTTCTTCACGGGTCATCCCGGACCATTCCACGGAAAATCCTCTTGGTAATTCTTCTTCCGCAATTTTTTCTACCGCAGCAATGGCATCACCCGAACTGTATCCTTGTGCCGGCTCACCATTAATCATCGCTGACGAATACATATTGTAACGGGTCAAAACTTCTGGTCCGTACACTTTTTCAATTTTAATAAATGTGGAAAATGGAACCATCTCGCCCGATTCGCTTTTTACATAAAGATTCAATATACTTTCTGGAGTATCTCTGTGTTCGGGGCTGGCTTGCACCATCACTTTATACATCTGACTGAATCGGATAAAGTTGGTGGCATAATACGATCCTAAAAGGGTTTGCAAGGTAGACATGGCATTGTCCACAGAAACACCTTTTTTAGCAGCCATATCATAATCTATTGAGATCATGTATTGCGGGAAGGTGGCATCAAAACTGGTAAAACTGTTCTGCAATTCTGGAGAGTCGTTTAGTTTTTTCACAAAATCCTTCACGACTTTATCTGTATGCTCCAAAGAACCTCCTGTTTTGTCCAACAAACGAAGTTCGAATCCGCTGGTATTTCCAAATCCGGGAACGGTTGGTGGTGCAAAGACTTCAATCTCGGCATCGGCAATATTTTTGGTTTTCTCTTTGAGTTCGGCAATAAAATCTTCTACAGAAACGGATCTTTCACTCCAGTCTTTAAGGTTGATCATCGCCATACCGTATGAGGCACCTGCAATTTCGGTAACAATACTGTATCCTGCCAGAGTGGTTACATTTTCGACCCCATTAATTTTTTTGGCAACGGCTTCTACTTGATCCAAAACTTTTTCCGTTCTCTCTACCGTTGCCCCTTGAGGTGTGGTAACACTCACATAAGCCATACCTTGGTCTTCCATTGGGATAAATCCTGTTGGTAAAAATCTGGAAGTCGCCATTAACAAAGCCACAAAAAGCAAGAGTACCCCAAATGTTACTGTCGTTTTAGTAGCAAATTTGGAAAGCATATTGGTGTATCCATCAGTCATTTTATCGAAACCTCGGTTGAAGGATGCAAAAAACCGGTCCATCAAACCTTTCTTTTTATCGTGACTGTGAGGTTTCAGGATAATGGCACACAAGGCAGGAGTAAGCGTTAATGCATTGACCCCGGAAATCACAATACTGATGGCCAAAGTCAGTGAAAACTGACGGTAGAAAACCCCAACCGGACCGCTCAGAAATGCTACCGGTATAAACACTGCCGACATCACAATGGTAATGGCTACTACAGCACCGGCAATTTCTTTGGTGGCACAAATGGTTGCTTCTAAAGGTTGCATACCTTCTTCCATTTTTACATGGACGGCTTCTACCACAACAATGGCATTATCGACAACAATACCAATGGCCAATACCAAGGCGAAAAGCGTAAGCAAGTTGATGGAGAAATCTAAAGTTTGCATGAAGGCAAATGTCCCTACCAAAGCCACAGGAACTGCCAACACCGGAATTAGTGTCGATCGCCAATCTTGCAAGAACAAGAATACCACAATCCCCACAAGGATAAAAGCTTCTATTAATGTTTTGATCACCGCTGACATGGAAGCATCCAAAAATCGGGAAACATCATAAGCCAAGTTGTACTCCATACCCGGTGGGAAGGAGGTTTCCTTAAGCTCAGCCATTTTGGCTTTTACATTTTTAATTACTTCAGATGCGTTGGATCCCGGTCTTTGTTTCATCATGATGGATGCAGAGGGTCTTCCGTCGGTTTTAGAAACCATTCCGTAGTTCATGGCACCAAATTCTACCTTTGCAAGATCTCTCAACTTTAGTATGGTTCCTTCAGCATCGGCTTTTATTGGGATTTCCTCGTATTGTTCGGGTTGGAAGAATTTCCCGGTATATTTGATAACATACTGCAAGTGGCTGTTGGTTTTTCCTGAAGCCTCCCCTACTTTTCCTGGGGCAGCGGCAATGTTTTGTTTTTGTAAAGCTTTGATGACATCGTCGGCAGAAACTTTGTAAGCGGTCATTTTTTGTGGATCCAACCATACCCTCATGGAGTATTCTTTTTGTCCCATAATTTCAGCACGACCTACACCATCAATTCTTTTCAGTTCTTGCAAGATGTTGATGTCGGTAAAGTTGTAGATAAACTGCTCGTCTTGGCTATCGTCTTTACTGGTAATGTTCAGGTACATCAACATGGAGTTCACCTCTTTTTCTGTAGTTACTCCGGCACGGATTACCTCTTCCGGCAATTCGTCCAAAATGGTGGTTACCCTGTTCTGAACATTTACTGCGGCAACATCCGGATCGATGCCCACTTCAAAGAAAACCTGGATCATGGTAAGTCCATCGTTGGAAGTTACGGTGGACATATAAGTCATTCCTGGCACTCCATTGATGGCTCTTTCTAAAGGTAGAGCTACAGCATTGGCCGATACTTCGGCATTTGCACCGGTATATTTTGCAGTTACCGTAACAGAGGGTGGTACGATATCTGGGAATTGTGTGATGGGCAATTTTAGCAAAGCAAAAACTCCCAACAACACGATGATAATTGATATAACTAGCGAAAGAACTTTTCGCCGAATAAACATTTCAACCATGATAAATTATTTATAATTGGGGAATTTTATTTTTGAATATTAACTTTTTGTCCGTCTCTCAAGGACTGTGTACCTTCCAAAACAATTCGATCTCCAGGATTTAGTCCACCATCAATCAAATACGAATTTTTAAGAGTTTCAGCCACATTTACATGGGTCATTTTCACCACATTATTTTTATTTACTACGAAAACATAGACTTTATCTTGAATGGAGAAGGTTGCTTTTTGAGGGATAACAATGGCATTGGGTTGATGTTCTGAAATGATTAACTTACCCGAAGTCCCGTGCTTGATGTAGCGATCCGGGTTTGGGAAAGCAACTTTGTAACGAATGGATCCTGTAGATCGGTCGATTTCGCCTTCGGCATTGTTCATAACTCCATGGAAATCGTATTTCTGTCCGTTTGGAAGGATCAATTCGATTTGGGTTGTTGGATCCAACTCTCCATCTTTCAGCATTTCAAAATACATATCTTCTGGAATCGAGAAATAGGCATACACTTCATTGAGCTGAGACAAGGTGGTTAAAAGAGTTCCGCTTTCTACCAAACTTCCTTCTTTTAGCGGAATATTATTCATCACCCCGGAAAAAGGAGCTCTAACATTGGTAAAGCTAATTTTTTGAAGTACGGCTTTTCTTTCGGCATCGGCATAAGCTTGTTTTGCTCTTGCAGCGGACAATTTAGCCTTGGCCATTTCCAATTCGTTTTTAGCAATAAATTTCTTTGCATACAGGCTTTCGGCTTGGTTTACTTCTACTTTTGCAATGCTCACATCGGCTTCGGCTTGCTTAGTTCCGGCATTGGCTTTCAACAAATCGATTTGCAATTCGGAATCGTTAATTTTGAACAGTAACTGACCTTGTTCTACGAACTGACCTTCATGTACGGCAACATTTTGCAACAAACCGGCAATTCTGGCATGTATTTCAATATTTTTTTTAGCTTGAACTTCAGCTACATATTCGCTGCTGACCAAAGTATCTTTCTTTTGCACCGTAATTACCGGTACCGATTTGATGTCTTCCGTTTTTTCAGCAGATTTCTTATTACAAGAATAGATTGATAATAGCATTGCACTTGATGCTACGATCCAATTAATTTGACGCATTATTTAATGGTTTATCGAGTTACAAAAAAAATGATTAGAGGTGGATGAAAAGCATTCGCCTAACATCAAAAATACCTACGACAGACCCAAGAAAAAAGGAATCTAGGTTTTGAGCCTGTTTAAGAGCCTGTTTAAAATTTTACCGAAATAATAGTTCGACTATTTCTAATCTTTCTTATCTGCCTTTTTGTATTCTATTTAGTGTGTTTTGCATTTTAAATTTTTGTTTTAGCCCGCTAAAACTTCAATTTTAAAACCCAAAACCTATCTAAATATCTATACAAAAAATCTAGATATAAAATTTAAACAGGCTCTAAATTTTATCGAAAAAAATACTCTAAAACAAATGAAAGAGATAGAGGTGAGAAAAAATCCCTGCTTGGATGCTGACATTGAAAGCATCGAAAAAGATCTGTGGAAAAATCTCTACCAAAGAAGCAAGAATAACGAAAAGTTTATCCGAAAACACGATCTTCTTCACCACTTTTAGGGTTCTACCTGAAGAAAGTAGAGCATTGTCGTTCTGTTCTTCTATCGGTGAAAGATCAATGGAAACATAGTCGGAATGTAAGACTGTAGCAACAATCCTGTCCAATTTCTGGGTAGAAGTGGAAGAACTGAGATAGGCCAACATCATCAAAAAAACAAGAAGCAATCGCAAGATCAGTCCTTTATTGTTGTTGATATGTAGGTTAGTCAGTTTCATTTTTCAGCTGGCAAAATTAAGAATTTTAACACGATAAAACCGCATTGGTTTTTGTTAATATTTCTTAAAAAAGCATAAAAAAAGCAATTCTCAACAAAGAGAATTGCCAATATGGTTCAATTATTCGTGTTTTTCTAAACGATTTCTCCGTACAGATCGAAGTCTTCGGCGGAGTTAATCTTCACATTCACAAAGTCTCCCATAGAGATGTAAGTGTTTTCGGCAGGGACCAAAACGGTATTGTCCACATCGGGAGAGTCGAATTCGGTTCTACCAACAAAATAATTACCTTCTTTTCTGTCAAAAAGACATTTGAAGGTTTTACCCACTTTTTCTTGGTTGATTTCGTAAGAAATCTGCTGTTGAATTTCCATAATTTCTTCCACCCTTCTTTCTTTCACTTCTTCAGGTACATCGTCTTCGTATTGGAAAGCTCCGGTATTTTCTTCGTGCGAATAGGTAAAACATCCCAAACGGTCGAATCTTTGCTCGCGAACCCAATTTTTTAGTTCTTCAAATTGTTCTTCAGTTTCGCCCGGGAAACCAACAATCAGCGTAGTTCTGATGGCCATATTTGGAACTTTTTCACGGAATTGTTTCAACAAACTGTCGGTTTTGCCGTGGGAAGTTCCTCTTTTCATTCTCTTCAAAATATCATCGTTGATGTGTTGAAGCGGAATGTCCAAATAATTGCACACTTTGGGTTCGGTCTTAATGATTTCCAAAACATCTTCCGGAAACCCTGTTGGAAAGGCATAGTGCAAACGAATCCATTCTATACCTTCTACTTTTACCAATTCCTTCAACAAATCGCCCAAAGCTCTTTTTTTATAAATATCCAAACCGTAATAGGTGAGGTCTTGTGCAATCAGGATGAGTTCTTTCACGCCATTGGCGGCTAATTTTTTGGCTTCGGTTACTAAATTTTCTATGGGTGTAGAAATATGTCCACCACGCATCAATGGGATGGCACAAAAAGTACATGGACGGTCGCAACCTTCGGAAACCTTTAGATAGGCATAATGTTTTGGTGTTGTGGTCAGTCTTTCGCCCACCAATTCGTGTTTGTAATCGGCACCCAATTGTTTTAGAAGAATGGGCAATTCTCTTGGCCCCATAAAATACTGATCCACATCGGGAATTTCCTGCTCCAAATCCGGCTTGTATCGAGCAGAAAGACAACCGGTTACAAAAACTTTTTCTACTTTACCTTCTTTTTTAAGATCTACGTATTCCAAAATGGTGTTCACACTTTCTTCTTTGGCATTGTCGATAAAACCACAGGTATTGATGACTACAATATCGCCCTTCCCTTCGTGTACAACATCTTTGCCACTGGCTTTCAGTTGCCCCATAATAACTTCGGAGTCAACAACATTTTTGGAGCATCCCAATGTTACAAGGTTGATTTTCTTTTTTCCTGTGGATTTCGTTCTCATAATAGATCAAATAGGTTTGGTAAAACGGGTGCAAATTTACAAATAAAAAAAGAACTGAGAATTTCTCAGTTCCTGAATTTGATTTTAATAATTTCCTTCTTCTAAAAAAGGCTGTATTTGATCTTTGTCCGAAAGTTGAATTTGGTCTTCAAACAATTTCCAATCAATCTGTAAAATTGGGTCATCCCAACGCACGCCACCTTCCGAATCCTTGTTGTAATAATTATCACATTTATAAGCGAATACGGCCGTTTCTGACAAAACCGAAAAACCGTGCCCAAAACCTCTGGGAATGTACAATTGCTTTTTATTTTCGCCGGTTAATTCTATTCCGAACCATTGTTTGTAGGTTGGAGAGTCGGGTCTTAGATCTACGGCAACATCCCAAACTTTGCCCTCCAAGCAAGACACCAATTTGGCTTGTGCATGATCTCCTTTTTGCAAATGTATGCCTCTAAGAACACCGTAACTGGATTTTGAAACATTATCTTGCACGAAATTCCCGGTCAATCCACTGAGTTCTTCAAATTTTTTTTCGTTGAATTTTTCATAAAAATAGCCTCTTTCATCTTCAAAAATGGTAGGTTCTATTATATAACAGTCTTTCAGTGGGGTTGGTACAAGTTTCATCGATTGGTTTTAGTCTATTTCTATTTGTTGGATTCTAATTTCTTCAATTCGGATTCGAATACGGCTCTTTTTAAATCGGAAGTGGAGAAACGGTGGTCTCTTTTGTTGAAATAGATTTCTATCCCCTTTTCTTCGCAATATTCTTTACCGGTAAAGTTGACATCACGATAGTCGTCACCAATGATTCTAACATCGATTACAAAAGATTTTAGAATGTCCATAAGATCGGCCTCGGTGTTGTACGGGATAATTTCGTCCACACTTCTACATGCTTTTAGTTGGATGTATCTTTCGACAATGGATTGTGTGGGTTTATTTTTATTGGGTCTGTCCAATGTTGGATCCAATTGAAGTCCTACGATAAGGTAGTCGCAAACGGTTTTTGCTTCCTCTAACATTTTAATGTGTCCCGCATGCAAAAGATCGAATGCCGAAAAGGTAATTCCTATTTTCTGAGTTTTCATGAATTATAGTTTTTTTATGTGTTCAACAAAAATATAAAAATTAAGAATATTGACTCTAAGAAAAAACCTTGAAAATGGTTTTTAAAATAATTTTCATATCCAAAGCAAAGGATTGATGGTCTAAATAGTTGAGGTTCATCTTGATTTTATCTGGAAATATCACCTCATCGTTGTATTGCAGAGGATTTTCTTGCTGGGATAGCAAATACTCTTCATTACTGTATTTCAGGCTTGCTTCTGATGTAAGTCCAGGTTTAAGAGCCAATACCTTTCTATCCTCACCCGTCAAAACATCGTAATAACCCGATACATCGGGTCTCGGCCCTACGAAACTCATTTCTCCTAAAAAAATATTGTACAGTTGTGGCAGTTCATCCAGTTTAGATTTCCTTAGAAATGCACCCGTTTTGGATATATTTTTTGTCTGAGGATGCATGGTTTTCAGTTTAAAAATCACAAAGGGTAAGCCACCTTGTCCAATTCTTTTCTGGAAAAAAATTCCAAAGGAAGATGTATCTATGGATGCCGCTATAAAAGAAAGCAACATGATGGGAAATAAAAAAACAATCAGTAGAAAACTGAAAATTTTATCAAAACTATTTTTTTTCCAATCGTAGGTGTTCATTCATTTGTATCGTTGAGATTATGCAAATATATTGTTTTATCATTTAGAGCCTATTTAAAATTTTACAGAAATAATAATTTGGCTATTTCCAATCTTTCTTATCTGCCTTTTTGTATTCTATTTAGCGTATTTTGCATTTTAAATTTTTGTTTTAGCCCGCTAAAACTTCAATTTTAAAACCCAAAACCCATCTAAATATCGATACAAAAATTCTAGATATAAAATTTAAACAGGCTCTAAGTACTATTGATTTTATTTCGTTTACAAAATTTCTTTCGTGATTTTTATTAATTTTGAATTGACAAAAATTAAATTCATGATGTATGAAAATAGGCATACGACTTTTACTTACTTTATTTCTTCAATTTTATTTTTTTTCTTTTCAAGCACAAGAAAATCAGACCTCAGATCTGCGCAACATCACCTTCCAAATTTCACCAGAAAGAGATTCTATTCAATTGGATTTGTTTCTGCCTAAAGTTAAAAAGTTTGACAAAACTCCTTTGGTTTTCCACATTCACGGTGGAGCTTGGGTAGAAGGCGATAAAAATTTTGAAAAACAATATTACATGCGAAGCCTGAGAGACAGTTTGCAGAAATCCGGCTATGCCATGATCAGCATCAACTACAGACTTCTGAATTCTAAAGTCAGCCTAAATGAGCAATTGGACGATGCATACACCGCATTGAATTGGTTAAATGCGAATGCTTCAAAATACAACCTAGACCTTAATAATATTGGAATTATGGGCGAATCTGCAGGCTCTCATTTGGCATTAATGCTGGCTTATTCTACCATTCAGAACAAAAACATCCACTTTAATTATGTCATAGACCTTTTCGGACCAACAGACCTTAACCAACTTTTCAAAACGGACGCTGGTGGCTTGATAAGATTTGCGTTTAAAACCTTCAAACCCAAGTTGTACCACTTGAGAAACAAACTGATTTCTGATATGACGCTAACAAATATCGAAACAAATAAGTCAAAGGTTAAAGAAGTTTTAGCAAAATATTCGCCTATAAATTACATCAACAAGAACACCAAAACACCCATTCTTATTCAGCAAGGAAACAAAGATCACATTGTACCTTACCGTCAATCTAAAAATCTGAAGAATAAATTAGATGCTGAAAAAGTCGAAAACCAATTCATCACTGTAGAAAAAGGCAATCACGGTTTTACCACAACTCCTAGAGATAAGGTGAATGATTTGATCGCAGCTTCTTTAGCTTTCATCAACAAGCATTACCAAAAATAAATTTTGTTAGTCCATCCTCTCGCATTTTAGCTTGAGGATTTTTTTTTAATGAATTCAGAAAAAAAAACATTCGACAATTTTGTCAAACAAAAAAGTTGAACTAAATTTGCAGACGAAAAAGTTAGACAAAAATGTCAAAAGAAGAACATAAAATTGATACTGAAGGACTTATAAAGAAAGCTGCAATACAACTTTTCTTTGGCGAAGGCCGCTTCAAGGCTACCACCCAAGAGATTGCCGATGCTGCAGGGGTTAACAGGACTTCTATTAACTACTACTTTAGATCGGTAGAAAATCTTTTCGAAATCGTCTTTGAAGAAGCGACCAAAGAGCATAATGATAAACACAATGCCATCCTTCTCATGGATTTATCTTTTCGGAAAAAACTGGAAATGTGGTTAGAAGACGAGCTGGCTTCAGCAATCAAGTATCCTTTTTTAGAGGTGTACATCGTTACTCAACTCTACAACAAATGCAAAAAAGGTAGAAATAAAAACGATATTGACTTGGTGCATCCAGCCTTGGACAAAGAACTGAAAATTGAAATTGAAGAAGGAAGGATCAAACCCATTTCCACCATTCAATTCATGATTAATGTAGCATCGCTGGTTTCGTTCCCCAGTTGCATGAGGCCTTTGCTAATGGACTCTCTTAATCTAACCAATCAAGAGTTCAACCAAATTATCCAAGAAAGAAAGCAAGTTATTCTCGATACTATTTTTATATAAAACCGAAGAACAACCCCAGATCGTAAACCCAAAAATTAAAACAAATTCATAACGCCTATATGAAATTATTAAAATCAATCGTTGCTGTAGCAATTTTTGCAGGTGCTTTTTCTGCACAAGCACAGCAATCCGTCAGCCTAAAACAGGCTATCGACTACGCTTTAGAAAACAAAGCGGCAGCACAAAAAGCCAATTTGCAAATCACCAATGCCGATTATCTTATTGCTGAATCCAAAGCAGGTGCTTTGCCCAAACTTAATGCCGGAGGCGGTATCAACTACAATCCTATATTACAAAAATCGGCCTTGCCCGGCGATATGTTCGGTCAACCCGGCGAAGTTATCATGGTGCCTTTTGGAAGAAAATGGGGCGCACAGATTGGGGTACAACTTCAACAAGCACTTTTTAACCAACAGGTTTTTATTGGGCTAAAAGCAGCAAAAACCACCAAAGAATTTTACCAAGCCAACAAACAACTTACCGACGAAACGCTTATCGAAAATGTTTCCACAGCGTACTATCAGGTTTTTACCCAAAAAGAAAAACTCAAAACCATAGAAAGCAGTTTTGAAAGTATGCAAAAGGTAAGAAACATCATAAAAAGTTTGTACGACAACGGTTTGGCAAAAAAAGTGGATCTGGACAGAACCAATGTTAACCTTACCAATTTGGAAACCGGAAAAATACAACTGAAAAACGCGGTTAACTTGTCCGAAAATGCCTTGAAATTCTACATGGGAATGCCTATAGAAACTCCTATTAATTTGGTAGATGCCGATATGACAGTAGATGCACCCCTTCTTGCTGCAACCGTAAATACCGAAAACAGAACAGAACTGCAAGTTTTGGACAAGCAAAAAACCCTATTGGGCTACAACATCAAAGCGACAGAAGCCGCCTATTATCCAACCCTCAACTTGGTGGGCAACTACACTTGGCAGGGCATTGGTGACAAGTTCCCCATTGGTCCGGGCAAAAGTCAAGGAGTCTATTGGACCGACTATGCCAGTGTAGGTTTGCAACTTAACATTCCTATTTTCAACGGTTTCCAAATAAAATCTAAGGTAGATCAGGCAAAATTAGAACTAAAATCTTTAGAACAAGACATCAAAGAAACCAAATTGGGACTGGACCTTCAGTATCAAAATGCGAAAACTCAAATGGAAAACAACTGGGAAGCCATTAAAAGTCAAGAAGCCAATGTACAACTGGCAGAAACGGTCCTGAAAAACACACAGAGCAACTACCAATACGGATTGGCTCCACTAACCGACCTTCTGGAAGCCGAAAACGCCCTTGTACAAGCCAAAAACAACTACAGTACCGCCGTGTTGGATTTCAAAATTGCCGAAATACAGCTGTACAAAGCCAAAGGCGAATTAGAAAATCTTAGAAAATAATATTTTTTTGGGCAGCTTAACCGCCTTCCGCTCCCGCTTTTTCATTTTTTTCATTCGCTACGCTCAGAAAAAAAATGAAAAGAGCTCCGCTCAAGTCGGGCTGCACCCATAACCACTCGTAGTCAACAACATCCAAACATTAGATTATTTTCTAATGACAATGAATTTTAAATAATTAAACAATGAAAATAGCAAAAACATTTCTTTACCTCCTTATCGCTGCCGGTGTCGTTGGCGGAGGAGCGTACATCATCAACAAAAACCAAAAAGAAACCGAAAGACAAACCGCAATTATCGCCAGCTCCAATGCCGATGTTCCGGTAAACATCGTTACCGCAGATTTTCAGCATGTTTCTTCAGATTACGCATCCAACGGTACTTTTGCTCCATTGCAACAAATGCAGTTGGCATCTGAAATGTCCGGGAAAGTTACTCGCGTTTTGGTAAAAGAAGGCGATTTTGTAAGAGCCGGACAGACCTTGGCCACCGTGAAAAAAGACGCCTTAGAAGTAGATCGTTCCACAGCCAATGCGGCGTATCAAAATGCAATTGTCGATAACCAAAGATTCGAAAATGCATACAAAACAGGCGGTGTTACCAAGCAACAGTTGGACCAATCCAGATTGCAACTAAAAAATGCTAAAAACGCAGTAGAACAAAGCAACATCCGCGTTGGAGACTCCAATGTAAGGACTTTGGTTTCCGGATACATCAACAAAAAAACCGTAGAACCGGGTGCCGTGGTCTCTCCAGGAACTCCACTTTTCGAAATCGTCAATACTTCAAAACTTAAACTTCAAGTGAATGTAAACGAAGCCGAAGTGGCCAACCTAAGAATCGGTGACGACATCAAAATTAAAGTTAGCGTTTATCCGGACAAAGAATTTTCTGGTAAAGTAAGCTTCATCGCTCCTTTGGCCGATGCCACATTAAATTTCCCTGTAGAAATCACCGTTTCCAATAATCCAAACAACGAGCTTAGAGCCGGGATGTACGGTTCGGCCATTTTTTCTGCCAAAGAATCGGGCACGCAACACGCCATGATGGTTCTTCCGAAAGATGCTTTTGTAGATGGAGTCAGCAACAACAAAGTTTTTGTCGTTCAACCGGACAATACCGTAAAATTGGTAAGCGTAGTGAGTGGAAAAATCTTTGGTGACAAAATAGAAATCATCAGCGGAATTGCAAAAGGCGACAAAGTAGTAACCAGCGGTCAGATAAACCTATCCAACGGTACAAAAGTAACAGTAATCAAATAAAATTACGGACACTTGATGGAAGTAAAAAGGTAATGAAGTGAAAATGTGATGAGGTGATGATTGTTTCTTTAATACCGACAACCATCAACCAACTACCAACAACCATCAACCGACAACCAAGAACTAAAAAATGAAATTAGCAGAAATATCCATAAAACGACCTACCCTGATTATCGTACTCTTTACGATACTTACCTTGGGTGGTATCTTGGGATACTCCTCCATGGGGTATGAGTTGATCCCAAAATTTGAGATCAATGTTGTGACCATTTCTACCGTATATCCAGGAGCATCGCCTTCGGAAGTAGAAACTTCGGTTACCAAGAAAATTGAAGATGCCGTGTCATCTCTTGAAAATGTAAAAAAAGTAGAATCCAAATCCTACGAGTCCCTCTCTGTGGTCATGGTAACCCTGAATGCAGGAGCCGATACAGACTATGCCCTCAACGATGCACAAAGGAAGATCAACGCCATCTTGGCTGATTTTCCAGACGATGTAAAAACCCCGTCATTACAGAAATTCTCCCTCAGCGATATGCCGATTATTACCGCCGGAGCAACTTCTAACATGAATGCCGTGGAGTTTTATGACTTGTTGGATAAAAAAATACAACCCGTACTTTCTCGTGTGAAAGGCGTAGCGCAAGTTAACCTTATTGGTGGACAAGAAAGACAGATCAAAGTAAATCTGGATAAAAATAAATTGGAAGGCTACGGACTTTCTGTGGGCCAGGTGCAACAAACCATCCTTTCCTCCAACTTGGATTTCCCTACCGGAAGTGTTAAAAATAGAGAAACTTCTACCATCATCCGTCTGTCCGGGAAATACAAAACTTTGGACGAACTTAACAATCTTGTTATCAGCAACAAAAACGGCGTTCAGGTAAGACTGAGTGATGTGGCTTTTGTGGAAGATGCACAAAAAGATGTGGATAAAGTCGCAAGGATTGATATGAAACCGGCCATCATTTTCCAAGTCATCAAACAATCCGATGCCAATGCCGTGGAAGTAAGTGAGCTGATCCAGAAAACCATGAAACAACTGGAGCAAGACTATGCCAAACAAAATGTAAAACTAACGGTAGTTAACGACACTTCTACCTTTACCCTTCACGCTGCAGACAATGTGACGCACGATTTGTTCATCGCTGTATTCTTGGTAGCTGCTGTTATGTTGTTGTTCTTGCATTCCATCCGAAATGCATTCATCGTAATGGTCTCCATCCCAGCTTCCCTTGTTGCAACTTTCATTGGAATGTCGCTGATGGGATACACCCTCAACTTGATGAGTTTGCTAGGACTTTCCCTAGTGGTAGGGATCTTGGTAGATGATGCCATTGTGGTATTGGAAAACATCTACAGACACATGGAAATGGGCAAAAGCCGTATCCGTGCTTCCTACGACGGTGCTGCAGAAATTGGCTTTACCGTAACCGCCATTACTTTGGTTATTGTGGTGGTATTCTTACCCATCGCTATGAGTACAGGTTTGGTGTCTAACATCATCTCACAGTTCTGTGTTACCGTTGTTATTGCAACTTTACTTTCGTTGCTCGCTTCATTTACCATTGTTCCGTGGTTGTCATCACGATTTGGTAAACTGACGCATCTTACCGGGAAAAATGCCGGTGAACGATTCATCCTTGGTTTCGAAAAACAATTGGACAAATTTACCCATTGGATTTCTGGAATGTTAGAATGGTGTTTGAAATCGAAATGGACAAAAATAGCCACCGTAGTTGGTGTTGCGGTGTTATTCTTCCTTTCATTTGGTTTAACCAAATTTATCGGAGGTGAGTTTTTCGCCAAAATTGATAAAGGTGAGTTCTTGGTTCAGATAGAAATGCCTAAGGATGCTTCTGTAGAAGTAACCAATCAAATGACAAGAAAAGCCGAAGCCTATCTGGCAAAAAAACCAGAAGTTGTAAAAATGATTACCACAGTGGGTCAGCAATCCGACGGAATGGGTGCTACCAATGCGACTGCTTACAAATCTGAAATTGATGTGATCTTGGTGGACAAATCCATGAGAGCAGAAAACTCGTATGTCTATGCTTCGCAGATTAAAAAAGAACTTTCTCAACATTTGGTTGGAGCAAAAATTAAAACCGTACCTGTAGGCTTGATGGGAGCCGAAAGAGCACCTCTTTCTTTGGTCGTTACCGGACCCGACTTGAAAAGCATCAACGAATTTGCTGCTCAAGCTATGGAACAGTTGAAAACGGTAAAAGGAGCCAACGAAATTCGACTGTCCTCAGAAGGCGGAAACCCAGAGATCAATGTATCCATCGATAGAGATAAAATGGCTTCTTTGGGACTGAACCTTCAAACCGTTGGGATGACCATGCAAACGGCTTTCTCCGGAAACACCGATGGTAAATACCGTGCCGGAGATTACGAATACGACATCAACATCCGCCTGAACCAAATGGGAAGATCCAGCGTGAACGATGTGAAGAGCATCATCTTCAACAACGATAAAGGCGAGCAAATTAAATTGGAACAATTCGCAACCATTACAGAAACTTCAGGACCTTCTTTCTTGGAGAGAAGGGACAAGTCACCATCCATTACCATCAACGCTCAAACCGTTGGTGTGCCAACAGGAACTGTAGCAAAAGAATGGGAGGCTAAATTTTCAAAACTGAAAAAACCTGCCGGAGTTAGCTATGTTTGGTCAGGTGATCAAGAAAACCAGTCCGAAGGTTTCGGTACTTTAGGAATTGCCCTTATGGCAGCGATTATCTTGGTATATTTGGTTATGGTAGCCCTTTACGACTCTTTTGTATATCCGTTTGTGGTCTTGTTCTCGGTTCCACTTTCACTCATCGGGGTCTTGGTCATCTTGGCATTAACCAACAATTCACTCAATGTATTTACCATTTTGGGGATGATCATGTTGATCGGTTTGGTTTGTAAAAACGCCATTATGTTGGTGGACTTTGCCAACCAGAGAAAAGCTGCCGGAGAAAGCACCTACAATGCCTTATTGCAAGCCAACCACGCCAGACTTCGTCCTATTTTGATGACCACCATTGCCATGGTTTTCGGGATGATTCCTATCGCACTAGCAAAGGGAGCCGGTGCCGAAATGAACAACGGATTGGCCTGGGTAGTTATCGGTGGATTGGTTTCGTCCTTGTTCTTAACCCTTATTATTGTACCGGTGGTGTATTCCATCTTCGATGGATTGATCTACAGATTCAATAAAAACAAAGAAAAAATAGATTACGAAAAAGAAATGAAAGCCGATTACGAGCATCTCGAAATGTCCGAAGACGGTTTCACTCCGAAACACAATCACTAAGATTAATTGTTAATTTTTATTCAATCCTTCAAGGTTTTTAAAACTTTGAAGGATTTTTTTTTTGAAATAATATTAATATTCAAGGTTTTTAATTTCAAATTGTTATTAATTTAGTCAAAATTTTAACATCAACCAGGAAAAACCATGGAAAAAACTTTAAAACTACTGATGTTACTCAATGGAACGCGGAATTATAGCGTACCAGAAATAGCCATAAAATTTTCTATCGATGAACGAACCGTTTATCGCCATTTTAATAAAATAAAAAATGCCGGTTTTGCATTGGAAAAAAAACAAGGTAGATATCGATTAATACCTAATCACCCAGAAACAAAAACCTTAAAAAAGTTATTCCACTTTTCGGAAGAAGAGATTTTTCTTATTCATCAAATTCTGGAAGCACAAAAAAGCAGCTCCTCAGTAAAGGAGAAATTATTAAAAAAACTCAATTTTCTATATGACTTTAATGTGATTTCTAAATTAGAAAATACACAACAACTAAAAATTATTCAAGATTTAAACGAAGCTATTCAGAAGAAAACAAAAGTTAACCTACTCGGCTACCGCTCTTCCAACAGCAGTAATATAGAAGACAGAATAGTAGAACCTTTTGAATTTATGGGAGATTATGAAGGCATTTGGTGTTACGAAATAAAGAGCCAACAGGTAAAACAGTTTAAAATTTCTAGGATTGAAAAGGTAGAAATCCTAAATGAAAATTGGCAACATCAATCCGAACATAAAATTCCGTTTACTGACGCCTTTAAAATGTCTGCAAAAAAGCCAGTTGCTATCGTTGAACTACAACTCAGTCTAAAAGCCTATAATTTGTTGCGTGAAGAATTTCCATTAGCCGTGAAAGATATTTCGGAAAGAGAAAATCTTTATCATTTAAAAACCTCAATTGCCAATTTCCATGGTATTGGCCGCTTTGTAATGGGACTTTCCGATGAAATAAAAATCATTTCCCCAGAGACTTTCAAAACATTTATTAAAGAAAAATTTAAATCTTTAAATTTTTGACATATTTTGTCAGTAATGAATATTAACTTTGAAGGAATTAAAAAGAGAAAGAGATGAGAATATATTTAAAACTCACAAAAAACAACAAACCAATTCCTTTTAATTATCAGGAATTGTTAACAGGAGTCATTCATAAATGGATTGGAGCGAACAATGAAATTCACGGAAAAACTGGTCAATTTTCATTTTCCTGGATTCAAAATACAGTAGCCAACAAAAGTGGTATTGAGTTGAAGAGAGATGCTTACTTCTTCATCAGTAGTAGAAATGAGGGATTAGTAAAGCAAATTGTCAAAAATATTTTAAAAGATCCGGAAATGTTTAGTGGAGTCAGTGTTTTTGATGTTCAAATAAAAGACACTCCAGCTTTTTCAATTTCAGAAAAATTTCTGATGGCGAGTCCTGTTCTATTAAAAATGAAAGTAGAAAACAAAATTCGTCATATAACTTTGGAAGATAAAAACTTTGAAACAATTTTAACGGACAATCTGAAACATAAGCTTGAAAAATCTCATTTAAATTCAGAAGGTTTGTCTATAAAAATTAATCCTAATACAAATTTCAAAGAAACAAAATTGGTAACCTATAAAGGTATCAAAAATAGAACCTCATTTGTACCAATCATCATCAATGGCACACCAGAACAGATTGCTTTTGCATGGGACAATGGCTTAGGAAATTCAACCGGTATTGGTTTTGGAGCTTTAAAATAACATCAAAATGGAAAATTTATTTGTCGTAAAATATACCGGACAGTTTGGGTTTATTAAACCGTGGACAGCCGTACGCGATAGCGAAACATTCTCACAACAATTTCTTACACCATCCATAGTTGAGGGAATTGAGAAAAAATTATTTCCTGAATTATTAAATGAAAATGGGATTAAAAAAATTGTAGGCCATCGACTTTCTTATACCCAAGTCAGCCAACAACAAGAAGTAATTCAAACCAGAGGGTGGAATTCTACGAAAAAAGGAAAACAGTTTCTATTTGATCGACCGACAGCTGTGCTTACAAGAGGAATTCTTTTAGAACCAGTTTTGCACTTTGCTTTTTCCAATAAAGAGGATGCCGATAGAGCAGCAACACAACATATCTGTTTGTGCAGAAATGAAGATATCCTATATCCTGAGGAGATAAAAGAGGCTTCTATTGAAGAGTTTAATAAAGACGAAGTTTTTTCCGGTTACGAGCTTGTTTTTGAAAAGAATGAACAGTCATTTTTAGTTGGATATAACCGTCTGAATAATGAGCCTATGTTTGGTTGGATTAAGATTGTTGGAACTCCGGTAAAAACTTATTAAAATGGAAAAGCTATTTGCAAAATCAGGACCAGAATGGACAACTTTGCCTGCTCACTTGAAACAGGTGGGTGAGGTCGTTGTAGCTTTTGCAAGCTATCTTGGCATGAATGAGAAGATTGCACGGAACGGAGCCATCCTTCATGATATTGGAAAAGCACACCCTTATTTTCAGGAAAGATTAAAGGGCAAATCAAACAGTAAAAAAATATTCCGTCATGAAATAGCATCTCTATTTTTTCTTTCGGTTTTTCCAAAAGAACATTGGAATTATTTGATTGAAATGGTGGTCGCTCATCATAAATCTGTAAAAAACGATATTGGGGAGAAAGGTCTTTTAGATTTGGAGGAAGCTTATGACTATCAGGATTTTCATTTAGGTAATTGGGAAGATTGGTATCCAAAAGCGTTAGATATTCTGAAAGAATTGGAAATTGGAGTAAAGCCGATTTCAAAGGAAGAGGCAATCCGGAATTTGGAATATTGTATTGACTATAGTGAAAGAGCAGTTAAAGAAAATAACTATTCCGAATGGCGGGGCTTATTAATGGGAGCCGACCATTTTGCCTCCTCATTAATTGACAAAACCGAAAAGGAAATCCAAAGAATATTCAAAACACCTAATCTTAACTTTTATAATCGGCAGAATGAACTTTATCCTCTATCGCTAAAAAATGCAATTTCAGATAAGAAACATACCATCGTAGTTGCCAGCACTGGAGCAGGGAAAACAGACTACCTTTTTAGAAGATGTAAAGGAAGAGTCTTTTACACTTTACCTTTTCAGGCTTCTATTAATGCAATGTTTAAGCGGGTAGGCAACGATTTAGAAAAAGACAATCCGGATATAGATATTCGCGTGCTCCACTCCACTTCTATTATTGTAAAGAGAAAAAAGGAGGAAGAAACAGCATTGCAAGGATTGATAGGTTCAGCAATCGAAATATTAACTCCTCACCAATTGGCGAATATTGCCTTAGGAATGAAAGGTTTCGAAGCCATGATTTTGGATATCAAAGGCTGTGATGTGATTTTGGACGAGGTACATACTTATTCAGGAGTTTCTCAAGCTTTGATTTTGAAGCTCATTGAAGTTTTGAAAACGCTCGATTGTCGGATTCATATTGGAACAGCAACCATGCCAACCATTTTGTACAACAAGATAGTTCAGCTTTTGGGGGATGATGTGTTAGAAATTAAATTAAATGAAGAAGAATTGAATCAATTCGACCGGCACATCGTTCATAAAATATCTTCATTTGAAGAGGCTTCAGCAATCATAGACAATGCCGTTCAGAACAATCAGAAAATATTGATTGTGATGAATACGGTTAAAAAATCTCAAGAGGTATTTCAGTTTATTCAAGAGGCCTATCCTGAAACCACATCAATGCTGTTACATAGCAAGTTTAGGCGAGGCGACCGGAATTTAAAAGAAAGACAATTATTAGGCTTAGACGAAAATGGTGTTGCTACTAATGAGTACAATACGAGTAATGAAGCCTGTATCGTGGTTTCGACACAAATTGTGGAAGTGAGTTTGGATATTAGTTTCGATGTCATGATAACAGCCACAGCTCCTTTGGATGCAATGATTCAACGATTTGGACGCATTAACAGAAAGCGAAATACAAACACCATTGGGAAATTAAAGGATGTGTATGTGATTGCACCTCCTGAAACCGAAAAAGAAGCCAGACCCTACAATCTGTCTATTCTTCAAAAATCATTTGAAGTGCTGGAAGACAATAAGCCTTTACACGAAAGAGATTTGCAAAACAAAATTGACCAGGTATTTACCGAAATCGAATTTTTAAAGATTGAAGAGCATAGTGTTTTTAAACCTAACGGACAATTTACAATGGGTAAACTCATGCACCGTAGTAAAGCAATATTATTTGAACTACTGGAAATTGATAGTGTGAGTTGCATCTTGGAATCGGATGTGGAAGAATATGAAAATGGCAATTTCGAAACACGATTGCTCCTTGAAATTCCGGTGGCTTATTGGGTAGTTGCAAAGATGAATCAATCTCAAAAAGGGAATAAGCCGTTTATCATTCCGGATGCGGCTTGTGATTTTGAAACGGGATTGGATCAATCAAAAATTAAAGAAGAAAATTTTAATGTTTTAAATCGGTTCTTATGATAACGACAGTAATAGGAAAAACATTTTTAAAGGCCTACAACAAGAAATATAGCAAAGATTATTCAGCAAAAGAATTCTTTGAGGAGGTGTATTTTGAATTATTTTTTAATCATCCAAAGTATATGCAATGGGTAACGAATTCGCCTTTTGTGCAAATGAAAACAGGACAAAAGGTTGAAACGATTTCGGTTTTAGAAAGAAAAGAAAAACTCGAAAATCTTTTTGAGAAAGTGGAAAATGATAGTGCTGATGCCAGTTTTGCTTTAGGGTATCCGGCTTCTGAGAGTAAAGAATATGCCAGTACTTCAGGCCTAGTATCAGATATAGAAATTGAAACCGAAAAAGAAGATATTTATTATTCATGGATAGGTTCGGGTTTGGGAATTGGTGTAGCAGGTGGTTACAGCTTGCTCATAAATGATGCCCAAATCACATTAGAAACTTTTGAGGGTTGGAAATATTACCGAAAGTATTTAAATGACCCCACCTTGCAGAAACTGAGGGGAAACCAAATTAACTCGTGGAACGGACAATGGCTGACCTATAAATTAGGGAAGGACTATAATCCAAACTTTGATTTTTCTACTTTAGAAATGGAGAAGATTTTCAAAGTAGAAACAACCGCGGCAGAAGTGAATACGGTAAATTGGTCAAATTTATTTTTCAGTCTTTCAAATTTCTATCCGGATAAAACCTTGAATACTTACATCTATTCCTTCGGTCAAACCAACAAAACCATTGGTTTCATTCCTATTTACCTTAAAGCAGGTAAAAGATTAAAAGATGTGTTCAAGCGACTATTTCATTCAGAACAGGAATTTAACAACAAAGATTTTCAAGCCTTATTTGGTATGCATATCAAAAGAGCTTGCGAGTTGGGAAGTATTGGGCTACAAGCACTTCGCCCGGAGAATTTAAAAAAATACATGACAGAGGATAAGAATTTATCCTTCAAAAAAGAAGAAGACAATTTAATTTATCAATCATATAAAACTTGGTTAATCGCTATGATAACAAAAAACAAAGAAGAAATCACAGACTATACCAGCGAACTGGCTCAGCTACTTCACCGGTATAGAGGAGGCTCTACAAAGACAGATAGAAGGAACCTCATTAGTAACGACCTTTTAGGAAGTAAATCCAAAAAAGGATTTATTGATTCCCTTACCGAAATGGTTTCAGGCGTGGAACCATCCGACTTGGAAGCATTGAAAAAACTTCGGGATGAAGTGCACTTGATGACCAATGAAGAATTTGGTTATTTCAACACCTTACTGAAATTCGATTATGCCTTTACAGAAAAACAATCTTAATTATCAACTTTAAAAATTATTCAAAATGACCAATACAATTTATATCAGAACATTAAAAAGAGCAGAGCATACCGTTTTCTGCGTATCCGATGGACAGAAATATTATTATGACGCACAATTCAATAGAAGAATTCCTTTTTCAAGTGGACAACAAGTGAAACGCTCTATTGTGGATAGCATTTCAGAACATTTAGGCGAGGCTCCAAGTCCAACTACTTTTCTTTTTGATGTAACAAAACAAAAGGAATTGAAAGAAGGAGAAGTTTATGGAACCTGTGACCCAACTTATCCCGACCAACTATTTGGAGGCTGGATGAAAGCTACAAAAGAAGGGAAAGACAGAACTTTAAAAAGAAGAAGTCCGTTGTCTATTTCTGCAATGAGAGGCTTACACCCACTACTTGCCGGACTGGACAATGATAATGCTTCTTTTGACCGAAGCGATCGTCCAAATAATGTGGTTATTGTTCGTGACGAGAAAGGGAATCAATTATCCGAAGAAGAAATCACTGCTTTTTTGGAAGGTAAAGATAGAAGCTTGAGCAGAAAATGGATTCCGAATCAAAGTCGTGCATCCGGGTTATTTGTATCCGACATTGCCATTGATTTAAGAAGATTATTTTGCGTTAGCCTCAATTCATTTGAGCCTGAAATGTCGGATGAAATCATAGAAAAATTAAAAGCTAATGGTTGGATTGAATCTAAGAATGTTTTCGGTCCTTGTTTGGTTGCTCCAAAAGAATTAAGAGAGAAATGGGCAGATGCTTTAGCTAAAGCCATTATCAATTGGAAAATTACTTCTAACCAATCCAGAACTTTTAGCTTGATGGATACCTTAGCCATCGCTATCGGGGATAATGCCAATCTGATTGCTGGGAGCATTCGAGCAAAATTATCGGAGGAAGATTCTGGAAAAGCACAACCCATTATTGATGAAAATCTAAATGGCATTAAAACCTATATTTCCTTACAGGCAGGTGGCTACATCCAAACCAAAGGAGAAACTGCCGATGCCATAGAAAAGGCAGAAAAGGAATTGTATGATAGAATTATGGCATTTGATTTTGAAAAACAATTGTAATCAATTTTTATAACCTATTCAATTGAGGAATCGTTGCAATATGAGTACAATCGTTGCATGCAACGATTCCACAATAATAAATGCATGCAACGATTCCACAATAATAAACATGCCTCCTAATCATGACCCTATTCAAAAATAAATACCGCATTGAATCCTTCCGATTGAAAAATTGGGATTACAGAAATCCGGGTGCCTATTTCATCACCATTTGTACCAAAAATAGAGAACATTATTTTGGTGAAATTGTGGACGGTGAAATGCAATTAAATGAAAATGGGATAATCGCTCATAATTTTTGGGCAGATATTCCCGAACATTTTGCACATGTCCGTTTGGGTGAATTTGTAGTAATGCCCAATCATGTGCATGGAATTATATTATTGGTGGATTCTGTAAAATCGTTGCAATGCAACGATTCCACAGGGCAATACAACGATTCCACAAACCAATGCAACGATTCCACAAACCAATGCAACAACCCCACAGAATCTACCAATCCTAACCAATTCATGTCTGATATTTCACCAAAACCAGGTTCGGTTTCTACCATTATTCGTTCCTACAAATCGGCATGCACCAAACAAATTCATATCGATTATCCGGAATTGGATTTCGGTTGGCAATCTAAATTTCATGATCATATCATCCGAAATCATGATGAATATATCAGGATAGAAAATTATATCATCAATAATCCTAAAAATTGGAAAGAAGACAAATTCCACAAACCATGAACATTACCGGCACCCATATCAACTACTACCGCATTTGTAAGCGAAAACTTTGGCTCTTTTCCAACGGTATCAATATGGAGCAAACCTCCGACTTGGTAGCCGATGGAAAATTAATTGAAGATGAAACTTATCTACAAAGACCGGAACGCTATGAGCAAATCGAATTGAGTGTCGATTTTGAAGGATTGAATCTCGTAGGAAAAATTGATTTCTTTGATGTGAAAAATAAAATTATCCACGAAACCAAACGAAGCAACAAAGTAGAGCAAGCCCATATCTGGCAGGTGAAATTTTATCTATGGCTGATGAAACTGAAAAGTATTGAGGCTAAAAAAGGCGTCATCGAATATCCTAGTTTACGACAAAAAGAAGAAGTGATACTTACTGAAGATGATTTTCTATATTTGGAAAATACCGTTCTCGAAATAAAAAAATTAAAAGAAGACGAAACCTGTCCACCGGTCATCAATGCCAAGATTTGCAAAAGCTGTAGCTATTACGAATTTTGTTATGTGAATGAATGATGGGTGATCTGGTGATGGATGATTGAGTGATGGGTGATCGAGTGATAATTTTAATCTATTTGATAGTTTATGAAACAAGAAGAATTTAATGAGTTATTTCGAGCGAGAACTAAAAAACTTGCCTTAGATATTATTACAATTGTCTCCGAAATTAATTACAGTGATGCTTTGAGCATTATTAGAAAACAATTAATCCGGTCGGTTACCTCTGTTGCGGCTAATTATAGAGCAGTTTGTAGGGCAAGATCAGAAAAAGAAAAATATGCAAAACTCTGTATTGTTGTAGAAGAAGCAGACGAAACTTTATTTTGGATAGAAATGCTTATTGATGGTGGCTTTACAGCAGAAGAAAAATTATTTGAATTGAGAAATGAATCAGAAGAAATCCTCAAAGTCATGTCTTCCTACAGAAGCAAACTAAAACCCGCCAATCACTAAATCACTAAGTCACCAGATCACAGATCACCAAATCACAGATCACAAGATCACAGATCACAAGATGAAAAAATCCTATTATCTCTTCAATCCCGGCCGCATGAGCCGCAAAGACAATACCCTAAAATTTGTTCCAGTGGATGAAAACGGAACCGAAGGACAACCTAAATACATTCCTGTAGAAGGTGTATCCGATTTGTTTTGCTTCGGAGCTTTGGATGCCAATTCGGCTTTGTACAATTTCTTAGGGAAACAACAAATAGCCGTTCATTTTTTCGATTATTACGAGCATTATACCGGGAGCTTCTTGCCCAAAGAATATTTATTGGCAGGCAAAATGCAAATTGAACAGACCAAGCAATATTTAACCAAGAAAAAAAGATTGGTCATTGCTCAAAAATTTATCGAAGGAGCGGCCTTCAATATCCTGAAAAATCTAAAATATTATCAATCTCGAGGGAAAGAACTTTCAGCTTATATCGATACCATAGAATCTTTTAGTTCCAACTTATTTCAAACACAAGAAATCGACGAACTGATGGGCATTGAAGGTAATATCCGTCAAGTGTATTATGATGCTTTTGATGTAATACTGAACGACTTTGCAATGAATGGAAGAAGCAAACAACCTCCGAAAAATGAAGTAAATGCTTTGGTTTCCTTTGGCAATATGATGTGTTATTCGCTTTGTCTTGGGCAAATTTATCATACCCAACTCAACCCTACCATCAGCTATTTGCATGAACCCGGCTATCGTAGATTCTCATTAGCTTTGGATTTAGCCGAAATTTTTAAACCTATTTTGGTGGATAGAGTCATTTTCAGAGTCTTAAATAAAAAAGAAATTCAAGCCAAAGATTTTGATATCAATACCAATAGTGTGATGCTAAAAGATGCTGCCCGCAAAACTTTTGTTCGTGCATTTGAAGAACGCCTCAATGAAACCATCAAACATCGATCTCTGGGTAGAAGTGTGAGTTATAAGCATTTGGTAAAATTAGAATGTTACAAACTGACCAAACATATCCTGAATATCGAAGAATACAAACCTTTTAAAGCGTGGTGGTAACAACAAGGCTGAGGACTGAGGAGTGATGGATGAAATAAAAAACAATTAAATATGAATAAAATTGATCAAATAGAAGCATTGAAACAACGAACAAAAGATTTTACATTACGCATTATCCGCCTCTTTCAGGCTTTACCAAAAACTGAGGAAGCGAGAATAATTGGGAAACAACTACTTCTGTTGCTGCAAATTATCGGGCAGCATGCAGGGCAAGGCCGGACGCTGAATTTTTTAGTAAGATTTCAATAGTGGTAGAAGAAGCTGACGAAACTTTATTTTAGTTAGAATTATAATCGGAAGCTAATATTATTAAAAAACATTTAATAGAGTCTTTGCTCGATGAAAGCGAACAATTAGTAAAAATCATGAATACCGTCCGCCATAATAAAAAGACAAAACCATAATTCATCATTCAACACTCAACATTCAACCCTCAATTCTGAATTATGTACATCATCCTCGTTTACGATATCGGAGAAAAAAGAGTAGGCAAAATGCTCAAACTATGTAGAAAATACTTAAATTGGATTCAGAATTCGGTTTTTGAAGGAGAGATTACGGAAGTAAAGTTAAAAGAGTTGCAATTCAAAGCCAAAGAAATTATGAATATTGAAGAAGACAGTTTAATCATCTTCAAGAGTAGAAATGAAAAATGGTTAGAAAAAGAAGTGGTAGGAAAAGAAAAAAATGATTTGGATACTTTTTTATGACTTGTCGAAGTCTTAAAAAAAAATCAGAAAATCGCTCTTTGACATGTCGTTTTAAAATACAAAATTGATTATCATTAGTTTACAAAGTTGTCGAAACCCTAGTAAAATTATAGAATTGGACATCGACAACTTTTTTAGAAAAAAAACAGTAGTTTTGTTCACAGAAAAGCCTTTAAAAAGGGCTTTTTTAGTCGTCGATTCAACGGCTTTTAATCGTACCATCTTGGAATTGAAATATTATAACGGAGTTTACTTTACGCTAAATTCCGCAAGCTTTTAATCGTACCATCTTGGAATTGAAATATGATAATCAAACGACTTTCCGAAATAATGAAATCCTTTTAATCGTACCATCTTGGAATTGAAATTTATTAGACGTTACCACTTGCTGTGGGTCGTTAGACCTTTTAATCGTACCATCTTGGAATTGAAATATGCAAACTATAAATGCAAAATCATAGACATCCCTCTTTTAATCGTACCATCTTGGAATTGAAATCCCCGAAACCGTGCAAAATTTTGTAAGAATGTAAGAACTTTTAATCGTACCATCTTGGAATTGAAATATACGAAATATTGTGATGTCCCCCCAGCTTTAAAGGCTTTTAATCGTACCATCTTGGAATTGAAATGAGTAGCTTATGTTATCAATTTAGATTTCAGTTTTCTTTTAATCGTACCATCTTGGAATTGAAATATAGTAACGGGATTAAAGCACATAGTTATAATTTTCTTTTAATCGTACCATCTTGGAATTGAAATTTTGAGGTTAATAAATTCCTAGTTTCTTGATTTACTTCTTTTAATCGTACCATCTTGGAATTGAAATATAGAACTCAAAAAAGAGACTTGGACTCAAAAGTTCTTTTAATCGTACCATCTTGGAATTGAAATAGCAGCCGCAAATATCGCCTCTACTACAGCAAATACACTTTTAATCGTACCATCTTGGAATTGAAATACATGAAGCAAAATTATTAACATCAAGTACATTAAACTTTTAATCGTACCATCTTGGAATTGAAATAAATAGGCAGTTCTCAAAGGATATGTGGAATATGCAACTTTTAATCGTACCATCTTGGAATTGAAATTTCTTCAAAAAAATGTTTTACTAAATCTTCTTCACTTTTAATCGTACCATCTTGGAATTGAAATGAAGTACATAGGCTTTTCTTAAGTCTGCAATCGTCTTTTAATCGTACCATCTTGGAATTGAAATATGATGACGGAAACTTATTAAGCAGTGGTTCATTAGGTCTTTTAATCGTACCATCTTGGAATTGAAATAAATATCTAAACCTCTATAATCAGGCAAATCTTCTGAACTTTTAATCGTACCATCTTGGAATTGAAATCAATGATGTACACGGCACAGCGTAAACAACAGACTGCTTTTAATCGTACCATCTTGGAATTGAAATATCATTAGAGCTAAAAGGTCTTTTTCTTGCATTTTACTTTTAATCGTACCATCTTGGAATTGAAATTCTTGTATATGGTCAAGGCAATAACGGTAATGCTTCTTTTAATCGTACCATCTTGGAATTGAAATTCATTCAACAGCTGTGCTGTCATTGCAGCGTAAGTGCTTTTAATCGTACCATCTTGGAATTGAAATTGAGTTGTTAGTACGGCATATGAATGGAATTACAGACTTTTAATCGTACCATCTTGGAATTGAAATAATGGTGTAATGTTTTGATTTTGAAGCAGTAGATTTTTCTTTTAATCGTACCATCTTGGAATTGAAATGTTGCACAAAGGTGTTTTGCATTTTTCAAAGCCTGACTTTTAATCGTACCATCTTGGAATTGAAATACAATTAGGATTTGATTTGAAAGAATGCTTAGAAACTTTTAATCGTACCATCTTGGAATTGAAATGGAAAGACGACTACAGCGACAAGACCTACCCCAACTCTTTTAATCGTACCATCTTGGAATTGAAATGGAAGAAACGATGGGAAGGAATTTTGTCTATCTACCTGCTTTTAATCGTACCATCTTGGAATTGAAATTATTTTTTTATAAAGTTAAACTACATTACGGGGAACTTTTAATCGTACCATCTTGGAATTGAAATAAATTTGCCTTTTTAGCACTTTTACGAGATATAGAAACTTTTAATCGTACCATCTTGGAATTGAAATACAACATCCGTAATGGTAGCTGGAGCTGCAGCGGCTTTTAATCGTACCATCTTGGAATTGAAATCTGGAAATACTTCCGTAGGCCATTACATAGTCGGCTTTTAATCGTACCATCTTGGAATTGAAATACAACAGCATTAAAATAAACTTGGCACCGCTCAATACTTTTAATCGTACCATCTTGGAATTGAAATGATAAATCGCGAATAATATCCGCACGACCACTAGCTTTTAATCGTACCATCTTGGAATTGAAATTTCAGTTACCCTTGGTCAATACTGCTGGTCAGTACTTCTTTTAATCGTACCATCTTGGAATTGAAATCAAGGACTTATCCAAGAGCAAATATCACTTCTCCCGTTCTTTTAATCGTACCATCTTGGAATTGAAATTGATAAATGTTATCAATTTGAGCTTGATTAAGTCCTTTTAATCGTACCATCTTGGAATTGAAATGCCCGTTTCTGAAAAATTCTTCGGAAACTTCGTGATCTTTTAATCGTACCATCTTGGAATTGAAATAACATACTGGAACGAACGAAACTTGAAACCGAACTACTTTTAATCGTACCATCTTGGAATTGAAATAACATTGAACTTTATATCGCCGAAGAATGTGAAGAACTTTTAATCGTACCATCTTGGAATTGAAATTGCATGGCGATTTTAGACTATCACTCGATTTTTGGCTTTTAATCGTACCATCTTGGAATTGAAATGCGGTAGCTGTACGGGATTTCCTTTCTGAGCAAAACTTTTAATCGTACCATCTTGGAATTGAAATAAAACTGCCTACTTTCAAGGTATTCCTCGAATGTTCTTTTAATCGTACCATCTTGGAATTGAAATCACCTTATCCCGTCTTTTGGAATATGGAAATATTAGCTTTTAATCGTACCATCTTGGAATTGAAATTAAACAACATCTTAGACTATATGTCTAACGCACCACTTTTAATCGTACCATCTTGGAATTGAAATGTAAAAACTAATTTTCTTGATAGCGCAATGATGTACTTTTAATCGTACCATCTTGGAATTGAAATTGCACCGAGTCGGGACAATATTTATATTCAGAATACTTTTAATCGTACCATCTTGGAATTGAAATATTAAAGATAATAAAACATTCGGTTATATCCCTCGTACTTTTAATCGTACCATCTTGGAATTGAAATATATATCAAGTATAAGTGGTGCACGAGCTAACACGCTTTTAATCGTACCATCTTGGAATTGAAATGGTATTACAAAGACCGCTTATTTTCTAGACTTACAAACTTTTAATCGTACCATCTTGGAATTGAAATTTTTATCATACCAGGCATAATCATCAGGACCGTTTACTTTTAATCGTACCATCTTGGAATTGAAATCAAAAAGTTGGTGCATCTGCCGTTTCTCCGTCTACTTTTAATCGTACCATCTTGGAATTGAAATTGTTATTTGGAAAAGTAAAAACATGGCGAACAAAAAACTTTTAATCGTACCATCTTGGAATTGAAATCAACGGCGTTTTGGGTGAAAATAAAGTTAGGGAGCACTTTTAATCGTACCATCTTGGAATTGAAATTGCTTTGTCAAGAGGTTGTCCCAGGTGATGAGTTTCTTTTAATCGTACCATCTTGGAATTGAAATGGTGATGAGTTTAATGTTACAACTTCTCAAATGCTCTTTTAATCGTACCATCTTGGAATTGAAATGACGAAATAATTAACGACTACAAACGAAAAGTATCATGGCTTTTAATCGTACCATCTTGGAATTGAAATCAGGGTACAATTGGAGAACCAATATCTTTACTCCCGTCTTTTAATCGTACCATCTTGGAATTGAAATATGCCAGAAATCCAAAGAAGTACGGAAATCACCATGCTTTTAATCGTACCATCTTGGAATTGAAATATATATACTTGATATATTGGTGCTAAATGACAATCGACTTTTAATCGTACCATCTTGGAATTGAAATAATATTGTCGCTTCTCTTGAAGAGATTAAATCTCGCTTTTAATCGTACCATCTTGGAATTGAAATAGATATTATCGTGATAAAATTTTCACACAGTCCGAAACTTTTAATCGTACCATCTTGGAATTGAAATTAGTTCCCTGCGCAGATGATTGAGTTTCAGACGTTCTTTTAATCGTACCATCTTGGAATTGAAATCTCTTGTACTTTGAATGCACGACGTAAATCATTTATCTTTTAATCGTACCATCTTGGAATTGAAATAATACTGACCAGCAGTGTTAACCAAAGGTAATTGTCTTTTAATCGTACCATCTTGGAATTGAAATATGGTTAGCCCCGTCATGCATGAATGTAATGTGTTTCTTTTAATCGTACCATCTTGGAATTGAAATTCTGGTTTCAAATCGTTGTAATAGCCATCAAAAGATTCTTTTAATCGTACCATCTTGGAATTGAAATCGGATAACATAGCTTTAGGCATTTTTTCAATGAGACTTTTAATCGTACCATCTTGGAATTGAAATTATAAGCGCATTTATAGCCGTTGATGAACACTTCTTGCTTTTAATCGTACCATCTTGGAATTGAAATTGAATTATCCTGAATGGAAAGCACAAGAAATGAAACCTTTTAATCGTACCATCTTGGAATTGAAATAAATAAAGTAATTGAAGAAACCAAGTCGGCAAAAGCTTTTAATCGTACCATCTTGGAATTGAAATTAATATCAAACGGTAGCGTAAACTTAGTAAACATGGCTTTTAATCGTACCATCTTGGAATTGAAATTGTCTATAAAGACCAATGGCGTGATTTTACTTCAGAAGCTTTTAATCGTACCATCTTGGAATTGAAATTAAGTAATCTATAAGGAACGAAGAAATAATGCGTAGCTTTTAATCGTACCATCTTGGAATTGAAATCACATGCAAAATGAACGGTTGCCTACTGGTGGATTTGCTTTTAATCGTACCATCTTGGAATTGAAATTCGCTAAAGGTGATGGTAAGTGTTTTTGTGGTTGTCCCCTTTTAATCGTACCATCTTGGAATTGAAATAGAATTACAGATTTAAGAAGAGATTGCAATCCTATTCTTTTAATCGTACCATCTTGGAATTGAAATATAGTCCATACACCTATGCTATCTTGGTAGGCTGTCTTTTAATCGTACCATCTTGGAATTGAAATAGAAAATACAGAAAGAAGGTTGATGTATAACTAAACTTTTAATCGTACCATCTTGGAATTGAAATAAGTGTTATCGTTATTGTTTTTGTACCCGTTCCTGTCTTTTAATCGTACCATCTTGGAATTGAAATACCTTATTTTGTCTTCAATTATTGGGGCGATGGGTGCTTTTAATCGTACCATCTTGGAATTGAAATTGCAGAAGTTGAAAAAAGAATTGAAGCCGAAAAAACACTTTTAATCGTACCATCTTGGAATTGAAATTGAATTTAAACGGTCTGCCATGCATTCCAAACATCTCTTTTAATCGTACCATCTTGGAATTGAAATTTGGCAGTATATCAATCTCATGTGTGGAATGGTAGCTTTTAATCGTACCATCTTGGAATTGAAATTAAAGTTAGTTTTAATAGGCTTATTTTCTGACGGCATCTTTTAATCGTACCATCTTGGAATTGATTTTGAATTTTTTATAAGCTAAAACAAGAATTATACTGTAAAATACATTAAATAGAATTCAAAAAGACAGATAGGTTTCAATCGAAAATATAGGATCTTATTTACTATAAAATTTTAAAATAGCACTTATCCTAAGATTTTTTTTGATTCTTTTTTATCCTTCAAAAACTTTATATCTTTTAAATGATTACCTTTAGCATATTAATTCAACAGTATGTCAAATCTCAATCTCATCATAGAAGAAAGAGCGGCCGATATTGGCGGCTTTTTAGTAGGAAGGTTACTGCCTTTCATCCAAAAAAGAATGATAGGTCCTTTTTGTTTCATCGATCATTTAGGCCCTGTGAAAATGGACGAAAGAAAAAATATGGATATTCGTCCTCATCCGCATATTGGGCTATCCACCCTAACTTATCTTTTTGAAGGAAGCATTATGCATCGGGACAGTATCGGGAACACTATGGAAATCACTCCAGGAGCGGTGAATTGGATGACCGCCGGAAAAGGAATCGTTCATAGCGAAAGAACTCCGGACTATCTAAGACAAAAAGATAAAACCCTTCACGGATTGCAAATTTGGGTGGCACTCCCAAAAGATTTGGAGGCTATGGATCCCCAATTTACCCATGTGGAAAAAGATGCTCTCCCAACATGGACGGAAAATGGAGTCGATTTTAAATTAATCGCTGGAAAAGCATTTGGAAAAGAATCTCCTATCCCAGTCTTTAGTCCCTTGTACATGATTGAAATAAAAACCAAATCTGCCCAGGTCTTGAACTTAGGCGAACAACTTTTTGGAGAATCCGGACTCTATATTTTAGAAGGAAGTATTGAAAGTGAAGGACAAATTTTTGGCTCTCGACAATTATTGGTGGCTAAAAACACAAAGTTATGCGAGTTTAGCATTCAAGAAAATTCAACGATCTATCTTTTTGGTGGCGAAGCATTTCCTGAAGAACGATTCATTGATTGGAATTTTGTTTCCACATCCAAAGAAACCCTCAAGGAAGCCAAACAAAGATGGAAAGATCAGAAATTTGACAAAATAGTTGGAGACGACATCGAATTTGTACCCTATCCGGATTATAAAATTCCTAAAAAATAAGGCGTAGAAATCTGGCTTATCCACTCTGGAAGTAATATTAATACCAACTCGTTTTAGATAAAAATGAGTACCTCTAAGTAAAAACAAAAACCCAACTTCTAGCCCTGAAAGGGCGAAATCCTTCTTCTTAAATTCTTTACATCAAATTAAAATAAACTTAAAAACAACCCTCTGGTACAGCATTTGAACGGATAAAATGATTTTAATTTTTGAGATTTTAGTTTTTTTGAAAATAGTAATAAATGACAAAAAAATATTTGAAACCACATAGTCACTTAGGGCGATTTTATTTGCTAAAGAAACAGCAGTAACACACAAGAGATATCCGTCTTTGACGGATACTAAGTGCAATTGTGCAGACTTATTGCTGCATTTACTATATTTCTATGGGGTTTAAATAATGGGTTTTATGTACCACAATTCTTGTCATGTACTTAGTTTGAAAATATTAAAAGAAAATTAAAAAGCACCTTGTCCATAGGAGATTTGTTAAATCAATTCTACATTTGCAGACCTAAAATGAGAAACCTTTCGATCTATATTCTGACCAGTATTTTCCTTCTTTTATCCATTGGGAGCAGATACTTTGTCAACTATATTTATCAAGATCATTTCTCGCAAACTACGCATCATTTCCAGGGGAAACCTGCTGGTTTAAAATTCAACCATCACAAACTCACTTCAGAAAAAGTACTGAATGATGTTGGCGATTTAGAGTCCATTATCGTTTCAGAAGACGATATGCGATTCACAGAAAACCTCCAAAATTTGGTAGTTTTCGCCACCGTTTTCGGTTTTTTCATTTTACTAGGACTGCACTTTAAGAAAAGAAGTTCAGAGGAAGTTCTGTCTGAAATCCTCCTCAGCAGTTCCATCAAAAAATTCATACTCCTGCGATCCATCAGGATTTAGACCCGCACATAACTTTCTTACCGTTTTTATTTAAGCGGTACCCACCCGTGTTGTGAAGTTTTCATTTCGCAATAATGCATTATTCAAACCAAATTTTTCACGAAAACCATTCTCTCTAATTATGATGAAGAGCGTTATTACAAGCTGTTTGCTTGGCTGTCTGTTGTGGCTTACGGGCTGCACGAAGAAACAAGAAGAAAAAGAAGAAAAAACCGTTTATCCTACCACCTCTCCCGTGGTTATGGATACGGTGATCGATAAAGATTATGTCGCCCAAATACAATCGGTAAAGAACATCGAAATCCGAGCTCAAGAAAAAGGTTTTCTGGAGAAGATTTTTGTGGACGAAGGACAATTTGTACATCAAGGTCAATCTTTGTTCAGAATCATGCCTCAAGTTTACCAAGCCGAGGTCATGAAAGCAAAGGCCGAAGTAGAACAAGCCGGTATAGAACTGAAAAATGCGACCACCTTGGCCAACAACAATATTGTTTCTAAAAACGAAAAAGCCATGGCCCAAGCCAAACTCAATGCTGCAAAAGCCGAATTGAGAATGGCAGAAATCCACCTTTCTTTTACCGACATCAAAGCTCCTTTTTCAGGAATCATCAACAGAATCCCTCTCAAATTGGGATCTCTGGTGGACGAAGGCGCTCTGCTAACTTCCTTATCCGACAATACGGCAATATACACCTACTTCAATGTGTCTGAACCTGAATATCTTAATTATCAATTGAATGCCGCTTCACGAGGTCAAAATTTAGTTTCGCTAATCTTGGCCAATGGACAAGACTTCCCCCAAAAAGGAGAAGTACAAACCATAGAAGGCGAATTTGATAACGAAACCGGAAATATTGCGTTTCGGGCTAAATTTCCCAACCCCGAAAAACTCCTCAGAAACGGACAAACCGGAAAAGTTAGGATGACTGTACCCTTGAAAAACGCAGTCGTTATCCCACAAAAAGCAACCTTCGAAATTCAAGATCAAAAGTATGTTTTCGTGGTGGGCAATGACGGGAAAGTCAAATCCAGAAACATAAAAATCGCTTACGAATTGCCGGATGTCTATGTCATCAGTTCCGGGTTGAGCCCTCATGAAAATTTTCTTCTGGAAGGGGTGCAAAAAGTAAAAGACGACGAAAAAGTAAAGACCAAACTTCAGGATCCACAGCAAGTTTTGCAATCTTTAAAACTAAAAGCAGACTAAATTTATCATGTTTAAAAAATTCATTCGTAGACCCGTTCTGTCTATTGTAATATCTCTGATTATCGTGTTTATGGGAATTTTATCTTTGGTAAAACTTCCGGTAACGCAATTTCCGAGCATCTCGCCACCCAAAGTGAACATCAACGCCTCTTATCCTGGTGCCAATAACGAATTGCTGATAAAATCAGTCGTTATCCCTTTGGAAAGAGCCATCAACGGTGTTCCGGGGATGAAATACATGGCTTCAGATGCCGGTAACGACGGTGAAGCGACCATCTCTGTAGTTTTTGACTTGGGCACAGATCCCAATGTGGCAGCAGTCAATGTTCAGAATCATATTTCTTCCGCCATCAACAAACTCCCACCGCTTGTGGTGAGAGAAGGGGTGAAAATTACCCGTGAAGAATCCAACATGCTGATGTACATCAATGTGTACAGCGACGATCCAAAAGCCAATCAAAAATTCCTCTTCAATTATGCCGACATGAACATCTTGTCTGAGCTGAAAAGAACCAAAGGTGTGGGAGATGTGGACATTATCGGTACCCGGGAATTTGCCATGCGCATTTGGCTGAAACCCGATCGATTGACCGCCTACGGAATTTCTGCCGATGAGGTGATGGAAGCCCTGCAAGCGCAAAGCATCGAGGCTTCTCCCGGAAGAATTGGTGAAAGTTCTGGTAAAAGACCTCAAGCTTTTGAATATGTTTTGAAATATCCAGGCCGATTCAATACAGAAGCAGAATACGGAAACATCATCTTAAAATCCAACAGCAGTGGGCAATTCATTCACCTGAAAGATGTTGCCGATATTGATTTTGGATCTGCAGCCTACGATATTTATTCCACTTTGGATGGCAAACCTTCTGCAGCCATCACCCTAAAACAATCCTATGGGTCTAATGCCAGTGAAGTCATTAAAAATGTAAAAACTTTGATGAAAACTCTGGAAAAAGATATGCCCAAAGGCATGCATTATAAAATTTCGTATGATGTTTCGCACTTTTTAGATGCTTCCATAGAAAAAGTAGTCCATACCTTGTTCGAAGCTTTTATTTTGGTGGCCATTGTGGTGTTTTTATTTTTGGGCGATTGGCGATCCACCCTTATCCCAACGCTTGCCGTTCCGGTTTCGTTGATCGGTGCATTTGCCGTAATGTCGGCCTTCGGAATCACCCTCAACCTCATCTCGCTTTTCGCTTTGGTAATGGCGATTGGTATTGTGGTGGACGATGCCATTGTGGTGATAGAAGCCGTACACGCCAAGATGGAAGAAAAAGGATTATCACCACTAAAGGCTACTGAAGAAGCCATGCACGAAATTAGCGGAGCCATTATCGCTATTACTTTCGTAATGGCCTCGGTGTTTATTCCGGTTGCATTTATGAGCGGTCCGGTTGGTATTTTTTACCGTCAGTTTTCCATCACCATGGTTTCCTCCATCATCCTATCGGGTTTGGTAGCACTTACATTAACACCGGCTTTGTGTGCCATGATTCTGAAAAACCACCACGGAAAATCTCCTAAAAAAACGCCAATCAATCGTTTCTTGGACCAATTCAATTCCGTTTTCACCAAGGGTGCCGATCGTTATAAAAATTTACTCACCAAAACGGTTACTCGTAAAATGGTAACCCTGCCCCTTTTATTGGCTTTCTGTATCGGAACTTTTTTCTTGGCAAATAAAATACCGACCGGTTTTATCCCGGCAGAAGACCAAGGAATGATCTATGCCATTGTACAAACACCTCCCGGATCAACTTTGGAGAGAACCAATCAAGTGGCTTTAAGGCTTCAGAAAATTGCTCAGAAAATCGACGGTGTACAATCGGTTTCCTCTCTGGCGGGTTTTGAAATCTTGAATGAAGGAACGGGATCCAATTCGGGAACTTGCCTCATCAACCTAAAAAATTGGAAGGATAGAAAGAAATCGTCCATAGAAATCATTGAAGAATTGGAAGAAAAATGCAAGGACATCAGTGGTGGAAGCATTGAGTTTTTCCAACCTCCATCCATTCCGGGATACGGCGCAGCAGGTGGTTTCGAACTTCGATTGCTGGACAAAGCCGGAAGTGGCGACTATCATAAAATGGAAAAAATATCCAACGATTTTGTAAAAGAACTCAGAAAAAGACCAGAAATAGGTTCTGTGTTCACCTTTTATTCGGCATCTTTTCCGCAATACATGCTTAAAGTGGATAACGAATTGGCCGAACAGAAAGGGGTTTCCATAGATAAAGCCATGTCCAACCTCTCTACTTTGGTAGGATCCGATTACGAAACCAGTTTTATCCGTTTCGACAGACCTTACAAAGTCATTGTGCAAGCCGGTCCACAGTACAGAGCGTTGCCAAGCGACTTGATGAAGCTGTATGTTAAAAACAACAAGGACGAAATGGTTCCTTACTCCGCATTTATGAAGATGGAAAAAGTCTATGGACTGTCGGAAATCACCAGATACAACATGTACAATTCTTCTGAAGTTACCGGAAATCCTGCACCGGGTTACAGTTCTGGCGATGCCATAAAAGCTATACAAGAAGTGGCGGACCAAACGCTTCCAAGAGGTTTCGGTATCGATTGGGCGGGGATTTCTAAAGACGAGGTGAGCCGTGGTAACGAAGCGGTTTACATCTTTTTAGTTTGTCTTGGTTTTGTGTACCTCATTCTTTCGGCACAATATGAAAGTTTTATTTTGCCCTTGCCCGTAATTCTCTCTTTGCCTACCGGAATTTTTGGAGCTTTTATTTTCCTACAATTTTTTGGTTTGGAAAACAATATTTATGCTCAGGTTGCCATGGTGATGCTCATCGGTTTGGTAGGAAAAAATGCGGTGTTGATTGTAGAATATGCCGTGCAACGAAAGGCCGAAGAAAACATCTCTGTGGTACAAGCCGCTATTGATGGGGCACACCTAAGATTTAGACCTATTCTGATGACTTCTTTTGCATTTATTGCCGGATTAATTCCTTTGGCACTGGCAACAGGACCTGGAGCAATTGGGAACAGAACCATTGGCTCGGCAGCAGCTGGAGGAATGCTTTTCGGAACCGTTTTCGGATTGCTCATCATCCCGGGATTGTACTACATTTTCGGAACCCTTTCCGAAAGAACCAAACTGGCTAGATATGAAGAAGAAAATCCATTAACAGAACAAACTGAACCTTACCAACACGATGAAAAATTTAACGATTAACAAATTAGTGGTGCTGCTCGCAGTATCGGCGGCAGTAACGGGTTGTAAAGCACCAATGGCAACTCTGGTAAATTCTGAAATTAAAAAAAACATTCCAGAAAATTACAACCAACAAGATCCCGGTTTAGACCAAAAAAACAGTGGAACTACACCTTGGCGCGTGTTTTTTACAGATCCAAACTTGGTAAGTCTGATCGAAATTTCCCTGAAAAACAATCAGGAACTCATGATCACCTTGCAACAAATTGAAATTGCAAAATCTGGGGTTTTGGCAAAAAAAGGAAAATTGAGTCCTTCGGTTTCGGCAGGAGGCGGCATCGGACTGAAAAAAGCAGGAAGATACACCAGTGAAGGCGCCGGAGATGCAAGTACCGAGATTGAACACGGAAAGGAAATGCCCGATCCTTTGGCGAATTTTGATTTGGGAATATCCGCCAATTGGGAAGTGGATATTTGGAAAAAATTAAGAACAGAAAAAGAAGCCGCCGTTGCTCATTACCTTTCGACCGTGGAAGGAAAAAACTTTGTTCTCTCTAATTTGATTGAAGAAGTGGCCAATTCATACTACGAACTTTTGGCCTTAGACAATCAGTTGGAAATCATCCAGCAGTACATCCAGTTACAGCAAAAGGCATTGGAAATTTCGAAAATCCAAAAACAAGCTGCCGCCACAACAGAACTGGCGGTGAAAAAATTCGAAGCCGAATTGTCCAAAGCTAAAGCAAGAGAATTTTTAATAAAACAACAAATTACAGAAAAGGAAAATCAGATCAATGCATTGTGCGGGCGTTATCCGCAACCAATTCTGAGGGCTAAAGAAAATTTCATGTCCACTATTCCACAAACTATTTTTAGCGGAATACCTTCTCAACTTTTGTCCAACAGACCGGACATAAAACAAGCCGAACTGGAATTAAAGGCTGCAAAACTGGATGTAGAAGCGGCCAGAAAGGAGTTTTATCCCTCTTTGGAAATTTCGGCGGCTCTTGGTTTAGAAGCTTTTAAGCCATCTTATTTGGTGAAAATGCCAGAATCTCTGGCGTACGGTTTGGCTGGAGATTTGGCCGGCCCTCTCATCAACAAATCAGCCATAAAAGCCAATTTTAACACTGCCGATGCACGACAAATACAGGCTTTGTACGAGTACGACAAGACCGTTCTGAAAGCCTATTTGGATGTTGCTAACCTGATGTCGAAAATAAAAAACATCGACCATTATTATCAGTTAAAATCTGAGGAAACGAAAGCTTTGGAACAGTCGATTGGGATTGCTAACCAATTGTTCAAAAACTCCAGAGCCGATTATCTTGAAGTATTGCTGAACCAAAGAGATGCCTTGGATGCAAAAATGGAATTGGTGGAAGCCAAGCAACAGCAACTGAGTACCGTTGTCGACATCTACAAAAATCTTGGTGGCGGTTGGCAATAAGAAACCGTCAATGGGAATTTTATTTTGTTGAAAGATTGTGGTAAATTTGGATTTTCTATCTTTCAAATCGAAGCAAACAAGCCGAAGGATGATATAAAAACAATGAAGAATGCCAGAAAATACAAATCTAGAAACCATAAAAAAATTAGACCAATTGCTTTTTGAATTTGACAAAAACATTCAAGAAATTAAGGCTTTTGAACTGAAATTAAAATCGACCCAGAACATGGGAAATGAACTGTCCAATTATCTTCAATCTGAAGATTGGATACGCGATTATGAGAATTTTGGGCATTTGGACTTTCACATTTTAGGCGAAGACGGACTTTATAATGCACTTGAAGATTTTGAGAATTTGAAGAAGGAAATCTTACAGTTCATTGCAAACAATTTGAAGTAATTTTTTTGCATCAAATACATGAAATATCCAAGGGGAAAAACTCCTTGGATATTGTTTTATAAAACGGAAAAGTATTACGATTTATTTTAATTTGGAACTGAGCCCGAAAGCGTAGTTGATCTGAATGAGAATGATAAATCCTATACTCAACAATGGAGAAATAAAACAAAGTAAAGCTCCCAAAGCATACAGAGATTGGGCAACAACGATTCTTTTCCTGAGAGGTTCATCTACCAAATTTTTGGTTTCTTCGTTTACAAAATCTTTTTTCACCGCATAGATCCAATTGGTGTAGAGCATTGCTCCCAGCATAAAAATATTGATCCAATAGATAAAAACAGGAAATTTGTACGAGGTATAATCTCCCAAAAATGCTGTTGTAAATGGCAACATGGACACAAAGAGCAAGAAGAGCAGATTAATCCAATTCAGGTTTCTGTCGCTTTTTTCGATGTGTTTGTATTGTGATGCATGACCTACCCAAAAAATTCCTGTGGTCATGAAGGCTAAAAGATAAACCAAAAATTTTTCCTTCAGCTCCATAAAGGCAGAAATTAAGTCTTGTTCAGAATGTATGGATTCCATCACCGGAACGCGGATTTCTAAGACCAATAAAGTTAAGGCGACACCAAAAACGCCATCGCTAATGGCAATAATCCTTCCGGTGTCTTGGCCGGCAATTTTGTTGTAATGCACATTCATCATCTTATCGTTTTGTACAAATATAAATATTCCTAAAGAATTTTTTAAATAAAGGGTTCAACTTTAAATTTAATAACATCAACAAAGCAAAAAAAAGAGAGGCAATCTTTTCAGTTGCCTCTCAAATAAATATCAATTAAAGATTATTTCTTCATTGCTTTCACGGTTTTTGTAGATCCGTCTTTGTATTGTAATGTTACCATGTACATTCCGGTTTTCAGATCTCCTAAATGCAATTCAGCACTTGGTTTCGCAATTGTTTTCACCAATCTACCAGAAGCATCGGTGATGCTAACAGATATAACCTCTCTTATATGAGAAATATGAAGTACATCAACAAAAGGATTTGGATATACTTTCACCTGATCGTTAGCAGAAATTTCAGAAGTTCCCTGAGTTCCTGTAACTACAAGAGTAAAATCGACATAATTCCCATCTGATTCAGGTCCACAAGCAGACATTTCACCAGCCCAAGACACCCCGGTTCTCAATCTATAATTTCCAGGTGTTAGTCCAGCAGGAATGGTGAACGAAGCATTTCCAACCGATTCATAAGACACATTCGGGTCTGTAACATAGACTTTTTCTGTAGCTTCATCAAAAGCCATATCGTTGTTCCAGTCGATCCAAGCATTGTAGCTGTAGGTATCGGTAGTATCGTCGGCACTCAGTACCAAATTGATGGTACTGCCTGCTGCTGCAGTGACGGATGTAGCATATTGGTTATCGTAACCAATGAAAGAGGCATTGGTATAGTTCAAATTGGTTGTTCCTCCTGTTGTTGTAACCGACCCCATAAAATAAGGAGTTGAACTTGCTGAAGGTACGCAATATCCTGTATAGAATGACGCTGGACCTTCCCAAGAACTTTTCTCGGAACCACAGTTGGATCTTACCCAAACGAAATAATTAGACTCTGGAGTCAGACCGGTTAAGTTGGCCGTTGTCGTGGTTATATTTTGCTGATTTGGGGTTGTTGTAGCAGTTGGAGGCGTATTGCTTGTTGAATAATACACTTCGTAACCGTTGGTTGGTACAGTAGCCGGATCAATCCAAGAAACACCAGCCGTATTAAAGGTATGATCTGTTATTGATACAGCTGAAGGCTCTAAACAGCTTCCTGCCACTTCGATAGAAATATCGTCGATAGACATGTAATAAGGAGCATCGCCAACATATCCTTTAAAACCAATATAATAAGTCCCTGTTGCCGGTGGCATAAAGCTTCCAGATACTTTTTGATAATCCCCGTTGGTTATAGGAGTTGTCGCAGAAATATTGTTAAGCATGGCTGCAGCAGAAGCATTAATTCCATATGCGATGGTCATGTTCGCATCCGTAGTGACATTTGAATCTTGTCTTGCATATACAGAAGCTTTATAAGTTACCCCAGCGGTTAATTGTACAGGTACAAACAACCATCTTTCATCAGAAAATCTTAAAAAGGCATTCCAATTTCCGGTTTTTGGAGTTCTGTTATAATCGGTAAAAGTATTGTTTGCTCTCCATACTTGGTTACCTGAAACCGTTTCTTGAGACATGCAACCTACAACTTCGGTATTGTCTGTATAGCCATTTTCAAATCCTTCAAAATAAGGAATGGTAAATGGAGAACATACCGTCATAAAAGATCTTTCAGTACAATTATTTGAAGATATCGTTGCATTAGCGGCATTTACCGTATAATAATAAGTGGTTGAGTTCAGCAAAGGCGTTGTGAAAGTATAAGAATTTACATTACCTACATTCACTCCTGCCATCACATCGCTACCGCCTGGAGTTGTACCTACGGTTAATGTGTAAGATGTTGCATCTGTAACCGCATCCCAAGATATGGTTGGAGTTAGGGATTGTCCATTGGCTGCATCTGTCGGTGCAGTAACTGTAGGACAGAAAGTCGTAGTCGTTATGCTTCCACCGTCGAACCAAAGACTTTTATCGGATGATGAACAAGCCGATCTTACCCAAACAAAATATTGTGTAGAAGGTTGCAAACCAGTAATGTTAACCATTGTACCGTTTAGTCCCGTTAAATTTGGTGTTGTACTGGCATCTGCTGGAGTGTTGGATGTGGTATAATATACTTCATATCCGTTTGTCGGTATTGTTGATGAAGGAGTCCACTCCATATCAAACGAAGTTGTTGAAGCATTGGATGTGGTAACAGCCGTTGGACTAAGACAGCTAGGAGCAGCCGTAACTACCAATTTATAGTCATGTGCTTCTCCGTATCCATTAACATTACAAGCTACTGGATTGTTGTTGAAACGATCCACCACTCTTAAACGATAAGTCCCTGGAACAGTAGCACCCGGAATAATAAGAGTTCCGTTGGTGGTATTACCTACCGATGCTGCGGTAGAAATTTTTTCTGTAGCATCATCAAAAGTACCATCGTTGTTCAAGTCGGCCCACATTCCTATTTTCTGGCTGCTGTATCCATGTGTAATTTGATATGCAATAGGCACACCCGCTTGAAGCGTTATGGTTTCGGTATTGTAAAAATCTCCATAAGAATTTGTTGAACAACCGGTATCCAAATGAGAATACGAAACCGAAGGAATGGTAAAGGAGCTGATCTGATCTCCTTGATCGCAGCCATCTGTAAATGCCGGAGTACAGTACGATTATGCATTAAGTTGGTAAGCGGAAAGCACCAAAGCCGCAAAGTAATATATCTTCTTCATATCAAACGATTATTTGAATTTCTCAGCAAACATAGTTATTTTTCTTAACAAAAACATATTATTTTAATCATAAAATAAAGAAAAAGACAATATCAGAAACAAAGAAAAAAAAGAGAGGCAACCTTTTGGGTTGCCTCTCAAGTAGTTATCAATTAAAGATTATTTCTTCATTGCTTTCACTGTTTTCACAGATCCGTCTTTGTAATGTAAAGTTACCATATACAATCCGGTTTTCAAATCTCCTAATTGCAATTCAGCAGTTGGTTTAGCAATTGTTTTCACCAATCTACCAGAAGCATCTACAATAGAAATGGATCTCACCTCTCTCACATCAGAAATATGAAGAACATCAACAAATGGATTAGGATAGATTTTCACACTGTCTTTAGCTGCTACTTCAGTCGTTGCTAAAGCCCCAACAGACAAAGTAAAGTCTACATAATTACCATACGCCGCAGGTCCACAAGGGGTAAGTGTACCAATATAGGACTCTGCCATTCTTACTCTATAATTACCCGGAGTCTGAGCTGCCGGAATATTAATAGTACCCGTTGCAGATGTTGCATAAGATGTTGTTGCCAAAACTGATTCTCCCGGTCCATCAAACTTCATATCGTTGTTCCAATCTACCCAAATATAATAATACGCATCCGCAGATGAAGGTAACAAATTAACAGTTATTGCAGCACCTTGTACTCCACTAAAAGTAGTTGCTGTTTGATTATCATACGCCTGATACGAAGATGCCGTATAAGCCAAGTTAGTCACACCTCCTGTAGTAGAAACATTTCCTAAGTAATACAACTGAGAAGAAGCTCCTCCTGTAGGTCCACAATAGCCTGTTCTTACTTCTATAGGACCAGACCAAGTACTTTTATCAGATGCTGTACAGCTGGATCTTACCCAAACGAAATACGAAGTATCCATAGTCAAACCTGTCATATTATAAGTAGTTGCAGTTACAGAAGCTGTTGGCGTTGTAGTTGCAGTTGGCGCCGTATTGGTCGTTGACGAATACACATCGTACCCTAATCCAGGAGCTGGAGTTGGAGCTGTCCAATTTACCGTTCCTGAGGTGTTGGTAACATTGGCGATTGATAATCCAGTTGGAGCTACACAAGTAGGAATCATTAAATTGATATTATCAACAGCTGCTGGAGGGTTGGTACCACCCGAACCATCATTCCACCATTCAAACAATAGACGAACCGTCTGACCAGCGAATGCAGATAGATCCACATTTGCATTTACATAATTTTGCCAAGAACTTTGTTGGTTAAATACTCCTCCAATCTGGGTAATACCCGTAGTTGTATTTATTTTTGTCCCTGGTGTTGGGTTAAATGAAGTTGGAACCAAGAACACTCTTAAGTAATCGTAAGAAGCAGATTCTCCTTGAGCTTTCCAATCAAATGAAAGTGTTGATAAAGTTGTACCGGCCGGCACAGCTATATCTCTGTATGCATGTACTGCAGTTGTAGAAGCTGTGTCGTAAGCATTGGTAGTACCGCCGTCATTGGTTACATACAATGAACCTGCCGGGTTACCCTCTGCCGTACCTACAAACCACTGATTGGTTTGTGTACCGTTGATTAACGCCATATCATTCGTACCACTAAAATCTTGAGTATACGGTAACGATGCAGGAATCTGTCCCGTCATAAATGAAGGTAAAGCCTCCCAAACACTTTGAGCTGCACCACAATTGGATCTTACCCAAACATAATACACGGTATTCGGTGTCAAAGCAGATAAATTGGTTGTAGTTGCAGTCCCGTTCCATATCGGTGTAGTAGTCGCTGTTGGATCTACATCTGAAGTTGAATAATACACATCATAAGATGCAGGTGCTGGTCCAGCCGGCGCATTCCAAGAAAGTGTCGCAGTTGTCCCTGTTACATTGGAAGCAGCTATCGCTGAAGGCTCTAGACAACCGGCAGCTTCTTCAATAGAAATATCGTCCATAGATAAATACCAAGGTGAAGAGCTTAAGTATCCTTTGATACCCACAACATAAACACCGGTAGTTGGAACCGTAAAGTTACCCGATACTTTTTGGTAATCTCCATTGACAATATTAACAGCTGGTGCAACAACATTGGTCATTGCAGCAGCGTTTGATGAAGTACCATAAGAAATAGACACATTACCATTTGTTGCTACCGAACCGTCTTGTCTTGCATATACTTTAGCAGAATAAGTGGTACCTGCAGTTAACTGCACAGGGATAAACAACCAATCCTCATTACCGTATTGTAAGAACGCATTCCAAGAACCTGTTCTAGGTGTTCTATTGTAAGTAGTATATGTATTATTTGCTCTCCAAACCCCTGCTCCAGTAACTGAAGCTTGAGCTAAACAACCGGTTACTGGATTGTCATGAGAGTATCCACTTTCAAAACCTTCGAAATAAGGGATTGTGTACGGATCGCACATGGTTGTGAAATTTCTTTCCGTACAAGAGTTAGAATAAACAGTTCCATTATCCGCGTTGATTGTATAATAGTAAGTGGTATTGGTTGTAAGTGGTGTAGCAAATGTATAAGAAGTCACATTTCCTAAATCTATCCCTGCCAAAACATCACTAGCACCTGGAGTTGACCCTACTGTTATGTTATAATTGGTAGCACCGGTCACAGCAGTCCAAGAAATTGTTGGTGTCAAAGATTGACCATTCGCTGCATTAGCCGGGGAAGTTACTGCCGGACAGAATGTTAAAGTCGTTACAGAATTACCCATAACCCAAGGACTTTGCTCGGAAGTACAATTTGATCTTAACCAGAAATAATACTGTGTGGACGGTTGCAATCCTGTTACCACTGTAGAAGTCCCTGTAAGTCCAGTTGCCAATGGTGTTGTAGCCGCATCTGGAGACGGAGTGCTTGATGTTGAATAATACAAATCATAACCTCCTGTCGGCACTGTAGTTGGAGCCGTCCACGCCAAATTAACAGTCGTTGCAGTAGCTCCTGAAGTTAATATCGCTGAAGGCGTTAAACAAGATGGAGCAGCCGTAACTACCACTTTATAATCGTGTGCTTCTCCATACGCAAATGATGTATTATCACATGGGACAGGATCTTGAGAATACCTGTCTCCCACTCGCATTCTGTAAGTTCCTGGAGTTACATTTCCCGGGATTAGAATATTCCCATTGGTTGTGTTTCCTGATGAAGCTGCTGAACTTACCGTTTCCGTAGCATCGTTTGCAAAAATTCCGTCGTTGTTAAAATCGATCCAGATTTTCACTTTCTGACTCCCGTAATCGTGGGTTACCTGGTAAGCAGTAGAAACACCTGCTTGGATCGTAATGGTTTCTGTTGCATAATAGTCTCCATAATTACCTGCAGAACATCCCGTACTCAAATGCTGATAGGAAGCACTAGGCACTGAAAAGGAGTCTATCATATCTCCATCACTACAACCCTCATCATAAGTGGGTGTACAATAAGTTTGAGCATTGAGCTGGTAAGCCGTCAGCACCAATGCTGCTAAATAATAAAATCTCTTCATGTTTTATATTTTTTTAACATAATTTGGCTAAGTTATAAAAAAAAATGATAAAACTCATGTTTAATTAATTTTATTTGTCAACATTTTAAAAAGACACATAAAGTACATTGTTAACACTAATAAAAAATATATTTTATTAAACATTCAATTAATTAAAGTCACAAAGTCAATAAAATTCAAAAAAAAAAAAAAAGGTTGCCCAATTCTGGACAACCTTATTTAAAAATAAACAAATTATTTTTTGATTATTTCTTCATTGCTTTCATCGTTTTTACCGAACCGTCTTTATAATGAAGAGTCACCAAATACATTCCGGTTTTCAGATCTCCTAAATGCAATTCAGTAGTTGGTTTAGCAATTGTTTTCACTAATCTACCAGAAGCATCAGTGATGGTTACAGATCGAACATCTTTAACATCTGAAACATTCAACACATCAACAAATGGATTAGGATAGATTTTCACATTATCTTTAGTTGCTACTTCAGCCGTTGCCAAAGCTCCAACTGACAATGTAAAGTCCACATAATTACCATACGCAGCAGGTCCGCACGGAGTAACAGCACCAATATAAGATTGAGCCATTCTTACTCTATAATCACCTGCAGCCTGTCCCGCAGGAATATTTATGGTCGCTGTAGCCGAAGTCGTATAAGAAGTAGTCGCTAAAACAACTTCACCCGCACCATCGAATTTAAAATCATTATTCCAATCCACCCAAACATAATAGTATGCATCCGAAGAAGAAGGCAATATATTCACCGTAATAGCAGTACCAGGAGTTCCGCTAAATGTTGTTGCTACTTGGTTATCATACGCCTGATACGAAGACGCAGTATAAGCCAAGTTAGTCACACCACCTGTAGTAGAAACATTTCCTAAGTAATACAATTGGGAAGAAGATCCACCTGTTGGAGGACAGTATCCTGTTGTTACCATTAACGGTCCAGCCCAAGAACTAGACTCCGTAGTAGAACAAAGAGATTTTACCCAAACATAGTATTGCGTATCCGATGTCAAACCTGTAAGTGCAGCTGTAGTTGTTGCAGAAGTTTGAGACGCAACCGTTGTAGCATCTGGCACCACACTGCTTGCCGTATAATACACCGCATATCCGTTTGCAGGAGCCGTACCAACCGGTGCCGTCCATGAAATATTTGCAGAAGTAGCCGTTGCAGAAACCGTAGCTAACGCCGTTGGCTCAATACAAGAAGAAGCCTCTTCAATAGAAATATCATCTAAAGAAACATACCAAGGAGTACCATTCATATACCCTTTGATACCCACTACATAAGTACCGGTAGTTGGTACCGTGAAGTTTCCGGAAATTTTTTGGTAATCTCCATTAACAATACCTGTAGGCGCAGCTACAACATTAGTCATTGCAGATGCAGATGCAGAAGTCCCATAACTAATTCCAACATTGGAGTTGGATGCAGTTGCACCATCTTGTCTTGCGTACACTTTTGCAGTATAAGTTATCCCTGCCGTTAACTGAATCGGGATAAACAACCAATCTTCGTTACCGTATATCAAGAACGCATTCCAAGAACCCGTTCTAGGAGTTCTATTGTAATCTGTAAAAGTATTATTCGCCTTCCACACACCAGTACCCGTCTGTGACGCTTGAGATAAACATCCCGCTACAGGAGAATCGTGTGTATAACCGTTTTCAAAACCTTCGTTATACGGAACTGTATACGGCAAACACATCGTTCTGAACATTCTTTCAGTACATGAGTTAGAATACACCGTTCCATTATCCGCATTAATAGTATAATAATATGGAGTATCATTCAACAACGGTGTTGCAAATGTATAAGAGGTTACATTCCCCAAATCTACTCCCGCCACAACATCACTAGCACCAGGCGTTGACCCAACAGTAATATTATAGTTTGTAGCTCCATTAACCGCATCCCAAGTAATCGTTGGAGTTGTAGAAACCCCAGTTGCGTTGTTTGCTGGTGCAGTAACATTAGGACAGAAAGTTAATGTTGTAACTTTTCCACCATAGAACCAAGTACTCTTTTCAGTTGCAGAACAATTGGATCTTACCCAAGAATAATACTCTGTTAACGGTTGCAAGTTAGAAACATTTGTCGTCAAACCGGTTAAACCAGTTAGCGTTGGAGCCGTACTCGCATCCGGCGGAGTGTTAGAAGTTGAATAATACACATCGTATCCGCCAGCCGGAGCTGTTGGAGGAGCCGTCCAAGTCAATGTATAAGAAGTTGCAGTTGGAGCCGAAGAAGTCACACCATTAGGCTCAATACAAGCAGCAGCAACATCAATAGAAATATCATCTAAAGAAATATACCAAGGAGATCCGTTCATATACCCCTTAATCCCCACAACATAAGTTCCGGTTGTTGCAGGAGTAAAGCTTCCTGAAACCTGTTGATAATCTCCATTAATAATACCCGTAGGCGCAGCTACAACATTAGTCATTGCCGCAGCAGATGCAGAAGTCCCGTAACTAATTCCAACATTGGAGTTGGTTGCTGTCGCACCATCTTGTCTCGCAAACAATTTCACCGTATAAGATGTACCTGCAGTTAACTGAACAGGAATAAACATCCAACGATCACTACTGTATTTCAAGAAAGCATTCCAAGAACCCGTTCTAGGAGCTCTATTATAATCCGTTAAAGTATTATTTGCAGTCCACACATTGGTTGATGTCCCGGTAGCATTCGCCTGAGACAAACATCCCGCAACAGCAGTGTTGTGCGTATAACCGTTTTCAAAACCTTCAAAATAAGGGATTGCAAATGGATCACACATGGTGGTAAAATCCCTTTCCGTACAAGATGAGGAAGAAGAAGCACCAGCAATCGCATTGATTGTGTAATAATACTTAGTATTAGTACTTAAAGGAGTTGCAAAAGTATATGAAGTTACATTCCCCACATCCACACCTGCAACTACATCACTAGCTCCAGCCGAAGAACCAACAGTTACTGTATAGCTCGTAGCTCCAGCAACAGCTCCCCAAGAAATAGTAGGTGTTAAGGATTGCCCAAATGCACCAGCAGTTGGTGCAGAAACAGCAGGACAAGGCACCGTTGCCGTTGTCGTAAACGAAGTCTCTGTACAACCTGTAGCTAAACCGAAATTATTTTTAGGAAGAACATTAACATAATACTGAGTATTATATAACAATCCTGGAGTTACGGAATAACTGGTCACATTCCCAACATCTACCCCATTCATCACATCGGTTCCACCAGGAGTGGTCCCCATATTCACAACATAACTGGTTGCTCCAGGCGCAACATTCCAAGAAAGAGTAGCTCCTGAAGCTACACCCGTTGCCCCAGCTGTTGGAGCCGTAATCGTTGTACACGCTGGCGCAGTCGTCGCAGTTTGATTTAATTTTACATCATCAACAACCAACCAATAGTCACCAGAAATAAACTGATTAGAAATTCTAAATTTGAAGTTTGCCGCAGCCGGAATTGTTCCCGCAGGAATATTCCCTGTAAAAGTAGTACAAGAAGTTACCGATGACAATGCCACATCTGCACCTAATTGCGCATAAGTTGTACCTCCATCTATGGAGTATTCAACTTTTAATGTTCCTCCAACTCCAGAACCCGAACTGTATTCTAAAGTTTTGTACTGGAAAGAAACCGCCAAATCTCCTCCGTTAGAAACATTAGAGGTATACACCAAATTCCCAGCGTTTCCTCCATAAAAGTTTCTGCTTAAACCTGCAGTCCCCGCGCAAAATCTTGGCGAAGTGGTCGTCCTTGAAAATCCTGAATACGCCCACCCCGTAGGTGTTGTTGTGGACTCAAAACTTTCATTAACTGTAATTTGCGCTGAAGCACCGATTCCCAATGCCGCAAAACACGATAATAAAACTCTCTTCATATCTATTATTTAAAAATGATAAGTGGCAAATATAACAATAATCCACAACCAAACACAAAGCTTCAAACAGAATTTAATAATTTTTAAATAAAATTCATGAAAACAACGCAAATAAACACTTAAAAACAATTGCAATGTCACAAATTCAAGCTTCTGAAAGATATTCAATTTAACATAATAAAAAAGAGAAAGACATACACTTTCTCTTACTTTCGATAACAATCTGTAAACAATTCTTAATTTAGATAGAATTGATATTTCTGTTCTTGAGCTATCAGACCCAACATATCTCCATCCAGCTTCAAAGCACATTTTAAAGAGATCAATTCCATACAGGACTCGTCTTCTGGATTTCTAATACTAAAGGACAGTTTCTGAGCTCCCTCTTCGTTCATAAAATTGTTTTTTATAAACTCGATATCCTCTCGTCTTATGTCGTTGACATCCATTACCAAGGTCATGCTTTTTACAAATTGGTTGAAAACATCCTTCAATTCCGACACATCGACCACATTGATAAAAACCCTTCCATCGGATAAAACAGCATATTTTATTTTGAAAATCAAAAATCGCTGCAGATCGATCTTATCCCTTAGCTTCATATAATCCCGATCGCCCAAACGGAAAGAGCAACTACCGGTGTAATCTTCCAAAGTAACAAAAGCTACTTTTTCGCCGCTCATCTTACCGTCTCTTACCACATATTCCGTCACCAAACCGGCTACTGTATATTCAGCACCTCGATCTTTCATGGCCTGTTTTTCTTTCCATGACAATTTGGGATCGTTAAAAAGTTCTACCTGTTTTGTTAAAATCGATGAATTTTTGAACGCTTCCACCTCGTCCAAATCTAAGAAATTAAAACTTCCTTTTGGTTCGGCTTTTTTTGATACTTCTTCAACCTCAAGATTTTCTTCCATTTCAAAATCATCAGAAATTATCTCCGTTAATTGATCGTCAGAATCCTGAGTTTCAACCGGAAGAATCACTTCTTCATTATTAACATTTTCACTTTTCTGCTCTTCCAAAATGGCTTTTTTACTCAGCAATCCTTTAATAAATTGGAATTGATACTTGAACTCGTCCAAAGGATGTGCAGATAGATAGAAGCCAATAATTTCCCTTTCCTTATTCAGTTTGAACATATTTTGCCATTCCGGAGCAGGATTAATTTTGGGTTGTTCAATCTTAACCTCATCGGCAAAATCGGCAAATAGAGAGTTTTCCATTTCGTTTTTAGAATCTTGGTAACTCGATCCGTACTTCAACAATCTCTCAATGGTTATTCTACCACTGATGTCGGGTTCAAAATATTGAGCGCGGTTGTACTGATCGGTTTCGTCGAAAGCACCGGCAATAACCAAACTTTCCACCACTCTTTTATTGATTTGCGAAGAAGGTACTCTTTCGAAAAAATCAAAAATATTTTTAAATCGTTCTTGCTTTCGTGTTTCCACAATGGCTTCACTCGGTCCCTCACCAATTCCTTTTATCGCGCCCAAACCAAAACGAATCTGACCTTTATCATTCACCGAAAATTCGTATTGACTTTCATTAACATCAGGACCCAAAACATCCACACCCATAGATTGACAATCCTCCATGAACAAGGTGATTTGTTTGGTATTGTTGATGTTGTTGGACATCACACTCGCCATGTATTCTGCCGGGTAGTTGGCCTTGAGGTACGCAGTATGATACGCAATCAGCGCATAACAAGTTGAGTGCGACTTATTGAACGCATATTCTGCAAAGGCCTCCCAGTCTTTCCATATTTTATTGAGTTTTTCTTCGTCCAGGTTATTTTTTCTTCCTCCTTCCAAAAACAACGGGAACATTTTATCCAAAACATCTTTTTGTTTTTTACCCATTGCTTTTCTTAAGGTATCCGCTTGGCCTTTGGTGAAATTTGCCAACTTTTGAGAGAGCAACATTACCTGCTCTTGGTACACGGTAATCCCATAGGTTTCTTTCAGATATTCTTCATTTTCAGGCAAATCGTACACAATTTCTTCCAAACCGTGTTTTCTGTTGATAAAGTTCGGAATGTACTTGATCGGACCCGGTCTGTACAATGCATTCATCGCGATAAGGTCGGCAAAAACTGTAGGTTTCAGTTCTCGCATGTATTTTTGCATACCGGCACTTTCGTATTGGAAAATCCCAATGGTCCTTCCCTCTTTGAAAAGTTGATAGGTTTTAGCATCGTCCAAAGGAATTTCGTCCGGATTGATATCGACACCGTGTCGGTCTTTCACCAATTTTATCGCATGCTTGATGATGGTTAAAGTCCTAAGTCCCAAGAAATCCATCTTTAGAAGTCCGGCACTTTCTGCGACGGAGTTATCAAACTGCGACACCAAAATATCAGCATCTTTTGCAGCAATGGTTATCGGAACCAAATTAGAAATATCTTCCGGAGTAATAATCACACCACAAGCATGGATCCCGGTATTTCGGATGCAACCTTCCATTTTTTGTGCCGATGCCAAAACTTCGTGCCTTGCATCTGATTGATCCTCAAGAATGGCTTTCATTTCGTCCACCAAGACCTTATCTTCATCTGCCAATTTATCGTATTTGGATAGTGCTTTGGCAATGTTCATCCCTGGAGTTGCAGGAATTAATTTGGCTATATTATTGGTTTCCGGAATGGAAACATCCAACACCCTTCCCGCATCTTTTATCGCCGACTTTCCTCCCAAAACCGAGTAAGTAATGATCTGCGCTACATTCATCTTACCGTATTTTTCGACCACCCATTTGATGATTTTATCCCTTCCTTCATCGTCAAAATCGATATCGATATCCGGCATGGAAACCCTTTCAGGATTCAAGAATCTCTCAAAAAGGAGGTCGTACTTAATAGGATCTACATTGGTAATCCCGATGCAATAGGCTACAGCCGAACCTGCAGCCGAACCCCTTCCAGGGCCTACCCAAACCCCCATATTTCGGGCTTCGTTACAAAAATCCTGAACAATTAGGAAATATCCCGGATATCCGGTATTGGCAATTACCGACAATTCAAAATCCAATCGTTCGGAAATTTCTGGGCTTATCTCATCGTATTTTGCTCGAGCTCCCTCGTAGGTCAAGTGCCTTAGAAAGGCATTTTCGCCCCGCTTACCACCGTCTTCTAAATCCTGAGCATCTTGAAATTCTTCTGGAATATCAAAAGCCGGAAGCAGGACATCTCTTTTTAATTTGTACGGTTCAAATTTTTCTAAAAATTCAGAATACGCCTCAAAAGCCTCAGGATATTGATGAAAACTTTGCCTTAACTCTTCTGCTGACTTTATAAAATAATCCTGAGTAGCCAAGCCTCGCCTTCTTCCAAAACCTTTGCCTATCTCTGTCGAAAGCTTCTCTCCGTCTTTAATGCAAGAAACAATATCCTGGATGTTGGCATCCGATTTATGGGTATAAAAAGTTTCGTTTTGCGCCAAAACCTTCACCCCATATTTTTCCGCCCATTTCAATAAAATACCGTTGACATATTCCTCTTCGGGAAGTTGATGATTTTGAATCTGAACATAGAAATCCGAACCGAATGTTTCTTTCCACCACAAGAAGAGCTCTTCACCTTTTTGTTCTCCGTACTCTAAAATGGTTGCCGGTATATCTCCAGCAATCCCCGAGGTTACGGCAATTACATTTTCTTTGTATTGAGCCACCATCGCTCTGGAAATTCTCGGAACACCGAAATAAAAACCATGAAGAAACCCTAAGCTGGAAAGTTTTGTTAAATTTTTATATCCTGAAAAATTCTTAGCCAAAAGCACCATCTGAGTTCTTCGATCGGGGTCATCTTTGGTAAATTGCTTCTGCTCCGGTCGATCAGAAAGGTAAAACTCTGAACCCAAAACCGGTATTAATGTTTTTTTCTGTAAGATTAATTCATCCTCAGGGGATTTATTCTCTTTTGCTTCTGCTTCTTCTTTTTTCTTTTTAAGATCGCCGTTGTATTTTTCAACTTCAGAAACAAATTTAAAAGCCCCCATCATATTCCCCAAATCTACCAAACCTACAGCCGGGAAATTTTGATCAGCAGCTGTTTTCACCAAACTGGAAAGACTGGTGGTTGCTTGTAACGACGAAAAAATGGAATGGTTATGAAAATGAAAATAACTTCCCAAATCGATGTCCGAACCCAAACCAACACCTTGTTTGGATTTACTTTTTTTAGAATCCGCGACTTGTCTTCGGATCACAATATCAAAAGGAGCAATCGGCTCGATGTATTTCAACTGGAACCGTTCCAGCACCTCAGGAGTGGTTTTCAGATTTTCAGCAGGGATCACTCCAATCCGCATCATTTCAAAGAAAACCTGGGCTGTAGCATTAACATCGGCTGCGGCATTGTGGGCTTCATCAAATTTTTCGCCATAAAGTTTTTGATAAAGTTCTTCCAATTTCGGACTCTTAAACCTTCCCATTCTTCCTCCTGGAAGTTGACAGAAATCCGTTCCTAAATGCATGGTATCGGCAGACGGAAGTTGCTCTAAAACATTCTCTAAATTCTTCCTAAAAAATTCAGCTCCAACGATGTTATAATCGAATTCTATGTTATGTCCAGCACCAATTCTGGATCTCTTGACCACTTCGGCAAATTCTTGCAAGACTTCGGTAAGATCACGACCTTGCTCGTGAGCCATTTGGGTAGAAATACCGTGAATTTTAGTGACATTAAAGGGAATATCGTAGCCTTCAGGCTTTATGATATAATCCTGATTTTCAATAAGATTACCTTCATCATCGTGCAGTTGCCAAGCAATCTGAACCATTCTTGGCCAATTGTCCGAATCTGAGAGTGGTGCATTGAAATTTTTTGGCAACCCGGTGGTTTCAGTATCAAAAATCAGGTACATAATTCTAGAATTTTGGTAAAAATAATTGAAAAGAAACGAATAAAAAAGTGGTTTAATCAAAAACTTTTATCAGCAAAAAATTAGTCTTTCTTTTAACAAAACCAAACTTACTTAAGATCAGTCTTTAACTCAATTGTAAAAACCATACAAAAACCTCTTAATTTGAAAAAATTAACATAAAAAACGCAACATAAATCATATATTATTAAAATTATCAAAATAGATTTCATCCCTAACTATAAAATATATACTTTTGCTTTCTATGGAAAAAGTACAAGAAAAAATAAAACAGGACACTTTACTTCAAGCCTACCAGCACATGATGCTTGCCAAAGCCATGGCAGATATTTATGAAGAAAATAGATCCATAACCAAATATGTTCACTCAACTTCTAGAGGTCACGAAGCCATACAATTGGCCACCGCATACCATCTTTGTCCGGAAGATTGGGTCTCTCCATACTACCGAGACGAAAGCTTGCTTTTAGGAATTGGTTTTGAGCCGTACCGTTTGATGTTACAACTTTTAGCAAAAGCCAACGATCCTTTTTCGGGAGGGAGATCGTACTATTCCCATCCATCCAGCCGAGAAGAAGACAAACCGAAAATCATCCATCAAAGTTCTGCAACCGGAATGCAAGCCATTCCGACTACAGGAGTTGCACAAGGCTTGAAATACATTCAAGAATTTAACTTACAAAATTTTGACAAAAACCCTGTTGTGGTTTGCAGTTTGGGAGACAATTCTGTCACAGAAGGTGAAGTAGCAGAAGCTTTTCAGTTTGCAGCACTGCACCAATTACCGATTATTTTCTTGGTACAAGATAACGATTGGGGAATTTCGGTAACCAAAGAGGAAGCCCGAACCAGCGATGCCTACGACTACGCAGCAGGTTTTGTAGGTCTAAACAGAATGCGTGTGGACGGAACCAATTTTGTGGAAAGTTACCTCGCCATGCAAGAAGCCATAAACTTTGTGAGAAACGAAAGAAAACCCATGTTGGTTTGTGCTAAAACCGTTTTGATCGGCCACCACACTTCTGGAGTGAGAAGAGAATTTTACCGAGACGATGCCGATCTGGAAAAACACAGAGCTCAAGATCCCGGGAAAAAACTATATGCTTATTTGCTGGACAATGGAACCGATGAAAACCACCTAAAACAAATAGAAAAAAAGGCAAGATTAGAGGCGGAACAAGCTTTTGAAAAAGCCTGCAATGCCGAAGATCCCAAAGCGGAAAGCGTTGAAGATTTTGTTTTTGCTCCAACCCCCATCACCGAGGAAGTAGGGGAAAGATGCCCGGCTGAAAATACAGAAAAAATCGTGATGGTGGATGCCGCCATCCATGCCATACAAGAATTGATGTGGAAACACCCAGAAGCCCTGCTTTACGGTCAAGATGTGGGTGCCAGAATTGGAGGCGTATTCCGTGAAACAGTAACTTTGGGAGGTAAATTTGGTGAGAAAAGAGTGTTCAACACCGCCATACAAGAAGCCTACATCATTGGATCTACCGTCGGGATGTCTGCCGTTGGACTAAAACCCATTGTTGAAGTTCAGTTTGCCGATTACATTTACCCCGGAATCAACCAACTGATTACAGAAATTTCTAAATCGTCCTATCTAAGTGGTGGAAAATTCCCAGTGAGCAACATCATCCGTGTACCGATTGGAGCTTACGGAGGTGGTGGCCCATACCACAGTGGAAGTGTAGAAAGCATCTTGGCGAACATCAAGGGAATAAAAATCGCTTATCCCAGCAATGCTGCCGATTTCAAAGGCTTGTTAAAAGCAGCTTATTACGACCCAAATCCGGTAATTATGCTCGAGCACAAAGGATTGTACTGGAGTAAAGTTCCGGGAACCGAAGACGCAAAAACCATAGAGCCTGCAGAAGATTACATCTTACCATTTGGAAAAGCCAATACCGTAATCGCAGCCGATGATGGTGAAATAAACAAAGGCAGAACAATGGTTGTTGTCACCTACGGAATGGGCGTCTATTGGGCCAAAGAAGCAGCGAAACAATTCCAAGGAAGAGTGGAAGTCATTGACCTAAGAACCTTGATACCTCTGGATGAATCCCTGGTTTTTGAAAGAGTAAAAGTACACGGAAAATGCCTGGTGCTAACGGAAGAGCAAATTCAAAATTCTTTTGCTGAAGCCTTTGCCCATCGTATTTCTAACCATTGTTTCAAATATTTGGATGCTCCGGTAGAAGCCATGGGATCTTTGAACCTCCCTGCTGTACCTATTAATTTGATTTTGGAAAAAGAAATGTTGCCCAATGCAGAAAAATTAGCCTTGAAAATCAGAAAAATACTCAACGACTAATAGAACTTTTAAAATATCAAACAAAAGCTAAATTAATTTCAAAAAAAATAGTATTTTTACCCCGATTTAACAAGAAACTTTAAACATGAAAAAAATATCCTCAATTAAAAAAATCTGGACTTTAGCTCTAACCGTTTTATTTTCGCTTTCCATTTTCGGAATGTTGCAATCTTGCGGTACAGACGGTGTTGAAGTTCTGCCCAATCCTACTCCGGCCGAGCATACCGTTCAGTTCAAACTAACAGCGACCAATGCAACCGTCGGAAATGCAGTTGCCATGATAGGATCGGCAACCACCGAATACGCTTCTCTGAGTGGAAACACTTGGGAAAGTCCCGAGCTAAAAGTTGCACACTCAGAAGGTTCAGTAGCAATCTCGGCATACGGAAATGGTTTTGGACCTACTTCGGTATTGAAAGCTGAAATTTTTGTTGATGGAAAATTAGTAAAATACGGCACTGCAAGCGGACAAGACTTAAATGCCATTGCTTTTTACTCATTCAAATAGACCAAATCTTTTTTTTAATATCCTGAACTGCTTCAAGAAATTGGAGCAGTTTTTTTTATAAATACCACTCTACTCTTTCCAATCTTTCCTAAAATTCGCATGTTGAGTGGCCGTAAAAAAATCATTGAATATTTGATGAATAGGCTCATCATCATGCGTTGCTTTGGTGCCTAACTGAAAATAAATTTCCAACAATTCATGGCTTAATTTAGAAACCGACTCTTCTCCAAATTGATGAATTTCCGTTTGTTTTTCAGAAAGATCCAAACTTTCAGACCTTAATAATTCTTCGATTTCCAAAGCAAAATTTTCTGTTTTGACTTCTGTTTCTTTGATGAATTTAATGAAATTTGAAAAATCCAACCGAGGTCGGATAATCTTAGCTTCTTCCACAAAATGTTCGGCCATACCCAAATAATTGACCAAAAGGGTGAGATCGGCAAATATCCTGAACGGAATTTTATCCAATACCGAATGGGTAAAAAATTCATTATACACAAAGCTGAAATCCTCTTCTACATCCACATTTTCTACCGAAAAAGAATAAGTTCCGGTTGCTTTCATCCCCATCGATTTCCAATTTGGGATGATTGTAACTTTCGTTTTGGGAATAACAAAAGATTTAAACTGCTCGTTTCCGTTCTCATCCATAATTGCGTTTCCATCCTTCATCAACATTGCATTGAGCGTAAAATGAGTGAGATGAGGAGCTCCTGTAGCAAAATGCCAAGTTCCGTTGATCTGGTATTTGCCTTCTTTAATTTTGGCGGTACCACCCAACATTCCACTGCCTCCAAAACAAGCTTTAGAATCGGTAAATATTTGCTGAGCGATTTGAGGTTTTAGGTTTCTGGAAAAATAATTGGCTCCAGAACAGAGCGTAACCATCCAACCCAAGCTGCCATCAATTTTGGCTACGGTTTTCAATACCTTCAAACCTTCATGGAAACGGCATCCCAAACCTTGATATTCTTTGGGAATCCAAATTCTTAACCATTGTTGTTTATGAACGATATTCATAATATCATCCGGGATTAAATTCACTCCAAATAATTTCTCTTGAATTTCTTGAATTTTAAGCATACTGAGGTTTTAAAAGAAGTTTTTTCCAATGAAGATAACCCGCAACACCGGCACAAAATAAGAAAATGAAAAACAAACCGTAGAGGTACAAATCTTTATGAAACATCAGCGGAATAGAAATAATATTGCTCACATTGAGTAAAATCCAGTTTTCAATTTTTCGTTTGGCCATCAACCACATTCCGGACCAAGCAAAGGCGGAAACCAGAGAATCCCAGATTGGGACATCGCTGTTGGTGAAATGGGTGAGGAAATAATAAAAAATCCCGAAACTGAGAACGACAATTCCCACCGCCTTCATTTTTTCCGAATGATTGGTTTGGGAAATGGCGACTTCGTTTTTTTCTTTCCCGAATTTCCAGAAAAGCCAGCCGTAAATGCTCATCACCAAATAGTAAATATTCAGCGAAAATTCGGCATACAACTTGGCTCTGAACATCACCAACATGGACAATACAATCCCGGCAATCCCAAAAAGATAATTGTGAACATTGTTTTTCCTGGCCAAAAGCACTTGGAAAATAGAAAGAATAACGCCCAACCATTCGAAGATGGTGGTTTTTAGAAAAATATCCTGCATCATAACATTTTTTAAATTGTATGATGAGATGATGGCAACAATCCCTACGCCGGCATTATCCGGATCAGGTGCAGAACTGGAGAGTTCTTGGGTATCATCTCAGCCAACTCTATTGGCACCCCATTGATGCGGCAAATTTGAGAAAAATTCTGGAATTAGAAAAACGAATACTCACAAAAAAAAAGACCTCCCAATCCGGGAAGTCTTGTGTAGGGTATCTCAACTCTAGTTTAAACCAACTTTAGGATGAAATAGCTCTTCTTTCCTTTTTGTAAAAGCAAGAACTGACCGTCGATCAGATGGCTTTCTTCGGCTACAAAATTCTCATCAACTTTTTGTTTGTTTACCGAAATGGCATTACCTTGAAGTTCTCTTTTGGCTTCGCCTTTGGACTTTAGGAAACCTGATTTTTCAGATAACAAATCAACAATATTTTGTCCGATTGCTTCGGATTTCAACACTTTTTTTTGTGGCACTCCATTGAAAACATCCAAGAAAGTTTCTTGATCCAAGCTTACCAAATCTTCGGCTGTTGAACGACCAAACAAAATTTCTGAAGCTTTCAAAGCTTTTTGATATTCTTCTTTTCCGTGTACCCAAACGGTAACTTCTTCAGCCAATTTTTTTTGCAATTTTCTTTCGTGAGGAGCTGTTTGATGTTCCGCAATTAAGGCATCAATCTCTTCTTTCCCAAGGAAAGTATAGAACTTGATGAATCTTTCGGCATCGGTATCGGTAGCGTTTAACCAGAATTGGTAGAAACGGTACGGTGAAGTCTTCTTTTTATCCAACCAATAATTTTCGCCGCTTTCAGATTTTCCAAATTTGGAACCGTCGGCTTTGGTAATCAAAGGAATTGTTAAAGCATACGCTTCTCCTTGCACTTTTCTTCTGATCAGTTCGGTACCGGTGGTAATGTTTCCCCATTGGTCTGTACCGCCCATCTGAAGTCTTACGCCTTCTTTTTGGTACAGGTGTAAGAAATCATACCCTTGCAACAATTGGTAGGTAAACTCGGTAAAACTCATCCCTTCTGCACCTCCTTCTCCGGTAAATCTTCTTTTTACCGAATCTTTGGCCATCATGTAATTTACGGTGATGTTTTTTCCGATATCGCGGATGAATTCTAAGAAAGAAAATTCCTTCATCCAATCGTAATTGTTGACCAAAACAGCAGCATTGGGTTCGTTGCCGTCGAATTTCAGAAATCTGGAAAGTTGATTTTTCAAGCAATCCACATAATAATTTAGGGTTTCCTCATCGAGAATATTTCGTTCAGATGATTTACCCGACGGATCTCCAATCATACCGGTTGCACCACCTACTAAAGCCATAGGTCGGTGTCCGTGGAGTTGGAAATGAGCCAAAATTTTAATCTGAACGAGACTTCCAATGTGTAATGAATCAGCGGTTGGGTCGAATCCGATATAGGCCGTAGTCATCTCTTTATTGAGTTGTTCTTCGGTACCTGGCATCATATCGGCATACAAGCCACGCCATTTCAATTCTTCTATAAAAGCGTTCATGTTAAAAAAAATTTAAGCTGCAAAGATAGTTTAATTTGTTGGAAGAAAAATCTAGAATCCTCTAAAAATGGTATAAAATGGTGAGAAAGAAGATCAAAAACACAGAAAACACATTCAATTTCATTACATTTGTAATACTATGAAAAATGAGGAATTACTGCAACTGATTATTGCTGCCAACCAAAAAGATCAAAAGTCCCAAACGCAATTGATTAATTTGTTTTGGGAAACCGTTTTTTCATTCATCATGAAGAAGGTTCAGGACATAAATACAACAGACGAACTTACCGTGATTGTCTTTACCAAAGTCCTTTCCAAACTCAACCTTTACGATCCTGATTTCCAGTTCAAAACTTGGGTATTGACCATTGCTCAGAACACCATTATCGATTACTGGAGAAAAAACAATACCGAAAAAGAATATACGACTGACCAATGGCAGGACATGAAAAACCAATTTGCCCAGTCTCCTGAAGAACTGATGATCTCTGTAGAAGAACAACAAAAAATACAAAACATCATTTCCGGTATGGACAGCCGCTATCAAAAAATTATTCAGCTGCGATTTTTTGAGGAAAAAAGCATAAAAGAAATTTCGGAAGAACTTAACATAACGGTTGCCAACACCAAAGTATGCATCATGAGAGCTAAAAAAATCTTGGTCGAATTACTTAAAGATTATGACCTGAACAATGATTAACATTCTTTGGGAATAACTATGGAAAATTGCTTAATTTTGCATCGAATTTTTTTACAACAATGGAAAATCAACCTCAAGATACAACAGTACAAAAACCCAAATGGATCCGTGTAAAACTTCCGACTGGGAAAAACTACCGTGAGCTCCGCTCTTTGGTGGACAAATACAAACTAAACACTATCTGTCAAAGTGGCTCTTGTCCCAATATGGGCGAATGTTGGGGCTACGGAACGGCAACTTTTATGATCCTTGGAAACATCTGCACCAGAAGTTGTGGCTTTTGTGGTGTAAAAACCGGAAAACCCATGGATGTGAATTGGGACGAGCCTGAAAAAGTAGCACGATCCATCAAGTTAATGAACATCAAACATGCGGTACTGACCTCCGTGGATAGAGATGATCTGAAAGATATGGGATCTATACTTTGGGCCGAAACAGTAAATGCCGTGAGAAGAATTTCTCCCGGAACAACCATGGAAACCCTAATCCCGGACTTCCAAGGGATACACAAACACTTAGATCGATTGATTGAGGTGGCTCCTGAGGTGATTTCCCACAACATGGAAACGGTAAAAAGATTAACGCGCGAAGTGAGAATACAAGCCAAATACGAAAGAAGTCTGGATGTATTGAAATACCTAAAAGACTCCGGACAAAGAAGAACAAAAACCGGAATAATGTTGGGCTTGGGTGAGGAAAAAGACGAGGTTTTCCAAGCTATTGAAGATGTAAGAAATGCCAATGTAGATGTGATTACCTTGGGACAATACCTACAACCAACGAAAAAACATTTACCCGTAAAAAGATTTGTCACTCCTGAAGAGTTTGAAGAATTGGGTGCTTTTGCGAGAAGCCTTGGTTTCCGCCATGTAGAGAGTTCTCCTCTTGTGCGATCTTCTTACCATGCCGAAAAGCATATTTTGTAATTCTATAAATACCATCATAAAAACAACTCCAATATTTTAATTTTTATTGGAGTTGTTTTTTTATGAAAAATTGTAAAAAAGGGGCGAGCCGAAGGCGAGCCCTCAAAACGACGAATCTCTAAAAATAAACAAACCATGCACGCCCCTTAATCCTAGCCCGAATGGCAGCGGCATCCTTTTGCTAAGCCTTGGAAAGTGGGCGAGAAGCAAAAGATAGAGCGAACAGTCGGTCGGGTCTGGCCAAGAATACCGAGTCTTGATGCTTCAAGGTATCGAGTTTTAGGTTTTAAGTTTCAAGTTTCGGGTATAAAAAAAGCCTTCCAAAACGGAAAGCTTTTGTATTGTTAAGTTTTCGACATCCTATTGTTCTTCTCTTACTTTGGGTTTTGCAAAGAAAAATTTGAAAATAATAGGCAAAGTTGTTACCAAAACGATGATAAGGATGATCATCTCCAAATGCGCCTTTAGGTCAATTCCAAATTGTTGCTGGAACAAAGCATCTAAATAATGGCCTGCAAAAATCAAAGAAAAAGACCAAGCAAAAGCCCCCACGATGTTGTCGAACATGAATTTTTTCCTATCCATTTCTACTATACCGGCTACAATGGGCACAAAAGTACGAACGATAGGCAGAAAACGAGCTCCTATTACAGCAAAAGCTCCGTGCTCTTCAAAGAAATCGTGTGCTTTGAAAAGATATTTTTTCTTGAATAAAAAGGAATCTTGTCTTTTGTACAGAGATGGACCGGTTTTCTTACCGAACCAATATCCCACCATATTTCCTATGATACCTGCTACTGCAACTGCTGTTGCCAAAAGTGCCGTATTGACAAAACCTCCGCCATCAAAACCAAAAGTTTCTTTGATGATGGTGGACGAATAAATTCCTGATATGAATAAGAGTGAATCTCCCGGGAGAAAGAAACCTACAAAAAGTCCAGTTTCTGCAAAAACGATAAAAAGAATTAACCAAAACCCACCCAATTTGATATAAAATTCGGGATTTAGTAAATCCTGCCACTGAAAAGCATCCATAGTTAAAAAGTTAGTCGCAAATATAGTTTAATTTAAAAGAAAAATGCAGACTGAAAATGTTAATAATTCTTAAATTTTACAAATCCAAATCGTCCGAAACTGCAGTCCCATCCGCCATAAGAAAAGCCTTTAGGAAAGGAGTCAGCTGACCGTTCATCACGCCATCGACATCGGAAGTTTCGTAACCGGAACGCACATCCTTCACCAACTTGTACGGGTGCATCACATAATTTCGGATCTGGCTCCCCCATTCTATTTTCATTTTTCCGGCTTCGATTTCGTTTCTGGCTTTCATCCTTTCTTCCAACTCGATTTCGTAAAGTCTTGACCGAAGGAGCTGCATGGCTTTTTCTTTGTTCTGAAGCTGAGATCTGGATTCAGAATTTTCGATGATAATACCTGTAGGTGCATGTCGCAAACGCACGGCAGTCTCTACCTTGTTCACATTCTGTCCACCAGCTCCGGAGCTTCGCATGGTTTCAAAAGAAATATCTGCCGGGTTGATGTTGATTTCTATCGTATCATCAACCAAAGGATAGACATATACCGAAACGAAACTGGTATGCCTTTTCGCATTGGAGTCGAAAGGAGAAATTCTCACCAAACGATGCACGCCGTTTTCGCCTTTTAGATACCCAAAAGCATATTCGCCATCAATTTCTAGAGTTACGGTTTTCACACCAGCAACATCGCCTTCTTGAAAGTTGAGTTCTTTGATTTTATAGCCTTGTTTTTCGGCCCACATGGTGTACATACGCATCAGCATCGACGCCCAATCACAACTTTCTGTGCCACCTGCACCGGCTGTAATTTGCAAAACGGCCGGCAACTCATCGCCTTCGTTGGAAAGCATATTTTTGAATTCGAGATTTTCTATATTTTCGATCAAAAGCGGAAAAGAATCGTCCAATTCTTTTTCACTATCGGGATCTTCTTTTGCAAATTCGACCAAAACCAGAGCATCTTCGAATTGGTTATGAATGGATTCGTAATCTTCTACCCATTTCTTTTTGGATCGAAGTTGTTTCAAAAAAACTTCTGCCGTTTTGGGGTTGTCCCAAAATTCTGGAGCAGCTGTTTTTTCATCGTCATTCGCAATTTCTATACTTTTTTTTTCGATCTGAAGATATTTATAAAGGTCGTCTATACGACTCTGAACGGCTTTTAACTGGTCATTTGTAATCATGCTGCAAAAGTAAGAAAATCAATTCAGAAATTGTTTGGTGTTTGGTGTTTCGTTTTTAGTGTTTGGTGTTTGGTGTTTGGTGTTTGGTCATGAAAACTAAAATACATCTTCAACTATTTTTTCTCTCCGTTGTGTTGAAATCCTATGGCTCTTTCCGGTTGCTCTTGCACGGTATAAGTGCTCAGTTCAGCCTTCATTCCTTCAATTCTCTGTGCAAAATTTTCATAATTGTTAATCGAAACATCTTGGATAAACTGCACAATTTGGTTGAGGTATTCTTCGGTTAGCTTGGTTATGGCATCTCTAAGAGCAGCTTCTAATAAATTAGAACCAATAACCATATCCTCTTTTTTCAGTCTTTTGTATTGATTTTTGATGTGTTTCTTAAGACTTTGTGTAAAATCGACGATCATGGTATTGCTGAAAAGTTTCATTTTGCTGGTAATTTCTTTCCAAAATGGCAAATGATCGGCCTGATTGTTAATCAATATTTTGTACAACAAGGCGTCTTCATTCAGGTTTTCCAACATATAATATTGCACCAACTCCATTCTTTCTTTGTGGTTGGGCGGAAAAACAGGAATCATCACATCAAATCGTCCTGGTGCCAAGACCTCATCATCGATTGCAAAAACGGTATGTGCAGAACCTATCATCAAAATATTTTCTTCTTCGAATTTAGAAATATAATGCATGATGATCTCTTTGGTTTCTTCGTTGTCCGAAGAAACGGAGACTTCTTCATTTCTTTCCATCATGATGGTATCAAAATCTTCAAGGAAAAGTAAAACTTTTTCTTCCTTTAGCATGGTCACCAAAAAATCATTGAAACCGGTTTTGTTGCCATCGACAAAAGAAGTACCCAGATAATGTTTTTTCACTTCTTTGAATTTGTATTCGATAAGTTCGGATATTTTATTGGCCCAATAGATTTTCCCACTTCCGGGAGGGCCATAAAGCACAATGCCAGCCGGTTTGTGTATGCCCCATTCTTTAACAGAATCTGGATTAACAAACGGGTCTAAGACTTCGGTAATGTAAAAATACAAATCCCGATATCCTATAAAATCCCTCTGAACCAGAGTACTTTTTTGACCAAAATAATTGTACACAAACCGGTAATCTCCTCCCAATTTTCTATCGATACCAAATGTAGATACTGAGGATTTGTACATCCCATTTTCAAACAAATTGGGCAGGTCTTTTTTTATAACTTCTTGAACTTTTTCTATGGGTTGCTGTAAGGTTTTAGCAATAATCTCTGCTGATTTTTCCTGAAAAAGATCTTTCTCAAATTTTTGTAGAAATTCTACATTTTCCAAGGCAAATTTTTCAAAGTCTTCTTTAACATCAAAATTGGTACACATGCATTCGTTCAGCTCGAGATCAAAATCGATCATGAATTTTTTGAGCGACTCTATGGAAATTTCTAACTTATTGGCAAGATCGGAAAGCTTCATAATTTTTGTATTTTTAAAGTTTTAAATTTACAAAAACCTGATGAATTCTCAGTTTTTAGTTTGAACTAAAATTTTCAAAAGATCCTGAAGCACCTTCATGGCTACAAAATTCATAAAATCTTTTCTTTCCAAATGGGGCAAAAATAAGGTGTACGATTTCTGAACATCTTTAACCTGAATGGTATAATACACCCTGCCCACCTCATTGTTGAATTCGTCCGAATTGGGACCTGCAACTCCTGTGGTAGAAATAGAAATGTCCGACAAAAACAAATCCCGACAACCTTTTGCCATTTCCTGTGCCACCTCCACAGATACCACCGTATGCTTTTCTATGGTTTCGGATTTCACTTTTAAAATATCAATTTTCTTGTGAAAATCATACGCTACTATCCCTCCCAAATAATAGGCAGAACTCCCAGAAACCGAGGTTATCAACTTAGAAACTTCACCACCGGTACAACTTTCAGCCACGGCAATGGTCAATCCTATTTCGGTTAGTATTCCTTTTAATATTTCTTCAATTCTATCGCCATCCCAAGCCAAAACATGATCTTTGACCAAAGGTTTCAACCCATCAATCTGTGAATTTAAAAGATTTTGCAAAACTTTTTTATCCTTTCCTACTGCAGTTAATTTCAGTTTTATCCTGTTAGCAATCGGCAAATAAGAAAGTTGCATATTTTCAGGTAATGCCATTTCCCAAGATTCAATTTTTTCTGAAAGTACCGATTCCGGAACATCGACTATGGAAATGGTTTGGGATAAAATATATTCCGAAGAGAATTCTTGTTGCAGAAATGGGATGATCTTGTCTTTCATAAGGGGCTTCACCTCGTATGGAACTCCGGGCAAACAAAATATTTTACATTGCTTATTGGACATCATCATGGCGGGTGCGGTTCCAAAATCATTTAGAAAAACCTTTGCTTTGGAGGGCACTTCGGCCTGAGAACGATTAAGTTCTAAAATTTCTAATCGTTTTCTTTTGGTTAGATAATCTTTTAAATGTCCGAAAACCACCTCATCCATCACCAATGTATCGCTAAAAACTTGTGCCAAAACCTTCTTGGTTTTATCGTCTTTGGTCGGTCCCAAACCACCGGTTACAATCACCAAATCTGCATGATTCACAGCCCATAGAAACGCAGATTCAATCGCTGAAACTTCATCAGAAATGGTTCTTATTTCAGAAACTTTTATGCCAATGCTTTTCAATTGTTCTGCAATAAAATTGGAGTTGGTATCTATCGTTGTTCCTGATAAAATTTCGTCGCCAATGGTGATAAGAATTGCTTTTTTCATTTTTTATTTGGAATTAAATTCTTTTCCTATAATCCAATTGAGAATATTGGGATAGATGATGCTGTCTCTTTTATTCTCGCTAAAAAGTCGTGGTGCATGGCCTGCATTTTTCATAAATACCAGTCGATGTGGGATTTTTTTAGCTTCGAGAACAGAGTCCAATTCGAATGCTTGATTTTTATTGACCAAAAGATCATTTCCCCCTTGAAAAAGAAGAGTGGGAACATGATTGGCTAAAAATACCGGACTGGCTTCTCTAAAACTTTGCGGCGGACTTTTTCTATCCATTTTTTCGCCAACCATTTTC